>CAZTCF010000001.1:0-179000 GCA_964612685.1 Candidatus Woesearchaeota archaeon
ATTAAATCGGGATATACTGGAATATTTCTTTATCAACATTCTTCCTATAATACGTTAATAGACAATAATGTAACAACTCCAATTACAGCATTATATTTATATGGTAATAGTAGTTATAATAACATTTCTAATAATAGTTTTTCTAGCAGCGGAGATGGGGAAGGAATCTATCTTGCTTCTGAATCAGTTAGTAATATTTTTATAAACAACAATGCATCCAGCAATACTGGTTGGGCAATAAGAGTATATGATTCAGAAAAAAATTTGTTCTATAATCCAATTGCAATTACTCATACTGCATCGGGATGGAGTAGAGCAGTATACCTATCAGGTGCAAACCATACAATCTTCAAAGATTGTAAAAATATTAATGGAGTAGATGCAGATATTTACGTGTATGAAAACAGTTTAAGCACAAACAATACTTTCATAAATTGTTCTTATGACTCATCCAAAGAAGTTGTAAATGGTGCAAACAATTATTTAATAAGAAAATGGTATTATCTGGCATATGTAAATTATTCTAACGAAACTTTAGCAACAAATGCAAATGTAACTGCTTACAATTCAACTGGACAACTACAATTCACAGCTCAGACAAATGCTTCTGGACATATTTCAAGACAGGAAATTATTGAATATATAAACACAGGGGGAACTCCAAGTTATTATTCCAATTATACAATATTTGCGAATTTAAGTGGAACAGGCAATGCTACAGGAATATTAAATTTAACAGATACTCAAAACAAAATGGATGATTTTTTAACATTAGATGGAGAAGACCCGATTCCTCCAACAATAACAATAAATTATCCAACAGGAACAATAGCAGATGTAACTCCATTAATTAATGTATCCTCAAGTGAATCTGGAACGATTTGGTATACTATTGATAGTGAAGAAAATATAACTTTATGTGAAAGTTGCACCTCCTCTCAAAATAAATTTTTATATTTAGAAGAAGGAACTCATACAGTTTATTTTTTCGCAAATGATTCTTCTGGAAATACTGGAACCTCTTCAAATTCATTCACAATAGACATGAATTATAATTATTATGATAATTTTTATGATAATAGTAGTATTTTTATAAATAATGATGTAACTTGGTATTCTGGAACAGTAAATTTCACAGGAGGATTTAATTATCTTAATGATGCTAATTTAGTTTCTATTTATCTTTTTGAAAATTCTGGTGCGCTTGGACAAGATTATAAAGGAGTTAATAATTTTACAGAAGTAGCTAGTGATCCTGCGCAAAATACAACTGTTCCTCCTGGATTTAGTGGATATTCTATAGAATTAGATGGAAATGATGAGGTATGTAATGTGGCTAGTTTTAATGCGGCTCAAAATCATACTTCATGTTGGTGGTCATATCCTTCAGAACTAAATGATGGGGCGAATCAATTTGCACAAACCTGTTTTTACGATACTTGGACAATAGGAACAGCAGGAATATATCAATGGAGAATAAACAATTGCGGTTCTGTTTCTCAAGATTTAAATATTGAAGGGGCACTTCATTTAGGAGAATGGACACAATTTTGTCAAACATATGACAGTTCTTCAATAAATAGAACAGTATATATTAATGGAGTATTCAATGATTCTATTGGTACAGTTGCAATAGAATATGATGGAAGTCAACAGTGGTGTATTGGAGGATTTCAAGCAGGAGGATTTTGGACAGGAAATATATACAAGCCAATGTGGTTTGATAGAATATTAACTTCAGATGAAATTCTTAGTATATATAGTGAAAGCGGAAGTTCTTCTTCTGGAAATTTCACTTCATATGCAATAAACACAACAGAGAACATTACTTCAATAACAAATGTAACTTGGACAGAATTAAATACAGATGCAGAAAATAATATAACTGTTCAGGTTAGCGCAGATGGAGGAATAACCTGGTATGCTGCAACTTCAGGAAGTGCATTGGGACAAACTTTCACAGGAGAAAATAATTCAATTGTATATAGAGTAATTTTCTCAGGAAGCAATACAATTGGTTTATCTGATATGAATATAAGCTGGAGTTCAGGAGAAGCAAATACAGCCCCACAAATAGTTTATGTTTATAATTCAACAGAAATGACTGACATATCAGATGGTCCAAATGAAGGACCTATTGCAACCTATGTTCAATTAAATTTTACAGCTTATGATGAACAAGGATTTGATAACTTAGATGATAGTTCAGTTCAAGTTAATTTTTCACTTGCTGGAGAAAGTTCAAGAGTTAATTCAAGTTGTGCTTTACTTGAGGATTATGATACTAACTATGCAAATTATACTTGTAATGTAACAATGTGGTGGTGGGATGCTCCTGGAGTTTGGACAATAAATGCTTCTATATCCGATACGGATGGTAATGATGCATTTAATGATTCAACAACTTTTGCGGTTGGTTCAACGACGGGTTTCTTGGCTAATTCCACTAATGTTGATTGGCCTTCAATAGGTCCAGGTTCAGTTAATATTGAAGCACTTTCACCTATGTTATTGAATAATACTGGAAATGAAGAAATAAATGTTGAAGTCAATTCAACAAATTTAACTGGAGAGAGTAATTCTGCTTATGCTTTGGGGGCAAGCAACTTTAGTGTTCATACTTCTCCTGGATGCGGGGGAACTCAAATGTTTTGGCATTCTTATACAACTGTTGTGGGAGCTGTAATTCCTAAAGGAAATTATAGTTTAAATGATGGAACTGCTCAGGAAACAATTTATTTCTGTTTAGAAGAATCTAATTCAAATTTAATTTCACAGGCTTATTCTACTAGGGATACTGGAAGCTGGACAATAAGAATATTCTTAGTTTTGGTTACATTTGGAAAGAGAAGAAGAAAGAAGAAAGAAAAGAGAATAGAGAATGATAAACTTCTGAAGGCAATTAATTTAGTTTCAGATGAAATGAAGGAGGAATATTCTCAAGATAAAGAAGAGGTAATAAAGTTATTGATAAAAGAAGTAAAGAAGAAATATCATGTAAATAACAAAGAGATATCTGAATTAATAATTGTGAGAAAGGATATAGATATTTCTATTAATATATTTGCAAACAGTCTCGGAGCATTGGAAGCTCTTGTTAAATATATGAAAGAAAATCTTAATATGAATTATGCAGAGATTGCAAGAAAATTAGGAAGGGATGAAAGGACAATATGGACAGCATACAAGAAAGCAAGTGATAAACAAAAAGAGGCTTTCAAAGTTGGTGAAACCGGATTAAGCTTGCCTATATCTATATTTGAAGATGAGAATTTGACAATTTTAGAAGCTGTCGTATTATACTTAAAAGAAAAAGGAAAGAAATACAGCGAAATTGGTAAATTATTAAATAGGGACCAGAGAAACATATGGACAATATACTCCAAAGCAATTGACAAGAGATAATAATATTTATAAACTGAAAATAGTTTAAATAACAATATAGGTGATATGAAAATGAAGAGAGGAATTTACATTTTATGTTTTTTTATGGCAACCGTGTTAATGTTGTCTATGGTTTCTGCTGGAAGTTTTGATGAGTTTTGGGATAAGATAACTGGGAGAGCAACTACCCAAAATGTGGGATTAAATATAACTGTTACAGGTGGAAGTGTGCCTGTTGTAGTTGCAGTATATAATGAAACTGCTATTAGTATGGAAAGTGGTCCGAATGAGGGTCCCTCTCCAACTTATGTTATTGCAGGTTTTAGGGTGAATGATCCAGATGGGATAGCTAATATAAATAATGCAACTGCAACAATGAATTTTTCTTTAGCTGGTGAAACTACCAGACAAGCAACATGTACTTTTGTTGCCGGAGAGAGCACATCAACTCAGGCAAATTATACTTGTAATGTTACAATGTGGTGGTATGATGGCCCAGGGGAGTGGACAATTAATGCATATATACAAGATTTAAGTGGTAATTCTGGATACAATAGTACTACTAAGAATGTTTATGTCGGAACTACAGATGGACTTTTAGCTAATCAGACTTCTTTAACTTGGCCTTCAATAAATCCAGGAGCATCGAATACAGAGGCGAATGAATTTATGGGATTGAATAATACTGGAAATAGGCCTAGATCTGTGTATGTTAACTCTTCAGATCTTCTTGGAGATACCAATGCTGCTTATGCATTAGGAGCTAGTAACTTTAGTGTTAAGAATGCTACAGGATGTGAAGGAACTCCAATGGTTAATAGAACCGATACAAATATAACTTCTGTTGCAGTGTTTAACAGAGGTAATTATACTATAAATGATGGAACTGCACAGGCAAACCTTTATTATTGTCTTGAAATTTCAAATTCAAACTTAATAGCACAATCATACTCGACTAATGCTCTTGGGGCATGGATAATAAAGACAGGAACATAAAATGAAAATAAATAAAAAAATATATTTGAGCATGACACTTCTATTAGTTGGAGTTTTTGTTATGGGAAATGTTTTAGCATTTGCAGTTTCTTCTAAATACTGGGAAGAGAATCCATTATCTATTAATCCTGGTGAAACCCAACAAGCTTATATTGTTTTACAAAATATGGCTGGAACAGAGATGGTTAGTGCGAGGGTAGGTATTTTAGAGGGCTCCGATATAGCAACTCTGAATGAGCCAGGAAGAATTTATGAGATTCCAGTTGGAGAGAGAGTTGATGTTTATTTTACAATAAATGTTCCAGAAGAGAGTGAGATTGGGGGGATTCAGAATATCGTTTTTGATGTTTCTACAATTAGTAGTCAAGAAGAAGGACCAATGACATTTGGTTCAGGTGCGCAGAAGTTAGTTCCGGTTTTAATCTCTGAGAAACCAAAGGAAAAATTATCTCCTTGGTTGTATTATATAATTGCAGGAATAGTCTTGCTTGGAATAGTTGTTTTGGTGATTCTTAAAAGTAAAAGAAAATAAATATAATAACTTTTTAATACTCTCTCTTGTTATTTAATTAATGAAAAAGAGAGAAATATCTTTTATTTTTTTTATGTTTATATTATGCATATCTTTTCTCTCAGCTGATGCAGATATAACCGGACAAACCATAACGGGGGAAGCTGTTACAGGAAAGGCATTGCAATCTTCTTTGGCATTAAATATCACTGTTACCCTCCCTATTCCAGTTATAACCATATTAAGTCCTAAAAATGGAACTTATTTAACTAATGAATCAATTTTAATAAATTATTCTTCGGTTAATGCAGATAATGTTTGGTATAGTTTGGATTCGGGAAGCAATATAACTTTGAATTCTCCCGTTTATATTAATGTTTCTCAAGGCCAACACACATTGTATATTTATGGAAACAATAGTTATGATTCTGTAACAGAAATGGTTTCTTTTGTTTCAAATTCAAGTTTATTCATAATTTTATATAGTGAGTATAATGGTTCCACAAGAGGAAATTCTACAGGTTTTATCAAATATACCTATGAGGATTTACAAGGTTTAAGTAGTATTGTCTTGGAGAACACACTCTATGGAAAAATAAGGTTTAATCAGGCAATAAATATAACTAATGATAGGATTAATTCAGATAATTTATTGGATTTAGATTCCAATTCACAGGTTTCTTCAAATAGAATAGAGTTAAATGTTACAGAACTTCCTAATTTTAACACTTCTGCAACTTTATGGTTATATGGATTGTCTTTTACAAACCCCAGGATATTAAGAGAGGGGGTAATTTGTCCTACAGATGAATGTATTAAGGAGAGTTATTCTGGAGGGATATTAAGGTTTTATGTAAATCATCTTGGTATTTATTCTGCTGAAGAGACTCCTTATACTCCTCCTTCAACTGGAGGGGGAGGAGGTGGTGGAGGTTCTTCTTCTACAGAAGTGTATGATGATACTCCTATTATCGATATAGTTGAGGATAACATTACTTTAATTTCTGATGAAATAAAAGTATCTTTAAATCCAGGGGAAACTATTTTCCAGGATTTTTATTTGATGAATGCTTATGATGGAATTGTTGAGGCAGATATAAGTTTTGTAGGTATTGAAAATTTTGTTAGCGTAAGTGAAACAAATATTATTCTTCCTTACCAGGAGATAAAAGCATTAAAACTTAATTTTTCAATTCCAAAAGATACACCTCCAGATAATTATGTTGGGAAGATATTGGTAAAATCAAATGGAGTTATTTATGAATCTGTCATTTCTATAGATGTTCAATCTGTTGAGTCTCTCTTTGATGTTCGTTTAGAGATGGACGAGGAGAAACTTCCTGCAAATCCTGGAAGTTATATTTGGTTTAAGACCTTAATTTATAATTTGGGTGGTGATGAGGACGTTGAGGCATATTTAGAATATTCTATTAAGGATAGTTCGGGAGGGGTAATCTTTGAGGGAGAGGATCTTGTGTTGGTAGGAGATTATCTTGAAAAGGAGGGAAAAATTAAGCTTCCAAGGGATATTTCAGATGGAAAATACGTTCTCTCAACAAAGATAGGTTATGAAGGAAAGACTGCTGTTACAAGCGTTAGCTTTGATATTCAAAGAAGAAAATTACCCAAAATATGGAAGATTTTAATCCCTATACTTGTAATATTTTTATTATTGTTTATATTATGGTTTATTGGTAAGAAGGATGAGAAAAAGAGAAAAAGAGAACAAGAGAAAAAGCACGAGTCTTTGAATTATTAATAATTCTTTGGAAATTAAAAGCACGGGGTGGGAGTCGAACCCACGAAAATTCGCTCTGCAGGCGAACGCAGTACCGTTGTGCCACCCGTGCGTATGCCCCGGACAGGATTTGAACCTGCGACCCCTAACTTTCTTCTCTATTTATTAGAAGGCTAGTGCTCTATCCAGGCTGAGCTACCAGGGCTTGTTGTTTTGCCAAGAGTCAGATTGGATTGTGCGTTAACACTTTATCCAGGCTGAACTACAGAGGCATAGATTATAAATAAATTATTCATCCGACTATTTAAAAGGTTTTGTTTTAAAGATAATTAAATCTCAAACTCATCGAGGTCTTCTGCAATAGAAACATTTTTGAAAGAGGTTTTTGCATCATATAAAAGCTCTTTTAATCTGTTATCATATCTTTGAGAGATATGGGTAAGTATCAGCTTTTTTGCTTTTGCATATTGGGCTATTTCTCCATCTTGTTTTGCAGTTAAATGCATGTGTTCTTTAGCTTCTTTTTCATTTTCTGAACTAAAACTTGAGTCGCATATTAAAAAATCTGCATTTTCTACAAATTTTTTAATTTTGGGATTAAATAATGTATCCAAAACAAATGAAACCTTTTTACCTTCTTCTTTGTAAGTTAAGTCTTTTGCCTTGTATTTCTTATTATTATAGATAATATCTTTTCCTTCTTTTATATTCTTTAAAAGCGGTCCTTCAGGTATCTTGTATTTTTTTAATTTAGATTTGTCTATTCTTATTTTCGATTTAATAACAAAATTATATGCATTTGTAGGTATCCCATGTTGCATGCTCTCTGCCTCTAAATAAAATTCTTCATTTTCATAAAACTTGCCCGAGACTTCTTCTATTCCTATTTTGAAATTATTTTTTAAATTCTTTAGATCAATAAAATTTTCAATTATTTTTTTAGCTCCTTTTGGACAGTATATGTTCAGTTTTTTGTTATATCCACTGAAATTTAAAGTAGACAATAATCCTGGGAGTCCAAAAGTATGATCTCCGTGGATATGTGTGATAAGTATCTTTGTAAGCTTGCATGGGTTTAATTTGGCTTTTCTGAATTGTCTTTGTGTTCCTTCTCCACAATCCACAAGAATATTTTCTTCTTTGTAACTTAAAAGGATTGAAGTATGATTTCTCTTAGCAGTAGGTATTTGTGCCGATGTTCCTAAGAAAATTATTTTTATCTTCGATGCCATAAAATATAGAATGAAATAGGATTTTTATAGTTAGTGATTTGTTTCATTTAGCATAATTGAGTAATAAGTTATCTGTAATTTAACATTGTAATTGCTGAACAAGATTATAAGGATTAGCTGTTAATAGAAGATTTATTTTTTCTAAAGCTCACGCTAAGTTTAATACGCCGAGAAAAAGCCCAGCGAAAAATAAAGCAACGCTTAATTCTTTAATTTTTGAAGTTATTGAGGGATTTATTCCTTCTTAAGTGCAGTTGAAGCAGGAGAGATATATATTATTGTATCTCCTCTAAGGAAAGTCAAACCAAGACTTTTTTTAAGTTCGCCTTCGTGCATTTCCTTAACGTTATCCAATACCAAATTGATATGGATATCGAAAGCCAATAATGTACCCACAAAGTACTTATCGCCCTTCAAATGTACTAAAACTTCTTTACCTTTTGATGTGTTCAACAAATCCAAAGGTCTTTCAATTCCATTAGCCATATTCACAATATATTAAATTCGTTTTTAAACTTTTCTTATATTTTTTACAATAAATTTTTATAAAAAGGTTTATAAACAAAAAATCAACTATGATAGTATGAGATTAGGAAGAAAGATTACTGGAGGAAGGTATATTAAGAGTAGGAAGAAAAAGAAACATTCTCTTTCTGGTCAGAAGAAAACAGTGAAACTTTCTCCGATTGAAAAGAGAAAATCAACAAGAGTCAGAGGGGGAGATAAAAAAAATTATCTTCTTAGGGCTAAGTTTGTAAATATACAAGAAAAAGGAAAAAAATCTAAAAAAGTTGAGATAAAAAATGTTCTTGAAACCCCTTCAAATAAATTCTTGGCTAGGCAGAATGTTCTTACAAAAGGAACAATAGTTCAGACTGAGGTGGGCAGAGTTAAGATAACCAACAGACCTTCTCAGGAAGGGATGATTAATGGGGTTTTGGTTGAATAATTCTTCCAAAACGCTTAAAAACCCAGATATTTCTTCCTTGTAAAGTATACGAAAGCTTTATAAAGGGGAAAACTTTATAAACCATATTATTAAACCTTGAAATAGTAAAATATAATTCATTATGGCCGGAATAAGAAAATGTCCTGAATGCGGAAGTATAAATTTAACTTATGATTCTCATCTTGGAGAGATAATCTGTAACGATTGCGGTCTTGTCGTTGAAGAGAAGATGGTAGATACTGGAATGGATTTATCTGGTAAGTTTGACAAGAGTGAAAAAAAGGGCAGGGGTGGGGCTCCAATTTCTATACAAAAATTTGATAAGGGTTTAACAACTAATGTTGGAGAGATTTCCGATATTTATAGACTTGAACCTAAACAAACAAGAAAGTTTCTAAGGTTGAAAAAATGGCAGGAAAGAGTTTCAACTTCAATTGAAAGAAATTTGAGACTTGCAATGGCTGAATTAAGGGTTATTGCCTCTTATCTTAATTTGCCTAATGTTGTAAGAGATGAAGCTTCAAGAATATATAATTATGTTTTACAGAGAGGATTAGTAAGGGGAAGAAGCATGGAATCTGTGATTGCTGCTTGTCTTTATGCTGCTTGTCGTTCTTATAATATTCCAAGAACGTTAGATGAGATGGCAACAGCTTCAGATGTTGAAAGAAAAGAAATAGGAAGAACTTACAGATTTATTATAAGAAAACTTGGAATAAAAGTAAACCAGTCTTCTCCAAAAGATTACGTTTCAAGATTCTCTTCTGTTTTGAAATTGAGCCCAAAAACACAGAATGATGCATTGAAAGTTTTGAAACAGGCAGAAGAGGTTGAATTGACTTCTGGAAGAGGTCCTGCAGGCATTGCTGCTGCAGCGCTTTATGTTGCTGCTTTAATGAATGATGAGAAAAAAACTCAGAGAGAGGTTGCAGATATTGCTGGGATAACAGAGGTTACGATAAGAAATAGATATAAGGAATTGATTGAGAAACTTAAACTTGAAGAGAAAATAAAACAGAAGGAATCTGAATCTAAGAAGAAGAGACTTGCGGATTAAATTATCTAAAGATTTTTATAGCACACTTTTCTAAGGAATTAATATAATATCTTGCGGGGATGCCGGAGTGGTCAAACGGGCGAGATTTAGGCTCTCGTAGCTCAGTGCTTACCTAGGTTCGAATCCTAGTCCTCGCACTTTTTTATTTAAGCACACTTAGCTCTCCAAACATGAGTTATATACCAATTAGTTCCAAATGGGTTTGTGTATGTCTTTGAAGAGATATCTACTGATTGTCCTCCATCGTGTATAATAGTTATTCCTGGGCTTACAGATGCATAGTTAGAGAAGATGGTTATATGTTGGTATTCGCTGTCATAGCTTCCACTCCCTCCCCAGATTATTAAGTCTCCTTCTTCTAATCCGGTTTGCCATTGAGTTTTAGGTATTTCAGTAAAATCTGCTTTATCAAATAAATCAACTAACTCTATTATTGCATCTCTATAAGGTATTGTGTCGGACGTACAGCTTTGAAATTGAGGGAGAGTATCTGCTTCAATTAAAACATTTGAAACAAAAGTAGCACAAACATTGTCATAAACAATTGCTCCATTTTCAATACGCGTTGTATCTTCTCCAAGCTTATTTTTTGCTATTGATAGTATTCTTTTGCCAGTTTGTGAATTATCACAACTTGAAGGAGCCTCTCCATTGTATAATCTAACTAATTCAAAATATTTCTCTTTAACATTTCTAACATAGTTTGGATCCCCTTTTGAACAATCAGTGTTCCAACCATTGTATCCTCTTAATGCATATTCCCATCCACTATAGCTTTCAATAGGACTAACACATGTATAAATCTTGCTTGAGGAACTATATGCCTCTTTCAATACTCGTGCTCCTATGTTAATGTTTAATTGTTCGTTGGATAATAAAATAGATTTGCATTGATCTATATCTGAAGGTAATCCTTTAGTTCCACAATGGATTGTATTGATCTGCATTAGTCCATTATCTCCTCCAGAAGTTACCGATCTGCAGGAGGATTCTTGAATCATTATTGCAAGCAATAACAATTCATCTGGAATATTACTACTAGCTGAACTAGCTGCACTTGTAATCCACTGAGCATATTCATCACACTTATCCCCGCAGTAACATTTATACTGGGTGTTTAGAACGGAGGTAGATAGAGCTTTCATTAAATTTGTTAATTTTGTTAAATCTCTTCTTTGAAGTTGAGAATCAAGTGTATTTGTGGATGTTGTTGGAGTTTCTTCTTCTAAAAATGCTTTTGACATTTCTTGTATTTCTTCTGAGGAGTAATCAAACAAAATAGCAGCTCCCTTGTATAAATCACTTTCTTTTAACATAGTTATGATATTTTTTTGCTCTTCGTTAAATCCAGGGGCAACATTTGACATGCTTTGCCAGACACCTCCTCCTTCAAACTTATCATCGATTTGCCAGAACCAATCCCCTCCCTCATATTTGTAGTAGAGTTTTCTCATTGATTCATATTTTGGATCAGAGAATTTAACTGTGAAGATTCCTTCTTCATCTAGAGTTGTTGTTTTAAAAGTTTCATCTGAAAGTTCTGCGTTATTATCTCCAATTATCTTGTCTAAGAATATTTTTATTCCTCCAATATAATCTCCATCTTTGTCTTGGAGTGCAATTATAAGTTCTTTATTTTCTTCAGAAACATGATTTGTATATTCTGTCCCTAAGCTATCTACATCATACCATGGTACTGTCGTGCTACATGATGCTGCAAATTGCCATTTGGAATTATAATATCTGTAGCACTTATCATCTAAAGTTAAAGGATTTTTATCATTAAATTGAAAATATGGAGAGATGTATTTTGCATTAAATTGTGCTTGAAGATTTTCTGGAGTGGGGGTTGTTGTTTCTCCTGTGCTTGTTCCTGTCGATGTTCCTCCTGTAGATCCGCTGATAATTGCTGCTTCCATTAAATTAACTGAATATTCTCCAATTGCAAGAGCCGAATATAATTGTCCTCTCATTAAAAATAATTTAGCTTTTTGATTGTTGAAAAATATTTTGTCCCATAGTTCATCTATCATTTCTATTTTCTTTTTTACATAAGTTTCATCATTTATGTCTTCTATAGCTTCCTTGAACTCTTTGGTTGTAAGATAATCTCCCTCATTGAATAGGACATTTTCATAGTTTGTTGCAGTTTGACTTAGTATATCATTTTCTATATTCAATGAATGAACTATTTCTTTAACCTTATCTCTATCAAGCCAGCATTTTACTTTTGTATCTCCACATACTCCTACAGGAGTCCATCTTGCTTCTTCTGGATCTTCCCATGATTCATCTGTTCCTTTTCCAGGATTGTCTGTTGCACACACTCTTATTATCCCGTTTTCGTATATCTTTGGATTTAGTATTTCTTCTGCTGCATTTTGGATATTAGGGTTTAACAAACTGTATAAACTTGCTGTTCCAGAAATACATTCCTCTTCTGTTTTTACTTGGGTTGTTGTTTGTTCTTGTATATATAATTCGCTCATATAATTAACTGCAAAAGAGGTTGAAACCTGTTCGAAATCACAATTTTCTTTTCCATTTACTGTTATACATAAGTATTTGTACCCAGAGGGTGCTGTAAAGTCTGTGCTATTTGTTGCGTATTCTCCTGCTGGAATGTATCCTGATGCAACCTTTCTATCAAACATTGTATCCTGATAATAAGAGCTTCCTGTTCCTTGTTTCAATGAAACTTGATAATAAGCCCCGGTGTCTTTTCCTGCATATATGTGGTATGAAACTTTATAATGGGAAGTAGGGGGATTTGTTGCTGTTGTATAAACTATCTCTTGGAATTTTCCTGTGTATTGTGTTGGAGAGTCTGGGTCGGTTAAGCTATCAAGGAAGTCTCCACTTCCAGGGAATATTACTGAAGGGAAACTTTTACACACTTCTGTTCCAACTTGGTCTGTTGAACGTAGTTTGAATGCTTTCCAAGAATTCTCGGCGTAATATCCTTTAAAGTATTCTATTGAATCCTGGGCTTTTGAAAGTGCATCCTTTACTCCCAAGTATTCTCCTCCTCCGCGAGGATTTTCTTTGAATATTGCACTTAAAATTTTAGGTATGGTCAATTTTGCAAGAGGAAGGGCCTGTCTCCAGAAGAAATCACAAATATATATACTATATACCTCATCACAAATTCCTACTGTTTCTCCAGTTTCTATATTTTGTTGAAGACAATCTCTGTAAGATTTTTGAACGCTCAGGAATCCGTCTAATCCTGTTTGTACCCCAGATACGCATATAGGAACGACTATTCCTTCTTTTGCATTAGGAAGACATAAAGCTATACTTCCTATTACTCCTGATTGGATAACATCCTGTACAGGATAAGTTCCTCCCAAATCGCATCTTGAGCTTGGACATACAACGGGGTCACATACGTTGAATAGTATTTGACATTCTTTGGGAGACATGAAATCCTGACATTGAACTGCAGGAGTTGAAACTGCTGGGCTTCCAACATCATAGGATACTCCTCCTATTCTAACTCTTCTTGCTCCACTTGCATATGCTCTTTGTGCCTCTTCAATTGATCTCCTTGCTTTTTCAATCATTGCAGAAGCTTCGTTTTCACTTAATCCTAAAACCTGATTTAATGCCTGTCCTGTTCTCAGGTTAATCATTTCACATTTATCATCTCTAGCCTCACTGAAGAAATCTTCCAATCCGTCCTGTCCAACATTACAAATCCAGAAAACTTCTATTCTTCCAGAATCGTCATAAGCTTTGAGTGTTTCAGAAGTAAGCATTGGTTTTGTTGCTGCATACCATCCAGTTGCTTTATCAAGAGGAACTATTGCAGGATTTCCCTTATTTGGTTCTTCTTCATAGTATTTTAATTCTGCATCTTTATAGGTGTTTTTCAAGGAGTTTTTATCGTATCTTTGAAAGACTATATTGAAAGGGTTTTCCTGAACAACTCCATTTTCATTACTACCTTCACGATATAATGAAATTGTTTTTGCTGTTTCATCAATCTTATAAGTTTGTTCCACTACTCCTCTATCTCCATCAAGTTTGTAAGTTAATAAGTATGTTCCAAATCCTCTTTCATCTTTTACAACATAAACTTGTTTGTTTTTGTCTATTGAGGCACCAGTATAACCCGAGGAGTACTCTGAGTTTGCAAAAGTCTCAATGTAATAAACTGGGATTTCTGTTGTTTTTATCCCTTTTAGATTCCATACCCCGCTACTTGCTAAACCGCTAGTTTCTTTTAGGGATATTTGAGAGGAGTAAGTTTGAGAGTTAACTTGAACATCTCTTAGAACTGTGTATAACCTTTTTGTTGCTGTTTCTTTTAATTCATCACTGGAACTAGGATTATTTAATATTTCAGAATATAATCCTATCTCTTTAAGTTGATCTGTGCTGTATACTCCTTCCTTAAATCCTTCCTCTTTAAGGATGTTGTTTATATTTTGGAATTCAATTTCTTTTGTTCCTGCTATTTCTTTACTGTTTATTGCTTCTTGAATAGAAGTTTCACTTAAAGTTTCACGTGTTTTTTCGGAATAATCTTTTATCCATCCTTCCTGAGTATTTGTTCCTTCTTCCGCTTGTTTTATTTTTTGGTTTTCAAATTGAATGTATTTGTAAGTTTCTTCTACTTGTGCATCTATTTTATCTGCGTTCTTGTAAAAACAGGAATCTAAAGAAGGATACTCTCTTGGATTTTCTTCAACTAATGTTTTACATCTTTCTGTCCATCCGTTTTCTCCTTGCATTACTTTTTGTCTTGCAATTGATTTCCCCCCCATATTTGAAATCATATTTTTAAATGTTAACCAACCAGCGGTTCCAGTACATGCATATTTCCAGACTTTAACAACTCCTGCCAATGTATTTGATACTTTTTCTATACTTTCTATTTGCTTATTTAAAGTTTCAATTTTACTTGCAGCTTTTTCAGGAGTTAGAGGGAAACTTCTTTTTTCAATTCCCACTTTGAAATTAAAATCTACCTCGCTATATTCAAAGTTAGTGTTTCCTCTTATTGCTACCTTCGCAGATTTTTCTAAGTTTATTTTCTTTAATGTGAAAACGTAACCTCCATAAGGGAAAGCAGTATCTATCTCAAGTTTTTTTGTATCGCTCGCAAATCCTTTTTGCCAGGTGCTTTCGTCAGCAACATAAATATACACATCTGCTGATTCTGTATCTAATGAACTCAACATAACATATTCTGTTCTTTCAAGTTCTTTCTCATTTGCTCTAAATCCATTTAAATTTATTTTTTTATCTTTTTCAAGCTTTAATGTACTCGTTACTCCGTTTGGACCCCGCACATGAAGCTCTACCCCATAATCTTCGAATTTAGGCTCAGATATTCCCTCAAGAGAGATTTCTTTTACTTTTCCATTAATTGAAACTTCCATTGTTGAAAGTTCATCACTTGATATTCTGTAATCATCTTCACAAATCTCTAAGACAGCTGGATAAAGAATAGATTCATCGTATTTATCTTTAAATTCTTCACATAATTCTAATGCTGTTCTCTTTTTATTTAATCTTATAGCTAATTGAATTGCTTCATGTAATGCTTTTTCCCCATATGTTTCTAGAGAGTTTTCAGAATCTTTCTCTCCTGAGAAACTTGATCTAACCGTTTGGAAGTCATTCATTGCATTTTCATAATATTGATTGAAAAGTTCATCAGGAGAATCAGTGTATGTTGCCCTTTCAACAATAAGTTTGTTTTCTTTTGGAATTATTCTTGCTCCTATAATATGTTCGAAGAAATCGTCTAAGTTAGAAGGAGGATTAAAATCGCTGTTTGTTGATAGAGTATAATTAGAAGGACAATTTAGATAATTATTGCATCCTGTTTCTGAATAGAAAGCTCCGTATTTTTTTAGAAGACTTGTTTTTGCAACTATATCATCTGCACCCAATATAAGTATTGATTGTCCAAGGTCTGATTTTAATTCTTCAACAATTAAACCTGTCTTTTCATTTCCTTGTTTTATGGTGTATATAGTTCTTCCAAATAGTGAGAAGATGGAAGTATCTCTTTCCAAACTATATTCGTTTTCTTCTATTTTTAAAATCCCCTGGTCTGCTCCTTCTCCAAATCCGACTATTGAGACTTCTTTTCCTTTAACGTCTTTGGGTAGGGAAACCCCTCCTGTTTTTGGATGTTCAAAAGGTATGAAGTAGAAATCTTCTCCAACGACCGCCCATTTTCCTATAGTCATAGTAGCATGAGTAAATCCAGTTACTCCAGATACAATTGCATCATAAACTCCTGCTCCTGTTTTACCTGATTGTAATGTGTTTGCATATGAGTTTACAGAAGCAAGGTCGTTTGCATCAAGTCTTTCTTTGTGTTCTGGAGCAGCAAATAAGTATACATATAAATCTTTGGATAATTCACTTCCATCCCAAGAACCCACATATCCCAAATAAACTGATTTTTGTCCATCGGGAGTTTTGTATAACCAATCTCCCACTTCGTATTCTTCCACTTCTCCATCTATTTTTAGTTTTACTCTAGGAGATATTCCAAGAGAGACTGTCTGAGGTTTATCTCCATTGCAATGTACTTTTACACTTTGATAAAGTCCTTCTTTATTTATATCTTTTACATAACATTTATTGTCAAGGAATTTTTCATTTTTTGCAACTTCAACATAATCTGAACCCACTTTTAACTTAACTCTCGTATCAGGGTTAACTAAATCTTGTAATGTTACGGTTAGGGTTGCAAGACAAGGGCTAAATCCAGGAAGATACAATTCATCAGATTTTTCTCCTTCATTTAGATGGAAGCTTGCATATTTTGATTTGCTATATGTTCTTCCCTCTTTTGAAAAAGTTCCTGAGCTTACTATTGTATCATCAGAATACATTACAATCTGTGCTCCTTCATTGTCTACAGATAGTGCTCTTAGGTATCCTCTTCCTTCCCAAAAGCTGTATTGAATATACTTTTCATTCCATTCTTCATCGCTCATTTCTTTAAGGTAGAAATCTGTATTTCCTACTCCGAATGCATTTGTTATATCGTATCTTACTTTTGCTGTAAGATTTCCCTGAACATATTCTGGCATTTGAGATTCGTTTGGTTGTTTCTTTATCGTTATTACTACATATCCCAAATCGCTTAGTATTGGAGAGGTTAGTTCTCCCTGTTGGTTTGAGGTTCCTAATGCAGCTCTAGAAGGGAAATATCCAACACTTCTAACTTGTTCAGAAAGTTCTTGTTGTGAGGGAGCAAAGCTTAGATAATCTATTGCTTCTATTTCTATTAAAGGATTAATTTGGGTTGCTCCTAATTGGCAATAAATCTGAACATCCTGTTCTTCCAACAAATCGCTTCTTACAACGGCAGGAGTGCATCCAAAAGGAACTATTTGTATTAATAAGTCAGTTCCTCCTTCTTCACACATAGATTTATCAAACTGTAGGCTACTTCCACTTCCAAATGCTCCTATTCCTATTGTGTTTGAATATTGCATTCCACTTGTTACTGCACGAGTATATGCAGAAACCGAAGAAAGCAAGATTAAACCTGCTAGTATTATAAACATTCCAATCAAGTATTTTTTCTTTATCATCTAAGGTCTACATCTAGTGTTTTAGTTTCAAATAAAATATAATTTGCTTGTATTTGTTCGAATGAGGAAGGGTTTGGCATACTTTCTGCGTTGATGTAAATTGTTTTTGAATTTTGTAATTCGTATTCCGACATTGAGTAATTTTGTTTTCCTCCTCCTGCAAGAGCACTCGAAATCATTTGTTGAGGGTAATCTACATTGAAACATTGTTTTTCTGTTAATCCAAATAATGCACCAAGACCCCCTTTTGGTACATCAATACATTGTTCCATGGTCGTTGCACCAAGATTTAAGGAAGAATTCTTGTATATTTGTACTTCTATTTCATAATCCCCTTCGCTCAACTCCACTCTTTTTTCTTCAGGATACATTATTGTTCTTGAAAAATCATCTGATATGAATGTTATTGATGCTTGTCCAGTGTATGCTTTATTGTCTACGTATAGATTTATTCCCACTTCGTGTATTTTGTTTAATATTATAGACACGCTCGTTTTATCCAGTGTAGTTGTATGCATTATTTTACCATCCCTATATCCTTCCGATCTTACATAAACATATCCGTTTACACATTCTGGGAATTTGTCATAAAGTACTCCTCCTTCAGATTCTCCTATGAAACAACTTGCTCCAAGACATTGGTAAGATATATTTCCGTTTATTTTCTTTAAATCATTCCCATATATGCTTACTGTTACAAGAGAGTTTTTATTATCACAAAGTTCAGAAAATTCTCCTCCTATCGCTGAACCTTCTAAAGGTTTTTTTGGCTTATTGCCCATTATAACAACTGCAAGAGGGAATTGGAAAGTTTCTTCTCCAGACATAACTTGTACTAAAACTGGATGTTTCAAGCTGTATACAAAATGATACGTAACATAACAGAATCCTAAAACTCCTAAACCTGCCTGAGTTCCTACAGGCTTAGCCATAAGTATATTTCCTTCTGAGGGAAGCACTTCAAAACTGTAAGGCCAATTTCTTGAATTTAAGAATTTTATATCCTGGTCAGAAGGTATTCCTTCTATCTCGACTTCGAAGTAATCATTTTTATTTGAAGTTCCTTTTAATGCCATTGTGTTTATCTCAATAGCCTCTTGCAAATCATTGAATATGCTGTTTGCTTCCCATACTTTTGGAGAACAAGTTAATTCAACTCCATCAACAGGAGCATACATTCTTAGGATATCTATTGTGTAATTTTCTAAAAATAAATTTTCTTGTTCCTTTTCATAAACTTTTAGAGCGGATTCATAAAGAGAACCTAATTTTGAATCAATTATTATTTTGTGCTCTCTAACTAAGTAGGTTTCTTCTTCCTTAGTTATTGAGAAATCCATTTTTAAATTAAGGGTTATCTGGTTCTCATTTACAACTATCTCAGCATCGGGTTCCTCCATAGTAATTTCATAACCTTGAGCATAATAATCATCAAAATAACACTCTCTTGATTTTGATTCAATAAATTTCTCTAAATCATTTTCCATATCTTTCATAGAGGGTACTTGTTCTTTTTGTACATTGTTTGCAGAGACATAATACCAATAAGGAATAGAGCTTCCTACAAAATTTAGTTGAGAAGAAAATGGCATATATTCCGAACCCTCTTCATATTCAGGCAGGTAAATATATCCTCCTTGACTTTCTAATAATCTGACTCCAACGAGAGCATCTTCTTCTAAACAAGAAGTGAAGGTTTTGTAAACCGGACTCATTTCTGAAGGGATTCTTCCTGGAAATATATCTTCCCAAAACACAATAAACAATGCGGCAATCGCAACTATTATTACCGCAAGAATAATGAAGATAGTCACCTGCCCTCTTTTTAACCTCATCTAGATTTAATGAAAATTACATATATAAAGTTTATTGAGATTTCAAAAATCAAGATAGTTTAGTATCTTCTTCTTATAGTATTATATCGGTTAACTTTAAGGAAATTTATTCCTCCAAAGATTAGGAGAATTCCACCTGTGAAGATTACCCATCTATTGATATCCGAGGACAATCCAGTAAACTTTGGGATAAATGTAATTCCAAAATTAAGGAAATATATGCCTAAAAGTAGGTATAATATGAAAAAGAACATCCCACCTCCACTTCTTACCATAATTAGAATAGAAAAGAAGTATATTTAAATATTTTTGTTAATGTTATCTTTGAAAGGTCCCATAGTTTAATGGTAGAACATGTCCTTGACGATGTAAGGCACCAAGGTTCCTTGACAATCAACCTCCTTTAAGGAAAGTGAGATAAACATCAAAATGGACAGGGTTGCAGTCCGATTCTGCATGGGACCATTTTCTAATTTCTTTTACTAATTTTTCCTCCCTTAACTTGCCCCCAGTTTTCTTCTAAGTATTCTACATCTAATTCGCTTTTATTTATTTTAGATATAAAACATAAATTGTCGAAGATGTTTTCAGGTAATAATCTTTCTTCTACAATATAATTTTTTAGAGTAGAATAATTTATAGATAGTCTGTTTGCCAATTCTTTTATTGAGGGGGAGTTTATATTTTTTAATACATCTTTAATAAATTTTCTTTGTTCTCCTTTTTTGAATTTAATTCTCCTAATCATAATATAACTGCGGGACTAGGATATAAAAAACTTTTTAAACCAAGTAAAACAAGGATTTCTATGAAAATTCCAAAAACAACTAAAAGATTTTGTCCTTATTGTAAGAAAAAGACAGAACAGAAAATAAAATTAGTTGGAACAGGATTCCAGAGAGGGACACTTACAAGAGGTTCAAAATATAGGGCTAAATTAAGGGGATTAGCTAGAGGAATAGGAAATAAAGGAAAATGGGGTTCTAAGCCTGCAGCTTCTAAATTCAAGAGAAAATCAAAAACAACTAAAAAAACAAATATGATGTACACCTGCAAAGTCTGCAATAAATCTAAATACCAAAAGAAAGGTATCAGACTAAGCAAACAAGTACAGGAGTAAATAAAAATAAACTAAAATGGCACAGGCAAAAAAGAAAAAAAGGTTTTTCGATGTGGAAATGCCTTTGATAAACAAGCAAACCCAAATATTTGCATATGAACTTTCAGAATTGGAAGGGAAGTACATAAAATATGATTTAACAAGAATATTAAGAGGAAAGAGCATACTTGTTCAATTTAAGGTATCTGTAAAAGAACATCAGGCAATTGCATCTCCGAGGGGAATTCTTTTAATGCCTTATTTTTTAAGAAGAATGATAAGAAAGGGAACAGATTATGTTGAAGATTCTTTTGTTGCTGATTGTAAGGATGCTTCTCTTAAGATAAAGCCTTTTTTAATAACAAGAAGAAAAGTTTCTAAGAGAGTTAGAAGAGGATTAAGAGATAAAGCAAGAGAAGAGATAAAGAAATATCTAAAGGACAAACTCGCTTCAAGAATTTTTGAAGAAATATTAAAGAATAAGATGCAGAAGGAATTAAGTTTAATGTTAAAGAAAATTTATCCTCTTTCACTTTGTGAGATTAAATCTTTGGAAATTGAAAAAGATTTAGAAGTCAAGGAAAAATCAAAGAAAGAAGAAGTTAGTGAGGAAAAGAAAGAAGAAATTAAGGAAGAAAAGGAAGCCGAAGAAAAACCTAAAAAGAAAGAGAAGAAGTTAAAAAAGAAAGAAGAGAAGACAGAAAAAGAAACTAGTTCTGAAGAAGTTGATGAAGAGTAAATCTCTAGAATACGAAATCTTTTAAAGCATTTAATTATTCATTTTGTTGTGCCTGTATAGCTCAGTGATAAGCTCAGATTAACATCTGGCTAAATCACTTTAGGCATAATAAGCCTGTATAGCTCAGTGATAGAGCAACTGACTTGTAATCAGTAGGTCGGGGGTTTGAATCCCTCTACAGGCTTTATCTTTGCTGAAATCCAATAATATTTATAAATAAATTTATCCTAGTTTATTTATGTCAAAAAAAGAGGAATCTGGCTTCGAGAAAAAGATTATTAATGAGGCTAAAAGAAAGTATGGAAAAGATATTGAATCGTGGAAAAAGAATTTAGATGAAGCAATAAATGAGAATTATAATTATTTGAAAAAATATCCTAAAAAATCTGGAACAAAGTTAGATTCTGTTAAACTTTTATTGAGATATGGGTTAATATTATTGGAAGACAGAATATACAAAGAGGATTTTGAAAAAGGAAGAGATATATATTATTACATGAAAGATACTTTATCTAAAAAGGAAGGTAAAATAGTTTTATCTAAAGAGGTAGAAGAGTTTAAGCAGGCTTTAGCTTTAAGAGGAGGGGTTTTGGTGGAAAAATCCCATTTAAAACAAGATTACGGACATAAAGATTCAGAAATTCTTAGATATTATGATCAGCATGTTGGAAATAGAGCAGTTGGATTGGAAAAATCAATAACTCTTGTTTCCTTATTATCAATGGTTTTAGGTATCTTTATGGGATATCCGGCGTTGACAGGAAATGCCATTGCAAATACTTTAAGTGGTTCTTTAGATTATGGCGCAATACTTTTCATAGTCGGACTTATTGGAGTATATCTTGCTAATAAAAGATAATTTAATTAATTTTTAGAGAAGATTTAGAATAACTATTTCAACTTTACAGCGGTACCATATGCAAGCATTTCAGATGCCCCTTGCATAACCATTGATGTAGAAAAATTAAATCCTATTATTGCATCCGCTCCCATTTTTATTGCGTCATTAATCATTCTATTAAATGCTTCATCTCTTGATTGTGCCGTCATTTCCGTGTAAGTTACTATTTCTCCTCCTACTAAGTTTTTTAGACCTGCCCCAATATCCCTGCCAATATTTCTTGCTCTTACAGTGTTTCCTCTAGCTATCCCGATTACTTTAGAAATTACTCTTCCAGGTATCTCAAAGGCTGTTGTAACAATTATTTCTTTATTTGTCATATTATTTTTTATATTCTTTTTCTTTTAAATCCTTTCTTTTTTCTATTTGGTCTTCTTTTTTATTGAATATTATAACAATCCCAAGTATTATTAAGGGTATTCCATATATTAGCATAAATAATGTTACTAAAATAGATATAATTGTAAATATTAATCCTAATATTATTAATCCTATTCCAATAATGAGTCTACTTTTGCTGGTTGTCATAGTATTATTTATATAACTGTATTTAATAAATTTTACTTGTCGATTATCTCAACTTTTTTTCCATCTGAGAGTATTTTTGCTATTTCTCTAGGAAGATTAGCAATGTCTCCCTTTTGATAGGGGCCCATCTTGTTTTCATCTGCTCCCAAAAATTCTTCAACATCATCGAGGAAAACAACTAAATCATTATTTTTTGTTACCTCTCCTTTGATTCCACTTAAAAGCTCATTTAGTTTTTTTTCAGAAGAATCCATACAGTTCATTAAACCTTCAAATAATTCTTTTTCTATAGCCAGCATATTTTCAAAGTCTTGTTTTGAAATGCCTGTTTCTGTAGCTATAAGTACAAGATTTAATATCTTTTTTCTTCTTCTTATTATTAATTCTTTAAACAAAGTGGTTGCATTTTCTAATTGCTTTTTTGTTTTTATTATTACGTCTGAAAAATCTTCACTATCTTTTGCGGCAATTTCCTTTTTGTCTTTTATATATTTTGCAACCTCAGATATGAAATTTTTTGGTATTTGTTGTAATTGTTCAGAATATCTTTCTTTTCTTGCTGCTTCATATATATCATTGTAAGTTATCATTAAAGAAGAGAAGAACTAACGTTTTTAATAATTGTTGTATTATATAAAAAGAGTTACAGATGAGTATTTTTATTGATAACTAAATTTTTCTTTAAATCCAAAGTAATATATATTCATTTTGTGCATTTTAGTGTCTTCAATATCTCTTGAATTGAATCTTCCCCCTCTTCTCATCCAATAATTAGTAATTTGTTCTGGGGTAAATATCTCTCCATTAGGGGAAACAATAGAAAAGCTTTTGTCTATATTTCCAGGATTATCTTTATCTTCAAGCATACCGAATCCTTCTTCTTCTAATCTTGTGCAACTATGAATGATCTGTTTGTTTAAGTGGCTTGAGTTGTTTCTCTCATCAAAACTATAAGCCCATAGAATTTTTTTTGTTAATTTGCTATCTTTTTCTTCCATTTTACAAATCTATAACGCCTTCTTTTGTCAAGGCAGCAAATCTTATTCCAACGGGGAGGTTAATTAATGCAGATATAAGGGCCATATGCTCTTTTCCTTCTCCACTAGCAATAGATAGAGCAACTTCAGTCCCATCTATTTTATTTTTAAGTTTTTTTAGAAATTCTTCTCTAAGTTCTTTTATTTTTGCCTTTAAGTCTACTTTTATGAATTCAAACTTCTTTTCATGGGTAAACCCTGTACCAAATTCGTCACCAATGACTATTATTTTGTCCCATTCCCCGTGTTTCATAAGTCCTGAAACCTGTCCCCAGCTTCCTTTCCCTGTTGAGAGTAGAGCAACCAATTCCATTTTATAGTGCGTTAACCACCCTTTCTATTTTACTGTCCATTTTTTTTGAAATCTCTTGAAGAGCAGTAATTTTATCTATTTTCTTTGGAGGATAGAAATATTTTGGAGCGGATATTTCACCATTAGCTTCTAATTTAAGACCAAGCTTTTTTGGGGAAAGTGGGCTTGTCAGGTTGTTAAGTTTATTTCCTTCTTTATGCAATACATATGCCACGTTTTCTGGAGAAGATTTATATCTTAAAGTGTAATAACCATCCATGTTAATGGGTAAAATTCTTTGTTTTTAAGGATTATTGTAATATCTAGTTATATTCATGAGAACCCAACATTTAAAAACCCAAAATAACATAAAAAATTAGCCGTTTGAACCATATCGTGCTGGAATATGTTCTATATCCAGGACGCATAATTTGGGAGGCTAAAACAGAAAAATGGCAGAATTAGAGACAGAGTTAAAGAAAGCTTTAACTGAATTAAGAAGAGCTAAAGAAAGAAAGTTTGATCAGACTGTGGATTTAATTGTAAATCTACAAAAATTTGATGTTAAAAAAAGCAATGTAAATCTTTTTGTTAGTGTTCCGCATAAGATAAAAGATAAAAAAATTGCAGGATTCTTAGAGGTTAAGAACACGAATATAGATACAATTACTCCAGATGAATTTAAGAAGTATGGTGATAAAGGCAAAATGAAAGGTTTAGTTAACCATTATGATTTCTTTATTGCTCAGGCAAGTCTTATGCCGAGCGTTGCAACAAACTTTGGTAGAGCTTTAGGTCCAACAGGAAAAATGCCTTCTCCTCAGTTGGGAATTATAATGAATGCCGATGAAAAAACTTTGAGAGAACTCACAACCAAGATAAATACTAGTATAAAGATAAAGGTAAAAGAACCAAGTATAAAGATTCCAATAGGAAAACAGACTATGAAAGATGAGGATATAATTGAAAATGTTCTTGCTGTTTATAATTTGCTTCTCAAAACTCTTCCAAGAAATAAAGAGAACATAAAGAATATTGAAATTAAATTAACAATGACTAAACCTTATAAGATATCCGTTAAATAAAATGAAAGATAAAAAATCAGACAAATCAGTTAAGACAACGCATGTTTCAGATAAGAAGAAAAGTGCAGTTGCAGAACTATCAAAACTTTTGAAAGAAAAGAAAACTTTGCTTATCGCTTCTATAAAAAATATTCCCGGTTCTCAATTTCAAGAGATTGTTAAAAAGATGAGAGGAAAAGCAGTTGTTAAGGTGCCTAAGAAAAATCTTATTATTAAAGCAATTGATTCTTCAAAAGAAGAAGAGATAAAAAAAGTAAAGGAGAGAATAACAAGTGATTTTGCTTTATTATTCTCGGATATAGATTCTTTTGAGTTAGCTATTGAATTAATAAGAAAAAAAAGTCCTTCTAAGGCAAAAGCGGGACAAATAGCTCCAGATGATATAGAAATCCCAGCGGGTCCAACCGATTTGGTTCCGGGTCCAGCAATCAGTGAATTAGGCGCTTTAGGAATACAAATTCAAATTGAAGGGGGGAAGATAACAATCAAAGCTCCAAAGGTGGTTGCAAAGAAAGGGGAGAAGATAAGTCAGGGTGCTGCAGATATGATGGGGAAATTGGATATTAAACCATTTACAATAGGGTTTATTCCGGTTGCAGCATTTGATAACGAAAAAAAATTATTTTATCCTGAAATCAATTTGGATCCAGAAAAGACTTTAGAGGATTTCAAAGTAGCTTATGGAAAAGCTTTACCTTTCGCAGTTAATATTGGATATGCAACTCCCGAGACTATTGCTTTCTTGATTGGAAAAGCTGGAAGGCAAGAATTGGCTCTTGAAAGATTACAGAATAAAGAAAAAATAGCTGCAGAAACAAATACTCCTGAATTAAATTCTACAGGAGAAGGAAATTAAAATGGAATACATATATGCGGCACTTTTGTTGCACAAACTTGGAAAAGAAGTTAGTGAAGCAAACATAAAAAGTGTTGTTGTAGCTGCTGGTACAAGTGCGGATGATTCAAAAATCAAATCGCTTGTCGCTAGTTTGAAAGACGTGGATATAGCAAGTGAATTGGCTAATGCTAGTTTAGTTGCTGCTGCTCCTGCAGGTGCTCCTGCTGAAGCAAAGAAGGAAGAAGTTCCAAAGGAAGAGAAACACGAAGCTGCAGCAGAGGGACTTAGTGCACTTTTCGGTTAATTTTAAATTTTTTTAAAAAGTAACTAAGCCCTTTACACTTTTCTAGTTTGTACACGAACTGAACGGCAAGCGCTAAATGTATTTTAAATTCTAGAGAAAATTAGAATTACTTTTTTAGATAATCGGGAATTTCAAATTTATTGAATTCTTCAAAAAGATTCTTTCCAAATTTTAACCTATAAATTGCTTCACCTTCAAGCGCACAATCTTCTAGGGCTGTATGATACTTCCCTTCTCTAACAATTTCATTACCTTTAACATTAATTCTTTCATCGGGAATCCCACAAAATTCTAGGATCTTCCCAAGATTAAATGCACTTTGACCTGTTTCTTTCAAGAGATATTTTTTATTTATTTCAAAATATCTTTCTTGTGCTAAAGTATGTAAATCCATACCTCTTTGCATATGAATCTCAAGAAATTTCTTATGTAAATCATACTTAATTGATTTAGCTTGAATCATGCTTATATCCCAAGCAACATTTTGTCCATAAAATAATTTATTTTCTTGCATACTCACCCAATCAAGATAATTTTCAATTAATTGATTTTGAGGTTGTTTATTTTTATCTTTTAGAATATCTAAATTCCTTCCATTAACTCTCATAGCCCCTTCAGTAATCAAGTCATCATCATCAATTTTACAATCCTGAAGAAAAGTGTTAGAATGATCATCTGTATTTATTGCACCTATCTCGCAAATACCACAATCATTAGTTAATCCTGTTGTTTCAATATCTAAAATAATCATGTTTTTATAAAAAAATTATAGTTTTAATATATTTATGCAATAAATAATTTATTTTGTAAATCCAACTTTCTGCAAAAGTTCTTGTCCCATTATTCTTCCCAATTCTCCTTTTCTACATTCTTTTTCACAGAATTTCTTTGCAACTGGGAGAGGTCTGCAATCATAAAACAAAACTGGAACAGGGTCTGCTGAATGTGATTTAAGTTTACAGGGAGTTGAATGATCTCCTGTAACAACAATTTTTATTTTGTATTGTGGAGCGATACTTCTTAAATATTTAAATAAAGTAATATCAATATATTCCAACATCAATTTCTTTTCAACAGGTTTATTATCATGTCCTGGAAGATCTGTTTCTTTTATATGTATATATGCATAATCTGCTCTCTTGATATTTTTTTTAATTACATTTGCAGAATGTTTACAAGCTTTGCGGAGGCCTTTCCACAAGTTTTCATATGCGTCTATCCCGGTAAGTTCGGGATAATCGAAGGAGTAATTTTTCATCCCACAGGTATTTGCAAAACCTATTTCTAATGGCATATAGTTTGAAGCTATCCATTTTTTATATTGCTTTAATTTAGGGTATTCTATTCCTGCTCCTCTTACTAATAAAAAGTTTGCTGGGAGTAATCCTCTTTTTACTCTTTCAATATTTACTGGATGTGAGTTTAATACTAAATGTGCTTTTTCAAGAAATTCATTTACGATGTTTGAACTATATTGAGAATTTTCATCATCATCTAAGGGCTTACATTTAACAATTTTGTTTGAAATAAGAGTCATACCCTCCGTATAGGTGGTATCGTTTCCAGACACATTATCTGAAAATCCCCCTCTAAAAACAAGTGCTGCTCGGTGTTGTACGGTTGGTTTGAAAATAAATTCACATGGAAGTTTTATTTTATTTATAGCCTTTGCAAGAAGATTTGCCTCTGTTGTGGTTAAAGTTCTTCCTGCTCTTCTGTCTAGAATATTTCCTTGTTCTAGAGAATCAATTGTTCCGAAATTAACCCTAAAAGCTAAATCTCCCCGAGTTAGTTTTAAATCACTCCCTCTTGCTTCTAATTGACCTCTTGTGCTGGATATTAATTCATTTCCAAATATAGAAACTATTGCTTCATCAGATTCTGGGATGAAACCCGGTTTCACGGTGTACATATATCCTAATTGGCCCCTTGCAGCTAAAAAATCAAGATTTGGTGTCTGGGCAGCTTCCAATGGAGTTTGTTCATTTAGGAGTTTATGGGGTAAATCTCCTAATCCGTCTAATATTACAAGTATGCCTTTCATTATACTATAATAAAGCATCCTTTCTTTATAAAAATTTAGATTAGCTGGTTAAAATACCTTGAACCAAAACCTTAATAACTAATTCTTTGCTTGTAAAAATATGTTTGGAAAACTCAAGGAAAAGTTAAAAAGTTGGACACAGGGTATAATTAAAAAAGCAGTTGTAGACGAGGTTCAAGAAGTTGCAAAGAAAGAGAAATCCAAAAAGAGTGAAAAATCTGTTAAGGAAAAGAAGGAAACAAGGGTTAAGGAAATATCTAAAAAAGAGAAGAAGGAAGGCAAAAAAAGAGAGAAGGAAGCGGAAGAGATAGTTAAGGAAATTGAGGAAAAAGAAAGAGTAAAGGAAGAAATAAAACCGATAGAAGAACATGAATATGTTGAACCTGCTCTTAAGACATTTGATAAGGAAGAAAGAAAAATAAGTGAGAATATAATCAAAGATATAAAGGTTGAAGAGGAAGAGAAAAAAGGATTCTTTAAGAAGATTTTTTCAGGTATAAATAAGGTAAAGATTTCTGAAGAGGATTTTGAGGTATATTCTGGAGATTTGGAGATGATTTTACTTGAAAATAATGTAGCACTCGAAGTTTCCGATAAAATAATAAAACAATTGAAAGATACACTTGTTGGAAAGGAATTTTTAAAGAAAGAAATAGAAGGACAAATAATAGAGTCTTTGAAAGATATAATTTACAATGTTTTGATTGAGCCCTTTGATTTGATTGAGAAGATAAAAGATAAAAAACTTTCTGAACACAAGCCATATGTTATTCTTTTTTGCGGTATTAATGGAACAGGAAAAACAACAAGTATTGCAAAGTTTGGTAATTTATTGAAGGAGAAAAAATTATCCTGTGTTTTTGCTGCAGGAGATACTTTTAGGGCCGCTTCAATTGAACAGCTTAAAAAACATGGAGCAAAGTTAGGGATAGAAGTTATAGCGCATGATTATGGTTCTGATCCTGCTTCTGTTGGTTTTGATGCAATAAAATATGCTGAGAAAAATCATATTGATGTTGTTTTAATTGATACTGCGGGAAGAATGCACACTGAGAAAAATTTAATGGCACAGGTTGAAAAGATTGCAAAAGTTTGTAATCCAGACACGAAATTATTTGTAGGGGAGAGCATAACTGGTAATGATATAATTGAACAGATTAAAACCTTTAATCAATCTGTTAAAATTGATGGAATAATTTTAAGCAAAGCAGATATTGATGAAAAGGGCGGGACAGCTTTGAGTGTTGGATATACTACCGAAAAACCAATTCTTTATCTTGGAGTAGGGCAGGAATACAAGGATTTACAGAAGTTTGATAAGAATAAGTTTGTTGAAAGTTTAGGGTTGTGAACGCCGTAACCAGGAATCGAACCTGGAAATCCTTTCGGATCACGATATTTGGGTTTACCCTGGATAGGAAAGCTTACAAAAGAAACTGGGGGTGTCTTTTGTTTCCAATCGTGTGGAGTACCATTGTCCCATTACGGCATGCAAAAGATTAGAAATTCTTTATTTTAAAATCTATTTCCAATTTACTAAATGGTTATAAACCAATTCTTTTTTTAGTAAGTTCATGAATAATCTTGAGATGATTGGGGATATTTTTGAAAGAACAAGATTAATTATTGGTTCTATACAATCTAATAAAGAAAATCCTCAAATAGTTCCAATAATGAATTATCTTCTTGTAACAGCTACCTATTTGAAAGGTGGAGATGAGGTCAATTATTTTAAGAAAAATTGGGTAGAAATTAATGATAAGATTAAGCAAGGGTTGGAAGAAAACATTTGGAGAGAGTACTACATGTCTATTAATAGAATTATTAATCATGGGTTAAATCAAAAGAGAATATTTGATAACGAACTTGCTAATTTTTATGATAACACTTTTTTGAGAATGTATGGAGAGGCTAAGATGAAGCACGATTCTTATAATAAAAATTTTGGAGATAAAAGAAGAGAACATTACGAGTATATTTTTAGTACAAAAGCAAGATTTGAAGAAGCATTATTTAATGGAGACCCAGCTGCTTTCTGTGATTAATTTTTTACTTAATTTGCCAAACCACAAATTTATTAACCCTAAATAAACTCGTTTTAGTATGTTAGAGAAGTTAGGAGATGCATTAAGGAAAGCAAGAGATAAGCTAGCTAATGCCCTATTTTTAGATAAAAATGTTGTTGAGAGTGTTGTAAAGGATTTACAAAGAGCACTAATTGAGGCGGATGTTAATATTCTTCTTGTAAAAGAAATTTCGGATAAGATAAAGAAAGCAGCATATGATGAAAGAATAAAAGATATTGAGAAAAAAGAACATGTTATAAAGTTGCTTCATGATGAATTAATAAAAATTCTTGGGGAGCACAAATCTCTTGAATTGCCTTCTGGAAAACAATCAAGAATAATGTTTTTAGGTTTGTATGGGGCTGGAAAAACAACTACCATCGCAAAGATTGGAAATTGGTATGCTAAGAGGGGGAAAAAAGTAATTCTTGTAGGGTTGGATGTTCATAGACCTGCTGCAAAAGAACAATTAGAACAGTTAGCTAAGAAAAATAATATACCTTATTTTGTGGATTTTGAGGAAACAGATGCTGTTAAGACTTGGAAGAAGTTTGAGAAGAAAAATGATTTGAAGAAATATGATTTAATTCTTGTGGATACTGCTGGGCGTCATACACTTGATAAAGAATTAATTAAAGAGATAAAAGAGTTGAATAAGGAGATAAAACCTACTGAGACAATTTTGGTTATGCCTGCAGATATTGGACAGGCTGCAAAAAAACAAGCTAGTGAATTTCAGGAAGCCTTGAAGATTTCAGGGGTGGTAATAACAAGAATGGATTCTACCGCAAAGGGGGGAGGGGCTTTAACTGCATGTGCTGAAACAAATGCAGGGGTTTATTACATAACAACTGGCGAAAAAATAAATGATATAGAAGAATTCAATCCTGAAAGTTTCCTTTCAAGACTTTTGGGAATGGGGGATTTACAAGCTCTTATAGAAAAGATACGTTTAGTTACGGATGAAAAACAGCAGGAGAAAATGCAGAAGAAACTTGAGGATGGGAAACTTTCTTTGGAGGATGTTATTGAACAGGTAAAGTCAATGAATCAGCTTGGAGGGTTCGATAAAATAAAGGGGATGATTCCCGGATTGGGTAAGGCAAAGATTCCAGAGAATATGCTTGAATCTCAACAGGAGAAAATCGCAAAATGGGAACATATTCTTAAATCAATGACTCCGGAAGAAAGAGAAAATCCAGAATTATTTGATAAACAAACTTCTAGAATTGGAAGAGTTGCAAAAGGGGCAGGAGTTAATAACAGCGATATTAGAGCATTATTAAAACAGTACAAAATGCTTCAGGATATGATTAAGGGTGGAATTGATAATATGGATATGTCTAAAGGTTTTTCTCAAAAGCAAATGCAAAAGATGATGAAGAGTTTTGGGAAGAAGAGAATGAGACGATTTAAATAAAGATTATTTTTCTATTTTTTCAATCTTGTCTAAATTTTGTGAAGCTTCAATCAAATTTGCAAGTTTTTTTGAAGGTTCCCCCATACTCAATATAACATATTTTAGATTAAGCTTAGATGCTTTCTTGTTAGCATTTATTATATCTGTGTCTAAAATCTTTTTCTTATTATATGCAACTAAAAGTTTTTCAGTTCCTTCTGATTTTATTCTTAGATGTATCTCATTTTTATTAAAGCTTTCAACACCAAGTATTTCTACGGTCTCATTTGATAAAAATTCTTTTATTTTATTAAAAAACTTATCATCTTGTTTTTCTGTTGCTTTTTTCTTTATTGGTTTTACTGATTTTGTTTTTGGTTTTTGTTTTTCTATCTTTTCTTTTTTTATTGGCTTTTCTTTCTTTTTTTCTTGAGAAGGTTCTTCTTTTTTCTCTATCTCTTTCGGTTTTTCTTGAACAGGTATCTGTAATAGTGCTTCCTCTTCATTTTCATCTTCAGTTACTTCTTGTTTTATTTCTTTTTTTTCTTGAATTTCTTCTTCCTCGATTTCTTCTTCAATCTCTTTTTCCTTTTCGAGATCTTCTTTTTCTTTTCTTATTTTTTCTATCTCTTTTATATCAATATCTTTAATCATTTTTTCACCTATTTTTCTTTCTTCTTCATTGAATGCTTTTGGTTTTGCTTGTACAAACTCATGTTCTTCTATTGGCTTGAAATCATTTTTGTATTCTGATTCTTTTGAGGTAAAATATCTCCATATGATTTGATTATCTTTTCTAAATGGAACTGCGAAATCTTTTATTTCCCTTAGAGCAACTCTTATTGCAGGGGGTTGTTCAGAATCTCTAAGAAATTTTTTTTCTTGAAGGAGAAAAAAAGCATCTTTTTCTTTACTTTTAAGGTAACTTCCAAATCTTTCTAACTGAGGTTCTTGTCCCGGGATATAATAGATGGGAGAATTTCCAACCCTCATATGACTTAATTTTATTTGTTTATCTGAAAGAAGTTCAGATAAGAAAGCAGAAGCAAAAAGCATGCTTATTCCGGTATCTTGCGATATATATACTGGAAGGGTCGGGCCTTTCATCCTTAGTATTGAAAGTATCTTTTCTCTTATTTTTGAAGCATCTTGTGGGGGCATTAATTTAGAAAAGTCTTACTGATTATAAATATTTATGTTTGTATTTTTAGGTTCTTATCCAGCTTACTTCATAATAGGAAACATCTGATTCTTCATCAATTATTGCTAAAAGGAGATTCTTTTTTGTAGAGTGTGCAACCCTGTTTTTTGAAGCAAACTCGTGCCAGGAGAATTTTTTGGATTCATGTTCACAAAATACAATCCACTTTGCATGTTCTTCATCTGGGGTTGTTCCTTTTTCATAAACTCTGAAATCTGCTCCAAATTTTAAAGCAGTTTTTACAACATATCCTTTATCTCTTAAATCTTTGAATACCGGATATTTTAATTGTATTTTTGAATCAATCTTTTTGAAAGTCTTTAATAACTCTTCAAATGGGATGCTCTTTTTTCCTTTTATAATCTCTATTTTCCCCTTTTCAACAAGGTATAATGCTTCAGCTAGAGCGTATTGAATTTTTTGGTTTATAGGTTGTCCAAAATTTGATTTTTTATACAATGTAAAAGCATCAGCTTCATTTGTTGAAACAATTTCTCCCAGCAGGTATGTTTTTATTTTGTTCATCCACATAATATATTAGAAGAATATTTAAAAGTTCCTGAATAATGGTTTAAACATGGGAGAAGATAAGAAGAATAAGATAATTAACTTTCATAAAATAGAGCAGAAGTGGCAGAAGAAATGGGAGGAAAAAAAAGTATTTGAGGTTAAGGATAATTCCAAGAAACCTAAATTTTATAACCTTGAAATGTTCCCTTACCCTTCTGGAGCAGGTCTTCATATGGGTCATGCTTTGAATTATACTATTGGGGATATTTATGCTCGTTTTAAGAGAATGAAAGGGTTTAATGTGCTTTATCCTATGGGATATGATGCATTAGGATTACCTGCTGAGAATGCCGCGATAAAAGATAAAACTCATCCAGAAGATTATACAAAGAAATCCTCTGCAAATTTCATGAAACAACAGAAAACTCTTGGTTTCAGTTATGATTGGTCAAGAATGGTTAATACTTCTAATTCTGATTATTATAAGTGGGATCAATGGATTTTCCTTAAGATGCTTGAGAAAGGAATAGCCTATAGAAAAAAAGCTCCCGTTAATTGGTGTAGTTCATGTAAGACAGTTTTGGCTAATGAACAAGCACAGGGAGGGATTTGCGATAGATGTAAAACCCCTCTAGAAATAAAACATTTGGAGCAGTGGTTTTTCAAGATAACAAATTATGCCGATGAAATTTTGGAGGATCTTGAAGATTTAGATTGGCCTACAAAGACAAAGGCTATGCAAAAAAACTGGATAGGTAAATCTTATGGAACCGAAATAGATTTTGAGATTGATGGAAAAAAATGGCCTATATTCACAACACGTCCTGACACTTTATTTGGGGTAACATTTATGGTTGTTTCAGCACAACACGCGAGACTTTTTGATTTGGTTACAGATAAACAAAAAAAGGAAGTTGATAAATTTTTGAAAAAATTAAAATCAGTTAGTGAGAAGGAACTTGAAGATATGGAAAAGGAGGGGGTTTTTACAGGCAGTTATGCAGTTAATCCCCTAACAAAAGAAAAAATTCCTGTTTATGCGGGTAATTTTGTTATTGCAGATTATGGTTCAGGCATGGTTATGGCAGTTCCGGCTCATGATCAAAGAGATTTTGAGTTTTCTAAAAAATATAATATTCCAATAAAAATAGTTATTGATCCAATTGGACAAGAAATCGAAAAAACAGAGAAGATGACTCATGCTTATACCGAAAAAGGGAACCTGATAAATTCTGGAGAATTTAATGGAATAAATAATGAAGAGGCAAAGAAAAAAATAACAGAACATCTGGAAAAAAAGAAATTGGGTAGAAAAGTAATTCAATTTAAGTTGAGAGACTGGTTGATTTCAAGACAAAGATACTGGGGAACTCCTATCCCTGTTGTTTATTGTGAAAAGTGTGGAATAGTTCCTGTCGAAGAAAAAGATTTACCAATTAAACTTCCAAGAGAGGTTAAATTTGGGGAAGGGAATCCTTTATTGACAAATGAAAAATGGGTAAATATAAAATGTCCGAAATGTAAAGGGAAAGCTAGAAGAGAAACAGATACAATGGATACTTTTGTTAATTCTTCTTGGTATTTTTTAAGGTATTGCGATCCTAAGAATGATAAAGAGATATTTGATAAAGGTAAGGTTAAACATTGGATGCCAATTGACCAGTATATTGGGGGAGCCGAGCATGCTTGTATGCACTTGATTTATTGTAGGTTTTATACAAAGTTCTTAAGGGATTTAGGGTTTATTAATTTTGGAGAACCCATTAAAAAACTTTTCCATCAGGGGATGTTACATGGGGCGGATGGAAATAAAATGTCTAAAAGTTTGGGAAATGTAATTGATCCTCTTGACATTATCAAAAATTATTCTGCAGATTCTTTAAGATTAGCTCTAATGAGTTTTGCATCCCCAGATTCTGATACTAATTGGGATGAGAAAGTTTTAATTGGAAGTTATAGATTTTTAAATAAAGTATATGAATATTTTGAAAGTGTTAAGATTATAAAAAATTCTGATGCGAAGACAGAGAGTAAATTAAACAAAATAATTAAGGAAGTGACAAATCAAATTGAAAATTTTAAATATAATCTCGCTATAATTAAAATTAGAGAATTGTTTAACTCATTACCTGAAGAGTGTTCAAAAGATATTTTGGAAAAAAGTTTAAAATTATTACACTCATTTTGTCCACATATTACAGAAGAATTGTGGGAGAAAATAGGAAATAAAGGTTTTATAAGTCTTGAGAGTTGGCCTGAAGTCGATGAGAATAAAATCAATGATAAGTTTGATAAACAGGAAGAGGCTACAGAAAAAATTGTTTCTGATATATTAAATATATACAAAATAGTAGAATCAAGAGGGGAGAAAAAGAATAAAGTTTATGTTTATGTTCTTCCAAATGAAAAAGAATTTTATAATTCTTCTGAGATAAGTTTGAGAGTAGGTAAGGAGGTTTATATTTTTGCTGTCAATGAACCTAAAAAATATGATCCAAATAATATATCAAAGAAATCTAAGCCAGGGAAACCCGGAATTTATATGGAATAATCAGGTTTTTATATCCTGTTTTTCTATTTATTTTTATGGATGATAATAGAGGTGCATCTCCGGGTTTTTATAGGAAAATGAAATTTTCTTCTTATAAGAAATATCTCGTGTTAACTTTATTTGTTTTGGTATTACTCTTTCTTTTTTCAGGAGGTTTCGGACTTATTGAATCTCCAAATATAGAAATTCCTATAGAAGAAGACAATCTGTGTGGAGATGGTACTCCTTATGAGAGTTGTTCTCTTACAAAACCGTATTTTTGTAAAGAGGGAAAACTTATAGAATTTCCTTCTGCTTGTGGTTGTCCGGAAGGTTTTGCAACTAAAGTTAAAACCTGTTTATCACCCTATCAAAACGGTTCTAAAAAAATAGTTTTAAATTACACTCTTTCTGGAAAATCCAATTCTATAAATTTTGTTGTCTATGATGCATTTGAGAAATATATTTCAAATGTTCCGCGTTCAATAGTTTACTTTTCAAATGGGAGTTCTTCAAGAGTTGATTTTACTTTGAAGGCAATAAATGAAGAGGAACAAAGAAAATTTCTTATGCCTCTTGTTATTAAAATACAAAATATAACAGATGATGAAGATGATCAAATGAGGATTGCAATAAGTCTTGTTCAGAATATTCCCTTTGGAGCATCAAATAAAACTGCTTACTTCGGAATGAATAAAATTAATTATTCTAGATATCCTTATGAGGTTCTTTATGATATGCAAGGAGTTTGTGGAGAGAAAACTGATTTGTTAGCATTTTTATTAAGGGAATTAGGATATGGAACTTCATTCTTTTATTATGCGGATGAAAATCATGAGGCATTAGGTTTAAAGTGTCCTGTGGAGGAAAGTTTAATTGAGAGCGGGTATTGTTTTGTAGAGACAACCGGACCTTCTATAATTACAGATAATAAAATATCTTATATCGGAGTTGGTAAATTGCTTTCTACACCAGATATTTATTTTATAAATCATGGGAAATCAATAAGCTTTAATCTTGAAGAATATGAAGATGCCGATAGGCTGATTAAAATAAGAAATTCTATAGAAAATACGGGTTTGGTTGGTCCTATAAATAAAATTTATTTTGAAAAAATTAAGAAGAAGTATGGTTTAGCAGAAGAATATTATGGGTAAAAATCTATTCAAGTTTAGCTTTAATTCTTCTTACCCCTCCGGATGAAGACTCTTCTTTTATTATTTTGAATTTTCCTAATTCGCATGTATTTTTTACGTGTGGTCCAGTACAAATTTCTTTTGAACATCCCTCAATAGTATATACAGATACGATTTCTCCATATTTATGTTCAAATACTCCGCTTATCCCTCTTTTTTTTGCTTCATCAAGAGTCATTTCTTCTCGAATAACATTACATCCTTTTTGAATATTGTAGTTCACTTCTTTTTCTATTTGTTTTATTTCTTCTTCTGTTAATTTTCTTGGAAAATTAAAATCAAATCTTAGTCTTTCTGCATTGATATTAGAACCTTTTTGATGTATTGAGTTATCCTTTAGAATTTTTCTTATTGATGCCAAAAGAATATGTGCGGCAGTATGTAATCTTGTTGTTTCTTTGGAATTGTCTGCAAGTCCTGATTTGAATCTTCCTTCAGCAGCAGTTCTGGATAATTCTTGATGAATTTTACATTCTTCTTCAAACTCTTTTTTTGAGAACTTTATTTTTCTTGATTTGCATTCTTCTTCAATCATTTCTACAGGAAAACCATAGGATTGGTATAAAAGAAAAGAATCTTTACAGGAAATTTCTTTTTTATCCTTAGTTATTTTTTCAAAAATATTTATCCCTCTTTCAAGAGTTTGTCTAAATTTATTTTCTTCTCTTTCTAACTCAGTTATTATATTGTTTCTATTGCTTTTTAATTCTAGGTAGTCCGGGTAGATTTCAATAACTGCATCAACTAATTTATACGTGAAGTTTTCTTTTATCCCTAATTGGTGTCCATATCTTATTGCTCTTCTTATTAATCTTCTTAAGATATATCCCTGTTCTGTATTGCTTGGAATTGTTCCATCCGAAAGGATGAATATTGCTGCTTTAATGTGATCTGCAATTATCCTCATCTCTTTTTTATTTTTAGTATAATCTTTTTTAGATACTTCTTCAATTTTCTCTATAATTCTTTTGAAGCAACTTGTCAGATAATTATCTTTGATGTTGTTTAACAACGCAATTGTTCTTTCAACGCCCATACCAGTGTCAACACATTTTTTTTCTAATGGTTCAAATTTTCCTTCTTGAGTTTTATTATACTCCATAAATACTCCAACATTCCATATTTCCACATTGTTTACAAATATCTCGGTATCTGGACCACATGGTCCCGTTTTTCCCGCAGGCCCCCACCAGTTATCTTCCTTTGGAAGGAATTTTATTTTCTTTATTCCTTGAGATTTCCAGATTTCTTCAGATTCTTTATCTTTTGGAGCATCTTTATCTCCTTTGAAACATGTTACTGAGATTTCTTCTTTTGATATCTTAAGCTGTTTTGTTAAAAATTCTATTCCGTATTTTATTGCATCTTCTTTCCAATAATCCCCTAAACTCCAGTTTCCTAACATTTCAAAAAAAGTATGGTGAACCTCGTCTCCTACGGATTCAATATCTCCAGTTCTTATGCATCTTTGGACTCCCACGAGTCTTGTTCCAAGAGGGTGTTTTTGTCCAAGTAAAAAGGGAACTAGAGGATGCATACCTGCCGTTGTAAATAAAACCGTTGGATCATTTTCGGGTATTAATGAAGAATTAGGTATCTTTTTATGTTGTTTGGAAATAAAAAAATCAATATACTTTTTAATTAATTGTTCACGATTTATCATACTATTCAAAGAAGAGGTTTATTTTTAAAAATATTGTTTATCCTAAGCGCCTGAGTTTTTCTTGTATCTCTTTTAACTGTCTCTCTAAATCATCTTCATTTTGAGATTGTTTTATTCTTACAGGTATTTTTATTGGTTCTTCCTCTATTTCTTTCTTCTCAGGTTCATTTCTTTTTTTTAGTATGTCAGGAAGTCTTATCTTTGGAAGAATATTATTTATTCTGGTAAGATTTATTTTAAGCTCTCTTATTTTATTTTGTATTCTTAACTTGTTTGTTAATTCCTCTCTTCTTAAAAGTTCATATCTTTTTATTATTTTAAGTACTCTTAAAAAATCTCTTTCGGCAGAAAGTATATCCTTTTTAGATTGAATTGCTTCATCATAATTAACTTTTATATGAAAAATGCTTTCTTCTTTCATTCTACTCTTGAGAAGATGTCGTTATCTACTTTCTCTATCTCATTTTTTATTTTTTGTATTTCCTTTTCCCAAGAAACAAGCTCCTGTTCTTCCTTAGCTTTTATTTCCTTGGTATCTTTAATGAGACTCTCTATTTCAGATATTTGTGACTTTATTGTATGGAATATTTTCATACTTTCTTCAAACTTGTCTATTCTTATGAAAACTGGTTCTGCTTTTTTTGTCATATAACTCCTTACTGCAAATTCTTGTGTTATTTCCTTTGTTTTAACCGGTTTTGGAGGAGGTAATCTCTTTTCTTCTACTTCTTCATTTTCCTCCAGAATTATCTCTTCACCATCTTCCTCTTCTGCAAATGATTTTTGAGGCATTCCATTCTCATCATAGTTTTGAGTGAAATTTTTCTTTACTAATTTTGCTGGAGGTCTATCCTGATAATTTTCATATTCCTGGCTGAAAGATCTCTTCAGAGGTTTTTGCATCATTCCATGTTGTTCAGGGAAGTCCTCTGCATCAAAAACCTCTTTTTCCTCTTTTTTCCCAGCTACAGCTTCTTTAATAGTATTTTGAGAAAATTTATTTCCCAATTGGTTATTAGGGAATGTGGGTAATTGAGGAAGAGTATTCTCCTCATGAGAAATATTATGCATTGGAGGCAATTCTGGAAGCTTTGGAAGCTCAGGTAATTCTGGAGCACCCATTACACTTCTTTTCATCTCCTCTTTTTTGTCTTTTTTGTTGAATAAACCCATTTTTAGTTTGTTCTTGATATACTCTTTTTGATATATATAAGAGATAATATAGGTTTAAAAACTTTTATCTTTGATAGTTTTTGAAATAGAAAACTATATAATAGGATTATTTTTATTATTTTTATGCTGAAAAATTTTCTTAATGAGGTGATATCTATTGTTGTTGGTAAGCCTGCCGAATCAATTGTTAATCTTCTCGAGGGAGATAAATATGTTAATGAATTTATAATTGCAAAGAAATTAGATTTAACAATAAATCAAGCAAGGAATATTTTATATAAAATTTCCGACAATGGTCTTGTTTCATCTATAAGAAAAAAAGATAAGAAGAAAGGATGGTATACCTATTTTTGGAAAATTGAAGTCTTGAAGTCTTTGGAATTTTTGAGAGAACTTGTGTTAAAGAATCTTACTCAGATGAAGAACCAAATAAAGAGCAGAGAAACAAAAAGATTTTATGTTTGTGAAAGATGTAATATAGAATTTAATGAAGAGAATGCAATGCTTCATGATTTTACATGCAACGAATGTGGTGAAGTATTCTCTGTCAAGGATAACGAGAGAGTTCTTAAAGAATTTAAAAAGAATGAAGAAAAATTAGAGAGTAAATTAAAAATGATTAATGAACAGATAGAAATTGAAAAGGAAAAGCTTGAGAAGATAAAGATGAAGGAAATTAAAAAAATTCAGAACGATAAAATAAAACAGAGGGAAGAAACAAGAAGATTGCAGAAAGAGGCTAGAGATAAAGAAAAAAAGAAAAATGAATCGTTAAAGAATAAATCTTCCAATAAGTCAATTAAAAAAAATAATACCTCTAAGAAAGATAGTAAAACCTTGGGACAAAAAAAATTCTTGAAGAAGGATGTAGATAAGAAACCCAAGAAAGTTTTAACAAAGGATAAAAATAAAAAAATTCCTAAAAAGAAGTAAATTTAATTTTGTTTAAAATGACGTATGTTTATCAAGTCCATCCAAATAAGAAAAGAAGTTTTTTTGATTCTTTAAGTTTAAACACCATTCTTATTATTATAAATGTGACATTATTCTTCATTTTTACTATTTTGATAAAGTTAGGGTATTTATCTATAGATTTTGTTGCAATAAGACCTTCAAATATAGTTGGAGGTAAATATCTTTGGACATTTTTAACTAGTATGTTTATGCATGCGGGTTTTTTCCATTTACTTGTTAATATGTTTTCTTTATTTTTTGTAGGTTCTCTAATTGAGAAGATTATTGGTAGAAAGAGATATTTTTATTTTTATTTAATTTCAGGTATTTTTGCTGGGGCTTTTTTTGTGTTGTTAAGTTTGTTTTTTCCAGGTGATTTTGGAGTTTATGCAGTTGGAGCTTCTGGAGCATTGTTTGGGCTTATTGGTTTACTTATGTTGTTGACACCAAATCTTCCCGTATATGTAATGTTTATCCCAATTCCAATTAAGATGAAATATGCAGCTCCGGGTATGCTTATTTTATTATGGATTATATCTATCGCTGGAAATATATCAATAGGGAATACTGCCCACTTGGGAGGATTAGTAGCCGGTCTTATCTATGGGGTTTTCTTGAGAAGCAAGTACAAAAATAAAACAAAGTACATACGGAAGCATTTTAGTTAGGTTTATATATAATTCTTGGATATTTTAATTATGAAGAGGATTGAAAAGAAAAGCAAGAGTAAAAAAAGAGAAGAGGTAAACAAAATAGATTTTTTTAAGGAAAATTATTCAAAAAGCTGGAAGTATATAAAACAATCAAAGAAATTTATATGGGCTATAACATTCATCTTTTTTTTATCTGCATTTATTGGTTTTGTGTTTCAGCCCTCAGAGGTTGTTAATCTAATCTTAGAGTATATTCAAGAAATATTAACAAAAACAGAAACAATGTCTTCTTCTGAGATGATTTTCTTCATCTTTTTTAATAATCTTAGAATTGCATTTATGGGAATAATTTATGGTTTTGCATTAGGTATATTTCCAGTTTTGTCCACTTTTATTAATGGATATGTCGTGGGATATGTCTCTTCTTCTGCAGTATCTTCTTCAGGCATCTTTTCTCTGTTAAGTCTTCTTCCACACGGAATATTTGAATTGCCTGCAATCTTTATTTCGTTTGGTCTCGGATTGAAGTTTGGAACATTCTTATTTTACAAAGAAAAGATGAAGAAATTTTCAGAATTCTTTACAAATTCTTTAAGAGTATTTGTGTTTGTAATTATTCCACTTCTGGCAGTCGCTGCTATAATAGAAGGATGCTTAATTTTTCTTTTTAAGTGAACTCTAGATTTATCCTTTTATTTCACTTATTCCAAGAATTATAAGAATTAATCCTGTTAATGCAACAATCCAAGTTAATGCTCCTTTTAGGACAATCCATGCTGCAAGTCCCCAAGAACCTAAAGGCATTCCTGGAAATACTAGTGCTATGACTCCCACAAGAAGAACTACTCCTAGAATTAATTCTAACCATTTGTTCATTGTACTTTTATAGAGTATATTTTGTTTAAAAAGATTTTGATAGTCAAAGATAGATTTTTAAGTAGATTTAATTAATTTATTTGATGGAAAAACCTAAAATGGATAAAAAAAAATTAGTAGCAGACAATATTCTGAAGAAATCTGGAAAAGTTGAGGGAAAAGTTATTGAAGGATATGAATTTAATCAGGGAATTAATTATGAAAAGATAATTGATAGTTTTGGATCTACGGGTTTTCAGGCATCAAATCTTAGCCAGGCAATTGGTATTGTTAATGAAATGATTAGAGTTAATTCTAAAATTTATTTAGGATATACCTCAAATATGGTTAGTTCTGGTTTAAGAGAGGTAATAAGATACCTAATAGAACACAAGAAAATAGATGTTTGTGTTACAAGCGGGGGAGGGTTTGAGGAAGATATAATTAAGTGTTTAGGAGATACAGTTCTTGGAGATTTTAGGCTTCCAGGTAAAGAACTTAGAGAGAAAGCAATAAATAGAATTGGCAATCTACTTGTTCCAAATAATAATTATATTCAGTTTGAAGAATTCTCAATGCCTATTCTTGAGGAGATGTATAATGAACAGAAAAAAACAGGAAAAGTTTATACCCCTTACGAGATAATCTGGAAGTTTGGAGAGAAGATAAATAACAAGAAAAGCATTTGTTATTGGGCATGGAAAAATAAAATACCCATATATTGTCCAGCTATACTTGATGGGAGTTTTGGGGATATGGTTTATTTTTTTAAGTATAAACATGAAGATTTCAAGGTTGATATAGCTGAAGAGACAAGAATGTTAAATGAATCTACGACAGGTTTAAAGAAATCGGGAGTTTTAATACTTGGGGCAGGTATAGTTAAACATGCTATTTTAAATGCTCATCTTTACAGAAATGGGGCAGATTATGCGGTTTACATAAATAATGCTCAGGAATTTGATGGAAGTGATGCAGGAGCCTTACCTGAAGAGGCAGTGTCTTGGGGAAAGTTGACTCCTGAGTCAAAAAGGGTTAAAGTTTATGGGGACGCGACAATTTTATTCCCATTATTGGTTGCAAAGACATTTGCTAAGAATAATTGAACTTTTAAGATCATACAATTCTAAAAAATTAATTCTTGTTATTTTGTATAATAATCTATTTAAGGAGTGTAAAATTTCTCCTAATATGAATATTGCAATAGGGACTGAAAATAAGGCTAAGATCCAAGCAGTAGAAAATATTATAAGAGAAGTGTGGAAAGATGTTGAGTTTTCATATCACCAAACAAATTCTCTTGTTAATTCTCAGCCACTTAGTGATGAAGAAGCAATCAAAGGGGCAATTAATAGGGCAAAGCAGGCTATTAGCGAGGGGAGTGCAAATTATGGTGTAGGGCTTGAAGGAACTGTAAATACAAATAATTATGGGATGTTTCTTCATGGATGGGTTGCTATTGTGGATAAAGAAGGTAATTTTGGTTTGGGGCAAAGTGCAAGCGTGCATATCCCAAAGGGTATAGAACAAAGAATAAAGAAAGGTGAGGAATTGGGTCCAATAATGCGGGAATTAATGAATGATGAAAAGAATTCTATACGAAATAATGAAGGTACAAATGGGATTTTAACAAATGGGCTATACACCCGAGTTAAAGAGTTTGAAGATGCTACAAGATGTGCCTTATCAAGGTTCATAAATGCTAAATGGTACACTTAGTCGGATTTTATTTAATTTTATATAAAAGTTTATATATCTCTTCTTAATACATTTTTTTATGGATGAGAATGAAGAAATAGGTGATTTGTTCGTCCCACATAACGAACAAGAAAAGATAATCATAGAAAAAGATTTTATGGACGTTCTTAAGATGGTTGCACCTGGAACATCAATAAGGGTTGCAATGGACGATTTACTTAATGCAGGGATGGGTGCATTGATAGTTATTGATAATGGTAATCTGTCTTCTGCTTACCAAAAGGGTTTTGCTATCCATTCAAAATTTAGTCCTCAAAAACTTGTTGAGCTTGCAAAGATGGATGGAGCAATTATTCTTTCAGGAAATGTAAAAAAGATATTATATGCAAATTCTTTTCTTTCTCCTGATTCAGAGATAACTACAAGAGAAACTGGAACAAGGCATAAATCTGCTGAGAGGACTGCAAAACAGACTGGGGCAATAGTGGTTGCTATTTCAGAAAGAAAAAAGAAGATTACAATTTATCAGGGAGATAAAAGACATGAACTTAAAGAAAGCTCGGAGATATTGAGAAGAGCTGCAGAAACATTACAAATTTTAGAGAAACAAAAAGAGAGTTTTAATGAAGCTATAACTCACCTTAATCTCATGGAATTGCAAAGAATCGTTACTGTTAAAGATGTTTGTGGAGTTATACAAAGGTTTGAGATTATAAAAAGAATATCCGAAATTGTAAAAAGATATTTAATTGAACTTGGAAGAGAGGGAGCAATTGTTAGTATGAGTTTAAAAGATTTAACAAGGGGTCTAGATAGAGAAGAGGAATTACTTCTGAGAGATTATTTTGGATCTAATTATGCTTATGCCGAAAAAGTTCTTGAGAAGATGGATTTTGATTTTCTTTTGGAACCGCTTAATATATCAAGAATGCTTTTTGAAGAATTGCATGACAAACAAATTTCTCCAAAGGGATTAAGGATATTGAGCAAGACAAATATCTTAGAGAGATATATTAGTTCTTTAATTGCTCATTTCCAATTTTTAGATAAGATTCTTCTTGCAAATGATGAAGAGTTGCTTAGGGTATTTCAAAACGAGGGGATGCTAGCATTTTTTAAGGAAGAAATATATAGTCTTAGAGAGAAGCTTGTTGTAGGAAAACCCATATAAAATGTTAACAGAAAAACAGATAGAAGAAATAAAAGAGCATCTCAACAAAGCACAAAATCCTGTTTTCTTTTTTGATAATGATCAAGATGGTCTTTGTAGTTTTTTGTTGTTACAAAAATATATTGGAAGGGGGAAAGGTTTTCCAATAAAGACATCTCCTGCTTTAACTAAGGATTATTTTAGAAAAGTTGAAGAATTTAATTCGGATTATATATTTATTTTGGATAAACCAGAAGTTTCAGAAGAGTTTGTCTTGGAAGTAGAGAAGATAAATATTCCTATAGTTTGGATAGATCATCACTCTATTGATAAGGAAAAAATACCCAAATATGTAAATTATTATAATCCTCTTTTTAATAAAAATAAAAATAATGAGCCGGTAACATATCTCTGTCAAAAGATAACGAATAAAAAGGAAAACTTATGGATAGGGGTTGTTGGATGTATTTCGGATAATTTAGTCCCAGATTTTTATAAGGATTTTATGAAGGATTACCCGGATTTGTGTAAAGATGAGAAAGAAGCATTCAGTATTTTTTATGGTTCGGAGATAGGTAAGGTTGCAAGAATTATTGGTTTTGGTCTGAAAGATAAAATAAGTAATGTTGTTAGTATGATTAAATTTTTAATCTCTTGTAACACTCCCTACGACTTTTTGGAAGAGAATAACAAAAACAAATCAATTCATAAAAGGTTTCAGGAAGTCGATAAAAAATATCAGAAGATTCTGAATAAAGCTAAAAAAATTTCAACATCCAAAAAACTTTTATTTTTTAAATATGAAGGAGACACAAGTATGAGTTCAGATGTTGCAAATGGTTTAAAATATCTTTTTCCAGATAAATTTATTGTTGTTGTTTATACAAAAGGGTATAAGGCTAATGTCTCTGCAAGAGGAAAGGACATCAAGAAATTTATTTTGCCCGCTATAGAAGGACTTGAGGGTGCAACAGGGGGAGGGCATGATAATGCTGTTGGAGCTCAGATTAATAAAGAAGATATTGAAGAGTTTGAGAAAAGAATTCAGAGATTAATTTTGTAGTTTTTTGTTTCATATAAATATTTATAAACTTGTTATTCTTGGAAAATATATGAAGGATAGACTGAACAGACTTAATTGGATGATAGTCGATAGATGTTCTTGTTTAGTTTATACTTTCAATATTAAACTAAACTCAATTTAATTCGGTCATTTAGATCTGGATTGAGTTGAGGAATGAATTCTTTCTAGATTTGAATGTTTGGATTAAGCTGATGTTTTGTTTCCGTGAAGATGGAAAAAGAAAAGATAAAAATGGAAGAAAAGACAGTTGAGCAGGAGTTAAGTAAATTGATAGCCTTTACTATACAGCTTGAAGATGAACTTAACAATTGCATAAAGTCCGATCAATAGTGTATTTTTTATATGTAAGCTAGAGCTTAGTTGTTACTATGCTTTATATTACTTAGTAACTTCTTCCGATATATACTATTTTTGTTGCGGTTTTACCGCAGAACAAACATTTTCCTGAAGCCTTTTCATTTTTATTTGCTAGAGTTCCTCTAACATCCCCAGAAAATTCCTTTTCTATTATTTCCGCACATTCTATTCCACTTTTGTCAGTTGAACAAAAGTTAATTTTTGCCAGTTTTCCTGAAGAAAGAGCATCTTTTATTTCTTTTTTGGTTGAACAAGGTTGTATTCTATTATCCATAAATCTGTCTGCTTTTTCTTTTAACCTTTTATCAAACTCAATTCCTAGAGAGTTTATTTTTTTTAAATCAGTTATTTTTAGTTTTTCCTTCTTTTTTGTATCTCTTGTAAAAAGAAGAATTTCATTGTTCTTTAATTCTTTTTCACCCAATTCAATTCTAAATGGAACCCCTTTTAATTCCCATATATGGTATTTTTCTCCAGGACGTTTATATTCTCTTTCGTCTATTTCTGCTTTAATATTTTCTTTTTCAAGTTTTTCTAATATTTCTCTGGATTTTTTAAGTATTTTATCTTTGTTTTCTAAATTGAATATTGGAACAATAATTACCTGAATTGGAGAAATTGAATAAGGTAGAATCATTCCAGAATCATCTCCATGAGTTGCAATAACCGAAGCTAGTATTCTCGAAACAGCTGGACCATATGCGGTTGTCCAAAGATATTCTTCTTTTTCTTCTTTATTTTTAAATGTAGCTTCAAACGCTTTTGAGAATTTTTGTCCCATTAAATGGGTCGAGGGTTGTTGGATTAATTTTCCATCTGGCATGAAACAGTCTGAACCCACAGTGTATTCTGCTCCTGCAAATTTATCCCACTCTGGTCTTTTCATGGGTAGGAAAGGAACTCCATAAATTTGGTGCATTACTTTTTCTGTAGTATCTATATCCTCCTGGACTTGTGCTTCTGCTTCTGCTTTGGTTGAGAAAGCATCATGACATTCAATCCATATAAATTCTCTTCCTCTTATTAATGGACGTGTGGCTTTGGTATCCATTCTAAAGACAGAACCTCTTTGATATAATTTTAATGGTAAGTCTCTATGGCTTCTTATCCAAAGTTTAAACATAGGGGTGTATAATGTTTCAGATGTTGGTCTTAAAGCTAGTTCTTTGTTATCTCCAATATCTTTTAGCCAGAAAACTTCCGGGGTGAATCCTTTTACGTGTTCTGATTCCCTCATTAAATTTTCTTTTGGAATTACAGAAGGCATGAATGTCGGTCTATGCCCTTTTTTTTGGAGTTCTTTTTCCAAATGTTCAAACATATTTTCGATGGTTAATGCTGCCCAGGGGCGGATAATTGTAAACCCTTTAACATCCAATCTTAAGTCAACTAATTCTGCTTTCTCTAAAACTTGAGTAAACCATTCTGAAAAGTTTTCTTGCTTTTTTACTGTAATCCCTTCTTGGGATTTATCTTGATTTTGTTTTTCTTTCATTATTAAATAAAATAAGAAGTGTATTTAAAATTATTCAATTACCCTCCAAAACCTTTTAATATCAAAGTATAAAAAGGTTTTCAGGTTTTATTTATTGTTAATTTGGGCCCATAGTTCAACGGATAGAATTTCGGGTTTCGGCCCCGGTGATGGAGGTTCGATTCCTCCTGGGCTCATGTCTCATTTTAATGAACATTAAGTTTTTAATTGAACATTCTTTAATTTAATCATGGTTAAAAGTTTAAAGGAAAGAGCAAAACAGAGAGTAAAGCATTTGGATGTTTTATCTAAAAAAGAACAGGCAAAACCTGGAGATTTAGTTGAGGTTCATTTAGGAAAGATAATTTATGAAGGGGTTCTTCTTGAGAGCCCTGAATCTGAAAAGGGTTTAGTTTTATTGAAATTAACAAATGGATATAATATTGGTTTGAGCAAGAAAGAGATATTTAAAATGGAGGTTTTAAAGAAATTTAATTCTTCAAAAGAGGAATTAATTATCAAGAAGGATTCTTCTAAATTGAATATTGCTTTGGTAATTACGGGAGGTACAATTTCTTCTAGGTATGATTCTAAAACAGGAGGGGTTCATCCTTTGGATAGTCCAGAAAGTTTATTTAAATTTTATCCAGGGTTGTTTGAAAAAGTAAATGTTTTGAAAGTTGAAGTTCCCTTTATGAAATTTTCTGAAGAAATGAATTTTAAAGATTGGCAAAAGATTGCAAAAACATGTGAAGATTTGCTTAATGATCCAAACATTCAAGGAGTGATTGTTACTCATGGTACAGATTTTTTACATTACACTTCTGCTGCATTGAGTTTTATGCTTGGAAAATTGAATAAACCGGTTGTTTTAACTTACTCTCAAAGGAGTATTGATCGGGCTAGCTCTGATGCTAACTTAAATTTAATTTGTTCTGCATTTGTGGCTGGGATGAGCGACATTGCAGAGGTAGTTTTGGTGGGCCATGCAGATTCAGAAGATAATTTTTGTTATGCTCTTCCTGGAACAAAAGTTAGAAAGATGCACACTTCTAGAAGAGATGCATTCAAGGCAATAAATGGAAAACCTCTTGCAAAGATTTTCCCAGATGGTAAATTAGAAGTACTTGAGAAATATAATAAAAGAAATAATGGTAAAAAAGTTAAGGTTGATAAAAATATTGAGGAGAATATAGCTCTTGTTAAATTTTATCCAGGACAGTCTCCAGGTATTTTAGATTATTATCACAAGAAGAACTACAAGGGAGTTGTTTTGGAGTTAAGTGGAATAGGAAATGCTTCCCCAGAGTTTATAACTAAGATAAAAGAACTTTCTTCTAAGGGGATGATCTTTTGTGGAACTTCTCAGTGTATTAATGGGAGGGTAGATGGACTTGTTTATTCTAGTGGAAGAAAATTGATTGAAGCAGGGGTTATTTATCTTGGAGATATGTTGTCTGAAACTGCTTTGGTTAAATTGGGGTGGGTTTTAGGACATCTTGATTGGTTGAAATCAAAAGAAAAAATAAAAGAAAAGATGCTTGAAAATATTGCAGGAGAATTAAGCAATAGATTAGAGGATTAATACTCTTTTTTATTTAATGAACTTTCAATTCTATCTAGTTGTATTTTTATTTGTTTAATTTCCTTCTCTGTTCTTTTGTCAACCTGGTAGTCATATTCCATTCTTTGCCTATCTTTTTGGTTTGCTCTGTTCTGGGACATAAGGATTATTGGAGCTTGGATTGCTGCAATGCATGAGAGTGTTAAATTTAGTAGAATATAAGGGTAGACATCCCACGAATTCACAAAGGCATAAGCATTTAAGAAAATCCAAATAAGGATAAACATTACAAAAGCAATTATAAACGTCCAACTTCCAATTAATTTAGTTAATTTATCTGAAGCCTTTTGTGCAAATGTTGGGGAGATCCTAATCGGATGTACTGGTTTATTTGACTTTATAGGTATTATTCCTTCATTGTCCATATTTTATTTAAGAAAGGTTAAGTTATAAGTTTAATTATTAATTAGTTGTAACTAATGAAAGGTAACAAATAGAAAGGTTTAAATAAACTTTTAGGTAAATTATAATATGGAAAAAGGACATAAACCCCACATGTTGGAATATTTTCCTTATTATTCATTTAGCAAGGGCTCTTTTATTCATTATACATGTAATTCCCCTTCAATCGAAGTTTTAAAGAAAAATAAAATAACCTCTTTGGGTAATTTTTTTGGATGTGTTAACGAGACAGAGGTATTAGAGATTCCTTTAGAGACTTATAAAAAAGCAGGATTTAGCGGTAATCTGGGAAGAATTGATAAGAATACCTTAACTTTAAACTTGGAAAGGCTAATGAGGGATTTAAAATGAAAAGATATTTTTTGTCTTATAATGGTTTGACTAAAGAATACTATCTGGATTATGGGTGTTTTGATAGACAAAGGCAATTTCTTGGTAAAGCTGATAAAGAGAAGTTAGTAAAAAAATTAGTTGAAATACTACCCATGCAAAGATCAATAACAATTTATGCTCAAAAGGATCTTGACGATTCTTTGAAGTCCTTTTTGTTAAATAATTTTAAGAATACCCGTGTTAATGTACAATTTGAGAAGAATTTAGAGAGTTTATGCTAAAATTTAATAATGCATTTTTCTTGGTGTTTTTATGTCAAATATTGATTATGATAAATTAAAATTTAAATCAGGTTTAGAAATTCATCAGCAGTTGGATACTTGTAAGCTTTTTTGTAACTGTCCATCTATATTAAGAAGTGATAAACCCGATTTTTATGTTGAAAGAAAACTTCATGCTGTTGCAGGCGAATCGGGGGAGGTCGATAGGGCAGCAGAATATCAGGCTTCTTTAAAGAAAACTTTTGTTTATCAGGTTTATAAAGATAATAATTGTTTAGTTGAACTTGATGAGGAACCCCCCTATGAGATAAATCAAGAAGCATTAAAGATAGCTTTACAGATTTCTTTGCTTTTAAATTGTAAGATTATAAACAATACCCAAATTATGAGAAAAACAGTTATTGATGGAAGTAATACTTCTGGATTTCAAAGAACCGTTTTAATTGCTAGGGGAGGGCATGTTGAAACTAAACAAGGAAGGGTAGGAATAGATACTATTTGTTTAGAGGAAGATTCTGCTAGAAAAGTTAAGACTGAAGGAGATAAAATTTATTGGAATTTGGACAGATTAGGAATACCCCTAATCGAGATAGCGACTTCTCCAGATATAAAATCTGCAGAGCAGGCTAAAGAAGTCGCGTTACATATAGGAGATGTATTGAGAAGCTGTAAAGTTAAGAGGGGGATAGGAACGATAAGACAGGATGTTAATATTTCTATCTTAAGTGGGAATAGAATTGAAATGAAAGGAGTACAGGATATGAAGATGTTTGTTAAAACTATTGAAAATGAGGTTACAAGACAAAAATATCTTTATGATAATGGTAATCCTACTAATGCCGAAGTTAGAAATGCACTTCCTGATGGGAGTTCTGAATTCTTAAGGCCCATGCCAGGAGCAGATAGAATGTATCCCGAAACTGATTTACCTTTGCTTAAAATTTCAAGGGATTTTATTAATGAGATTAAAAAAGATTTGCCTAAGTTGAGAAGCTCTATTGCTGGGGAATTAAAAGAAAAGGGATTAAACGAAGAGATGGTAAAGTTGATATTAAGTGAAGATAAAATTGAAGAACTTAAAGTACTGTCAGGAATATATGATAATATCAACTTTATTGCAAAGATGATTGTTCTTTTTCCAAAAGAGATAGCAACCAAGGAAAATAAAACATTTGAAGAGATTGAGGGAGTTGTTGTAAATTATTATGAAGATATTTTAAGAGCAATAACTAAAAAGAAAATATCAGAAGGAGATGTAAAGGATATTTTTGTGAAACTTGTTAGAGGAGAAAGTTTTGAGAAGGCAATAAAATCTGAGAAAGCTGATAATTCTGAAATGGAAGAAGAGATACTTAAATTGATTAAGGATAAACCAGGATTAAATGCAAATGCCTATATGGGATTAGTTATGGGCAAGTTTAAAGGAAAGATTAATGGTAAAGAAGCAATGGATATAATAAATAAAATTTTGAAATAACAATATTAAAAAACCCTATTTTTCTTTAATCTTCATGGAAAGGACTTTAGTTAAAGACATTAAAGCAGGAAAGGAAGTTTTGTTGAAAGGTTGGGTTTATGAGATTAGATTATTAGCTAAATTAGGTTTTGTTCTTTTGAGAGATAAAACCGGTATTGTTCAGTGTGTTGTTCAAGGAAAAGAATTGGAAAAATTGTCTGATTTGAGTCTTGAAAGTGCAGTTGAAATAAAAGGAAAAACAAAATCTGCAAAAGTTAAAGCGGAATTTGCTAGAAGTGATGTTGAGGTTGATGTTGAAAGTTTAGAAGTTATAAGTAAGGCTGAGAAATTGCCTATTCATGTTAATGAGAAAACAACTACAACTGAATTTCAAAATAGATTGGATAATAGATTTTTAGATATAAGAAAACCAAAAATTCAAGCAATATTCGAGATTCAAACAGTTATTGCAAATGCATTCAGAGAACATTTTTACAATAAAGGGTTTATTGAAATACAACCTCCTTGTATAATTAGTGCATCTTCAGAAGGGGGAACAGAATTGTTTTCTGTTCAGTATTTTGAACAGAAGGCATATTTGGCACAATCTCCTCAATTGTATAAACAAATGCTTGCATGTTCGCTTGGAGACACGTTTACTATAACTCCTGTATGGAGAGCAGAGAAACATAACACTACAAGGCATATAAATGAAATAAGACAGATGGATATTGAATGTGCTTTTACAAATCAAATGAGTATTATGAAAGAACTTGAAGAAGTTGTTAAGTTTATTGTTAAACAGGTTTTAGAAAAATGCAAGAAAGAACTTGAAATTTTGGGAGTTAAAAATTTAAAGATTCCTAAAGGAATTTATTTGAGTTATGAGGAAGCACTTAAAAAAGTTGGAGGTAAAATAGGAGAGGATTTTACACCAGAAGAAGAAAGGAAGCTTTGTGAAATGTATCCTGGAGATTTAGTTTTTACACATTCATGGCCAACTTCAATTAAACCCTTTTATATTATGACCAAAGATGAAAAGAAAGATGCTAAATTAAGTGAAGGATTTGATGCTCTTTATGGTGGAATTGAAATTTCTTCTGGGGGTCAAAGAATTCATATCCCTGATTTATTGATTGCAAGACTTAAAGCTAAAGGACTTAACCCGGATAATTTCAAATCCTATGTTGATAGCTTTAGATTTGGAGCCCCTCCTCATTCAGGATGGTCAATTGGTTTGGAAAGAATAACCCAGATTATATGTGGATTAGATAATGTTAAGGAAGCAACAATGTTTCCAAGAGATAGAACAAGATTGACACCTTGATTAGGATTTAATTTATTATTCTTTATACTTCTTTTCAACTTCTTTTTGAAAATCTTTGAATTTACCTTGCTTTATTTTTTGTTTTGCAGTTTCTATTAATTTTGTTAAGAAGTATATGTTGTGGTAAGTTGTAAGTTTTTTCCCTGTTAATTCATCGTTAATGATAAGATACCTTATGAATGCTCTACTATAATTTTTACAAACAAAACAATTGCAATTTTTGTCAATGGGAGAAGTATCGAATTTGCAATCTTCTTTTAAAATTCTTAATTTTCCTTCCGAGGTAAATAAAGAGCCCCTTCTTGCATTTTGAGTTGGCATTCTGGAATCAAAAATATCAACACCTAATTCTATTCCTTTTAATATTTCAATTGGATTTCCAATTCCCATTAGATAAACTGGTTTGTTCTCTGGGAGAAGTTGTTTTAATTGCTTTACAATATTGAATTCTTCTTGAATTGTTTCTCCTAAACCAAATCCTCCAATTGAATATCCATCAAAATCTATCTCTAGTAATGACTTTGTTGAGGTTTCTCTTAAGTCTTCGTATTTTCCTCCCTGGATTATACCAAACAAAAGTTGACGTTTGGATTTTGGAATATTTTTTTGTAAGGTTTCGTGATGAAGTTTACATCTTTTTGCCCATGCAGTTGTTTTTTTAACTGAGTCTTCTATTTGTAATTTAGAATGAGTATACATAGGCATAGAATCCAAACACATTGCAACCTCGCTTCCTATATCTAATTGTACTTTCATATTTTTTTCAGGAGTCATGAATATTTTTTCTCCATTTAAAGGATTTTTGAATTGCACCCCTTCTTCATTTGATTTTATGTAAATTGTTGGAGTGTACATCTGAAAACCTCCAGAATCTGTGAAATTAATTCCATTGTAATTCATGAATTTACCAATTCCACCTAACTTGTTTGTGATTACTGAACCTTCTCTTAGATAGAGTATCAAAGCATTGGAGATAACTGCTGGAACTTTCATTTGTTTAAGTTCTTCTGAAGTTAAAGTTTTAACACTTCCACGTGTTGCAACTGGCATAAAAAATGGAGTTTCTACCTTTCCTTTCTTTGTTTGAAGTAAGCCAATTCTTGCATTTGTTGATTTGTCTTTGTGAGTTATTGTGAAAGTTTCCTTAATTGCCATTAAAATGAGTAAAATGAGGGATATATAAAGATTAGCAAGCATAGATAAAATTTATTAAACCTCTTTTTCTATAAAACACCATGACAGGACATACAACCCATAAGTTTATATCAATTCAAGAAGCTATTGAGAAGAAAAAAGGGGAAGTAGCAGTGCGAGGATGGGTGTATAGGGAAAGAGGAAGTAATGCTATGAAGTTTATTGTATTAAGAGATAGTTCAAATATAATTCAATGTGTTCTTGAAAGTAAAAATTTTGAAAAACAATGGAAAGATATTGATAAAATTAAGATTGAAAGTTCTTTGGAGATCATGGGGGAGATAAAAGAAGATAAAAGGGCTCCAACTGGTTTCGAGATTCAAGTTAAGAAAATAAATATAATCCAGATTGCAGAAGATTTTCCAATAAACAAAGATTTGAATGAAGAATTATTAGGAGATAGAAGACATTTGTGGTTGAGGAGCAGAAAAATGACTGCAATAATGAAGATTAGAAGCACCGTATTTAATGCAATACATGAATATTTCAGAAAAAATAAATTTTATGAATACCAGAGTCCAATTTTCCAATCAGTTCAGTGTGAGGGAGGTTCAAGTTTGTTTAAGGTTGATTACTTTGGAAGAAAAGGAGTTTTTTTAGCTCAGACTTGGCAGTTATACGCTGAACCTGCAATTTTTGCATTAGAGAAAATTTATACTCTTGCTCCTTCATTTAGAGCAGAGGAAAGCAAGACTTCAAGACATTTAACAGAATATTGGCATGCTGAAATGGAAGTTGCTTGGGCTGCATTCAAAGATATTCAAGATTATGGTGAAGGTTTAATTAAAAATATTGTTAAAAGAGTTTTGGAAGAAAATAAATTTGAACTTGAAATTTTAGAAAGAGATGTTAAAAAATTAGAACCAACTGTTAAAAAACCATTTCCAAGAATGACTTATGATGAAGCTTTGAAAGTTTTAAAAGAAAAATGTAAAATTAAAATTCCTTGGGGAAAAGATCTTAGGACAATTGAAGAAGACGAATTAAGTAAATTGTATGATACTCCAATAATCGTTACAAATTATCCTAAGGAGGTTAAAGCATTTTATATGAAAGAAACAGATGGAAATACTAAAGTTGTAAATGGATGTGATTTTATTGGTCCCGAATGTTATGGCGAATTAATTGGAGGAAGTGAAAGAGAAGCTGACCCTGAAAAAATTAAAAAAAGATTAATTGAGATGGGAGAGAAGTTAGATCAATATTCTTTTTATTTAGATACAAGAAAATATGGTAGTGTTCCTCACGGAGGATTTGGTATGGGTGTTGAAAGAATTGTTTCATGGATATGCGGGTTAGATACAATAAAAGATGCCATTCCTTTTCCAAGAACAATGACAAGAGTTACTCCTTAAATTTTTGTTTAATTTTGTAATATTTTTTTATTTAAAATAATTATTATTTAATCCCACTGAGAATACATTTCGTCTTTAGTATTGTGCTTAAGTCTAAGTTCTTTGAATAAGTTAACTTCTTCATCTTCTGATTTTTTCTGTTTTGCTTTTTCTCTTTCTCTTTCAGATTCTCTTGTTTTTTTTACTTGTTTAACTGGATTTTTTCCTAAAGTAAAAAAGCATGCAGAACAAATAGCCCTTGTTCCTTTTGAAGGTAATCCGGTGTTCATATCTGGTCCTTCAATCTCTGCAAAATAACACATTGCATTACCTAAAGATTTCTCACACATATAACATTTTTCTTTTTGTTCTTTTACAATTTGTCTTTTTGGAGAAAGAATTGTTTGCGTCTTATTTTCTCTTCCTCTTAACGCATCAACATAACTGTTTGTCATTTTGGTTAGTTTAATCATAGGACTTCCTTTTTTAAGCTTTTCCACTCTATTTTATCTATTTTTTAGTGTATCAATAGATTTAAAAATGTTGGAGAAAAGTAATGATATTTAAATTTGGAGGTATAACAATGCCTAAACTTAATGAAGAGGAATCACTTGACGAGGATGAAGATGAAGGTTTAGAAGAAGACGAAGACTTTGATGGTGGTGACTCTGATGATGAATATTAACGATATTCAAAAAATATTTTTAGAGATTCTATATTTTCATTTTTAATATAGAATCTATTTTATTTTTTACATGTTTCTTAGTAATAATCTTTAAAAAACGTCTTTGTTTGTTTAATAACATGAGGATAGGAGAAGTTGAATTAAATTGGTTGGGACATTCTGGATTTTTTGTTGAGAACTCCAGAAAAATATACATAGATCCATACAATATTAAGGAAGGGATGGAAAAGGCAGATATAATTCTAATAACTCACAGTCATTATGATCATTGTAGCGTTGCAGATATTCAGAAAATTGTCCAAGAGGGTACAAGAATAGTTTTAACAGCAGACTGTCAGAGTAAGATTACAAGATTTGATGTTCCAGTAAAAATGGATATTGTTGAACCTGGAAGTGAATTGGACATAGGCGATGTTAAGATATCTATTCTTCCTGCTTATAATGTTGATAAACATTTTCATCCTGCAGATGAGAATTGGGTAGGATATCTTTTGAAGATTAATAATCTGATTATCTACCACGCTGGAGACACAGATTTAATACCAGAGATGCAAAAACTTACTGGATATAAACAATCGGGAAAGGAATTTGTTGCATTGCTTCCTATTGGAGGGAGGTTTACAATGAATGTGGAAGAAGCTGCGGAAGCTGCCAAACTGATAAAACCTACAATTGCAATTCCAATGCATTATGGTTCTATTGTCGGGGGTAATGATGATGCCAAGGAATTCAAAGAACTATGCAAAGAAAACAATATAAGGTGTGAGATATTGGAAAAGATATAAAAGAGGCGAAGTAAATGCATATAGAAAACATCTATATAAAAAAAATTGGAAAAGTTTCTGGATTTAAAGTTTGGATTGTTAATGGTAAATATATTCGAGACAACATTGAGGAAGAATTCACTAATTATGCTCAACATTACAATTTTAGTTTTATACCTCAAGATGAGTTTTGGATAGATAAAGAAAGAAATCCAGGAGAAGAGAAATATTTTATTGATTTTATGCTGGCTTTTCATAGGTTTTTTTCTAAGGGGATATCTTACAATAAAGCCTGGGATATGGCAAACAAGATAGAGAAAAGAAAAAGGGGCAAGTCTAAACTGATGAAACAGGAAATGAAAATAAAAAAGGGTAAGGGAAATTTATTGAAAGGAGTTTATAAAAAATTATTGAAAGAATATGGTGGAAATAAATTAAACATTTGGATTGTCAATGGAGAGTTGGTCAGAGATTTGTTTTTTTTGGATTTTACAGAGGGAGGACATGACAAAGTTTATAGTTTTATACCCAAAAATGAAATCTGGATAGATGATGATTTAGATTTTGAGGAGATAAAATTTGTTCTTTTACATGAAGTTCATGAAAGAAATTTGATGGCTAAAGGAATGAATTACGATTCCGCACACAAATCTTCAAGTAAAATGGAGTATTATTGTAGAAAACACCCTAAAAAATTAGATAATTATCTAAAGAAAGAATTTAACAAAGTGAAGTGATATCTTCTGTGTATATAACTTTAATTCCTAATTCTTGGAAGTGAGAATTTATCTTTTCTATTTTTCCTGTTAAATAATATGCAGGTTTTCCATACTTTTTTATTAATTTATCTAATAGAATTTTTTTATCTGGTTCTTCTTCTGTCTCACTTGCAATTATTTTATCATATATATTTTCTAATTTTGATACTTTTAAGAGGTCATAAATATAATCTTTGGTGTTTGTTGTCAATAAGATTAATTTATATTTATCTTTAAGAGATAATAATCTTTTTGTGATATCTTTTTTGACAACTTCTGGATGTATTGAGATATATTTTATTACATCTTCCTGATACCATTTTCTTGCTTGAGAAGTTCTTTCTTCTTTTGTAGCATTTGGAAGTATCTTTTTCATAGCTTCATTAACCCCTAAAAAATAATCTTCTTTTCCAATCCACCTTTTGAGAGAATTATCCTTTGTTTTATTTATTGCTCTTTCAAACCAATATTTATGTGGTTCAATGAAAGCTGAGTGATCTATAGTTAAACCATCGATATTTGTTGTAATTATTGGTTTTTCCATAAGTTTAAAATATCTTTAAAATATTTAAGTTTTATGCCACGTGATAGATTTCTTCAAAGAAAAACAGCAGTTCTTTCAAAATTAGATAAATCTTCAATTGGAGGATGGGATAATAGAATTAAACCTTTATGTGATAAAATAAATGGTTTAGATGATTTTTATACTACTAGTAGTTGTTCTGGAAGGATAATTTTAATGATACAACAGAATAAAAAAGGAAAAGATTTATTTTTAAAGACTTGGCATGAGAAAGTTTTTTTTGATGAGTTAAACGAGACATTAAATATACTTTTAAACAAAAAGGAGATTATCAAATTTAAGGTTGAACCTCCTATAATCCATATTGCCTGTAGGGATTTGAAAAAGGCAACCTATCTTCTTGAAAAAGCAAAATATGTTGGATTTAAAAGAAGTAGCATATTAACTTGTGATAAGAACATTATTCTTGAATTAAATAGTAGCGATAGGATGGAATTCCCAATAATAAAGAACAATAAAGTTTTGGTTAACGAGGAATTTTTGAAACTGGCTCTTGAAATGTCTAATTATAAGTTAGAAAGAGGGTGGGAGAAGATTAAACTGTTGGACAAAAAATTGGTGGCTTAATCAATATATCCCTTAAATCATTTAGGTTATCATTTATGAGATAAAAATGACAAGGAACTGCATACATTTTATATTCATGTTCTTTTTTACCTATTTTTAAAATAGATTCTATATTTAGAGGTGCTCCTGCAGCTAATCCAAAATATTGAGTTTTTCCATCATCTCTTTTTGAAAGAGTAAATTCAACTTGTGCTTCTCTTAAATAATTATCTAATGGGCTGAAGGGGTTGTATAAATCTTTGAACTCTTGAGTGTGTTTAAATGGATGATCACTATAATCATTGCCCAATACTTCTAAACTTTTTTTTGTTATCATAAAAAAAGGTATCCCTAACACTCCCACCTCTTTTATGTACCTTATCTCTTCTGTGTTGGGTATTCTTATCTTAAATATATTTGAGTGTAATTTATCTAAAAAGACAAATTTTGTGTTGGGTATAAAAAGGGGTTCTTTTTGCATGTATTTTTATGGATGTTTTATTATTTAAGGATTTATTTTATTCAAAATAGAGGTATATTTTTTCTCATTTTAGAGTAATATTCTCTATGTTTTATTTCCATAATTCTTATAAATAGATGTTGTTTTATCTTTGGATGAAAATCTGCTTAGTGGATTACTTATATACAGTTGAAAGGAGGACGAAAAAGAGATGGTTTTAGATTTTGCAAAAGAAGCAATCGCAAATACTGCTACACATAGTATTAATTTTGATGAATTGAAAGCTGGAAAAGCAAACATCAAGGTTATGGGATGTGGAGGTATGGGTAGTAACGCAATAACTTGGCTTTTTAACAAGGGTATAAACGGTGCTACAATCTATGCTTGTAATACAGATGCACTTCACCTTAGTGTTACTAAATCTGATGAGAAAATCCTTATTGGTAAGGAATTAACCAGAGGACTTGGTGCAGGCGGAAAACCAAAGATTGGTAGAGAAGCAGCTAAAGAAGCTTTATCTGAGCTTAAAAGAGCAGTAGGAAGTGCTGATATGGTTTTTATCTTAGCAGGAATGGGTGGTGGAACAGGAACTGGTGCAGCTCCAGTTGTAGCCCAAATAGCCAAAGAATCGGGTGCAGTAGTTATTGGTGTTGTTACAATGCCATTTGAATCTGAAAAAGCTAGAATTGATAAAGCAGAATTTGGATTGCAAGAGTTGAGAGAAGTTACTGATACTTGTATAGTATTAGATAATAACAGACTCGTTGATATCGCAGGTCAATTGCCTATTGAACAGGCATTTGCTGTTGCAAATGAACTTGTATCTACCATGATTAAGGGTATTGTTGAAACAATTACATTACCTTCATTAATCAATTTGGATTATGCTGATGTTTCAGCAATTATGAAGAACGGTGGAGTTTCGGTTATAGGTATTGGTGAAAGCGATTCTCAGGACAAAGTTAATGAAGCAGTCAGGCAAGCCCTTACTCATCCTCTACTTGATGTGGATTACAGAGGTGCTAGCGGTGCATTGATTCATGTAACTTGTGGACCTGATTTGAAATTAGAAGAGTTTGATCTTATCGGTAGAACAGTTTCAGAAAACTTGGGTCCTGAAGCACAAGTTATTATTGGAGCGAGAATTAGTAAAGATTTCGCTGGAAGAGTAAGAGTTATTACAATAATGACTGGAGTTAAATCTCCTTACGTGCTTGGAAAGGATATTGAAGATCAATATTCCTCATCCTCTTCTCATGGGTCAAGAGAAATGAGCGATTTAGGAATAGAAGTCTGGAGATAAACTCAAAACTCAATTAATTTATTTTTTATTTTTTTGAGGGGGTTTTCCCCTCAAGATATTTTTTCAAGATTATTTTTAAGCACTTAACTTAGGTTTTTCTTTCATAATTTTATTTCCGTATCTGTTGAAGTAAAGAACTGTGTCCAAATCAATATATCTTTTTTCTTTTGGCTTTTCATAAGCATACCCTATTGGGAACATTGCTTCGACTTGGGTTTCTTTTGGTATTTGCAATATTTCTTTTACTTGTTCATCTACAAAATGTCCTACCCAACACGTTGATAGTTTCTCTTCTGTTAATCTTAAAAGGAAATTTTGTATTGCAGCTCCTGCCTGTTGTTTTAAATAATTAGCTCCTCTTTCTCCATATGCAATTTCAGTTCTTCCAGGATTTGTACATACTACAACAACGTATTTAACATTAGAAACGAACTTTTGTTGGGCAGCCTCTGCCAATTCTTGTATTTTTTTTTCATCATCTATTAGAATGAATTTTAAAGAAAAATTATTTCCAGCCATCGGGGCATAACGCATGGAATCAATACACTCAATTATTGTTCTCCAATCCGGCTTGTCAGATTTGAATTTTCTTATGCTCCTTCTTGCTCGTATTAACTTATCTACACCCATATTTAATTATAATAAAAGGATTATTTAAATTTAAGGTTTTAAGGGTTTACGCTTTTCTGAATATATTTATAAATTATTTAATCTTAATTTTTTAATGGATTATTTGCAGGAGGAGCAGATAGCTCAAGCAGCTTCAGGGTCAAAAGGTAGTAGGATTTTTTTCTTTATATTTCTGGGCGTTATCTTGATCATTCTAGCTATTATAGTTTATCTCGCCTTTATTGCAAGTCACAAAAATATTTCAGATAAAAAACTGATGGAAGGGGTTGCTATGGAAGTAGGAGAAAGTGATTCTGTTAAGTTTAATCTTGATGAGGAAGAACACGGTATGAGAATAAACTTTGTTGGTTATGATTCTGTCCAGTTAACAATTTCAAGCGATCCTATTAATTTAAGTTTAAAGATTAATGAGGTTAAGGAAGTGGATTTGACAAATGATGGAACATATGACATAAGGATAAAACTAGTTAGCATTATTGAGGGTAAGGCGACAATTGCGGTTAAGAGAATTGATAAAGATAATTGTCAGGAAGATTGGGCGTGTTCTAATTGGGGAAGTTGTAATAAAGGTATTCAAACAAGGGTTTGTAAGGATTCAAACTCTTGTGGAACAATATTCTATAAGCCTTCAGAAAAAAAAGATTGTTTAGAGATGGAGTTTGTTTATGAGGATAATTCTCAAGAAAAGGTTGTGAATAAAAGTGTAAATAATACTTCAATAAACGAGACAATAAATATCTCATTAATGACAGATTCGGATAATTCAACTATTCCTATAGAGAATACTACAAATATCTCATTAACAACAGGTTCAGATAATTTGACAATTTCTGTAGAGGAGAATACAAATGTGAATCTTACAGAGGATTTAGATAATACAACGGATACTTCTTCGATTATATATGGCCTTTCTGAAAATACGACTACTTTAACAGATAATGAGGTAACTAATATAATCCCTTATCCGGTTTGTTCTAATGGAGGTTATCCTTGTTATGAGCCACAAGGTTTGTTTTGTGCAGATTATTACAGTTATTATATGTTTAATCCTTTTTGTTGTCCAGAAGAATGCTTAAAATTTGAATCTGTGGAACAATTCTGCCTTGCAAGAGGGTATTTCTCCTTTTTTGAGAATGAAACTCATGTTTGTAAAGTAAGAACGTATTCTCCATTTAATGGAACTAATATAATATGCTGCGCTTCTATTGAGATTAAAAGAGATATATACTCTGGTATTTCTACTCAAATGTGATCTCTCCCCCGCCAATTACTTTTTCTTTTTGATACAAAACTATTGCTTGTCCTTCACTTATACCCGTTATTTTTTCATTTAAGATTACATTAAATTGTTTTGATTTTTTATCGTAGAAAAGTGTGCTTGGAAGCAATTCTCCAACATGACGTATTCTAGACAATACTTTAGTTTTTTTGCCTTTGAACTCATTTTTATTGTTGGAAATAAGATGTAAATCTTTGATTATTATTTTTTTTCTAAAGTTTAATTGGTGATCTTTTGGAGCAGCAACAAGGATATTTTTTTTGATGTCTTTCTCTGCAACATACCATTTGGAAGGTTTATTTTTATTTCCCCGGTCTAATTCAAATCCATATCTTGGACCTAAACGTTGTCCTATTGTGTAATAGTAAATTCCATCGTGTTCCCCAATTACTTTTCCATCTGGGTCTAATATTTTTCCTTTTTTGGGTTTTATCTTTTTTTGTAAAAATTTTTTAAGGTTAACTTTTCCTATGAAACATATGCCTACAGTACCTTTTTTATCGTAATTTGGAAGATGATTCTTTTTTGCTATATCTCTAATTTGTTGTTTAGTATATTCTCCTATGGGGAATAAACAATGAGAGAGTTCATTTTGTGTTACCTTATATAAAAAATAAGATTGATCTTTAGATTCATCTTTTCCTCTAAGTAATTCGTATATGTTTTTTTTGTTTTTTTTAACTCTTGCATAATGTCCTGTTGCTATTAAATTAATTTTTCTTTTTTTTGCTTCTTCAAGAAGAAGGGGGAATTTTATTTTTTGATTACAGTCTATATCTGGGTTAGGGGTTATTCCTTTTTTGTATTTTTCAAACATCTTTTCAATAACTTCCTTTCGGTATTGTTTTTCAAAGTCAAGTGTAATTAAAGGAATATTCAATTGAGATGCAATTTTTAATGCCATCTTTCTTTCGGTTCTCCAGGCACATCTTCCTGTTAATGGGTCTTTTGTATCGCTCCAATTTTTCATAAACGCTCCTATTACTTCGTATCCCTGTTTCTTTAGAAGAAGAGCAGCTATACTTGAATCTACTCCCCCGGACATTGCAAGGAGAATTTTTTGCTTTTGATTTTTTGATATCATTAAGTAGTTTAGTTATTAAGTATTATAAGGTTTTTTAATAGGGGTAAACTTTAAATAAGGTTTTAATTTTCAATTCTTAAATAAGTATATGCCCTGGTTGCTCAGTTGGTTAAAGTTCTAACGAACAAACCATCTTCACCACCTAAGGTAATAAATATGTGCCCTGGTAGCTCAGTTGGTTAGAGCGCACGACTGTTAATCGTGAAGTCGTAGGTTCGAGTCCTACCCGGGGCGCTTTATTTTTTCTTAACTCCTTTTAACCCCAAGTCTGTAATTGGTTCTATCTTATGTTTTTCAAGGTAGGAGTATACATTAGAATGTTTTGAACCTTTTATCAGAAGTTTGCAAGCTTCTTCTACGTTTCTAATACTTTCAGAATCTCCTATAATTCCTAACTTGTTTCCAGAAAGTTCAACATGACAATTGCTTAAGTTTGAAATTGTCTTTAGGGCTTTACCATCCTTACCTATTACTCTTCCCCTTACCCTCTCAAAATCTTTCTGATTAGTAAATTCTTTTATATTTAATATTTCAAACAAAAAATCTTCTTTTTTTATGTTAAGAGCATCTGAAAAAGGGAAACCAAAATCAAGAGCTTCAATAACTCTTTCTGCGATATACTCATTTTCAGATTCTCCTGAAATTGAGACTTCTTTTCCATTAATTTCTAGAAGTACATCTAACTCTTTTTCAAGATTTTTTTTATTCTTTATTATCCTTATTATCTTTTCTGAGATTATTTTTTTCATATTAAAGAATATTTTGAAGCATTAATAAGCTTAACTCTGGCATCCAGCTAAGGTTTCCCATAACTGATAGCTATCTCCTATTTCAATATCGGTTATTCCTGTTGAGACTTGTATAACTGTATATTGTCCTGGATTAATTGGGTAGTCCATTTTTAATACAGGATAACAACGAGAGTATATACTTGTTATTCTTACATAATGTGCATCATTTAGTATGGTTTGTTCTGATGTTTCTCCAAATTCAGGTAAGTTACTTCCTGTAAGGAAATTGTGTCCTATTGGTACTGGCCAGACAGAAGTTACAGTTCCGGAATTTAAACTTGTTTCTGGAGCTACACAAATACCATTTATACAGGTTTCTGGTAGGGTACATTCCCCACAAGATTCTCCACACCCATTCGGAACATCTCCACATTCAGTTCCGGTTTCAAGACAGTTATCATCACACATTACACATATCCCTGTTGTAAAGTTACATTCTTCTGGCAAGATGCAATTTCCACAAGTTCCACCACATCCATCCTCTCCGCACTCTTTACCAATACAATCAGGAGTACATAGTTCACATATTCCACTTTCATTACAAAAATAATTTGAACCATATTCATATTCGCAATCTCCTCCAAATGTTCCACAAGTTCCACCACATCCATCCTCTCCGCACTCTTTTCCTATGCAATTTTCTATAGGGTTACAATCCGCTTGACATATTCCTCCTACGTTGTGTTCTCCTACTAAACAACAAATTCCCCCATCACACCATCCGCTACTACATGTTCCACATTCATTTTCGTCTCCGCATCCATTTGGAGCTGCACCACACATTTGATCTCCACAATTTGGTTGAATTATTCCAGGACAGCTTCCTTCACATCCGTCTGAGCAGCTTGTTCCAGTACAAATTGTTGATGAGCAAGCACAGTTTGCCACACAAGGTTCGGTTGTTGTTGTACAACTTCCTGAAACGCACTCTTCCGGACTTGTACAGCTTCCGCAACTTCCAAAGCATCCATCATCTCCACAATCTTTTCCTGCACAATTCGGAACACAACCCGGGTCTGGCTCTCCCTCTCCTTCTCCAGGGTCTCCTTCTCCTCCAGAACCAGTGTAATAAACATAATATGTATCTTGAACATCTCCTGTTATTGTTTTTCCAGAACTGGTTGAGAATACCGGAGAGATAGACACACTAACTATATTTCCAGTATATGGGACGGGAAACGTTGTTACTTCAAATTCATCAAATGTCTCTCCTGGAGGTATATTATTTGTAAAGACATATGAATCTCTCCCATCAAATATAGATATAATTATATCATTTAATTCTCCCGCACCGGCATTTCTTCTTATTTTTATTCCTGTAGAATTTGGATCAGAATAAACATCTGAGGGATAAACTTTTACTATTTCTAGACTAATAGTGAATTGTCCTAATGAAATTGATTCTGCATTGTTTTTTATAACTGTTCTTATAACCCCCCAAACTATTGCAATTGCAACTATAACAAGAAGAATTATTAAAAGGGTTGCGACAACTGTTGAGAGACCTCTGGTATCACCTTTTTTCATTATTTAAGATGGCAAATAAGGTTAATAAATATTAGGTTTTAGAATTCTTTTTCTTCACTTTTTAGATGCCCATTTCTCTTTAACCATTCAATTTGGTTTGAAGGATATTTGAAAATTACATCTCCCTTTGAGTTATCTAATTCCCAAGGTTCAACTAATACAGTATCCCCCGGACGAAGCCAAAGTTTTCTTTTTAATCTTCCAGGAACACGAGAATTTCTCGTTTTTCCATCTAAACATTTAACTTTCATTTTATTTCCTCCAAGTCTTTCTTCGATTATACCTATTACTTCTTGACCTCGGGGTATTTTAGCTCTTGTTATATGTACTTCTTCACTTGGATTATCTTCACTTTCTTCTTCTGAGAATTCATCAATTTCTTCTGGCATGTTTTAGAGAAAATATTACATTTTATAAATATATAGTTTAAGAGACTATATCTTTATATTTTAAATCAACTAGTTGGAATTATGAAAGAGGAAGAAAATAATTTAGAAGAAAAATCTAAAGAGTTATTGAATCTAAGAGATGTAACTGGAAATGAAATTTATTTATCTAATATTAAACCTCTAGAGGATTATATCTTATCCATTAATTATCTCATAAAAAAACATTATATTATTGAAGTTGGGAGTACTGTTAAAGATTTTCATTATGAACTAACTTCTAAGGGTAAGCAGTGGATTGAAAATAATAATTAAATAAGAACCAGGGCAAAGGGGATGTTTGCAATCCTTCCTACCCCTTCTTTTGTAATTATCCCAGATTCTATAGCGGTTTGGATTGACTTTTCTCCAATTATATTAAATGTAGAATCTTCCATTTTCATATCTCTCATTATCTCAGAAGCTTCTTCTTTTGATAGTTCTCTTCCTTTAAAGAAGCTTTCCTTAACATCGAGCTGGAGATTCCCATCTTCAAATTTTTTCCCTATCAATTCTTTATCGCAAACAGCTACAACATCTCTATAGGATTTTATTACATTTACAAACATTTTTAGTAACCCTTTTTAGCTTCACCAGACTTCATAGCCTTTTCTGCATTTGCTGCAGACATCATAGCACACATTACTGTACCACAATCAGGACATTTTCCTTTTGCCATAAAACCACCTTTTGCAGTTTGTGTCATTACAGCATCTTTCATTTTTTGCCCTTTCTTCTTACATTTTACACAATAAGCTTCAACCATTTTTTACCTCCCTTAGTTTAATTGAGATAGGGTTCTCACGAAATTTTCTTTTATAAATATTTAGATTTTTGATTTTTTATCTTTTATGAGCATTAACTCTCGCAGATTATGATTTTAGATAAATTTTCGTATTTAATTATTTCTGGACAAATATATTTTTCTTTGTTTTCAATTACATTTAATCCAAAGAATATTGTATTTTTTGGTTCTATTATTCCGAATATATATTTATTTGGTATATCTTTAATTTCTATTAAAGCTAGCTTATTTCTATTTTCTTCGATTATTTTTCTTTTGTATTCTACCGAATCTTCTAAGTTTAATTTAACCTTTTCGAATACATCGAATTTTCCTTTTATATCCTCTAATTTCATTAGAATTTAATTAACACTTTTTTAATTATTTTTTATATTTTATCTCTTACTGGATGTTTTGCTCCACAAGCTAGACAATGAATAAAATTCAGTCTGTTTTCTTTTTTGAGTTCTGTATCCGGTTTTCCACATTCTTTGCATATAACAAATTCTTTTACATATTGGTCTATTTTTGCATTTACTTTTGCACTAGGTATTTTATTATTAAGAACAAGTCTCTCTCCTTCTTTTTGTCCGGATGTTGCTAGCTCTTTTAGTATAAACTTTTGAAAATGTTCGGAGTTTCTTCTTATATATGATGAAATGTTGAAAAAATTAGTTAAAATTGTTTTTTTCCCTTCTATGTGTCCTTCTATAGGGGGGATTTCAAATCTTCCTTCTCTTCCCTCAACTAGTTTTACTTTGGTGTATGCTTCATCAAGAAGTTTTTCGTAGTCTGTCATTAATTTCTAAAAAGGAACGTCTTTATAAGTATTTTGTTGAACAGAATTCCAATTTATCTTGAATTTTTCTGGGTCAACCCCCTCTGTGAAATAAACTTTTCCAGTTTTAACATCTTTAGAAGAGATTATCTTTGGGATTAATTTAAATTTTGGGTAACCAATATAATGATCCCACTCAGATATTTTTGTTTTTCCTTTTTGATGGTATAATGGAAACTGATTCATCCAATCCCAATTCACTAAGTATATTTCTCTGTAGTCTACAATCTTCTCCAAATTTATTAAATCATTTCTTTTTACGTCTTTAACTTTCTTGTTTAAAATATAAAATCCTAATCCCCAATAAATCTCTGAAAATTCTTTATTATATTCTAATTGATGTCCCAAAAATCTCCAGCATTTATGGTTTTTTATTTCCGGGTATATTCTTTCAAATTTTATTTCTACTGCTTTTTCATCATCTATTAAATCTGGTCCCCTATTCGGGTTAATTTGCATGTTTAGAGCATTTGCAGCCCAATTTTCATTAATAAAATGCATATGCGAATTAAATCTTCTTGGTTCCATTAAAGTCGTAACTTTAATCCTTTTTTAAGAATTATTGTGTTATTTTAATCTTGTTTATCCCAAATATCTTACTTTTCCTGGTCTGGGTTCAAATATTATTCCTTCCTCAAGGAATTTCTTTATTTCTTGATTTATTATATCTGGAGATACATCTTTTAATCGGAGTATTATTTGTTCTTTTTCAATTCCCCCCTCTTCCTCTGCTTCTTTTATTATATTAATTATGCTATCTTTTATTGCTACAATCTTGCTTTTTTCTATTGGTGGAGATTTTTTTGGAGAAGCTTTTTCAAGTTCCAACTTTCTAATTAATAGGTATTTGGTGTTTTGTTCTTTTATTATTTCTGGTTGAATATATGTTTCGTTATTCCAGTATCTTAAGGTTCCTATAACTAGTACTGTTAATCCTTGGGTAATCTCTTTGAATTTTGCTATGTCGTCTCCAAATACTTTTAGACTTATTTGTCCAGAACCATCATCTAATTTGAAGAATATATATTTTCTCTCACCATCGTTTTCAAATTTGTCAACAATATTTCCAATTATATTTGCCCTTACTATTTTTTTATCTCCTAATTCTAAGAATGAAAATCTTTCTCCATTAGTTACTGGTTTTCCAAGAAGAATATCTCCTATTTTTAGTTTGTATGCAACATTCCTTTTGAATTGTCCTTCTTCTGCCATCTTTTAATGTTTTCTGAAATTTTTACAGGTTTATAAGTTTTTATGAGTTAGAAAACTCCAATATATCCTTTTTTTGGTCTGTAAATCTCATTGTCTTTTATTAATCTGTTTATTATTTCTTCTAATTCGTCTTTTCCAATCTTGTCTTCTAATTCTTTTTCTATCTCCTCATAGGGAATCATCTTACCCATCTTTCCTTCAAGCGCGGTTATAACTTCTTTAACAGTGAATATTCTTGTTCTTTGGGAGGAAGAAAATTTCCCTGAAATTTTATCAATATCAAAAGTTTTTGATTCATAATCATATCCTACTTGCATAAGGTAATATTTCATTAATTCTATTGCTTGTTTTGCATCTTCTCTTGAAACTTCTTCGCTTAGTCTTAATCTTGCAGAGGCTTCTGCCATTCTTACAAGTGCCTGCAATTGTCTTGCTGAGATAGGTATAGGCCTCATAGCACTTTCAGACATAACCGGTTTGTTTCTTAGTTCAACATAGAATCTTTTAAGCTCTTCAACTGCATCTGAGCTCAATATTGGATTCACTTTTTGTTTCGCATATGCAACATATTTTCTCAATAAATTTGAATCAATTAGAACTTCTTTGGTGTCTTTTTGATGCTCCTTCAAAACATGGGCAGCAATTCTTTCATCTTTGTTTCTATCTGGCAAATCTCTTAATGTAAAAATTATATCGAATCTATTTATAAGTGTGGGAGGCAAATCTATTTGTTGTGGAATTGGCATAAAAGGGTCAAATCTCCCGAATTTAGGGTTTGCAGCTGCAAGAACAGAAGTTTGTGCCTTAAGAGATGCTTGTACATTAGCTTTAGAAATTGTAACTGTTTGCTGTTCCATTGCTTCATGCATGGCGCTTCTATCTTGAGGGTCCATTTTTTCTAATTCATCTATACAAACTAAACCTTTATTTGCCAGGACCATAGCTCCTGCTTCAAGGCTCCATCCTTTAAGGTATTCATCTCTTACTACTGTTGCAGTCAATCCTGCTCCTGATGCCGATTTACCCACAACATATCTTCCTTTAGGGGAGATGTTTGACATAAATACAAGAGTTACACTTTTAGCAACTCCTGGATCTCCTATAAGTAGAATATGTATGTCTCCTCTGGATTTTGAACCATCTGACATCTTTTTTTGAACCCCTCCAAATAGTTGTAAAATTAAAGCTTTTTTTATTTCTTCATATCCCCAAACACTTGGGACTATGCTCTTTGCTAAGTTTTCAAATATTTTTGGATCTTCTGACAATTCATGAATTTGTTTTTCATCTTCATCTGTTATATCCAATTCTTCGAAAGTTTCTTCCATAGGAATAATATTGTTAGCTTCTACTGCTAGTTCAAATCTTGTTGATAATCCTCCTGTGCTTAAGGGTACAGGAACTTCTTTTAATATCCCTATGACCTTTATCTTTGCTCCAGGGGTAGTTTTATCCTCCATTTTTGGTTCAACTAAATCTTCTTTCACAAATATGTTCATTCTCTTTGGTTGTTCTCCTCCAGAAAGAGATTCTGGAGATTCTTCAATTACTAATCTTTGAGTATCAACCATATCTTTTGATATCAACCTAAATCCCCCTCTTCTACCACAAGAACATCTGCTAGGTTCTCTGAATTTCTTTTCAATTTGTAACACTGCTATCACGGTTCCACAGCTAGGGCATTCAAATTTAGCATTTACAACCTGTGGACGGACATCCGATGCTTGTCTTATTATTCCTTCAAGGATAACCAACTCGTTTAAGTGTTTTGAACGTATATTTCTTATTTTTATTTGGTGGGCTTCTGAAAGATTTTTTAAACGTACACGTGCATTTTTTACAAGTCCAAGTTCTTCAACTGCAAGTTCGATTATACTTAAGGTTTCTTCAGGGTTAGTTATTATTTCATCTGAGAGTTTATTTGAAAACTCTGTGAGTTTCATAAAATCAAGATAAATTACATTTGTTTTCTTACGTATAGATTCTCCCAAATCTTCTTTGTTGAAATTAAAGAAATTCTTTGCTTCTATGATTAATTCTTCTGATCTTGGCTTTTTTTTCTGATCTGTCTCAAAACTTTCTCTAGAACTTTCCTCTTCTGAATAACTACCTTCTTCCATTTAGATAACTTCCTCCTTTATCTGAATGTCTGAGAATTCATTCTCTTCCATTATTTTTAAAGAAATGGTTCTTTTTTATAGATTTGTGTTATATTATGAAATACCTTATTTTATTATATTTTTCAATAAATATTTTTATAACTTAATAATTAGGAAAGTTATTTGTAGTTCTTAAGGGCAGTCTTGACATTTTTCAAGAGCTGGTCCATGCTATCTTCAAGTTGCTGCTTGTTTTTTGTACCAGTACATACAAGTTTTCCGTTTGAGAAAAGGAGGAAAGTAGCTGTTGGTTCTATTAATTTGTATACTAAACCTGGAAATTGTTCCGGTTCGTATTCTGTGTTTTCCATTTCTAATGCTAAAAAATTAAGATTAAGTTTAAGTTCAATACTTCCAGAAGCAACTATATTCTGTACCGTTATCTTTGGTTTTCCGGTAATATTTACACTAATCTTTTTTAGTTGTTTTATTACTGCATCAATCACTTCTCTAACCTGAGTTAAGGATTTCGTACCCGTACATACGAGATTTCCAGATGAGAATACTAAAACTGCTGATTTTGGCTCTTTTACTCTTAGAACAAGCCCTGGGAATGTTTCAGGATTATATTCTGTATTTGGTTGAGTTCTTGCAAGCTTCGTTAGAGGAACCGGCTTTCCAAGGGAAGCGGTTGCAACAATATTTTGTATTTTATAATTGCTTTTTGCTACCATTTTAATGGTTTATAAAGAAAAATTGAGTTTATAAAGGCTTCGAGGGAGGTAAATTTACTTCCTCTTAAAATTCTTGTCTATGTAATCAATTAATTCGCTTCCTTTTATTTGAACACTGGAAGGACCAACTCTTATATAAAATTCTTCTTCATTTTCTTGTGATCTTATAAACACTGGAGACTTGCTTTTCTCACAATCAATGATTAAAATTGTTTTATCTTCTATCTCATTAAATCTAAAATTAACCAATGGAAAGAATTTTTTTCCAATCTTTGTTTTTATCACATTAGTAAGATGAAGGGAATAATTATCTTTGCTCTCAAATTTATCTTTTTCTATACCCATTATTTTTCCAGAATCCTCAACACCTATTAGAATTGTTCCTCCATTTGAATTCATAAATGCAACTATCGTCTTTAAAACAGAGTATTCTATCTTTCTATCTATTTCATTTGTATGGAGGTTTGTTCTTAGTGTAGATTTAAACTCCATCTTTTCATTTTCTCCTTTTTTTATTATGTTGAATATTTCTTCCTTTACTTTTTCTTGTTTTTTGAATAATTTTGGATTTTTGTCTGTTATTTTATCTACAATATTCCCAATTACCTTAAAGTGATATTTCATATATACATATCCTATTAACGAAGAGATTAATGCTCCTAAAACTACAAAAGTCATTGTTTGCATAGAGTATGCATAAATCTCTGTGGAGAGAGTGTGATTAAGCACTATCTTTAGGTAATATTTTGCAAGTTCAATAGCAAAGCCAAATGCCACTGCAAAATTAAATGAAAATGCAAGAACAAGAAAATAATTCTTTTTAATTTGTCCACTTGAATACAATATTGAGAGAATCATAAATCCTAGCATTGCAATAGCTATACCAAATACAATTGGGGTGATTATTCCTCCTGTCTTTCCAAGTAAAAGAGTTATTACGGCGAATATTAATAGAAACCACTCAAACTCTGAGGGAATTTTTATTTCATATTTTGTGACTATTTGAGGTATAAATAAAAGAATTATAAGAAATATATTTGTTGATGCGAGGTGCCAAAGATGATTGTGTATTGAACTCAAAAGAGATAATATCAAAACCAACTTTACCGCTAATGACAGATAATTTCTTGTTTCAGACATAGATTATTCAAGATAAACTTGTTTATATCTTTTTGCAGATATGATTATTTATATCCTTCCGGATAATAATACTCTTCATCGTTTTTGTTAGGGTTATTTACTGGCTTATTTTGATTTCTAAATGCCCCCATCTGATTTGAAGCATGGTTCTGTTCTTTTTTTGAAGGGTGGCTGGGGTGTTGTTTATAGATTTCATTTTGTACTTTTGGATACTCTTTTATGTTTTCATCTTTTATTTTATATTTTTCTTTTGATAAAATTATTATTAATATAATTATACTTGCTATTCCAAATATAACTCCCAATATTATCCAAATCCAATTGTTTTTTCTTTCACAAATTTGTGTAGTGTCTGGCATACTTCCCTCTCTTCCACAGTTGTTTAAATCTTCACAAGTTCTTGTTCTTTTTTCAGATTTTGGACATTTTTCTGGAAGGAATTCTGTGCATTCCCAATCAGGGATACAAATTGGACAGGTTTTATATTCAAGAGGTCTTGTTGATTCATTGTTGCAGTTATTCAAATCGCTGCATTCCCTATAACCGCATTCTTTTGCTAAATCAGTCCAATCAGTACAAGTCCAGTTTTGTATACAAGGCTCTTCTGGAGGAGACATTTCTATGACTGCAGAATGTTTTAATCCCGTTACCACAAATTTATCTAAATATTTTTTACAGGTTAAATTTGTTAAATTGGTGTTTAGGCTGCCTGGACATTTAAGGAGATATTCATCCGTTAGATTACATGTGGGGCTTATTTCATTAATTGAATCTATTTCTTTATCTTTTACACATACTTCTTCGGACTTGTTATTTAATCTATCAATAGTTATATTTTTTGTGTAATTTAATCCATTGATTATTACGTAGCCTCTGCTTGAGTTGACTTCTTGTTTTTTTAGTATTATTTTTGTCCAGTCGATGTCTTCTTCTGTGAAGTTTATCTCTGTTTCTATAATGGTTTGATTATTTTGAGTTATTTCTACTTTTTGAATCCCTGAATGGGGTTCAGAGAAAATATCCAATTCTTCAGACATTTTTAATCTAGAGTTGTTTATTTCTACCGTTAAATTGTTTAGGGAGGTGTTTATTGGAGATGTCCAGTTTCCGAATCTTTTTTCTAATTCCTTTGAGTTTAAAATTGAGGCATCCATATAAGTATACATATTTATGCTGTAGTTTTGAAAAACTATCCCTGTCTTTGCAATTACTCCCCTCGGATCAATCGATTCACCAAAGATTGTTATATTGCCAATAGTTTCGTTTTCAACAAAACCAAATATATTTACATTTGCACCTTCAAAATCACTTTGCTCCTCTTTTGTCCAATTTGAAGAGGATATTTTGAAGACAGATTCAAATTCTGATTTTGCTTCCTCAGTCGTATTTATATTCCTCTGTATTGTATTATTTTCTAGAAATTCTTCCATTACAAATATCTTTCCATCTTCTGCATAGTTTTCAGAGGTTAATTTTTCTGTTAAGTTTGCTATTGCTTCTGGAGTATATTCTGCATCTATAGCAATAACAGCCTTCATATCCATAATAAACCATACATCTGTTCCAAAGATTATTTTTACATTACTTCCATTTATACGATATGCATTGTATATTGGGCATCCCTCATTAAAAAACAGGTTCCAAAGCTCAATATCCTCTTCCGAAAGATTTGTTTCATTATATAAATCATTTATCCTTGATAAAGTAATATTTTCAGAACTTCCTTTGAAGATAAATTCCCAAGCTTTTTTTATACTCTCATTTGAGCAATTTTCTGGAGTTGTTGGAGTTTCAATTACTTTGGTTGTTGGAGAGAGATTTTTTAAAAGAATAAAAAAAACTATTAGCACTAGGATTATTATTGCAAGAGTTATAATTATCTTTTTGTTTGGATTGGAATTTTTCTTAGGAGAATTAATATGATTTATTTTTTTAACTTTTTTCCCTCTTTTCATTTTAATCTTAGGATAAGGTATTTTAAAAGCTTATTTGTGTTTTATCTTTTTCTTTGATTTTCAACATCTCTTTCAACGTCTTCTAAACTAGCAATTTCTGAAAGAGGTTTGTCTGGTCGTAGAGCGGTTATCCTTGGAAATCTTAAAGCCCATCCTGAACTATAGTTTGGAGATTGTTGTATCTCTTGGTATGTGATTGCTACTACTATTTTTGGACTTATTTTTACATCTTTTCCTTCTTCTTTAATGATAAGAGGTTTAAGTAAATCATTTAGTTCATTAAAAGATACTCCTTCTTGTTCATCTTTTTCTTTAATGCCTGTTCCTACTTTTCCGATCTCTAGATATTTCCCCTCTTCTTTTCCTTTACAAGATAGTGTAAAACTACTCAGCCAACCACTCCTTTTTCCTGTTCCATACTCTGCACCCGTTATCACTAAATCTAAATCTTTTTCAGAAGGTTTTACTTTTAGCATGTGCCCTACCCGATTGCCTGGTTGATAAACTGCTGAAAGATTTTTCATCATTACCCCTTCTTGATTGTCTTTTAATGCTTTCTTATAAAATTCTTCTGCCTTCTTTAGATTATCAGTTATTATTTGCTTTGAGGATATTATTTTGTAAGGAGTTTCTTTTATTATTTTTCTTATTAATTGAGCACGTTTTTCAAAAGGTTCTTTTATTAGCGATTTTCCATTATAATGTAAGATATCAAATACGTTTATTTCAATAGGAAGTTCCTCTCTTACTTTTTCAATATCATACTTTCTTCTTATTCTTTGAGAAATTGCTTGAAAGGGAGTATATTCTTTTGTTTTCTTGTTATATCCAATTGCTTCGCTGTCTAGTATAAATGAATCTCCTTTTACATATTTTTGTACGTATTCAATAACTTCTGGAAATTGTTTTGTTACATTTTCGAGACTTCTTGTGAATAATTTTATCTCAGAATCTCTTTTGTGTATTATCAATCTGAATCCATCATATTTGTATTCAATTGCACAGGGTATTCCAACTGCCTTAAAACCCTCCTCAATATTTTTTGCTTTTTGTGCTAGCATAGCTTTTATTGGTTTTCCTACTTGCATTTCTATTTTTTCAAATTCACTTATTTTTCCTTTTCTTGCTACAAGAAATATATCGGCTATATCGTTTAGATTATCAATTGCCTCTTGTATTATTTTAGAAGATTCTTTATCTGAGTTAAAGAATGCCTTTGAAAGGGATTCACGTATTGTTGATTCTTGAATTCCTATTCTTAAATCTCCGATTAAAGTTCTTGTTAAATAAAGTGCTTCTAGAGGAGAAGCGGAAGTTAATAATTCTGTAATTAAATTTATTTTTTTATCTACTGTTCCCTCTCCTTCTAATTCTGGGAGTTTTCTTAAATTCTCAAGTACTTTTTCAGTTGTTAAATGCGACTTAGAAAATAACATTGATTGTTTTTTAGAATGGATTAATTTTTCAGCAACTTTCCCTAAATCTCCAACTTTTTTCCATTCTTGCATTACTTTCTCTGAAGACACCCCCGAGGCTTTTGAAATTGCTTTTATTGCAAGCTGGTTGCTTATTCCTATTTTTCTTTCATCATAGTTTGGATATATTTCTCCATTTAAGAGATATAATACATCTTTATCTTTTTCATTAAGGTATTCTAAAAACTTCGATAAAATATCTATTTTTTCAAGTCTTTTGGTTGTTTTTCCAAGAGCATCATAAGTTTCTGCAAGTTTTAAGTATAACATAACATACAATAGAAGAAGAAGTTTTTAATTATTCTCATTTATTCTTCTTTGCTTTTCCATAGCCCGTGTAAATTACAATATATCCTTGAACTTACTGGTTTAAAAGAAAATTTAGCTTCGGGTTTTGAATCTGGGTTAAGGTATATCTTTGCTATTTCTCCGGTTTCAGAAGTAGCTTCAATCCATTCAATATAATGTTCTGCACTCATTGGGTGTTTTTCTGATCCAACTTCTACGGTTTTACCGTTAATTACTGGAACGTGTTTTTCTAGAGAGGCATCAACAGTATTTTCTTTTTCCAATTTCATAGGTTGACCGCAACAAATAAGCACTCCTCCGCCCCCATGTACAACTTCTACAATGTTTCCGCAAACATCACATTTGTAAATTTCTGTTTTTTCAATCATTTTATATTATTTCTTAGTAATTTTCTTGAAGTATTTCATAATAAGATTGGGGATGCTTGCAAGCAGGACATTCGTCTGGAGCTTCTTCTCCCTCATGAACATAACCACAGTTTCTGCATTTCCATTTAACAACTTTATCTTTTTTAAAAACACTTTTTTCTTGAATATTTTCAAGCAGTTTTCTGTATCTTTTCTCGTGTTCTTCTTCAACTTCTGCTATCTCATGAAAAGATTCTGCTACTTCTTTGAATCCCTCTTTTCTTGCAACTTTTTCAAATTCTGGATATAACTCACCCCATTCTTCTTTTTCTCCATTTGCTGCTGCGAGAAGATTTTCTTTCGTTGTTCCTATCTTTCCTGCAGGGTAGCTTGCAGTTATTTCAACTGGAAGTCCTTCAGATTTTTCTAAGTGTTTAAAGAATATCTTTGCATGCTCTTTTTCATTATCTGCAGTTTCCGTAAATATTGCTGAGATTTGTTCATATCCTTCCTTTTTTGCAACAGATGCAAAATAAGTATATCTCATCCTAGCTTGGCTTTCGCCTGCAAATGCTTTTAGGAGGTTTTTTTCAGTTTCGCTTCCCTTTATTTCCATAATTATAGGATACCCTATGGGGTTTAAATATATTTTGGGGGTTTAGTTTATTTCCTTTTAGCTAATATCTTATTAATCTTTTTTTGGTTTAATATCTCATAAGTTCCAGTCCATCCCTCTATCACATCTTTACCTTTTGTATCTCCTATTGCTAAGATATTTTCTCTTTTTACAAACTCGGATAAAGAATGATGTCCGTATAGGAAATGGACCAGTACTTCTCTTATTTCTCCTTTTTCTTTATATATCTCGGTTATATTATCTACAATTATTTCGTCTGGTTCTCCCCCGTGGTAGTTAAAACCAAATGCAATGTAATCTCCATTTGTTAGTTTATCTATTGATTTCATATTTTTTTGTGGGGTAAACTATTTTTAAGAATTATTGTGCTAAATGTTTATTTTAAAGGCTTAACATATCTTCTTCCAGAATTGGGTATTGGTTTTTGCCCAGCTCTTCTGCTCGGTCTGTTTTTGTTTGTTGGATCCTTGCTTCTTAATCCTCTTGATTTTTTAGCTGAACTTGTTAGTCCTCTAAATACTCTATTTCTATTTGAACCCTTTGCTGTCCAATTTATTGTTTTATCATTTTTTATTTCTGGTCTTTCAGGGTCGACACAAATTACTTCGTAGAAATAATTTATTCCATCCTTTCCAACTTCATATGAGTTTAATACTTCAAGATTTTTGTGTTTAGCTGCAACTCTTTGTTCAGCAATCCATTTGTAAGACATTTTCAAGTTTTTTCTAGTATGCATTCTTTTTCCTCTTCTTCCTTTTATAGGTCTAGGACGTTTATGTCCTCCTCTTTTTACTCTAACTCTTATTATTGTGAATCCTGTTTTGTCTTTATATCCCAAAGCTCTTGCTCTATCTAATCTTAAAGGCTTTTCAACATTTATCTGTGTTGGTTGTGCTCTCCATTCTTCCATTCTTTTTGAAAGAACTTTTGAGTCAGGTTTTTTCCAAGCTTCTTTTATATAGTGATACATTCCCTTTGCCATGTTTATTTTAGAAAAAGTTCATTTAAAAAGCTTGAGGTTGTTAAGATTTGGACCATTAAATTTCTCAGAATAATTTATAAAGTTCATTGATTTTTTTAAGTTATGAAAAAGAGTGTTAATAAAAAAACTAAAGTTGAAAATAAAGAGATTAAAAAAGCAATTAATCTGAATTTTATCAAATTATCTAAGGATGCTGAAGCTCCAGAATATGCTTTAGAGAGTGATGCAGGTTTTGATTTGAAAGCTCTTGAGAATGTTAGCATATTCCCTTTTGATCAGAAAAAAGTAAGTACAGGGATTGCTGTAGAAATTCCAGATGGGTATGTGGGGATTGTTAGAGATAGAGCCGGAATTGTACAAAAGATGAATGTTCATACCGTTGCTGGAACATTCGATAGTGGTTTTAGAGGAGAAGTCTCTATTATCTTAGTTAATATGAATGATAAAAGTATTGAGATTGAAAAGGGTATGAGGATAGCTCAGATAATTTTAGTTCCCATAGTTAAGGCTAAGATAACTGAGGTCAAGAAACTTTCCGAGACGAATAGAGGAGAGAAAGGTTTTGGTTCTACTGGAATGAAAGAGATTATAAGAGAATTGAACAAGATTTCTAAAATTAAATAAAATTTTTAATTGGAGCAATGTAAGGACACCAGGGTTTCCCTGATAATCAACATTCTTTTTAATTAGTCCAAAATTAAATGAGGCTGCACAGATTTGAACTGTGGACCCCGGCCTTATCAGAGCCGTGCTCTAGCCAGACTGAGCTACAGCCTCATTGTTGTTTTTGAGACATTCTTCTCAGGATGGCTTGTTCGTTAGAACTCTAGCCAGACTGAGCTACAGCCTCATTGTTGGAATTAATTGAACAATTCAACAGAAAAAAGCATATTAGAATCTTTATAAAAGTTATTAATTCCCTTTAAATTCAAGAATTAATAATTCGTCAGATAAACTATATCCTACTATGGGTAAATTAATTGGGATTGATTTTGAGTATGCTTTATCTGAGGAAATTGCTTTCATTTCTATGCTACTTTCTAGAGGAGTAATTGAAACATCCTCTATAGATTTAACTCCTGGAACTTCAATTTCATAGCTTATTTTGTCTGCAATTCTTTTGAGCTCGGTTTTAGGTTGTTTCTTTGGAAGTTTAGAGAATTTTCTTATTTGATCTTCTGAGAATTTTCTAAATTTAGCAGGTTTCTCTTTTTCTCTTTTTTCCAGATTTCCATTTTGAGGAATACTTTTGTTAAGGTCTATTTCCTTACCATTTATCATTAATCTTATTTTAGTTTTTGGAAAATTATTACTCTGGTTTTGAGAATTATTTCTTTCTTCTTGCATCCCCTTTTGCATTTCTTTTTCTAGCATTCTCATTGTGTTTGAAAGCATTTTATTCATAAATGTTCCACTTATTCCTCCAAACATTGAATTGGATAGCGCTTCAAATTCATTTATAGAATCATTTTCTCCAAGCATCCCTAATTCTTCTTTTCCCTTACTTTTCTTTAAGGGGGTTCCACAATGAGGGCAAAAGCTATTGCTTTTGTTGGTTTTTCTTCCACATCTTTGACAGGTTTTTTTTGAGAACATTTTAATTTTATAGGGGTCCTATTTTAAAAGGTTTGTGTATCCTGATTTTGAATATATTCTCAAATATAATAAATATTATATATAAAAATTATTTCAAATATTGATGGCAGATGGCTATGAAGATTATAAAGAAAGGCAGGTAAGGTATAATTATAGAAAGTCTAAAGATAATTTGGATTGTAATGAATGGTGGTTTTTGGTGGTTAATCAAAACAGAGAGATTGAAGAAATACAGAATAGGATTTTTAATTTATTTGCTCCAATAGTAGAAGGTCCAAATTTTATAGAGGGGAGGGTTTCGGGAGAGGGTTTAAGGTACAAGTTGGTTAATTTCGAATCTAGTAAAAGGGTTGAGGATTACAAGATTAGGGAGATATATAAGAGGGTTGTAAGAGATAACAAGTTGTACTCAAGAGACAAGAGAAGCAGTCTTGAAATTTATCTTGATGAGAAATTCAAATAAGTAACTTTTTATATTGGTTTTTTATAGTTTTTATATGGCAAAAAAATATTATATTACCACTGCAATTGATTATGTTAATGCAAGACCTCATATTGGACATGCATTTGAGAAAACACTAGCTGATGCTTTGGCAAGATATCATAGATTGAAAGGAGAAGATGTTTTCTTTTTAACTGGTGTTGATGAAAATGCTCAAAAAAATGTTCAAGCTGCAGAAAAGGAGGGGGTTAATGTTAAGGAATTTGTTGATAGAAATACAGGATTTTTCTTGGATCTATGTGCCAAACTTAATATAAGCCAAGATGAGTTTGTTAGAACAAGTGCAAAGGAACATTCAGTTGTTGTTCAGAAGATAGTCAAGAAAATAATTGACAATGGAGACATTTACTTAGGAAAATATGAGGGGCATTATTGTACTGGATGCGAAGAATATAAAACAGAGAAAGATTTGGTAGATGGTAAATGTCCAGAGCATAATAGAGAGCCAGAATTCAGGAAGGAGGAGGCCTATTTTTTTAGGCTAAGCAAGTACCGAGATAAATTGTTGAAGATAATTCCAAAATATGTAATTCCCGAAGAAAGAAAAAATGAAATAATTAAGAGGGTAGAAGAAGGGCTTAATGATCTTTGTGTAAGTAGAAAAAGTGTTGATTGGGGAATTAGTTTTCCTGACGATAAAAATTTCAAAGTTTATGTTTGGGTTGATGCTTTGATAAATTATATTTCCGGTTTGAAAGATAAAGATAAAAAATATTGGCCTGCAGATGTTCATATTATTGGAAAAGGGATTAATTGGTTTCACTCTGTTATATGGCCTGCTTTGCTTTTATCTGCAGGATATAAATTACCCGAAAAACTTTTGGTCCATGGATATTTAAGCTTGGGAGGGAAAAAAATAAGTAAGAGTTTGGGTAATGTAATCGATCCTCTCGAACTTTTAGAAAAATACAGTTCTGATTCAGTAAGGTATTCTTTATTGAGGTGTTCTGTTTTTGATGATTCAGATTATTCAGAAGAAATTTTAATTGAAAGACACAACAATGAGCTTGCAAATAAACTTGGAAATTTAATTTCAAGAGTATCTAGTTTGATAGAGAAAAATGGTATTGAAAAATGTGAAAATAAACTTTTGAAAAAGTTAAAGTTAAAGGAGATAGAAGAGTTATTTGAGAACTTTGAATTTGATAAATCGCTTGGTGAAATATTTGCATTTGTGGATATATGTAATGAATATGTTCAAGATAAAAAACCTTGGGAAACTAAAGATAAAAAAGTTTTGTATGAATTAGCCGATTCTATAAAAGCTATTGCAATCTTACTTTATCCTTTTATTCCTTCCAGCTCAGAGAAGATAGCAAAACAATTTGGGTTTAAGATTTTATTTAAGAATATAAACATTCCTCTTAGTGAAAAAAACAGGATAAAAAAGGGAGAGATATTGTTTAATAAACTTTGATTTTCCTTTTTAACAAAAAGTATTTAAATATTTTTAACTTCATTTATTGATGAAAAAAAAGGTGAAAAGGTTAGATATTTCTAATAGGCTTTTCTATAGTTTAATTGTATTTGCTGTTTTTATTGGGTTGGCAGTAGGGGTTTTTGCTGCGAGTCCAACAAGTAAACCTGATCCGGGGCATGATTATAATCAGGTATATTTAGGTCCAATACATATAACTGCGGATACTGGAAATGTGGGTATTGGCACTACTAGTCCATCCTATAAACTTCACGTTATTTCTAGTTCTGGTAATGCAATTAGGGGGGATGGAAGTACGGGGGTTTATGGCACAGGTACTTATGCAGCTGTGGAGGCTTGGGGAGGTAGTTATGGTTTAATTGCTTATGGTAATTCCTATGACATTCGTTCTCTGAATACAGGAATACAATTTCCAGATGGCAAGATACAAAGAGTATCTGCTGCACCTGGCACAGGGGGAACTCCTGTTTGTAGATTTTGTGTAACTTGTGGTGGTACTTGGCCAAATTATGCTGGGCAGGTTAGAGGAAATACTGGAGAAAGTTTAGCATTAGGAAGTCTTTGTGCGGGTAGTGAAACTTGGGTTAGCAGAATGAACTTGTGTTGCAGATAAAATTCGAATTTTATATCTATTTTATTAAAAAAGTATTTAAAATAAGTTTGTTATTATATTTTAAGATGGTGAAGCTAATTATATATTCTAAAACGCTCTATACAATAATTGGAATTTTCATATCTTTATTGTTAATTGGCATTGGGGTTTATGCTTATAATCAGCCCCCTCCAACGTATGTCGGGCATACTACTGGAGAATTAATGCCTTCCTCCTGCACAGGGTTTATTAGTGGTGTCGAGAATACTGCTAATTCCTGGAGTTGTATTTCATCTTCAATACCTACTTGCACTGGTCCAGAACAGGGACTTACTTGGACAGGTTCTCTTTGGCAGTGTAAAACTTTAAGTTAATTAAATAACAAAATATAACAAAAAATAATAAAGATGAAAAACAAAAAGATCGAGATAAATATTCCGAATAAAATTTTCTATTCTTTTTTATTTTTAATTTTTGTAATTGTTATGGGAGTTGAAGTTTATGCTTATAATCAGCCCCCTCCAACATATGTGGGTCATACTTTAAATGAACTTATGCCTTCATGCACTGGATGGCTTAGGGGAACTGCTAATACTGCAAATTCTTGGGGTTGCACTTCTGTTCCTCCTGCTTGTGAAGGGGGGACAAAAGTTTTGCATTATAGTGGTGGAGTGTGGAGTTGTTATACTGTTGATCAAGGATTTGAGTGTAATTGGGTTGGTTGGAATCCATCCATACCAGAGTATCCAAATCCGAGTGTGAGTCCTTGTTATATTGAAGATACATATCAAAACGAAGCAGATTTTTCAGTAAATTTGTGTCCTTATTGGGATGGGGGAATGCAGATGATACCTCCTGGAGAATGGAGTGTATATACTGGAATGGTAGAACAAGAATATTGTAGTGGAGGTTCAATTACGGATGTTAGATATGCAGGAGTTTGCCCAGCTGAGGGAGATACAGTTTGCCACTGGTCTACAATTTTACCTTATTAATAAGTTTAAATAAATAAAATAAAAAACAATGGAAAAAATAGAAATAAACCTATCGAATAAATTGTTTTATTCAGTAATTACTTTAATTGGGATAATTCTTGTGGGGGTCGGAGTTTATGCTTATAGTGGAACAGCTCCTGCAACGATGGGACATACTTTGAATGAATTGACGCCCCAATGTGATGGTATGATTAAAGGTACTTCCGGGGTTGCAAATTCTTGGAGTTGTACACCTAATCCTCCTACTTGTTCTGGTACTAATCAGGTTTTGCAATGGACAGGGACTTCTTGGGCTTGTGTTGTTGTAGATATAGGTTATGAATGTAATTGGGTGGGTTGGAGTCCATCTTTTCCTTCATATCCTAATCCAAGTACAAATCCTTGTTATATAGAAGACACTTGTGATGTTGAAAGTAGTTGTTATACTGGAGTTTGCCCTTGCTGGGATGAGGGTTATCAGATTACCCCTCCTGGAGAATGGCCTTATTATGCGGGAGTTGTACAACAACGTTATTGTAGTTCTGGTTCGATAACAGATGAAAGATATGTTTCTTTATGTGCTTCGGATATTGATGAATATTGTTATTATAGTATAATTGAACCTTATTAAACAATTAATTAACCTAAGTTTTAAATTTTATCAAAAATTATTTAAACAAGAATATCCTGTATTATACAAGATGGTGAAGATAATTTTGTATTCTAAGACACTCTATGCAATAATAGGGGTTTTCATATCCTTATTGTTAATTGGTATAGGAGTTTATGCTTATGGTGGGACTCTTCCTTCAACAATGGGCCATACCATTGGAGAATTCATGCCTTCATGTACTGGAATTGTAAGTGGTACTGCGAATACTGCAAATTCTTGGACATGTGCATCTGCAAATATTCCTGTTTGTACAGGTTCTACTCAGGGAATTAGTTGGACTGGATCTTTATGGTCGTGCAGATCTTTTTCATAAGTTAAGTTTAAATAATATAAAATACTAAAAATAGAATGATGAATAAAAAGATAGAGGTGAATATTTCTAATAAATTACTTTATTCATTTTTAGCTCTTGTTATTGTTATTATTTTGGGAATTGGAGTTTATGCTTACGGGGGAACTGCTCCAGCAACTATGGGGCATACTATGGGAGAATTAATGCCTTCATGCAATGGGTGGCTTAGGGGAACTTCTAACGATCCTAATTCTTGGAGTTGTACGCCTTCTCCTCCTTCATGTACTGGAACAAATCAAGCCTTACATTGGAGCGGAAGTGCTTGGAGTTGTGTAACTATTGATACTGGGACAGATTCATGTTCCTGGACCGGTTGGTATCCGGTTTGTCGTTGTTTTGGTACGGAAGATGCTCCTTGTTCATATAATGTTTATCCTATTCTTATGCATCAAGAATATTGTGTTGGAGGAACTATAACTCAAGAGAGGGATATTTATTGCTGCCCCACAGATGCAAATGGCCTTTGTATGGCTGTATAAATTTTTATAATTAATTTTTTAAACTTGATATAATTAGATAAATTATGGTTGAGGGAATAATAGAATTTGATGAATGGCAAAGGATTGATTTAAGAGTTGCACAAATTAAGGGAGTTGAAGATATTCCGGGAGCAGACAAATTATATAAATTAACTTTAGATGTTGGTTCTGAAGTAGGAGAGAGAGTAATTTGTGCAGGGATTAAAGAGTATTACTCTAAGGAGGAATTGAAAAATAAAAAAATTGTTGTTTTTATAAATTTAAAACCACGGATGATGAAGGGTATTGAAAGTCAGGGAATGTTGCTTGCTGCTGTTTCAGAAGACCATTCTGAAGTTGTTTTGGTTTGCCCCGAAAAGGATATTGCTAATGGGTGTAGAATAAGTTAGATTTATTTTTTATATTGTAATGGTTTTGTTATCAGGAAGGAACTATCTATTATTAAGGATAATTAAATAAATTGTTTGAGTAGATAATTTAATTTTTTTGTTTTATAAATCTCTTTTGTTGAGATAAAGAGTAATCTTACATATTGAATTTCATTATTCTTCTCCAAAAAGGATGTCTGTCCTTTTTAGAATTGTATTCAGCATCAACAAGTCTTGCAGCAATTTCTTTGTAGGCTCTTGAAGCATCTGATTTTGGGTGTGTGTGAACTATGGCGTCTTTTTGATTTAGAGCTCTTTTGATATTCATATCTTCAGGAATCATACCCAAAATAGGAGTCTCTAGCATGTCCTTTACTGCTTCAGGAGTCATTTCTATATTGTCTTTTCTTACTCTTGTAACAATTACTCCTGTAACGGTTTTTTTCATTTGCTCAGCCATTTTTATTGTTTTAAGTGCATCAGTTATTGCAGGCATTTCAGCATTAGTTATAATTATCAATTCATCTGCTAAATCCATAGCTGCCAAAGTTTCATCTCCTAATCCCGCTGAGCTATCAACAATAATATAATCGGATATTCCTTTGAAATCTCTTTTGAAATTGCTTATTTTTTCTGGCTTTACTTTTTTTAATTCTTTTATAGATAAAGATGAGGGCATAATTTTTAATCCGGATTTGTGTTCATATACTGCTTCTTTTGCATCTGCTTTCCCCAAAAGAACGTGATTAAGATTTATGGGAACTTCTGGGGAATTAAGGTGTATTCCTACATTTGGAGTGGATAAATTTCCATCAATTATAAGTACATCTTTTCCAAGATAGTTCATAGCTGCACCTAAATTTATTGCAGTAGTTGTTTTTCCCACACCTCCCTTTCCTGATGTTATTACTATTATCCTGTTCATTTTATAAGCCAAAATAGGTTTTTAGTACTTATTTTGACAGAAGAAATTGTTTTGTAGTGCTTATAAACTTTTCCAGCTTCTCAGCATATTCTTTTAACTTCTCTAAATCTACATTTATCTCTTTTCCCTGATAAAAAATCCTAAGAGCCACATTTTTTCTGAATTCTCCTATTCTTTCTGTACGTAGTTCATCAATCTTTCTGAACATCTCATACATCTCGAGGACTTCAAGGAAATTCTTGTCTTTTTTAAATAATTTTTTCACTTCTTCTATTTTTCCGAGCGGATTAGAGGATATTGAACTTATTTTTTTCTTTTTCTTAGCATGCTTTAAAATTTCTTCGATGCTTGTTTCAATCATTTTTCTCCATCTCAGAATAAGATTTTTGATTACATCACAAGTTTTCGTATACTTTAAACTTACATACAAAAGATGATCTGCACTTATTTTTTCTTGAATGATATCTTCCATCAATATAGTTATCCTTTTCCCCTCCTGTTTACCTTACCCATTTAGAAGCGTAATTTAGGAAGGTGTACTTATTTATATATCTTTTGCTGTTTTCAAGGAGTGAAAGTTTTTTGGATATTTTCAGGATAAATGCTAAGATTAGGTGTGATTTTCAAAAAATAATCATGTAAAGTAGGTGTCTTTTCTATTTCTATTCTTGACATTCCTTTCCTATAGTTTTCATTTATTCTATAATCTTCCATGTCTTGTTCTACTTTATCCTATATCTCATTATATTCTGTATCATCTAATACTTCTATTACTCCTTTTTTGATTGCTTTTTTTAACAACCTTTCTGCTTCACTTTCTAGAGTTTTCATGATTATTAATGGGGCTAGGATTATATAAAGATTTTTGAATTATGCCCTATAAGAAGGGGGATCATCCGCTCTTGTCATCTTAAAATTTATTCCTTTTTCTCTTAGTTCTTGAACAAAATTATCTTTGGCTTTTTCTATTTGTTTAATATATTCATATCCAAATAATTTGGCGTATGTTACTTTACCCTCTGCTTCCATTCTTTTTATCGTTTTTTGAGCAATTCCTTCTAATTTCTCTGGCATTTTATTCACTCAACTCAAGAATCGTCTCGGCTAAATCTCCATTATTCTTTTCAAGAGTTTCACGTGCAATTTTTTCTGAAACTCCTGTTTTTTCAATCACAGTTTGCACATCTTCCTCACTTAATTCTTCTTCTCCAGTTTCTTCAGAAATATCTCCTGCAATTTGGAAAGTTTCTTGTCCTTGCATTTTTATTTTCTGGACAGAAGGATTATCAATTATTATTCTTGAATTATCTGTTTTTTCAATTATAACTCTAGATGCATCTACATCTTCCTGTGAAATACCCATTTTTTTGAGCATTCCTTGCATTTGTCTTGGGTCAACTCCGGGAAACATATTTGAGATAAAATAATAGGGTTTTTATAAATTGTGTTCTGAAAATAAATAATTATCCCAATAATTCTCTATTATACCATTTAGGGATTATGTCTTCTCTATAGCATCTTCTAATTTCCAGTATATACAAACCTGTTCTATACATAATCTTACCAAATTTATTCATTTTTTCGTATTTCTCTTTTTCTTCAGGTATTGTTTCAAATATTTCTTCCAATATTTTTTTTGCCATATATTAAATTAACCATACTTATCTATAAAGTTATATAGACACAATTATACTTATGCGTTTAGAAAATAAAAGGCATTACTATTCTGAATGCTACGATTAAAATTACAAATAATACTACATGCGCGGGTTTTAAGTTGATGTAACTCGTATATTCTTCACTGTAACGCATTAACCCCCCAAATCCTCCTGGAAGGTTTATTTTGTTATCTGATGCCATGAATATTTTAAAGAGAGATAGTTTTTAAAAGTTTCTTGGATAAGATTATCTATGGTAGAAGCAAATTCAAGTTCAAAGTTTGACTTTAAGCATATTGAAGATAAGTGGAAAGAATTTTGGGAAAAGGAAAAAATATATGCTGCAGATTTAAAGAAAAAGAAGGTTTATTCTTTAGATACTCCTCCCCCCACAGTTTCGGGAGCAATGCATATTGGACATGTATTTAGTTATTCTCAGCAGGACTTTATTGCTAGATTTCAAAGGATGTATCTTGCAGATAGAAATGGATGTGTATTCTATCCTTTTGGAACTGATGACAATGGATTGCCTACAGAAAGATTAGTTGAAAAGATGAATAATACCAAAAGTAAAGATATGTCAAGAGAGGATTTCATTAAGCTTTGTTTAAAAACACTTAAGAATATTCTTCCAGATTTTGTACGGGATTGGAAAAATCTGGGGATTTCTTGTGACTATACTGTTTCTTATTCTACAATTGATGATAATTCTAGAAAGGTTTCTCAAAAATCTTTTCTTGAATTGTACAAGAAAAAAGATATCTACAAAAAAGAATTCCCCACAATATGGTGTCCAGAATGTCAGACTTCCATTGCCCAAGCAGAACTTGAGGATAAAGAAGAAAAAAGTTTATTTTCAACTTTGAAATTTTCATGTGGAAGAAAAGATTTACTTATTGCAACAACCAGACCAGAACTTTTAGGTGCATGTGTTGCTGTTTTTGTTCATCCTGCTGATAAGAAGTATAAATCCTTTGTAGGTAAGAATGCTAAAGTTCCTTTATTTGATTATGAAGTACCAATTATCGCGGACACATCTGCAGATCCTGATAAAGGAACGGGTGCTTTGATGGTTTGCTCTTATGGAGACAAATATGATGTTGACGCAATAAACAGATATAAATTGATTCCTAGATTAATTATTGATAAATCTGGAAAAATAAATTTTGGAGAATATAAAGGATTAAAAGTTAAGGAAGCCAGAAAAAAAATTCTTGAGAATTTAAAAAAAGAAAATTTAATTGTTGAACAAAAAGAAATAACCCATGTAGTTAATTGTCATGATAAATGCGGGACTCCTATCGAATTTGTAACAACAGCACAATGGTTCATAAAAATTCTTGATAAAAAAGATAAATTCATTGAACAAGGAAATAAAGTTAAATGGTATCCTGAGTTTATGCATAAGAGATATGATAATTGGGTAAATGGTTTGGAATGGGATTGGAATATTTCTAGGGAGAGACATTTCGGGGTCCCTATTCCGGTTTGGGAATGTAAACAATGTGAAGAGATAATCTTAGCAGAGGAGAAGGAATTGCCTATTGATCCTTTACAGTCAAGGAAAAAATGTCCTAAGTGTAAATTAGAAGCTAAACCCGAAGAAAAAGTATTAGATACTTGGGCAACTTCCTCATTAACCCCTCAACTTGCATCTTATTTAGTTAATGGGAAAGTTGTAGTTCCATATTCATTGAGACCACAAGCTCATGATATAATAAGGACTTGGGCATTTTATACTATTGTTAAAAGTTATTTGCATGAAAATAAAATTCCTTGGGAAGATATTGTTATCTCAGGAAATGTTTCTTTAGGGGGAGAAAAAATGTCTAAAAGCAAAGGTAATGTTATTGATCCTAAATTGGTTTTAGAAAAATATGGGGCGGATGCTATGAGATTTTGGTCTGCAGGAAGTAAACTTGGAAATGATTTGGATTATCAGGAAAAAGATTTAATTACTGGAACAAAGATGATAAACAAATTGATTAATGCTTCAAAATTTGTTTTTATGAATCTTAAAGATTATAATCCTAAAAGTAAACCTCACAATCTTGAGAAGCTTGATGAATTCTTTTTGGATAAGCTTAATGTTCTTGTTGAAACGTGTACGGAAAGTTTTAAGGAGTACGAATATTCTAAAGCTAAATTGGATGTTGAAAGATTTTTCTGGAGTGATTTTTGTGATAACTATCTTGAGATTGTAAAAAAGAGAGTTTATCAGGGAGAAGGAAATGCAAAACTTTCTGCACAATACACTTTGTATCATTCCTTGCTTGTAATTTTAAAGTTGGTTGCCCCTATAATCCCATTTATAACTGAGGAAATTTATCAAGAATATTTCAGAAAAAATGAAAAAGAAAAATCAATACATATATGTTCTTGGCCAGAATCAGAAAAAGCTGAAGATAAAAATCATATAAAGATATTAGAGAGACTTTACTTTATTATATCACAGGTTAGGCAGGAAAAATCTCTTAATAAAAAGGCAATGAATGCCGAAATTGTTTTGACCTTAACTAGAGAGGATTATGAAGAAATAAAATCTGTTCTTGGGGATTTAAAAAATGTTTCAAATGCTAAAGCAATAAGGGAAGGAAAGAAGTTTGAGGTTGAGTTTTTGTGATCGAGTTAATTAACCAAATTTTATAAACCCCCTTAGTTTTCTTTAAATATGGCAGCTATGAGTAAAGATGCGTTAGAATCGCTATTAGAAGAGCTTGAAAGTCACAAAGGTAGACACACAGAATTAATTACAGTATATATTTCAGCAGGATATGATATTGTTTCGGTTCAGAAGCAGCTGGAGGCAGAAAAATCTACAGCTAAAAATATAAAATCCACTTCGACAAGAAAGAATGTTGTAGACGCTTTAGATAAGATTGTTAGGTACATAAAGGATTTTAAGGGAAATCCTGAAAATGGGCTTGCTATCTTTTGTGGAAATGTTTCAAAAGTAGAGGGACAGGATGATTTACAATTATGGAGTGTTGAACCTCCTTTGCCTTTAAAGATTAGACTTTATAGGTGTGATAAGGATTTTGTTTTGGAACCATTAAGAGAGCTTTTAGAAGTATCCGAGATTTTTGCTTTGTTGGTTATGGATAGAAAAGAAGCTACAATAGGTGTTCTTGAAGGGAAGAGAATAGAAATTCTCCAAAAAATGACATCTGGGATTCCCAGTAAAGTACGTGCAGGGGGACAATCAAGCCAGCGTTTTCATAGGATAACCGAGGGTTTAACTAAAGATTTTTATAAAAGAATTTCAGATGAGATGAAAAATTTATTTTATGAGAATAAAAAGTTGAAAGGTATATTAATTGGAGGCCCAATTCCAACTAAAGACGAGTTTATTGATGACGAATATCTACCAACTATTTTAAGAAATAAGATTATAGGAAGGGTGGACATAGGTGGAAGTGATGAATCTGGACTTAAGGAGTTGGTTGAGAAATCACAGGATATTCTTGCGAGTCAAGAAATTGTTTATGAGAAGAAACTTATGGAGAAGTTTTTCAATACTCTTGGTTCAAAACCAGATTTTGTGGTGTATAAACAAGATTCTGTTAAAAAAGCACTCGAATATGGTGCAGTTGATACCTTACTTTTATCTAAAGAATATGATAAATCCCTCGCAAAGGAATTGAAGAAAATTGCAGATGAGAATGGAACCAAGGTTGAGCTGGTTTCGACAGATACGGAAGAGGGCAAACAATTTTTTCAGTTGTCTGGAGTTGGAGCTTTATTAAGGTATAAACTTTAAAATATCTTTATTATTTTATTTGGTATTATAGAAGAATCTTCGCAATGATATACTTTATGGGTTAGCTGATTAAAGAAACCTTTTAATCTTAAATTATTTTTTTTTATTAAGCTTTTATTTTCTTTATTTATTTTTAACTGTGGAGGTTTGAATGTGGTGGGAGAGAAATCAAAACATTTTTCAAATTCATATATTCCAAAATCTAAATCTTCCTGAGTGATTTCTTTGTATAAGAATTCTCTATAAGTATGATTTATTCCATGCAGGTAAAGTTTTTTCTCTAGCGATAAGATAGATTCACACCATTCCTTATTTTCTGATATAAGATTATTGTTATAATTTGGGATTACATAAAGTATATCTGGATTATATTTTTCTATTTCTGGACAGGATATTCCAGGAGTTATATCATCAATTTCTGTTGGATTAATCAACCTTATTAGAAATAATAATATTAAGAGAGTTAATATTGAAAAAAATATTGCTTTTCTTATATTTCCTCTTTTTTTCATGTATCTGAAAGAAATTTTGTTATTAAATAATTATTGATAATGCTTTTAATGCCTTGAAATTTAATATGTTTAATGAAATTATCAATTGTATTTCCAGCATATAATGAGGAATCTAGAATTTTGCCGGTATTAAATAGATATTATTCTTTCTTTATGGACAATTTGAGCAACTCATTTGAATTTATAATTGTGCCGAATAATTGTTCAGATAACACAGTTGAGGTTGTAAATAATTTTTTAAGGGGTAAGAAAAATGTTGCAATAAAAACTATCCCAAATAATGTTGGCAAAGGGAGGGCTATTCTTGTTGGATTTAAATTGGCAAAAGGAGATCTAATCGGATTTGTTGATTCAGATGAGAGCACATCTCCAGAAGAATTTTATAAATTATATAAAAATATTGGGGATTTTAAAGGAATTATCGCTTCAAGAAGGATGAAAAGATCTTTAGTTTCTCCTAGGAGAGATATCTATAAACGATTTAGTAGTTTTTTGTTTAATATTTTTGTTAGACTATTTTTTGGATTAAATTTTAGAGATACTCAATGTGGGGCAAAGATATTCAGGAGAGAAGTAATAACAAAATTTGTTCCTATTTCTATGTTAAGTGATTGGGCATTTGATATTGATTTATTATATTTCTGTAAGAGAAATAAATATCCTATTTTAGAATTTCCCATTTTCTGGAAAGATAGTTCTCATTCTCATTTAACAACCTTTCAAGGTATCAAATCTGTTTTATTTTTAATAAAATATAGATTATTCTTTAAATACCCAAAATATTAATCCTAAGAAACTTATTGGTATTGAGACTATTAATCCAGAAATTGCAGCAATATTTGCTGAGAGTAATGAATCATTTAATAAAGATAATACTATCTTACCTGTTAGAACGTTTGCTCCCATTGAGACTGCATAAAGAATTAGGAATTTTGTTATTTGTTTATGTATCTTTCCTTTCCTTGCTTTAAAAGTTAGGTTTCTATTAGAAGTGAAGTTGAATAGAATCGATACAATTATTCCCCCTATTCTTGAGAGAACAAAGGCAGACGATAAGATGAAAAATAAGTTAAAAAATGCAAGATCTATTAAGGTTGCTATTCCCCCCGTAATTCCAAAAAAGAAAATTTTTCTGCTTAAATTTGATATTTTTTTGTTCATATATTTGTGTACTCTCTTAACTTTTATAAATGAGTATGCTTTTTAATGATTATGAAGAAAGGAGACAAGGAAAATTGGTATTTTATATTTGGAATTTTTCTTATATCTTTTTTATTATTTTATAAAGCGGCATTATCTAAAGATCCTCTTGGATTAGACACTCTTGGACATTTAAGTAAAGTTTCTTATATTTTTGAATATCCTTTTTCCAATTGGGATATGTCCTGGTATTCGGGTACTTTATTTTTGAAGTTATACCCTCCTTTATTTTATTATATCGCGGCATTTTCTTCATTAATTTTATCTGATACTTTTTTTGCAGCGAATCTTCTTTCTTTTTTAAGTTTGGTATTAACTGTTTTTGGGATATATTTTCTTGTTGAATACTTAACAAAAAATAAAAAAGTTGCATTCTTTTCTTCTTTGGGTTTTTTGACCGTAATTAGCCTATCTTATTATTGGATATCTGCAGGTAATCTTCCTTATTTTTTTGCATTATTCACTATTCCCTTTTCTCTTTATTTCTTGGAACGTTCAATTAGAGAGAAGGAAAAGAAATTTTTTGTTTTGTACTCTTTGTTTTTCTTTGTAGGTATACTTACACATATAGTTGTTGGTTTTATTATTGGTATTTCTATGGTTATTCGTATATTCTTGGGAGGGTTTAGTTTTTATAACTTTAAGAGAATTTTAATCTATGGAGGCATACCTGTTTTGCTGGCAGGATTTTGGTTTTTTCCATTTATTGTTAATCCCACTTCTTTAATCGAGTATGAAGGGTATATACCTAATCTTTTACAGCCGTTTGGTTTTAATGATTTTTTCGCTTGGGGTTTGCATGCTGGCGGAATAGGAATATTTTCATTTTTGTTTCTGTTCGCAGTTTTAATATTTGTGCTTTTTTTTGGAGGTTTTAAAAATAATAAAAATATTTTATTTTATTCTATCATCTCTGCTTTTTTATTGTTTATCTTTTTTGGAGGTTTAGGTAAACATTATCCCTATGGTGTTGATGCTGTGAGATTTGTACTTCCACTATCTGTATTTATTGTGGTTTTTGTTGGGTTAGTTATAAACTCATTTAAATTCAAGGGTAATAAGATATTTATCTTTTCTTTGATTTTATTGTTAGTGTTTGGATTATTTTGGAATTATAAGATTGTTAATAAAAATTTTGAGGATTATTCTTATTATGATGAATGGAGTAGATATCAAATATTTAGTAATATAATTGATAAAGGGTTCCCTCTTGAGAATGAGTTTCAGAATTACAGGTTTGGTACATGTAAATTTGTTTTCTCTGAGAATCTTAATTATTTTATGCCAAATGTTCCTCAGACTTTTGGGTATCAAGATGTAGGTATGTTGAATCCTTCTAGATATTATGATATGCGCTGGAATATTTTTATCTCAGAAGACGTTGAAGATTCTATATATTGGCTTGACTGGTTTGGCATAAAATATTTTGAGATAGAAAACTCCGAAGTTAGTGACAAGTTTGTGAATGATTCGCGTTTTAATCTTTTAATGGATTCCTCTGGAGGATATAATTTTAAAATGTATGAATATAAAGATTCTAAACCAATTATCTCAATAGCGGATAATTTACAAGAGGGTGTTCCTGGAAATTTAAAAGAATTTGATTTTAATAGAGTAAGTCCAGATATTATTGAGATATCTTACAAACCTTCTGATGAAAACGATGTAATCTTGTTTAAAGAATTTTATCATAAGAACTGGCAAGCAAAAGAATTGCCTTATGGAGATATACTGGAAGTTAAAGAAGTGGGTCCAGGTTTTATGGGGGTGTATCCACAAGCAGGGTCTGAAGGAGTTGTATTCTTTTATAAAAAAAGTTTCTTTGATTATATCTCAATTTTTTTAAGCTTCTTTGGTATATTCTTACTCTTGAAATTAGGTAAGAAAGCTTTGTGAATAAAGTAATTTTATAAACTCAAAGTTATTTTATCATTCATGCCAGCTGGAAGTAAGACTATAAAGGAGATAGATGAAGCTAAGGAAAAGGAAGATTTGAAAATACTAGAGGCAGTTTTTTTCATATCTGGAAGATTCTTGAATATGCAAGAATTGATATCTTTGAGTGATTTAAATCCAATAATAATTGGGGATCTAATTGAGAGATTAAAAGATAAATACAATAAAGATGAATCTGCTTTGGAAATTGTTGAGAAAAATGGGCTTTGGAAAATGGACGTAAGACAAGAATATTCCCATATAATAAATAAGCTTGCAACGGGGAGCTCTGAATTTACTAAGGCCGAACAAGAGACTCTGGCAATAATTGCTTACAAACACCCAATTAAGCAATCTGTGATAATAAAAATAAGGGGAAATAAGGCATATGATCACATTAAAAAGTTTTCTGATTTAGGATTGATTAAAAAGAGAAAAATAGGACATACTCATGAGTTAAGTCTTAGTGAAGATTTTTATGATTATTTTAGTGTCTCTGAGAGTGATAGAACAAGTGTTCCTGGATTGAGTAAGCAAATTGATGAGGAGATTGAGAATGCCGAGAAAGAAGTTGAGGCCGAAGAGGCTGAGGGTAAATTTGATGAGGTAGAAAAATCTGATGAGGTAATTGAGGAGGGAAAGGATGTTGAAGATGAAGAGGGGGGAGAAGGAGAGGAAGAAGATGAAAGAAATGAAGGAGATGGAGAAGAATATACTAAAGGAGTTCTTGGGAAGGAAGAGGATTCAATAGAAGAGCTTAGGAAGATTGCAGGAGAGGAAAAAGAGGAATAAGTTTATTACAATAATCCTTAAAAGAGTAATTTTATTGATAAAATAATGGACGGAATTACAGTTATTTATCTGGTTTATATGTTTATAGCATTTTATTTTTTATTTTTATTTATAATAATCTATATTCAAAATAGAAAGCAATTCTTCTATTATCCAAAACCAAATAAAAATTATTCTTTGAGTATTGTAATCCCCTGTTATAATGAGGGTAACACAATTGAGGCAACTGTTAAATCTGTTTTAGATGCAGGATATAAAAATTTAAAGAAGGTCATTGTGGTTGACGATTGTTCAAAAGATAACTCTTATGAGATAATAAAGAATCTTGAAAAGAAATATTCTAAGGTAATGGCAGTACAAACACCAAAAAATACTGGGTGCGCTGCAGGTTCAAAGAATTATGGGGCTAAATTTGTTGATACAGAATTAATCGGCTTTAGTGATGGAGATTCATTCATAGAAAAAGGTTCGATAGACAAAGTTGTTGGTTTTTTTAATGATAAAAGCATAGGAAGCGTTACATGTTCCGTTCTTGTTGAGAATAGAAACAAGTTTATTGAAAAGGTTCAGTCCATAGAGTATAAAGTCATAAAGTTCTCAAGGAAACTTCTTGAGTTTATCGATTCAATTTATGTAACTCCTGGGCCATTGGGGATATTTAGAAAGAGCGCATTTGATGAAATAGGAGGGTTTGATGAGAAAAATTTAACTGAGGATATCGAGATAACTTGGCATCTTCAAGCTGTGGGTTATAAAGTTAAGATGTCCGTTCCTGCAAGGGCATATACTATTGCTCCATCAAAGATAAAGGATTGGTTTAAACAGAGAAATAGGTGGAATATCGGGGGTTTACAGACGATTGCAAAGTATAACAAAGATTGGTTTAAAAAAGGAATGCTTGGAAATTTTATTCTCCCCTTCTTTGTTTTTTCATGGCTTATAGGATTATTTGGATTAGGAGTTCTTGTTTATAGGCTATTAAGGGTGTTAATACTTAGGACATTCTCCACTACATATTCTATTCAAACTCAAACAGCACTTATAAGGTTTGAAGATATAAGCTTAATGCCAAATATACTTGTATTCTTTGGTTTAACGATATTTTTTCTTAGTTTATGGTTCACTTTTCTTGCGTTAGTGAATATGAAGGAAGACAAGCATAAAAGAGAAAACTTCTTTGTGATAGGTTTTTATATGATTTTCTATGTTCTTATATATCCGATAATTTTAATAAGTTCAGCTTATAAATTTTTAAGAGGACATAGAAAATGGTAGATATACTAACTAGCAAAAAAAGGGTATTTTGGGAAGCTTTGCTTTTGACTGTGGTCGTATTTTTACTTGGTCTTTTAATAGGGATAGGATACGAGATGACAAAATCCTCTGAGATGAATGATTATTATATTACGTCTGAACTTTCATTGATGGATGTTTTTGCACTTAATTCCTTGATAAATTTAGGTTCAGAAAGCTGTGCTTCTTTGACTGATGCAAATTTAGCGTTTGCTGATAAAATATATAATGAGGCAGTTATTTTGGAGAAGTACGAATCTGTGGGAAAAGTTACGAAGGAGATGGAGATCGTTCATAAAAGGTATGATGTTTTGAGAACTTTCTTATGGATAAATACTATAAAAACTTCTGAAACTTGTGAAAAAGATTATTCTACCGTGGTTTATTTATATGAATATTTCTCTGAAGATTTAGCCCAGAAGGCAAGACAGAATGTCTGGTCAAAAATTCTTTCTGATTTAAAGGAAAAGGAAGGGAGTAGTATTCTTTTAATACCAATTGCAGCAGATAGCAATCTTACATCTTTGGACTCTTTAACATCTAAATTCAATATAACTCAATATCCTGTTGTGATAATAGATGAAAAACATGTAATTCGTGACTTAAGCTCTGTGGAAGAACTTGAGAGATATTTAAATTAGTTTAATTTCTTTAAATTTTAATAAGATTTTTATTATTTTTTTATAATACAAATATTAAAAAAGGGGGTATAACTAAATTTTTTATGGCAGATTGTTATAGATGCGGGGTTTCGGATGAAAGAGAAATATTGTTCGACGCTATTTCAAATAAGGGGCTTATTAAAATATGTAGAAAGTGTTCTGAGGATGAAGGTTTGCCGCTTGTTCAACCTGTTGATTTAAATAAGCCTGAAAAAAGTAAAACTGTTTATGAAAGACTTTCTGCAATGGCTAATCTTGATCCTGAAAAACATAAAATGATGCTTTTGGAGATGTCAAGAGAGAATGCTCTTAAGAAATATAAGCAGGATAGGGAAAGAAGGGGACAAGAAGCTACCTTAAGGGGTATTGTTAACAATAGTTATGATAAGAAAAAATCTCAATCTAGAACAGATTTAATTCCTAATTTTCATTGGGTAATTATGAGAGCCAGAAGGTCTAAAAAACTCACTCAGAAGCAGTTAGCAGAGAATATTGGAGAGCCTGAGGCTTCAATAGTTAGTGCTGAAAGCGGGGTTGTTTTAAACAATTCAGATAGTCTTGTGAGAAAACTAGAAAATTATCTTGGGATTAAGCTAAGAAATATAGAAAGCCCATATTCTTCAGAAGATTTAGCAAAAAGAGAAATAAGAGAGAAGTTGGAAAGAGAGGGTAAGTTGGATGGCAAAGTATCTGGAAATTTAACAATAGCAGATTTAAAGGAGATGAATGAGGAGAAAGAAAGCGAGGGTTCAAAAGGATTTTTTTCTTTTTTAAAAAGAAAGAAGAAAAAACAAGAGGTAAATTCTGAGGGAGAACTATCTAATGCGGAAGGAGATATTTCTAATGAGGAAGCAGATAACATACTTTTTGGCAAGTAAACCCAATAGAAAACCTTTTTAAACTAATTTTATTGTAAACTATAATGGAAATGAATATTCTTAAGGAGTCTAAGGAAGAAATTGAAGTTGAAATTGAAAGTTTGACATTAGTTGAAATATTAAGAGTATATCTTAACAAGGATTCTTCAGTTACATTTGCTGCCTGGAAAAGAGAGCATCCTACAAAGAAACCTATTCTAGCAGTGAAGACTAAGGGTAAGACTCCTAAGAAAGCAATAAATGATGCAATTGCTCTAATAATCAAAGATTTGGATAAAATAGAATCTGATTTCAAGAAACTGAAGTAAATTTAACTTATTCTTTACAATAATCCTTATTAATTCGTTCTATGCTATAGATTTATGAAAACAGAGAAGATTTCAACGGGAAGTTATGATTTAAATACCTGGCTTTATGGAGGTTATGAAAAAGATATAATAACGATGATTGCAGGCCCCCCTGGTTGCGGAAAAACTAATTTTGTCCTCTTGTCTTCTTGCAGTCAGGCTAAGAAAGGAAATAAAGTTATTTTTGTGGATACTGAAGGGGGATTTAGTGTTGAAAGAGTTAAACAGATTGTTGGAGCAGAAAACTATGAGGGTGTTTTAAATAATATTTTACTTTTGAAACCGACTAGTTTTGAAGAACAAAAAAAAGATTTTTTGAAATTACTTAGCTTTGTTAAAAAAGGAGATGTTGGATTAATTGTTGTTGATGGGATGGCTATGCTTTACAGACTTGAGATAGGCGATGCACATAATTCAGGAGATGATGAGAGAGTAAAAGAAGTTAATAGGGAAATTGCCAAACAAATGAGAATATTTGCAGAGATTTCAAGAAAGCAGAACATACCTATTTTGATAACAAATCAGGTTTATATGGAATTCCTTTCTGAAGAGGATTTCAAAAAAGGGGTTGAAAGAAATACAAACATTGTTGGAGGAGATTTGTTTAAATATTGGAGCAAGTGTATAATTGAGTTAAAGAATGATGGGGGGAGGAGGAAGGCAATTCTACTCAAGCATAGGAATTTACCTCAGAAAGAGATGGGATTTATGATAAAAAATGAAGGTATCTTTAAAAAGGGATGGATTTAAAATTATTTTTTAGATTTAATACTTTTTCTTTCGGAGTTTATAAATAACACAATAAGGCCTAGAACAAATAAGCCTATTCCAATTATACTCGATGTAGTGAATGATGAGTCTGATATTGCATTTCCAGTTATTCTTCCAGATAAGAATATAAACGAGAAGAAAAATGTTAAAAATGCGAGTATTAAATTAAGCATACCCTCTAAAGACATTCTTTTTTGTTTATCTATTGCTTGTTTTTCTTTTTCAGACTCGTTTGCTTTCTTGTAATGTACTCTTGCACTTACTGGTTCATTATAAGCCATTTCTACATCTCCCATACTTCTCCATAATGCATTTGCTTTGCTTTCTATTCCCGCTTTATGATAATATTCTGCAGCGTTTTCTAAATCTTCTTTTTTAAGATATAATCCTGCAAGGGTTTCGTAGTATGCCTTTTTTTCATTAAGTTTGAGCATACCTACTTTGGGTTCAATGGATTGTAAGTACTTTATCTTTTCAGAATCTGTTTTAAATTTCTCTAATTTTTCTTTAATTTGCTCTTTTGTCATCTCTTTTTGAGCTTCTTTTTTTGTCATTATACTATTATCCTTTTTTGGTTTAAATATATTATGTATTTTTAAGAGAATATTGTTGTAATTTATTAAGTAGTTACAAATCAATTTAAAGTGGATGATTATTAAATCTATTATGGAAGGAAGTATAAAATTTGAATCAATAAAAAAAGTTGCAGATGTTGGATTCAAAATAAAAGATTTTAGTAAGATATCTCGAGTTGATTCAATTTCTCCCCCCAGTGTTTTTATCGGTTCCAAGTTGAAATATCCCTTAGTTAATGTTGGTATTTTAAGCCCATTAAATAAAGATGAAAACTCTTGGCTATATGATGATGCAAAATATTGGGCAGATAATAATCTTAATATAGAAGAGGTAATGAGTTTAAGAAATGGGCTTCTTAATTCTAGGTTTCAAGCAAAAGTTAGTGATATAAGACTCAACAAAAAATTTGTAGAAGTTGCTAAGGACGTTGCAATATCTTCTAGACAAGTTGACGTTGAGATTGAATTAAAGAACAGACTTATTGTAGGTCGTGAAAAAGATAAAATTCTAACTCCCCATGGTATGAGGGCAGGATTGAAAAATGTTGAGATAACCGGGAATGTAAAAATTGATAAGAAAGTTGATAAAGTCATTAATGATGAAATTAAAGCTTCAGATGCAATAGAGTATTTGTATAAAAATGAATTTAATGAATATACTTTGAGTAAGATATTGAGTGTGGGAGTTATGGGGCTTAAGAAGAATAAGAAATTGGTTCCCACAAGGTGGAGCATTACTGCTACTGATGACATGCTTGGTAAACAATTTTTGAAGAATGTTAGGAATTACCCCTGGATAGATGATTATCAATTGTTTTATGGGGAGTTTATGGGTAATCAATATATTTTACTTATGTTTCCAAGCGTATGGAGTTATGAGTTGTTCGAAATGTATTTACCTCATAGTTCTTGGAATCCAGGACAGGAAATAAAAGCTTCAACAGATATTGAGGGATATCATGGGAGAAAGGAATATGCTTTTGATACTGCAGGAGGATATTATGCTTCACGTTTTGCTGTTCTTGAATACTTAAATTCTATAAAAAGGCAGGCCAGTGTAATTGCCTTAAGAGTTGAAACCCCGAGTTATTGGGCTGCTCTTGGGGTTTGGGTTGTAAGGGAATCTGTTAAAAAAGCATTAAGAAGATCGATGAGGTTTACATCTAGAGAGGAGCTTGTTGAGAGTGTAAAGAAAATTGGAAAGATAAAATATAATTTTGATTTTTCAGAGATTCTTAATAAAAGTAAATTGTTGAGAGAAAAGAAAGAACAGAAATCTTTGAATGAGTTTGTGAAGATTTAATTATTCTTCTTTTGTTTCTGAGCTTAATTCTTCTTTTTTTGAATTTGACTTTGCAACCCATGCCTTATTTGTTGGACATTGTGGGTTAAAACAGAAAGTCCAAGGTCTTTTCCCCTTAGTGAGTCTCATTAACATTGGCCAATTGCATTCTTCACAATTTTTGTCTGCTTTTTTTATCTGCCCATTTGGGGGAAGACTGTAAGTATTTTTACAATCAGGATAAGCATTACAACTCACAAAAAATCTTCTTGTCTTTTTTGAATAATTTATTGATAAATCCCCCTTTCCACATTTTGGACATTTTATTATTGCATTTTCTCTTTTTTGTTGTTCTCTATATTCTGTGTTTGCATCTACAAGTTCGATACCCACTTTATTTTGGTGTTTTTCAAAATCTTTGGAGATATTAGTTATTGTTATCTTAGCTTTTTCAATTATCTCTTCTTCTTTTTTTTCTTGTTTTTTCTTGTCATGCATTCTTTGAATGTTATCCATTTCTAACTCGAAATCTCTGGTTAATTTTTCGTCGATTATTATTGGAGAATATTTATCCAATGTGTTTATTAAGGATATTCCTAAAGGAGTTGCTTGAATACTTTGTCCCTCAACATATCCTCTATCATACAAGGTTTCTACAATTGACGATCTAGTTGCCTTTGTACCCAGATTTCTTTTTTCAAGTTCCGAGATAATTGAAGCAGGTGAAAATCTTTTTGGGGGCTGAGTTTCTTTTTGTTCTATTCTTGAATCGATTATTTCTCCCCTTCCTTCCATATCTGGGATTTCTTCTTCTTTTAGTTTGCTTGGATAAATTTCCAACCAGGATTTTCTAGATATAGATTGCCCTTTCTTTGAGAATATCAAATCATTAAGTGTTGCCTTTACTGTTTTGTTATCAATAAGTGCATCTTCACAAAATAGGCTTAGGAATCTTTTTACAATTAATTTGTAAATCTTATCTTCTTCTCCTGAAAGAATTTGGGTATTTCCTGTTGGATAAATTGAAGGGTGAGCAGGATCACTTTTACTTCCTTCTACGGGTTTATCTCTTGCTATTAGTTTTTCTGCCTTGAAATCTTTTGCAAGTTTTTTTAGTATCTCTTTATATCCAATTGATTCTGGTAGTTTTTGTGATGAGGTTCTTGGGTAAGAAATTAATCCAGCTAAATAAAGAGATTGAGCTATTTGTAGAGTTTTTGACGGGGTTATTCCGTAAAATTTGTAAGCTTCTGTTTGAAGAGTTGTTAAATTAAATGGGGAGGGGGGAGGAAGTGATTCTTGTTTCTTTATTGTTTCAAGTGATACCTCTTTTCCTTTTAAATCCTCAAATCTGTTTAATTGCGCTTTATTGAAGATATCTTTTATGTATTTTAATTCTATTTTATTTTTTTTATTTGATACATTTATGAATATTTGCCAATATGGTTTTGATTTAAATGCAAGTATTTCCTTTTCTTTTTTTACTATTAAATTTAGTGCGGGTCCCTGAACTCTTCCTATTGACATTATCTTGAATTTTCCAGTTGTTTTTATTGAATTCATTAATGCTCTTGATAAATTTATACCATAAAACCAATCTAAATAATGTCTTGTTTCTCCTGCAATTGCATGTCCCCAATTTATAGTATTGTGTTTATTATCATAAGCTTGCTCTAATTCCGTTTTTGTTAGGGTTGAGAACTTCATACGTGATGCATCCTGCTGATTACATAGATATCTTATAATGTTTAAACCAATTACTTCCCCCTCTATGTCATAATCTGTTGCTATGGTTATTGATGCAGATTCTTTTGCAAGCTTGAGTATTGAATCATAATATCTTTTTGTAAAATCTCCCTTCTTTGCAAGAAAATTTGGAACCCACCCAATATCAAATACAGGTATTTGATATCCTCCATTTTTTTGTTTTAGTGTAAATAAATGTCCTACTGCGCATGCAACAAATATTTTCTTTTTATTTCTTTCAACTTCATAGTATGGAACTTTATTGAAATTTTTTTGAACAGAATTTCCCAATGCGCTTGCAATCTTAAGTGCTGCTTGTGGTTTCTCTGTTATTATTAATTCATAACCTTTTTCTTTCAATTTAAATTTTGGAGGAGAATATTCTTGAGCTTTCTTTGATTTTTTGTATTTCTTTTTTATTACGGTAAATTTCTCAATTTTCTCCAGTTGTCTTTTTGCAGGTTTCTTATGATTTTTATTAATTGTTCTTTTTCCTATACTTTCTATAACTTCTTTTGGTATTTCTTTAACTTTTTTCTCAGTTATATTTTTTAGAATGTCCTCTTTAGGTAGAGGATTTTTAACTTCTTTTTCTGTTGCATATTTTAAGTCGCTTTTATCTACTCTAAAATTCCCTTCTGCGGCTATTTCTTCCTTTGATTTTTCTTGCTTTCTTTTCATTTTTATTAGAATTAGTGTGTTTTTTGTGTTTTTATAAATTTTGTGTACTTAGATTTCAAAGATTGTGGGCTTTCTTCCAACATGAAATACCTTTGTTTTACCTATTTTTTCTTGTAATCCCCCTGCTTCGTGAATGTGGGCAGATATCAAAATATCTGGTTTGAATTCTTCTACTGCTTTTTTTACTGCCTTTGAACCAGGGAAACCAGAGAATTCTGCTATGCTCCCTTTAGGATGTGCATGTGTAACCATTATCTTTTTCTTTAGATCCTTTATCTTTTCATTTCCTTTTTTTAGAATTTTGAATATCTCTTCATCTTCAATGAAAAATGGTCCTGTGGAGGATTCATATCCAGAACCGAATATTCCAATGTCTCCTTTTTTTATCGAGTATCCATGTACATGTCTTGTTCCAGGATAAATTTGTGTTAAGGTATTTATTGTGGACATTGTTTCATGATTTCCTGGTATTAAGATGACTTCTTTTTTCTCTTTAATAAATGGGCTGATTAAATTTTTTGTTGAACTTTCCAGGAAAGTTAAATCTCCTGCAATTATTACTAAATCCACTTTTTCATTTTTTGCTTTTTTTGCCATTTTCTCTGCAAATTTTGAATCTCCGTGTATATCTCCTACTGCTAAAATTCTTAATTTCTTGTTTTCTTTTTTTGGTTTGCTCATTTTTAATAAAATAAGAATTAGTTAATAAGGGTTTTTATTTTGGGGTTGTCTCTTCTTTATATTCTTTAGTGGGAGTGTATTTTATTTTTTTGTTGTTATGATCATATGTAAAATATCCTATAACCTTACTATTCTTTTCATTTAGCATAGGCGCTTGACGGGGTTGTCTTCCAATTTCCATTAGTTCCTCATGAGAATGTCCCATCATTCTTTCAAATTTCATAGAAATCCTTAATCTGTCTGATAATTCTTCACCCATCTTAATAGTGTTAATTTTTTATTGTATTTATATTTTGTTGTAATTAAAAAATGTTGAAATTTTCATCAAAACACTGTAGTGAATATATACATTGCAAAACATTTAAAAGGATGATATTGTCTGGATATATACTTTAAATAGGACACCTCAAAAATGGAAACAGAAATAAAAGATAACTTTGATATCTTTTTTCGAAGGAAACCCGCTTTAATGCTTGTTTCTTTGAAAAAGAATACTAGGATGAGGTACGGTAGTATTTTGGCTAAAGAAGTGGATTGCACTTACAGCCATGCAGTAAAGATTCTGCAGACTTTAGAAGAACTTAAGTTGGTTGATTTTGAAAAAAGAGGGCGAATAAAGGTAATAAAACTAACTAAGAAGGGAATTGAAGTTGCAGAGGCTATTGAAAATATTCAAAAGCTTATACGTTAAGGCATTAGTGAGGTGATTGCTAACCGCCCCAAGTTCAATGGAATGAAACGATTGTAATTTTAATAGTAATTTTTATTAACTCTTATTCTTTTTTTTATTTATGGTTGGCGGTAATTATAAGGGGATAAAGTTTCCTCCTTTAACAGTTAAAGAGATAGACGAGAAGTATAAAGAAGCTCAGGAAGAGATGAATGAGGTGCTTAAATGGAAAAAGGAAGAGGAAGCTAGGCTTAAGGATAAAAAATCGAAGCCTCAGGCAATCAGTGCAGCAAAGAGAGCTCTTTTTAAGGTTGGTAGACGGATTGCTACTGTTAATGGAAATATACTTTATTGGAAGTTAAGAAAAGAAGGTAAAAGCCATTTCTATGCAAATCTTGAAAGAACAGAATATTGGGATAAGCTAAAGAATGGAGATTCTGATGAAGAAAGTGAAAATGAAGAGAATGATTAGAATTATTATATATCACAATAATTTTTATTAATACTTTGAATTAGGGTTATCCATGAGGAAATATGTTTATGAGATTCCTGTTATCTCTCCAAGAGAAATTTCGTCCTCTGGAAGCAATTATAATTTTCATGCTATTCTTGATGGAAATCTTGGTTTGTTGGCAAGAAAAAAAGAGATTGGCGAACATGCATATGCTGTATTTAAAGAAGAAGGAATTGAGATAGTGAGATCTTATTTATCTTATATGGATAAAAAATATAATCAGATGCCTTACCAGTTTGCAGAAGGAAGTTGGTTAGTTCATGCAATATGCGTTCCAGGAGATGCATGCGATTTAGCTTTAAGTGAAATGAGTATAAGAGATTTTTTGGATGAGGGGCTGAAGAAATTTGGCCATCAACGTACTCCAATTTGGGTAGATTATACTGGACATAATGTAGATAATATTGATCAAGCTAGATGTTTAAGAGAATTATTCATAAATTGGGCTAATCGCACAAATATATGTTTAAATAGTGATTAAGAAGTTTTTTAAATAAAATTATTCTATGTTTTTTGTACCAGACTTATGATTATGACTCCGTAGCTCAGCCTGGTTAGAGCACTAGACTCTTAATCTAGGTGTCGTGGGTTCAAATCCCATCGGGGTCATTTTTTTATTTTTTAAATCCAAGCTTGCAACATTTTCCAGTTTCTATTATCTCTTCTAAGATTATATGCTTTAGATTTGCTTATTTCTTTAACTAATAACTTATTTTTATTATTGTATAGAATTATCTATATTTTCTTTTATCTGTATTCTCTCCAAGTGTGATCACACTTGGTACATTTGAAGAACTTGGTTTCTGCTTCATCTCCAGCACGCGTTTGAATTGTCCAGAAGTAAGCTTTATCATTATTACATTTTTTACATTTCTCAACTACAATTGGAAGGGTATTCATCTCTTTTTTAACAACAGCAACTTTATTTTTCTCTTCAATTTTTTCAGATGTTTTTATTTTTAACTTTTCTTTAGTAGAATAATCGCATCTTGCACATCCGTAGTTCTTTCTTTTTTGGATCAATACTGCTCCGCATTTTGGACAGAATTCCATTGTTTTTTTATTTTCTCCTTTGGCTTTATTTTTGTTTAAATTTAGTTTGTTTATAAAACTTCTTATTTAAGTATTATTTTTATCTTTTAGTTTTATTTTCCTGATTCATCACAAAATCCTTTTTCGTATTCTGGTCTTAAGTGTTCATAAAAAACAAGTTTTGCCCATCCAACTATGGGTAGAAGATTCAACACCGCCTTTCCAACTAGCTGTTCTTCTGTAATTCTTGTTTCAACACTTAATTGTCCTTCATTGTTATCTCCTATTGTTGAAAAGATATATTTTCCATTTTCTTCATTGATTTCAATTACTCTATGTATTATTGGGTTTTTTTGATTTGAATTAAAAATTATTATGTCTCCAACATCTAATTTTTCAGGCCTTGCTCTTACTATGAATATGATATCTCCTTTGCTAAATCCTTTTTTTAAAGTAAAATCCTGAAATTCTGTTTTATCAATATCGAATGTTTGATATTTTGATTCATGTCTTTCCCACCAATTATCAAAATTTCCAACCATGTTTCCAGAGTGATACATACTACAAGATTCTACAATTGCTAGAGGGAGAGAGGTTCCAGTCACGAGATTTAATAAAGGAAAAAATATGAACTTTATAACAATAAAAATAAAAACAAGAGAGATTAACCATCCTTTGAAACTATCATCTTTCCAGACTATTTCCCAGAATCTTTTCAAAGATTTTTTTAATCTGCTTTTAGAGACACCTTCTTTTTTCATTTATTTATAGAGACTGAAAGGGTTTTTAAAGTGTTAGTTTAATCACCGAAATATTTAAATATACATTTATATGTGTATACATAAGGTATATACAAAACCTCTTTTCAACCCTGCCACACTCGGGGAGAAAATCCCTGGTCGTGTGGCTTCATATTATTAATGAAAAATGGTAAACGACATATTTGACAATACAATTTTATGTAGAAAATGTGGAAAAAAGATGCAGAGAGCACAAACTGTTAAAAATGGTTTTGTTCTTCGTTTGATGGTTTGTCCAAATTTAGAGTGTAATGAAAAGATAATTCATCCTGTTGATGAACAAGAATACAGCAGATTTATAAATCTAAAGAACAAGGAGTTTCACGTTAAGATGCGATTGGTTGGAAATAGCTATGCTGTCTCAATACCTAAAGAGATAGTCTCTTTCATGAATGAACAAAGAAAGATTATGGATGAGATGGTTAAATTATGTTTTGAAGACTTTGGGAAGTTAAGTTTAAATTTTGAAGAATTAAAAGATAAGAAAATAATAAAATGACAAGAAAAATAATTCAGTTAAAAGTGGTTGAAGCATTACAGGATGATGCATACAAGGGAATAGCTAGAATTGATGCCGAGTTGATGAAAGAGTTAGATTTGAAGAGAGGAGATGTTATATCTATTAAAGGAAATAGAGAAACTGTTGCTATAGTTGACAGATCTTATCCTGCAGATGTTGGAGAAGGAATAATTAGGATAGATGGTATTTTAAGAAAAAATGCTAAGACTGGAATAGGAGAGGTTGTTTCAATTTCAAAAGGAGAGATAAAAGAAGCAAAAAAGATAATGATTGCTCCTGCTCAAAAAGGAATAATGGTTCAGGGAGATCCTCAGGGTTTAAGAAATGGTTTGCTTGGAAGAGTTGTTGTTAAAGGAGATATTGTTGTTTTGGGAGGGGTTCAAAGAAGAAAAGATTTAATGTCGGAGGAATTTGGAGATTTAGAAGATGTTTTTGGAAATTTAAATGAATTATTTGGGGGAATGGGATTTGGAAATTTGGGAGGAAGAATTTCACAGATTAAGTTTTTGGTTGTAAATGTAAATCCTAATCAACCAGTAAGAATAACAGAAAATACTGAAGTTGCATTAAACTCTAAGGCGGTTGAAATTACGGAAGATAATATTCCCGAGATAAATTATGAAGATATAGGGGGATTGAGTGATGAGATAAAGAAGATTAGAGAGATGGTTGAGATTCCAATGAAGCACCCAGAGATATTCGAAAGGTTGGGTATTGTTCCTCCGAAGGGGGTTTTATTGCATGGTCCTCCTGGAACAGGTAAAACCTTGCTTGCTAAAGCAGTTGCTAATGAGTCGGAAGCTAATTTTATACTTTTAAATGGTCCTGAAATAATGTCAAAGTTTTATGGAGAATCTGAAAAGAAAATAAGAGACATTTTTGAAGAAGCTGAAAAAACTGCTCCTACAATAATATTCATAGATGAATTGGATGCTATTGCTCCTAAAAGGGAGGAAGTTTCTGGAGAGGTTGAAAGAAGAGTTGTTTCTCAGATTTTAACCATGATGGACGGTTTGAAGGGAAGGGGGAAAGTGATAGTTATTGGAGCTACAAATAGGGTTAATGCAATTGACCCTGCTTTAAGAAGACCAGGAAGATTTGATAGAGAGATTGAAGTTGGAGTTCCAGGCAAGGATGGAAGACTGCAAATTTTGAAGATTCACACAAGAGGGATGCCATTAACAAAGACTGTTAAGTTAGAAGAACTTGCTTCTTTGACTCATGGATTTGTTGGGGCAGATTTAGAATCTTTAGCTAAAGAGGCTGCTATGAATGTTCTTAGAAAATATCTTCCCCAGATGAAGCTAGATGGAGAAGAACAAATTCCTAAGGATGTCTTAGAAAAATTGGTGATAAGCCAAGAGGATTTTACAGATGCTCTTAAAGTTGTAAGACCAAGCGCAATGAGAGAAGTTTTGGTTGAAACCCCAAATGTTAATTGGGAAGATGTTGGAGGTCTTGAGGAGGTTAAGCAAGAATTGAAGGAGGCTGTTGAGTGGCCTATGAAGTATCCCGATAGTTTCAAGAGAATGGGTATAAGGCCTTCAAGAGGTATTTTATTGTATGGTCCTCCAGGTACTGGAAAGACTTTATTAGCTAAGGCTGTTGCAAAGGAATCTGAAGCTAATTTTATTCAAGTTAAGGGCCCTTCATTACTAAGCATGTGGGTTGGAAAATCTGAAGAGGGTATGAGAAAAATATTTGAGAGAGCAAGACAGGTTGCTCCTTGTGTAATCTTTTTCGATGAAATTGATTCTCTTGCTGGAAAGAGGGGAGTAGAAATGGGAACTAAAGTTACTGAAAGAGTATTAAATCAAATGCTTGCTGAAATGGATGGATTAGAAGATTTAAAGGATATTTTAGTTGTTGGTGCAACAAATAGGCCCGATATGTTAGATCCTGCTCTGTTAAGACCTGGAAGATTTGATAAAATACTTTTAGTAAATGCGCCAGATTCTAAGGGAAGATTGAATATTCTTAAGATACATACAGAAAAAATGCCTCTTGGAGAGGGAGATAAACCTCTTAGTGAGAAAGCTAGAGAAAGTTTCCTTAAAGAATTATCAGAGAAAACAGATGGATATACAGGCGCAGATTTAGAATCCCTTACAAGAGAAGCAGCTTTGCTTTCACTTAGAGAATCCATTGATGCTAAATTTGTGAAAGAAAAGCATTTTGAAGGAGCAATTAAAAAAGTGAAACCAAGTATAACCAAATCAACAATTGATGCTTATAGGAAAATAGAAGATGCTTTCTTCAAATCTGCAAAGGCTGCCGTTCCAGAAGGGAATAGTTATTTAGGATAAATTGTTATTTCTATACAGTTACAACATATAGCAAGTTTTAAATATCTTATTTTCTCCATATTTTTATGGAAAATATATGTGTTTCAGTTGGAACGGGTATTGGAGGTCAAAAAGAAATAATTAATTCTTTAGCGAGAGCAGGATACAAAGTTGAGTCTGCAGTTGAACAATGGCCAAGAGATACTTGGGTTCATTTTAATGGAAAATATATAGAAAGGGGAAGTATTGGGACTGATGGAAATGTCTTTGGAGATGGGGGAAATGTTCATGTTGGGAAAGATTTTGTGATGGTTTCGGATAATGCAGTTTATTATCAAGATATAACAAGAAAATTAAAGGAAACTTTTTCCGGAGTTAATTTTGATAATCTTCTTGAGAAACATAATTTTGTGGGTAAAAATTATGACCTTTTTTCAGATTTAATTTCTGAATATGGTAAACAATTTTTTGGATCAAGAGTTCATCTTGCTCCTACAGGATATTATCAAGGCAAAATGGGTAATACACATATTGATTTATTTACTCTTTTACTTCCTAAATCAAAAATATTAATTTTTGATAAATTCTTTGGAAATGATGCTAACTCAAAAAACCATTATAATCTAATTTCAGAAAAAGAAAATTTAGAATTTATCGAATATGATGGAGAACAGGACGGGGTTTGGTTTCCCCTGAATTCACTTGTTGTTCCTAAAAATGGAAACGATGTTGCTGTAATTGACAATGCTTCAGTTTCATTGAAGAAACTTTTAAATAAAAAAGGTATAGAAACTATTTGTGTTGATATGCCTCAGATAAAATATCCTGCTGGGAAAATTAATTGTCAGACTAATACCTATGACCTGAATGATAAAAAAGTTATAAGAAAGATAGAGAATTCTTTGTGATCAACTTAATATCAAAGATTAATCTCTACTTGTTGTTATTGTTTTTTTTCCGTTTTCTTCTATAAGTATTGTATCTTCTGCTTGCGAAACAATTCCTTTTTCAACTTCAATTAGCTGAGGATACTGATGGAGGTTTCCATTTTGTTCTAATTGATTAAGTGAGACTAATACCTTTGTACCAAACTTTTTTACAAGCCAACGGGAACAAAAGGGCAATTCTACATATTCTTCTGCAATATATTCCAGTATCTCTCTCGCATTTGGGTTTCTTATATTTTTGTAATCAATTAAAGAATAGATTCCTGATGGCTTACCATCTTTGACTTTTCCTGCACCGTTTGTTGCAAAAGGTTCAATTGCATATAATCCTGGGGTTATTTCTGTTTCTCTTTTATCATTAATATTCGGGATACTTATTCCTGCATGAAGGTTATATTGTTCTATTTGGTGTCCTGAAAGATTTATTATAGGAGAAAAACCATATGATTCGATTGTTTCTTGAATAGTTTTACCTATTTTATTTGTTTGAATTTCTTTTTCAATTATCTTTTTTGCATTTTCAAGGGCTTTTTTTGAAGCCTCAATTAATTTTTTGTTTTGCTCAGAGTTTTCTAAATCTAATGAGAAGGAAGTGTCTGAGATGTATCCATCTACTTGTACTCCCAAATCAACTTTAATTAATCCATGTGCAAGAGTCTCGTCATTATAAGAGGGGGTTGAGTGAGCTGCAATTTCATTTATAGATAAATTTGTTGGGAAAGCAGGTTTTCCCCCTAATTCTATTATTTTAGATTCAATTTTTTCTGCAATTTCCAATAATGAAACTCCTTTTTTTACAAAGGGTGCGATATATTCTTTTACTTCTTGTGCTATCTTTCCCGCTAGAATTATTTCCTTGTTTCCCATTTTTTTCTTAATCTTTTAGTCTTTTTCTTATATAACCACCTATTTATCCAATAAGCAATACCTACTATTATGTATAAAGCTAATAAATAAATTCCAATTGTGTATTTTATAACATTCCCCACAATTCCCGGTTCTTCTAATAATTTTATAAACCAGAAGGCAGACCAAAGAAAAACAAGTATTCCAGAAGTTACCCAAAGTATTTTTACAGTTTTGTTCATAAATGTATTACAGAAGAGTTAGTTTAATTAATTTTCTTTTGAGAGGTTTAGTTTTAGAAATCGCTTAGTTTCTTTTGATTCTTTTTATTTATTAAATCTTTTATATTTATATTAAATACTTGAAATATATTTTCAACAGCAGGTAGAATTTGTCTTTCAAGATAATATTCAATATTATATTCTCCCTCCTCATTTGGAAGCTTAACCTTTTCTCTTACTAGCTTGGATTTTTTATTGGGTATTTCTGCTATGTAATACTCAATAAGGTTTCCTTCATTAACTACAATTGAAAGTTCTTTCATTTTCTTTGCAGCTATGACGTGTGGGGAAATAGATTTATATTCTGAGATTGATTTTTTTAATTGGGTTCTTATTATTAAATCTTTTTTTGGTATTTTTCTTTCTTTTAATTTTTTTATTATTTCTTTAATGTAGATTATTGCTTGTTTTTCGTTACCCTCTTTCAAAACCATTCTTATTATCTTATCTTGTACTTCTCTGGCAAGATCGCACCAATCTCTTCTTACTGTCTCAAATCCTCTTATTTTTATTTTCCCTTGTTCATCCATTAAAGCATATTTCTTTTTTGCCCCGAAGTCTCCCGTTCTTTTTGTAACCCATAAACCTCTCTCGAAAAATCCTTCTAAATCTAATTCCATTATCCCTGGAAGTTCTTTGTTTATTTTATCTAGAAGTTCAAGTGCTTGTTTTTTCGTTTTATTTTTAAGGGTTACCGCTATCGAATCTGTATCTGAATAAACGGGTTTGAATCCATTGTCTTGGAATATTTTAATTGCCTTTTGTATATTCTCTCTTGCAAAGTAAGCTGTTGAAGATGCTGCTTCTATTGAATAATATCTTGCACCAAAAAATCCTTGGTATCCATATGCAGCATTTGCAATCAATTTGAAAGCATTACTTCTTGCTTTTAATATCGGAGTAGGATTTTTGTTGTATTCTTCTTTTAACTTTCTTCTTCTCATAATTATTTCTTTTAATAATTCTGGTACGAATCCTGTTTCCTTTGAAAAATAAACTTTTTCTTTTTGATATTCTCCTGCGTAGGAATTCTTTTCTTCTTCTGTTCTAGTTGATTTAGATAGGTTGTAGGTAACAATGATGCTCCCATACATGCTTGAGAAATCAAAAAATCCTATTTTTTCATACAAACCGGGTTCTGGTTGGAAAACGAATGCCCCCTGGTACTTTTCTCTATCTCTTCTTTGAGAAATTTCTGGATTGTAAGGTTTTTTTTCGGGTATTTCATTGAATTTATCTAGATTATGAAGGATATAATCCTCGAAGTTGCTTGCCATTGTGCTTCTTGAAACATTAAATAGGGGTTCTTTTGTTATCTTGGTTATCTCATCTAAATCTGTCCAGGCTTTTTCTAATAATCTATATGTTAATTCAGAATCTTTTAGGTTATACTCATAAAATTTTTCCCAGTCTACTTTATTTTTTTTTGATTCTTCTATTGGGCTTAGTTCTATTTTACCTTCTCCAAGAAGTTCATTGGATACCTCATTCAAAGAGAGAGTTTCAGATTGAAGGTATTGAGAGTAAGCATTTTTTATAAAACGAAGCAAGTCTATATGTACAATTCCTTTTATTTTTCCCGTTAAAAATGTTCCTCTAGAAAATGTGGGTTGGGAGTTGTCTATCCCAAGATTTAATTTTAATTTTAGTTTTTCTGCACGAGATTTTATATAAGGTAAATCAAATCCATCTGAGAAATATCCTGTTAATATATCCGGAGAGTATTCTTTTATGTATCTTACAAATCCCTCTAACATTTCTTTTTCATCTTTAAATTTATCAATAATATCTTTCTTTGAGATATTTTTGTCTTCTCCTTTCCAAGTTAAAACTTTCTTAAAATCTTTACCATATAAAGAGATCATCAATATCTCTCCCTTTCCAATTTCTAATTCGTTAGCCTCAATATCATAAGCAAGTGTCTTTGGTATGAAATTCTTATTGCCTTTTTCTTGTATTTTTTTAATTGATTTTAACTCTATACAAAAATCTACATCAAGATTTGAATCAATTCCTCCAAATTTATTGGAGTTGTGAAGCATTTCTCCTTCAAGTTCATACCACTCTAAAGGATTTATCTTCTTTTCAATGATATAGTGTGTTATAAATCCTAGATCATATCCCCTTCTTTTATCAATTTCTTTGAAATCTAGTTTGTCTGCCAAATCATGTAAATCTTTGTAATTTGTTGAGAATATTTTTAAGGCTTCTACTTTTTTTCCAAGAAAGTTCTTTTCGTGTATTTCAACCTTCTCAACCTTGGTTTTCCTCCCATTCTCATCTAATTTTATTTTATTTATCTTTTCTATTAATTCTGTTGTCTCTTTCTTGCTCAATTTTTCTTTGAGTATTGCCCAGAGGTATATTGGACAGGTGTCAATTATGCATATCTTCTTCCCTTTTTCATCTCTTCCGAAAATCTGAATGTAATTTCTTTCATTGTAATCAAAAGTTTGATAATCTAATGGAATTATGGTTGCTTTCATCAAACTAATATATTATTTTAACTATAAAAAACTTCTTTAAACTATAACTTCATAAAAAATTCAAAATATTTATGTCCTTCATATTCTCCTAATTTATCTCTTTTTTTGAATCCACATTTGGTGTAAAATGTATCGAGGTTGTAATCTATAAATGAACCTACAGTTAATAGCTCTGCCTTTGTGTTAATTGCATTTTCTTTTGCAAATTCTATTAATTTTTTTCCTAAGCTTTTTCCATGCACTTCTTTATTAATTGCTATTGTGAGGATGTGATGTTCTTTTTTATATTTTTTAATATTGATTGCTCCCAAAGTTGAGTCTTCATCTATTAGGATGTAATAGTTCCCTTTTTTTATCTCTGAAGATATCCATTTTTCACTATCCCAATAAAAATTAGGAATAGCCAAATTAAATTGCTTATTTAGCAGGATTATTTCTTGTAAATCTTTCATTTTTGCTTTGATAATTTTTTTCATACTTTTGAAGATATGTAATAGTATTTAAATTATTCTATATGTTACTACTTATAAGATACAATATATAGAAAGATTTATAAATAAAAAGGGCTTTAATAAATAATGAAAAATAAGAGCATGTTAGAGCGAGAAATTGAACATCTTAATCCTGATGGTAGTCGTAAGAAACCTCTTCCGGGGTGGCCTTCTCGGGAGAATATTGATAAGGCATACGAGACTTTTGAAAAATTTAATAAAAAGTTATCTAATGACAATTCAGTAATTTATTTTTCACATTTAGTTCCATACATTAAAGAACATCTTAAAAAAATTGGGAGTTTGTCGGGAGTTATTAAGTATGGCTCTCCAAGACACTATCATGAGGGAGAATATCTTGTTGAAAATTCCTATAATTTTCTAGGAAAAGATGTTAAAGGTAGCATAAAATTAGGTAAAGAGGATTTTTCAAATTTAAAATCTTTAGTTTTTGAGGATTTTGTTTCTTATTTCCCAAATAATACTGTTCAGGATCTTGGAGATGGAAACGTAATCCTTAGATAAATATTTATATTTCTTGTACATCTCATCTTGAATAAAATGGGATTAAATATCCGTGATATAATACCAAGAAGAGAACTTGAACCTGGAGAACTCCAGGATAAAACTCTTTGTGTGGATGCATTTAATGCACTTTATCAATTTTTGTCTTCCATTAGGCAGCCAGATGGAACCCCCCTAATGGATAATAAAAAAAGAATTACTAGTCATCTTTCTGGAATTTTTTATAGAAATATTAATCTTTTAGAGGAAGGTATGAAGCTTGTTTATGTTTTTGATGGGAGAGCTCCAGATTTAAAGGAGAAAATATACAAAAAAAGAAGCGAGGCGAGAGATACTGCCAGAGAAAGATATGAAGTTGCAAAAGACGAATCGGATTTAGAGGGTATGAAAAGATATAGCTCTCAATTGTTGAGGCTTGATGATCAGATGATTAGTGAGAGCAAAGAGTTGCTTATTGCCATGGGAATTCCAGTTATTCAGGCTCCCTCAGAGGGAGAAGCACAGGCTGCTCAGATGGCAAGAACAAACACCAAAATCTATGCTTCAGTGAGTCAGGATTATGATAGTCTTCTTTTTGGGGCTTCTAGATTAATAAGGAATTTAACTGTTTCAAGAAAGAGAAAAACATACAATGGATATGTTGAAATAAAGCCAGAGATTATTGAACTTGAAAGAGTATTCAATTTATTGGAGATAAATCTTGAACAATTAATTTGCTTAGGTATTCTTGTTGGAACAGATTACAATCCAAAAGGTATTCCGAGAATAGGGCAAAAGAAAGCTTTAGACATTGTTAAAAAATACAAGGTTCCTTATGAAATCTTTAAAAGTGTTGAGGAGCAGATATTGGGTTTGCCTGAAGAAGATAGATTTAATTGGCAAGAGATATTCGCTTTATTTTATAAACCAAACGTTCTGAATCAGGATTTTGAGTTTAATCCTTTTGATGAAGATAAAATAAAAGAAATTCTTGTGGATAGGCATGATTTTTCTCAAGAAAGGGTACAAAGACAGATAGACAGATTAAAGGAATTAAAAAGAAAAAATCAACAGAAAAGCTTAGGTAGGTGGTTTTGATTAATTATGTTTAGATATTGTTACTTTTAACAAATGGTAACAAATAGAAAGATTTATAAATAAAGAGTTCTCTAGAAAAGTATGTCAGAAAAATCAGATTTAGATAATAAATTGCTAAGAAAATCTTTAGTTTATGGAGCAAACTATCTATCCAGAATAGTTGGAAATTTATGTCAATATGGTCTTGAAAAAGTTCCAGATGAAGGAGGGTTGAATCTTGGGTATCCTGGTGCTGCATTAGGATTTGCTGCCTTGGATGTAATTGCAGAAAACTTGGATCCAGTTAAACAGAGCGGATACTATAAGTTGGCTAAGATTGGGGGGGCTGCTACATTTTCAGCTTTGGCATTATCTAATCTTGTTGGTGCAATTAAAGGAGATTATGAAGGAATAAAAAATCTTCCATTTAATTTATCTATGGCAGCAAGTTTAGGATATGATTTGAAAGAACCTGGAAAAGATTTCCTGAAAAAGTGGGACTGGACTTTTGGGTTGAATAAAAAATAGAAATTCTAGAATTTATACTATTCCATATCTATTGAAAATATTTGTCATATCTCCCTGACTCACACCTAATGTTTGGCATATTGCAGCTTCACTATTTCCCCAATTCCTATTATTTTTGAGGTAATTTATAAAATATGTATATCCTCCAACAAACTTTGGATTTGATTGTCTTTTTGCCCATCTTCTAAACTTCTTTGCAGCTCTTATCAGTTCGTTTCTTCTATCTGGAGGATTTACGTTCCCCCCTTGACCCATACTTCCTTTTTTTTTACGTCTAATCCAAAGGATGAATCCTAATATTACAAGAGCTATTCCCAATATAAGCACAACTGCTTTTTCATAAACGAAGAAACTTGCTATTATTAGTAGTCCTCCAACAATCATAAGTGCTCTTGATATTCCCAGTTTCCAAGTTATCCAAATTAAACCTATGAGAATGATAAATGGAATTACCCCATATATAATTCCGTCTCCTATCCCTATATTATAAAAAATTCCACTTATATCAAAATTTGTTCTGTTAAGACCGTAAACAGCAAGAAGAGCAACACAGAATGCTATTATATTTGAAGACATTTTATCTCTTAAACTTCTTCCAAGTAAGAGTTGTATAAGTACAAAGAAGATTATAAACAATAATCCTAAAATCATAGTATTAGGATCTATATTATAAAGCACCTCTCTCAACATGTTTTTTGGGAAGTATTTCTAGTTTATAAATTTATTTTTTTAATTTTAGGAAGATTTAAAATGTTTTTTTGATTTTGTTGTTTATGAAAATTCATCGTTCTTTTAATGTGCTTGGTAATGTTGCAGTGGTTAACTTTTCTGATGGAACAAAAACATCGGATAAGAAAAAATTTGCTGAAGAAATTATGAAAAATAATAACAATATTAAGACTGTTTTAGAAAAATCTGGAAGGTTTTCTGGAAGATTAAGGAAAATGGAAACAAAACATCTTGCAGGAGAGAAAAACAAGGAAGTTTTGTACAAAGAAAATAATTGTTCTTTTAGATTTAATATTGATACAACTTATTTCTCACCAAGATTAAGTAATGAAAGAAAAGAAGTTGCTTCTTTTATAAAAAAAGATTCAAGTGTTTTAGTTATGTTTGCAGGAGTTGCTCCATTTTCTATTGTTGTTGCAAAGAATTCTAATCCAAAGGAAGTTTATTCAAATGAAATAAATAGGGAGGCAAACACATATGCTCAATTAAATGCGGAATTAAATGGGGTCAAGAATAAGATAAAATTTGTTAATGGAGATATAAAAAGAATTGCACTTAAATTAAAAGAGCAAAGTAAAAGATTTGATTTTATTTTAATGCCTAGACCTAATTTAAAGGAGAGCTTTTTGGAACAGGCATTTATGTTGAGTAAGAAAGGAACTAAAATTTATTATTATGATTTTTGCAAGGTTGATGAAACAAATTTAATTGTTGATAAAATAAAAGAACAGGCTGTTAAGTTCAAGAAGAAAATAAAGATATTAAACGTTAAACCTGCAGGAGAGACTGCTCCATATAAAATACGTGTTAGAGTTGATTTTGAGGTGTTATAACGATTTTGAAACCTTTTCCGTTTCTTTTTTTATACTCCTCAAAATTTTGTATATCGTTATCGTTATTTAATCTACTAATATTTTTTTCTAAAGAAAATCCATTAAATTTTTCTTTTATTAACTCCTGCAAACTTCTATATCCAAAAGTTTCATATAAGGGTTTGTCTGGGTCTATGTGTTTTCCATTTATTTTTGTTATAGATGACCTCGGGATATCTCCTCTTCCAGTGTATCCTCCTTTTAAGATATAAACTTCATTTTCTTTTTTATAATCAATTCCCCATTTTTCTTTGTTATATAAGAAGTCAATTCCAAAATGTAATCTATAATCAAAATCTTTAATTACTTTTTTTGATTTATCAAAGTTAAAATCTTTTGAGGGAGAATGTTCTTCAATAATCAAATCATGTTCAATTCCTTTTAAGTTCATTAGGTGTGAGGATACCAGAGTTAAATCTAGACAAGGGTTCATAAATCCAGTTTCTCCACTTGATAATATTTGGTTTACTGAACGCCTTCCAAAATATCTATTTATTTCTTCGTTCGTCCAATATACTCGTTTTACTTTTTTGTTTACTTCTGAGATTATTGCTTCTGCCGTGTTAATTGCATTATCCATTAAAAAATAGTATTATTTAGGTTTAAAAGAATTACTATAGCTTCTTTTCAGCTTTTATTGCGGTTGGGGCTTCTCCCCCATGCCAGGTAAATCTTGGGCGCACACGCATTGAGTAGATTCTTTCTGAATTGTCATCAAGAACAATTGCAGAACCATTTAATGAGGGGAGGTCATCCATATATTGTTTTATACTTTCTAGAAGATAACTTTGCATTATTCTGTTTAGTGCTTCTAAATCTGTTGCAGAGGTTACTCTATGCGATATTACAATATCTGATTGAGTCATTACATCTTTGTGGATTTGTCCAGGTTGTTGTGTTGCGAGTACCAAAGATATTCCAGGTTGTCTACCCTCCCTTAATAATTGGGTTAGGGCATCTGTTGCTATTGTTTTTCCTTCAAGAGGTAAAAATTCGTGTGCTTCATCTATAAATAACCATATTAGAGGAGTTTCTTTTTTTTCAGAATAAGAGGAGTATTCAAGTCCCTTTGAAACAGCCTTGATCTCTTCTTTTTTTCTTGCATCCATTCTTTGATTGAATAGTTTTCTTGAGATTAAACTAATAACTAACGCTCTCACATTAAAGCTTCCGACTGAATTATATATGCTTAAATCAAGCACAGTCGTTACTCCTGCATTTACTAAATTAGTCACTTTTGTTGGGGTTATACCTTTTTTTGAAAATATTCCCCATGTATTTACAGCTTCGAATAAACCTGTAGCAGCGTTTTTTATTTCTCTATCTGTTTTTTCATCTTTCTCAATTTCTTTTATAATATCTTCTATATCAAAACTTTTTTTACTTCTTATTTTGCTTATTGTTCTTTCAATAAGGACTGCAACGGGGTTTATTATGTCCAATCCAAAAGTTAGAATCCAATCTTCAGCATTCATTTCGCAGACATCTAATGCAAATTTTTCATCTGCAGGAATTCCTCTTCTTACATATTCGTCATAGAATCCATAGGGTATGAATACTTTTACTTTTAGGCTTCTTGGTTTCAAATCCCATTCATGAAGTAGTTCTTTATCTTTTTCATTTGGATATTTCATTGTCCAATAAATTCCCATTGTATCAAATATTAGTGATGCTATATTTTGGGAGACTTCTTTTGGCAAATTAGACAATTCTTCTGCAAGAACCCCTAAGGTGTAAGATTTTCCAGAACCCCGTTTTCCAGCAACCAATACAACATGGCTTCTTATAACATCCATAAACATCTTATTGCTTAGAGATGTATATTGTCCCATTTTTACATATCCTTTACCTATGTATGCTAATCCTTTGTTTGCAAAACCTTTTTTGTCTGAAGAATTTCTTCCAGTTATTATATCGTAGGGCATTTAATCTTTAATTCCCTTTAATTTTTAATTGTTTGTTTTTTTGAAATTCCTTAATTATCTTTTAATGGATTAAAGAACCACAATCTTTTTAAATGTCTTTTTCATGTTTTCAAAATGGATAATGAACATCATGAACACGCAGAGCATGTTCACAAGGTACATATAGCTAGGAAAAGACATTCATTGAGAGATAAGCCTTGGGTTGTTTCAACTTTTGTTTTATTGCTCTTGGTTGTTTTACTTCTTCTTGGTAATGTTTTTAATGTTTTTGGCAAATGTGTTGTAACAGGTAAGTCTGTTTCAGCAGATAAGGCTGGAGAGAATCTTCTTAACTTTGCATTGGATCAGGGATTGGATGCAGAAGTATCTAGTGTTGAAGAGGAAGGGAGTTTTTATTTAGTTACTCTTTCGATAGATGGACAGGGTGTACCTATTTATGTTACTAGAGACGGGAAGTATTTTGCGAATTCTCTCATTCCTTTAGAAGCTGAAGAAGAGACGAACACAAATACGGATACAAATACTCAAACAGAAATTCCTAAAACAACTAAACCTACAGTTGATTTATTTGTAATGAGTCATTGCCCATATGGTACTCAGGCTGAAAAAGGGATTATCCCAGCTTTAGAGTTATTGGGAGATAATATCGATTTCAATCTTAGATTTGTGTATTATGCTATGCATCCTTCTGCAGGAGAAGTTGAGGAACAGGTAGCGCAGTATTGTATACAGAAAGAACAGGGAGATAAATTGATTCCTTACTTGAAATGTTTCTTGGAAGAAGGGGATGGTGAATCTTGTTTAACCGAAGTTAAGATAGATAAGACAAAGTTAAATAAGTGTATCTCTGCAACAGATAAGGAGTTCCAGATTTCAGAGAATAAAGATGATAAAACAAAGTGGTTAAGTGGAAATTATCCTCTTTTCAATATTGATAAGCAGTTGAATGAGATGTACAATATTGGAGGAAGCCCAACCTTGGTTATAAATGGAGTTCAGGTTAGTAGTGCTAGATCTCCTGCTGCATATTTAGATTCAATTTGTCAGGCATTTTCAGATGGAAGTGTTCCTGAAGAATGTGGAGAACCGCTTTCTACAGCTTCATATAGTGCTGGATTTGGATATACGGCTGGAACATCAACAACTGCCCAATGTTAATTTTATTAATTTAATTCTTTAAGTTTCTTTTTAATTTCAGATATTATTGATTTATGGGTTTTAGAAAGTTGCCTATTTTTTTCAAGATTAATTATTATTTCTTCTGTTTCTTTTTTATATCTCTCTACAAAACTTTTGTCTTGTAGCATATTTAGATCAGAAATATTATCTAACCTATCTGCTAACTTTATCATAAGTCCCCAATTGCTAATCTTTTTTGATGATCCCATTTTTTCAGATAAGTAGTTTGCTTTTCCTAAACAATTTGATTTAAATTTGTCTGAAGTAAGTTCAACAACTAACAATGTAATTAATTCCCCGAAATTTTCTCTCAATTCTGAAATTCCCGTATCTGTATCTTCTAGAGTATCATGTAAAATAGCTGCCGCAATTAATTCTTTAATTTTATGACTTTTCTTGAAGTTATTTACAATCCCAGAAACTCTTAAGGGATGCGTTATATATGGGCTCCCGTCTCTTCTTAATTGTCCGTTATGTTTCTCTTGTGCAAAGATTATTGCTCTCTCAATTAACTTTTCTTTATTCTTCATATACTTTAAATTATTATTTCTTTTTAAATATTTTTAACCTATTTTTATATATAAGATATATTAAATTTAGAATGCAAAACTCGCATATCCTACAACAAATACTGTATCTCCTGTAATATCTCCTGAATTTTTGTACTCGATTAATTGGGGTTTCCATCCCTTAAGTTCGCACATTTTAAAGAGTATTAAAAGAGGATATAGCCCGCATGCATCTATGTTTTTTAACTGGTGTCCCTTTAGATTAGATATGATATCTATTGTGGTTTTGTCTTTCTTTATTGCTTCAATATACTCTAGAGCATGGCTTAAATCTGTTGAGAATATAAATATTGCCTCCTCATCCATAAATTGTTTTGCAATTTCTTCTGCCTCTTTTACATTTATAAGCCCTACAGCTAAAGGTAGAATTTCGTTAATCCCTAATTTTTGTAAAAAGGGTATTTGATTCTCAATGGAATGTTCACGAGGTATTTTGTTGAAATTATTTTTTGGGATGATTATCTTTCCTAAAGGGTTCTCGAAGCTATTCAGAGAACTTATTCCCTTGAAAGCTTGATAATGTGAGGGACCAAAGATTATCGCCTTTTTTATGTTTCTTTTTTTTAGTAAGGAAAAGGCTTTTCCTGCTATTTTTCCAGAATAAGCATATCCTGCATGAGGTACAATTAAACCATGAAGTTCATTTATTTTTATTTCTGGTTTTTCTGAAAGGAGAAAATCTAATGTACTTTCTAATTTCTCTTTTTCTAAAGGGAACCATTCTTTCATAAGATATTTAACTTATAAAAGCTTATTAAATTTTATGCGTGAATGTATTCTATATAAAAAGCTTCCCGATAAAGAGGTTCAATGTACTTCTTGTAGTCATAGGTGTTTAATTGATGAGGGTAAAAGGGGAATATGTGGAGTTAGGGAGAACATAAAAGGTAAATTATTTCTTTTGGTGTATGGATTAATTGTTTCTGAAAATATTGATCCAATTGAGAAAAAACCTCTGTATAAGTTTATGCCAAATACAAAAACTTATTCAATTGGAACTGTGGGATGTAATCTTAAGTGCTATTTTTGTCAAAACCATCGAACATCACAATTAAAAGAAATTGTGGGAAGTAAGACTACTCCAGAAGAGATTGTTGAGAGGGCTTTGATTTCTGGATGTAAAAGCATTTCTTATACTTATAATGAACCTACAATTTTTGCAGAGTTTGTGAAAGATACGGCCGTTCTTGCTAGAAAGAAAGGACTTAAGAATATTTTAGTTACAAATGGTTATATGACAAAAGAATGTTTAGAGTTCCTTGGAAAGGATATAGATGCTATGAATATTGATTTGAAATCTTTTAAAGATAAGTTTTATAATAAAATATGCGGAGCTAAATTAAAACCCGTTTTGGATACAATAAAACTTGCTTATGAAAAAGGATTTCATATCGAAATAACCACCTTGATAGTTCCCGGTGAAAATAACTCTATTGAAGAATTTGAGAGTATTGCTAGATTTATTTCAGGGTTGAATAAGAATATTCCTTGGCATATTTCTAGGTTTTTTCCTATGTATAAGATGAGGGAGAAGGAAGTAACTTCTTTGGATATCTTGAAAAAAGCAGAGAGTATTGGCAAAAAGTATTTGAACTATGTTTATGTTGGTAATGTCTGGTAAAATGGCTTTGAAATTAACCGAATTGGCGAGAAACACACTTGAATCCTACTTTAAGGGAAAAGAATTTGTTCCTGATAAACATACAAAAGATGTTTATGATCAGAAACAAGCTTGTTTTGTGACACTTACTTTGGGAGGAAAACTTAGAGGGTGCATTGGCTCATTGGTTCCTCAAAGGGAATTGTGGAGGGATGTTCAGGAGAATGCAATTAATGCAGCAATTCATGATTTTCGGTTTTCAAAATTGAAAGGAGATGAAGTATCTAAGATTAAAATTGAGGTTTCAGTTTTATCCCTTCCTAAAAAAATAAATTCTGTTAATGAAAAAGACTTGCTCATGAGAGTTAGTCCGGGTAAAGGATTTATTTTAAAAAAGGGAACTTCTTCTGCAACTTTTTTACCCCAAGTTTGGGAACAAATACCAGATAAGATTGAATTTCTGGAACAATTATCCTTAAAGGGGGGATTAAACAGGAATGCATGGAAAACAGGAGAACTTTGGTCTTATACTGTAAACAGTGAGAAAGAAGAATAGGAAATTTATCTGTAATAGTTTTTAATTATACTAGTAAACCCATATTGGTTATAATAAGTATATAAAATTTAATCAAATGAATTAAACTTAAATGAGCATTATGGATAATTTAATTCTTCAAGTATTCCAATTCCTCTTCATCTAGTTTAAGCTCCTTTGATATTGCGGGGTTTGAATTTATTATTTGTTTTATTATTGGAAATTCCCTCATTGCTCTTTTTTGTCCAAGGTGCGAATATTGTGCATATTTTCCCGCTATTGATTTTTTTTTGGCGGTTCTTTGATTATTCATCCACATTTTTAATATTCTTGTGGGTTTTTTATAGGTGGTAAATCCAGGTTTTGCTTGTTTTTTTGAAGAAGAAATTCCGTAGCTAAGAAAGATATTTTCATAAACTAAAAATCTCCAGTATTGTTGTTTGTAGATTCTACCCCTAAATACATCTGTTTTACTTAATAAATCATATGCTCTTGCGAGTTCTTTTCCTTTGTACTCATTAGGTATATTTTCTTCAACCCAAAGTATTATTTCATCAATGGGGGTCTTTACTGAATCAAATATTCTTAATGTTTCATCGCTTGCAGGTTCTTTAAATATATATTTTAATGCGTTAAAAATATCCACTTCTTTGTTTCTTTCATCAAAATCTATCCCCGTTAAATCCTTTAGTTTAGATATTGTTTGTAAATCATTTATTGCCGCTCTCAAATCTCCTCTAGATTTTACAGCTATTCTTGTAAGAACTTCGTCTTCTATGAAGCTTTTTTCTTTTTTTAAGATATCTGCAAGCACTTCTTTTATTATTCTATAATCTATGTTCCTTAATTGTATTAGTTCTGCTTGTTTTCTTAGGGAACTTAAGGATTTATCCCATATATCGTTTGCGGTTACTATTACTGGATATTTTGATACTTCTAGTAATTCAACAAATTCTCCCAACCCCCCTCTGTCAACAGTTGAAATTCCATCAACTTCGTCTACTAAAATTATTTTTCCCTTATTAATAAGGGATTTCTGTTCCATTGCGGGCCTTAAAACTTCTTCTAATCTTTTTTTATCGCGCAAATCAGAAGCATTAAGTTCAAATATCTCTGAATTTGTTTCTTTTCCAATAACATGGGCTATTGTTGTTTTTCCCGTTCCAGGAGGTCCGTGGAGAACTATTGCTTTTTTTGAACCCTTTTTATGAAAATCTTCAAGAAATTTTCTTACTTTATCAATTACTTCATTTTGTCCCTTTATATCCCTAAAGTTCTTTGGCCTGTATTTTTCAACCCAAGGAGACATTTTAATCTATTTTTATTCCTCTTTTTAGTTGTCTTATATTATCTAACAAGTCTGAGATTTCTCTTTTAGCTTTTGTGGGAGAAATTTTTTCATTTAAAGCATATCTTGCAGTATTTCTTATTTGAGAAGCAACGTGGTTTATATCTTGTATATTTTCAGAAGGTGTTAAATTGTTTATTCTAGGTTTATAATTTGTTACTTTATTGAAATATATTTTTTCTTTTATTTCCATTTTTACTCCTTGCCTAAACCTGCAAGCACAAAACTTGCAAGAAGAGCCTGAAGTTGTATAAATGGATCTGAACCTTCGACAATTCTGAATTCTGATTCTCCTGTTTTTTCTGTAAGTCTTACTTTTAATTCTGGTTCAACAGGCAAGTTCCAGATTTCTTTTTGTATTGCTTTTATTACATCTTGTCCAGAAATTGATTCTTTAAGCATTACATCGAGAAGTTTTTCTCTCGCTCTTTGAAAATCTCCTGCAAGAGCATAATCAAGAACAACTTTGATATCCTTTGGTTTAGCATTTGAGATTATTGTTGAAACCAATTCCGGAGTTATATTTGGAGAAATAGAGGCTGTTGCTTGGAGAAGGTTTGTTGCACGTCTACAATCTCCTTCACTCCCTTCATATAATATTTCTATTGCTTCAGGTTTTATCGTAAGGTTTTCTCTTTTTCCTATGTCTAAAATATATTTTTCAATATTTTTTTTTTCAAGGAGCTTAAATCTAAATATACTACAACGTGATTGTATTGGATCAATAACTTTGCTGGAATAATTACAGGAAAGTATGAATCTACATGTTGCAGAGTAATTTTCCATTGTTCTTCTAAGTGCTTGCTGGGCTTCGGGTGTTAAAGCATCTGCTTCATCAAGAAAGATTATTTTGAAAGGGACATTTCCAATGGATTTGGTTCTTGCAAAATTTTTGACTTTCTCACGGACTATATTTATTCCTCTTTCATCAGAAGCGTTTAATTCTAGGTAATTTTCACGCCAGGATGTTCCATAAAGTTCTTTTACTATTATTAATGCTAGGCTTGATTTTCCAGTTCCTGCAGGTCCTGCGAATAGTAAATGTGGGATATTCATAGAGTTTGTTAGCCCCTCAATTCTTTTTACTATCTCATCTTGTCCAACAAGTTCATAGAATCTAGAAGGTCTGTATTTTTCTGTCCAAATAGAGCTCACCATCATTTGGAAAAATCATATTGGTTAATAAAGGTTATTGTGATAAAGAATTCATTTGTTTAATTTGTTTTTAATTAACTTTAATAATGCATTTTCATAGTATTAATTATGGCGGTGATGTCCTATTTTGTGTTTCTTTTAGCAGGATTTATAACTGGGATTATAACCGGATTAGTTGGAGCTTCTTCTATTGTAGCTTTTATTCCAATAGTTCTTTTATTTGTAAATTACAGCATCTTTGCACTAATTGGAGTTGGTTTAGCGGTTGATGTGTTTATAACTTTATTTGCCGTTTTTATATACAGGAAATTTCATAATGTTGATTTTAAGACAGGTATTTATCTTTCAATTCCTGCTGTAGCAGGGGCAATTCTTGGGAGTTTTGTTTCTAGTTTATTTCAAAATACAAACCTTTTATGGATTAGCTCTTTGCTTACAATTGGTACTGGAATTTTAATCTATAGAAGAAAAGTTAGTTCCAAAGAAGTTATTAGCAGGAAAGATTATTCTAAAAATAAATTTATTCTAGCATTAATTCTTGCTTTTTTTGTGGGCTTATTAGGGGGGGCATTTGGAGGTGCGGGAGGTGTTGCTATCTTCTTATTGCTTGTTTTCTTTTTGAATTTTGAGACCCATCATGCTATTGGAACTTCTATATTTGTTATGTTCTTTATCGCTCTTTCTGGAGCAATATCTCATGTTGGGCATATAAATGAAATGGGTTTCCCTCTAAAATTTATTTTATTTGCAATACTTGGAGGGGTTTTAGGAGTAATGTTTTCTTCAAGATTGGCTAATTTAGCAAGTGAAAAGAAGCTTAATAAAGTGGTCGGAGTAATTTTATTCTTTTTAGGGGTATTAACTCTTGTGCATAGAATATTTATGTAAGAGGTTATTATTTTTTAATCTTTAATTATCCCTTTTATCTTATCTATGAATGGGCCTTCTTTTTCTTGTACTAACTTTTTTAGCTCTATTTTTAGATTTTGATAATCTTCTCTTTCTTCTAAGAATGCTTTTCTTTGTGTTTTAAATATCTTTTCTAATTTTTCACATCTTTTTTCTAAGGATTCAGTATCTTCAAAAGTGATATTAGCATAATCTATTGCTTCTATAAGTTCTTCACCGGTTATTATTTTATTGCTTAATTCAGATTTTGCATATCCATTATCTTCATTAGCATATGCTTTGAGTAAATATCCTAGTTTTATTGCATCATATCTTGATGAGCCTTCATTTACCATAAAAAAGGATTAACCTTTTAGTTTTTAAGAATAAGTATAGTTTAAGATATATTAATTAGTATGATCATCCACGTTTAAGCTTACGTTTACGTTTTTCCTTCTTAAGCCTTTTACGTTGCCATTTCCAACGCATTTGGCCATCCTTTTTCCATCTTCTACTTGATCTTTTCATAATTTGAGATAGATAAAATTGATTTATAAAAGTTTGGTTTGTAATTTTTGGGTTATCTACTTCTTTCAACACCTATTCTTTTACAGTATTTGTTTATTGGGCAAGTTGAACACTTGGGTGAAACAGGTTGGCAGATGTCCCTTCCGAATTGGACGAATATCGCATTTACGTCTGCCCAGTAAACTTTTGGGAGTATTTTTTCAAGTTCTTTTTCTGTTTCTTCTGGTTTTTTTGTTTTTACCCATCCAAGTCTATTTGGTATTCTGTGTACATGAGTATCTACAGGTATTACCTGCTGATTGAATGCAAATGCCAAAACTATATTTGCCGTTTTTGGTCCAATACCTTTTATACTTAGTAACTCCTCCTTCTTTTTAGGGACTTTTGAATCAAATCTCTCAATTAAATCTTTTGAAACAGACTGAAGAACTCTAGTTTTCTTTTTGTAATGTCCTGATGAAAAAATTAATTTTTCTAATTCTTCTGTTGGAATTTTTATAATTTCTTCAGGCGTTTCTGCAACATCAAATAATTGTTTTGAAACTTTTTCAGTATTTTCATCTCTTGCTCTTAAGGAGAGTAAACAGGATATTAATACTTTGAATGGGTCTGGTTTTTTTCTCATCCTATTCAGAGTAGTCTTTTCCGTTGATGGATAAATATCTTTCAGCGTTTCCATAATTATTTTAAAATTAATTTCTTGCATTTTCTTTCTTTGATATTTTATTGTATTTACTTAACAATTTCTCCAAATGTTTCTTCAGAAATTCCTGCTGAGTTCGCTTCATCTGTATCTATATGTAATGCCAATTCGTACTTTTTTGATATTCTTGGAATTATGTTATGGAAGGTTATTTTTCTTTGTCCAGATGTTTTTATTGATATTATTTGGTGCGGTTTTAATTTTAATTTTTTTGCTTGTTCTTCTGAGCAGTGCAAATGTCTTTGGGCAATTATCACAGGTATTTTTGTTTTTCCTTTTGGTCCTTTAACAGATGCGATAGTTGTTCCGTGTGTGTCTCCAGACATTCTTATTTTGGGCAGGGGGTTTAAATTTAAATTATGGGCATCAGTTAGAGACATTTCTATTTGAGAGGATTCTCTTAATGGCCCCAATACTCTTACATTAACTTTTTCTTTTCCGTTTATTATCTCTATTTTCTGTTTAGAAGCAAATTCTCCTGGTTGGGATAATTTTTTTATTGGTTCCAATTTTTTATTTTTTCCAAATAATTTTTCAAAATCTTCCTTATTTAGATGCACATGCCTTGCTGAAACTTCAACAGGTATCTTTATTTTACTTTTCATTCTAAAATTTTTAAAACCTCTTCTGCAGCCATACTTTCCTCATCAGATTTTATTACATAAACTTTTATTTTTGAGAATATTGAAGATATTTTTTCATCGTTCCCATTGTTTTTATTTTTATTTAATTTTAATCCCAAGAATTTTAATTTAGCGCATATATCTTTACGTAATTTTGGAACATTTTCTCCAATTGCTGCTGTGAAAACTAAATTATCTAATCCATTTAATACTGTGATGTATGAACCAATTACTTTAGTTATTCGATATACAAATAGATCATAAGCGAGTTTGCATTCTTTATGTTCTTCCATTCCTTTTAGGACATCTCTGAAATCATTATAACCAGATATTCCTTTCAATCCAGATTGGTTGGTTAAGATTTCTTCTACATCATATTTCTTCTTTTGTAAATAAAGGATTATTCCCGGGTCTATGCTTCCTGAGCGAGTTCCCATCATGATTCCTTCTAATGGAGTCAATCCCATACTTGTATCTAAAGGTTTCCCGTCTTTTATTGCAGATATGCTTGAACCAGAACCAAGATGACAGACAATTGTTCTTCCTTTTAATTTTTTTGAAGAGTATTCATGAGATAATCCATGAAAGCCATATCTTCTTATATTATATTTCTCGGTTATTTCTTTTGGTATAGCATACGTTTTTGCAACTTCTGGGATATTTGCAAAAAACATTGTATCAAATACAGCATACTGTGGTTTTTGGAATTTTTCACATAATTCAATTACCATCAATTGTTTTGGGTTATGTAATGGTGCGAATTCAGAGAATGTTTTTATCTTCTCTTTGACTTCTGAGGTTATCATTGAAGTTTCTTTAAGCTCTCCTCCATGTACTACCCTGTGTGCTAGAACATCTATATTTCTATCTATAAATTGTTGGAATATTTCTTGTACTGCGTTTTCGTAATCTTTTTTTGATTTTAATTTTTCTTTATTTCCATACTCCAATAATTTTAAATCTTCAAATAAACTATACTTTATACTTGAACTTCCAACGTTAAACACTAATATTTTTTTTTGCATAGAATTTTTCCCCACATTATTTTTTTCCATATTCTTTCATGGAAATATAAAAATATAACTTTTATAATCGCAAGGATTAATGTAAACATCAAAGACATTTTGATATCTCCATAAACTAAATAAACTGCAGATAATGTTATCAAGAAAGCGATTATCTCCCAGCTTAATGCTTTAAGAAGACTTCTTTCTGTTGTTGATGTAATATACTCCATCCTCTTTTTGTTCATGATATTTATAATAAGATAATGTTTTTAAGCTTTAATAATTATCTAATTTTAGGTAAAATATGCCCCGATAGTTCAAAAGATATAAATATCTAGAACTCTCGGAATAACTTATGCCCCGATAGTTCAGAGGCCAAGAACGCCACCCTCTCAAATCATGCCGGAGTTCAATCGATGAGATAATAATTCCAGCCTTCTCTAAGGCAGGCTAGTTAGTTTTATCGCCTTATATTTTCTTAGGGCGATGGAGTACGGTGGTAACCCGAGTTCGAATCTCGGCCGGGGCGTTTATCCTTAGGTTTAACATAGCTATATAAAACGAATAATTCTGCGTAGAAATGATGCAGTTTTTGAACAGAGAGGTGAAATAAATGGTTTGGTGCTTAGAAAGGGAGGTGAACTAGTTAAATTCTTAAAAGCTAAACAAAATATTTATAAATTACATATATATCTAATATATATGCCTAAAAAGCAGATAATTGTAAAATTTGAGGGGTCTGAGATTCTTGAGAGAAAAGCTTCTAAGTTTGGAACTGGTGCTCATGTAATTATTCCTAAAGAATACATAAACAAAAAAGTAAAAATTATTATGGAGGATGAAGATGACAAGTAAAAAGTATTTTTTTGCTTTAATCAGCATAATTTTGATAACACTCTTATCCTATGAGGTTTTAGCAGGGACTAATGTTCCAGATTGTGGAATAACAATCAATATCTCAGGACAATATGAATTAAACGCGGGAATTTCTGGGACAGCAACTTGTCTAACAATTAATACAAGTAATATAGAACTAGATTGCAAAGGAAATACTATTTCTTATGGTTCAGATGGAGTTAATGGAAGAATTGGAATATCTGTTGCCCTTGGAACAGTTTATCTTGAAAATATCACAATAAAAAATTGCATAATTCAAGACACAAATCCTGCTGGAACCACGGGGTATGGAATATATGCATTAAGAACATCTAATTCATATATAATTAACAATACAATTAATACAAGCGGAACTGCTACAAATCACGGGATTTATTTATCTACTGCAAGTCAAAATAATCTTCTTGAAAATAATACCATAAATGCTTATGGAAGCACTACAGGAAACTATGGGATTTATTTAATTTATCAATCAAATAATAACACAATTAGAAACAATGAAGTAAAGGCAACAGGAACAACAACAAGCTATGCACTCATGCTTTATAGCTCAGAATATAATTTAATAGAAAACAACAATTTTTCAAGTTACACTCTTTTAACAACAGGAAATTCAGATATGAATGTAGTTTATTTATACTATGGTTCAAGATATAATATTTTAAGAAATAATTACATTTATTCAGATGCTGAAGCAAGAAATTACCATATTTATCTAAATTTAAATAATAATTATAATATCATTGCAAATAATACTATAATTCCAAATGATGATGAAGGAACAAACCCTGGAATTTATATTCTTGGTTCTGATTACAATCTTGTAGAGAATAATACCATTAGAACAAATGGAACAACAGCCAATTATGGGGTTTGGTTAGGAGCATCTTCAACAGGAAATATGATTAATAAAAATAATATTATCACAAATGGAACTACAACCAACAATTACGGAATTTATTTGGTAAGTGCACTTTACAATAATATAACAGAAAATCAGATCTCCTCAAATGGATTAACAACAGGTAATGCAGGAATAACTTTATCAAGTGCCCAAAGAAATTACCTTGCAAGAAATAATATTTCTACAAGTGGGACAACAACAGGATATGGAATTTATTTGACTGGTTCTGATTATGACACAGTAGAAGATAATGATATTTCTACATTTGGAACAAGCACTGCAAATGATGGAATCTATTTAATCTCTTCTACAAACAATAACATAATAAACAACAGAATAACTGCAAATAGCACCTCTTCTGGAAATATTGGTATTGCTTTATATACCTCAACAGGAAATTCTTATGTTTATAATAATACTATAAAAACTGATGGAACAACTACAAATTATGGTATTTTATTACAGACTGCAAATAATAATTCGATAGTAAATAATCAAATATCAACCAGTGGAACAACTACAACAAATCATGGAATTTATCTTTATATAAGTGCAAATGCAAACAAAATCTACTATAATAATATCTCTACATATGGCACAACAACAAATCATGGGATTTCACTTAGCACAACTTCAGATGGAAATGAAATTGTTGGAAATTATATAATAGCTAATGGCTCAACAACAGCCTCCGCAACAACAACAAATAATTTTGGAATTGCTGCTGCTACAAGTTGTTATAATAATCTTATGGAAAATAATACAATACTAAATTCCGGAGGAAGGTATAACTATGGTATATATATTTCAGTAGAATCTGGATATTCTACAATTAGAGGAAATAATATTACTACTGGAGGAAGTGGGGCCACAAATGCAGGAATTTATCTTTCAGAAAGCAGAAACAACCTTCTAGAAGAAAATATAATCTCTACTTCAGGTTCTGCTACAGATTACGGTATTTATCTGTATTCTAATGCAAAATATAATTTTGTTAAGAAAAATAATATTACAACCTCAGGAAGTACTAATTCTTATGGAATTCTTCTTGATGCAGTAATTCCAAACTTCCCCCACAATAATTCTTTTCAAGAAAATAATTTTATTAGTATTGCTGGAACAGAATTTAGATTTGCTGATGCAGAAATAGATGAAAATTATTTAATTAGCCAGATTATTGACAGTTACTTATTTACTGGAATTGGAAGCAAAATGATTGTTAGAAATGACTCTGCAGGAGAAATAAAATTCTTAGATAGATTAACTGGTTCTGGAACAGGATTTAGTGATGATGTATACATTTTAGAGAATTATGCTTTTATTGATTCGAGTATCCCAGGATTAAACAAGTCAGCAGAGATAACCATTTATAATTTACCAACAACTTCAAATGAATTACAAATTTACAGGAATGGTATAATCTGCAGTGATTGTTTTAATTTAACTTCAATGCAAGCAGGAAATGTAACATTTAATGTAACACAAGGAGGAGGATACTCAATTAATTCCTCAAGTTCATCTCCTTTAATAGAATTAGATTTCCCTGAAAATGATTATTTAACAAATCAGCAAAATATTAATTTTAATTTTACAGCTAGAGATGATTCTGTAGGAGATTTAAATTGTAGCATTTATATTGATTCTATTTTAAATCAAACCAATTCAACAACTCAAAATAATACTCTAACTAATTTTGCTGCTAGTGGATTAACTGAAGGAAATCATAACTGGAATATTGAATGTTTTGATTCAGCAGGAAATAGAAATATTTCTGAAACAATAAATTTTACAATAACAATTTCACAATCATCCTCATTATTTAATTATCCAGAGAATAAATCTTATTTTAATAATTTAGACTTTATATTGTTAAATTATACTGTTTTAGATTTAGATTTAAAGATAATGACTGCTTGGATTTATGGGGATGAAATTCTTCTAAATACAACTTCAGGATTAACTAATGGTTCATCTTTAGTTTACAATTGGACAAGTTTAGATTTAGGACAATATAACTGGTCTATAATAATCTGGAATGGAATAAAGAACTCTTCTATTGAATATTCTTACTTTAATAATATTAATTTAACAATAAATTGTGAAGCAGGAGGAGATTATCTTGAAGATCCAACTGTTTTAATTCAAGGAAGAATAAATGACAGTAGCGGGATAGTTTCATTAAGTTCACAAATAATTAATATTTCTATTTACAATGATTCCACAGAGGAAATAATCACTTCTTCAAATATAACCACAGAATCAAATGGTGTATTTAATAGTATATTTCCTGGATTGGAAATAGGAAATTACACTGTTTATACAAAAGTTAATTATCAAGGAATTGAAATAAATAGTTCAGACTCATTTAAAATTTCTCTTGGATATGAAGCAGGTTACAATGCAGGATTTATTGCTGGAAATGAATCAGGATATATTTCTGGATTTGATTATGGTAATATCACAGGATTTAATTTAGGAAATATCACAGGATTTATACTTGGAAACAATACTGGTTTCACATTAGGAAATACAACTGGATTTGTATACGGTAACCTCACAGGATTTGTTTTAGGAAATTCAACTGGTTACATTTTAGGTAATGCAACTGGATTTACATTAGGAAATTATACTGGGTTTATATTAGGAAATCAAACAGGATTTATAATAGGAAATATTTCAGGTTTCAATCTTGGTAATTCAACCGGTTTTACACTTGGAAATTATACTGGATTCATATTAGGAAACATTTCAGGATTCTACTTTGGAAACCAGACAGGTTATACTACAGGTTACAATGCAGGATTTATTGCTGGAAATGAATCAGGATATATTTCTGGATTTGATTATGGTAATATCACAGGATTTAATTTAGGAAATATCACAGGATTTATACTTGGAAACAATACTGGTTTCACATTGGGCAACTCAACTGGTTATACCTTGGGATTTAACACAGGTAATATAACCGGATTTACTCTAGGTAATACTACCGGCTTTGTATACGGAAATAATACTGGTTATATTTTAGGATTTAATACAGGCAACTTAACAGGCTTCACATTAGGAAACACAACTGGCTTCGTTCTTGGCAACTCTACAGGTTATATTTTAGGTAATGCAACTGGCTTTGTATATGGTAACACAACAGGATTCATATTAGGAAACACAACGGGATTTGTATATGGAAATATCACTGGATTTGCTTTGGGTAATTCAACAGGATTTACACTTGGAAATTTAACAGGTTATATTCTTGGAAATCAAACAGGTTATAACGCAGGATTCAGCACAGGAAACACAACTGGATTTAATCTAGGAAATACTACAGGTTTCACATACGGAAATCTTTCAGGATTTGATCTAGGTAATGCCACGGGTTATACCTTGGGTTATAATGCTGGTGTTAATGTTAGCAATCGCACTTCAGCATCCCTAGTCTTGGATAAGATTGCAAGTTTGCAAAATATAACAAATGGAACTATTTCATATAATGTAACTTTAAGATTAACAAACAAAGGAGGAAGCAATTCAACAAATGTTAACATAACAGATTTAGATTATGGTTCTAACTTTACAATTGGAAATTTAACAGCAGGAGAATCAATTACAAGAAGCTATCTTATTAATTTCACAAGAAATATGACAACATATTCAAATGCAACATCAATTGCTCATGCATATGGTATTGATTCTTATTCATCTGGACAAATTTTGGCAAACTCTAGCTCAATGAATTTACCTGTCCCATCAAATGAATCTGGGCAGCAATTAACTTTGATTAAGAATGTATTTTATATTAATCAAACATTCACAGATGTAAATTATACTGTTAGTTTTGAAGTTATTAATTCCGGAGGATCAGATTTAACAGGGATTACAATAATTGATGACGATTTGGGTATTTCTGATGTAATAAGCTTGAGTAAAACACAAAGTTATACCTACTCGGGATCATTAATAATATCTAAGAATCAGGATAATAAAGAGCAAATATTTTCAATAGCAAGAGGAACTGTAAATGCTGTTATTTATTCTTCAAATCAAATAAAAGTTTTAATTCCAGGATATGGTGGAGGTCCAAATGATGTAAGCATTAATGCTCCTACATCTGTTTTTAATAACACCAATTTCAATGTGGATATAACTGTGAAGAATAAAAATAAAGACATAGGCCAGGACTTTGTTGTAACTTATTGGCTCTTGAGCAATGACGAGATTTCAATATATTCAACTGGAGCTCAAACTCTTTATGTTGGAGGAAATGATAATACCAATGCAACTACAATTGTATTCTTATCTCCTGCAATTAATGGAACATATAAAATAAGGGCAAATGTGAGCGGAACAGGAGTAAGTGTTCAAGCTACTGCTTTTTCAACAATTCTTGTTACGTATCCTTCAAATGAAACTGCAAATGAAACTCCAGTAAATCCTCCGCACGGAGGAGGTGGAGGTAGCAGAATAAGCTGTGTATATATCTGGGAGTGTGGTTCTTGGAGCCTATGTGCAGATGATGGAACTCAATCAAGAACATGTACTAATACAGGAACCTGTACAGGAATAGAAGGAAAACCAGCAGAAAAAATGAATTGCTTAGAGGTTTCTTCTGATATTGTATTAAAATTAAGTCAATTAAATTTAACTGAAAATCAAAGTTTAGAATTTAATATTGATTTGATTGAGAAGAAATCCTATGAAAACAAAGATATACAGATAACATATTCTATCTTTAATAAAACAAATATAGAGGTATTCACTAAAACAGAGACTCGTTCACTTGAGACAAATATAAGTTATAAGGAGATTTTGGATGAATTAATGCTTACTCCAGGAGAATATACATTAAAAGTACATATATTCTATGGCAACTCTCAAAGTTCAGAAGAGGTACAATCATTTATTATAAAAGAAGAAGGTAAAAATAATATTGGAAGTAAATTACTTCTTGAGTTAACACCCGAAACAAATTTTTTAACTTACTTGGCAATATTTGTAATCCTTATCTTATTAATATCGCTGTTTGTGATTATGAAAAAGAAGAGAGATGTTGATGAAGTTGACTTATTGATAAAAGAAGGAAAAAGGAATATTGACAATGAAAATTTTGATGAAGCATTAGATGTCTATCCTGTTCTTAAGAGCTTATATAAACACAAATATAAAGGGGACCCATCTGCTTATGAAAAGATTACTTCTTACTCTCAATTTATTTTAAAAAGTATTAAGGATAAATTAAAAAAAGACTAGTTTTCATAGATAAATATCACTAAGTTAAACCTTAAGTTGGATTTACAATTGATAAAAAGAAACATTTAAATAGTAATATCATTTGATATTATAGTAATTTCGTGTTAAAATGGAAACTCAAATAGTAAAAAAGAATAAAAGTTACATTGAAACAAATGATATAGCTAGAAGCCCAACACTTCAAACAGTCCTTATGGTTGAAAAATTCATAAAGGATAATTCAGGAGAATACAAAAAAACAGATTTATTCAAAAATCTCCCAAAAAAAGTAATGTGGCAAACTTTTCAGGTTATAATGGAGTATTTAGAAGAGAATTTGAGGGTAGCTTATGATAATGAAGGATACATTGTTTATATCTGGAATCCAGAGTTTGTGGAGAGATTCAGAAATAAACCAGAATTAGAATGGAATGCAAAGTAAATTTTATTGATTTGGAATTGAAGAATGCCTTTGAATATTTAGAAAAATCAGATCCAAGACTCTTCAAAGAGGTAAATAAAGCAATACAAGAAATATGCCAAAATTCTTTTTGTGGAAGAAATGTAAAGAAAAAATTAATTCCTAAAGAGCTTGTTCAAAAGCATAAAATAGACAATCTTTGGATTTATAACTTGAGGAAAGACTGGAGACTTTTATATTCTGTTGGTAGAGACGAAATTGAACTTATAGCAGTTATTCTTGATTGGATGGATCATAAAGATTATGAAAAATTATTCAAATTCTAAATTTTAACCAATCTGTTACTAAGTTAAACCTTAGGTTGAATTTACGGCCGGGGCGTTTATCCTCCTTTTATAGGATAAATATAAAAGTTTAATTTGTGTAAAATTCTAATGAAAAAAATAGCAATTGATGTGGTTTTGTTACCCTCAGAAGAGATGGTGGATAAAGCAATTGAGATTAACAAGGAGTTGCTTAAAGATTATGAAAACAAAATTGTTTTAGACAAACAGAAGTGTTTACCCCACATTTCTTTATGCATGGGGTGTGTAAATGAAGAGGATATTCCTGAAATAGAAAATGTTTTAAGAGATATTTCTCTGGATTTTTCAAAGATAAATCTTTCTGTAGATAAATTAGAAAAAGAGACAATACCTACTGGTAAGATTGTCTCTGGAATGAGTATTGTAAAGACAGATATGATACAATCCCTTCATGAAGATATAATGAAAAAGCTGTGGAAGTTTTTATCTTATGAACCCGAAATATCTATGCTATTTAATCCTCCTGAAGTTGAAGAAGTAACTCTTTATTGGATAAAAAATTATAAGGACAAATATAATAATTCTTCTCTGTTTAGTCCACATATAACTGTTGGTTTTGGAGAAACAGATAAGTTTCAATTCCCGATATCATTTACTGCTTCAAAATTAGCTATGTGTCAACTTGGGAATTATTGTACATGTAGAAAAGTTTTATTTTCTCATAACCTTAAATAATAAACTTGTGGATATTTTGGAATATGATTACTTTCCAAGTTTCTTTTTTATTTCTTTTCCTAAATAGTATGCAGAACCAAAGAATATAACTCCTGGAAGGAATGCAATTCCGAGAGTAGGAATCAGCAAGCTTGTTCCTATTGTTCCTATTGTTCCTGCTCCAACTGTTTCTAGTATCTTAACTGCATGTGATACATTTTGTTCAACATTTCTTTGAAGAGCATCAATTTGCATTATCATCTTTCCTTTTCTTAATATTCTTACTTTTTTATCCTCTTCTGATATTATAACAACTAAATTATCTCCTGTTGCTGCACTTATTGCTGCGGAGTGTCTTGTTCCAAAATTTTTGAATACTTTTGTGGATTTTATTCTCACCCCGTATGCTGAAACAAATCCTTTTTTATTTATTATAACTGCACCATCCATTAAGGCTAACGATTCTAATAGTTTTGGATTCTCTACTGCTTTAAATGGAGGAATTGATTGATTAACAAGTGGGCTGTACTTTGTTTCTCCCACAACGAAAAGTGCTCCTTCTCCTCTTTTTGCAATTCTTAATCCCACTTGTATGAGTGTTTCTTCAAGTTTTTTAGAATCTTTGTCTTTTTTAGTAGTATTTTTTTCTTTCATAAATTTGGAGTGTTCATAAGGATATATAAATTTTTCTTATCGTTAGGTTTTAATAGTGTTTTTTATTTGATTTTTGGGTAGGGAAGCCCCGTAGTACAGTGGTCAAGTATACAAGCCTCTGAAGTTTGTGACCCAGGTTCGAATCCTGGCGGGGCTATATTAATTATAGAAATATTTTTATACTAACTTACGTTTAACTTTTTATGGTGAACGCAACTCTTATTTTACTTTTGGTGTTTGTTGTTGCTATTTGGTTATTTATTGAATTCAAGAGATTTAGACATAAAATTGTTGCTGTTTTTCTTATTCTCCTAATTGTTTTCACTTATTTTAGTTTTGTTTCTGTGGTAAAGGGAAAAGATTTGGATTTAATGAGCATTGATGGAGCTAAGGAAGCAGGAAGGTTATATTTGGTTTGGATTGGACATGCTTTCAAGAATGTTAAAGTAGTTACATCTAATGTGATTAGTATGGATTGGAGAGGGAACGAGACATTATATGAAATTCCGGAAGAAAATAATTCCGTTCAAGAGTAGCTTATAATTTTTAAAAATGCTTTAGAGTAATATTTATAAATAGTGTTTTATTATACATAATATGGCTAAGAAAAAGAGGGTTGTTAAGAAAAGGCCTGCTGTTAAGTCTAAATCTGTGAGCAAGTCTAAGTCTTCAGTAAAACCTCAGTCAAGAATTGAAAGAATATTCTCAAGGTATAAACTTAGTTTAGTTATAAAGAATTTAGTTGTTTTTGTTTTATTGTTCCTTATTTCTTGGATATTGTATGCTGTAGTTATCTCTAAAGAAAGTGTTCTCTCAAGTTTTTTTGGTTTTCTTTGGGTTGTTTTTGCTTTTGTTTCTTTGGCATTTTTTATAGCTATGCTTGTCTTGCTGTTATTGAAGTGGATGAGAAAATAATTTTGTAATTGTTTCTTTTTTTTGGGGTTGTATATATTTTTAAAAGCCACAGCCGAGGATTGAACTCGGGACCTTTACCTTACCAAGGTAACGCTCTACCAACTGAGCTACTGCGGCAGCTGTTCTTTATTTTAATTCCAATCCCAACAGATTTATAAAACCTTTTTATTAATAACACTTATGGCTAAAGATGAATCAAAACTTAAGGAATTTAAGGAAAATTATGAGAAAATACAAAAAAAATATAATCTTCCAGAGTTTGAAAAACTCAACATAGATTTTTCAATAGAGAAAGTTGCAGATGTTGAGACAGACTTTTTGATAAGAGAAATAGGTAAAATAATGGCTGAAAAGTTTTCTAGTTATTTGAGATTTGTTGAACTTATGCTTAATCCGGTTAATTCTCCTATGTTCATATTTTCTATGATAAAGACTTTGGGAGAAACCGAGAAAAAGAAACTTTCTGATTTTTATAAGGAGCTTACCAAAATAGAATTAAGTTTAATTGAGCTTGATATAGATTTCTCTGAGGAAAAAGAAGCAGATTTTATAAATACCTCTTATAAAACATGGATGGAAATGAAAAAGGATTTTTTGAAGATAATTGACAGAATAAAATCTAATTGGGATAGTAAGTCAGAGAGTAACGGCAAAGGTTATTTTGGATAAGGATATTTTGATAATTTAATTTTAATTTGTTAACTTTTTGAAAACATCCCTTAATTCTAATTCTAAAATGGAAACGGGCATTTTTATTTTCCAGTTTTTCAGGATTTTTGGATGTATTTCTCCTAAAATACCAATTTCTTTTTCTTCAAAGATTATGTTTGCTGTTCTTCCTTCAATTAAATGTGGAGGGGAGTTTTCTACTTCTTTTAGTTCTACTTTTAAGTCTAGAGATTTGAATAGGTAATTTAATATCTGCTTTATCTCTGTGAAGTTTCCAGGAGTTATTGCTACGGCTAGTTTTTCTCTTTCGTTTATCTTGTTTTTAATATCAAATGTAGTTCCAATTTCAAAGATCTTCTGGGGATATTCTGAATCTATATTTTCGGAGAAGTTCTTTAGAAGGAAAGAAGAAATATCTTTTCTTAATATATTATATTCTGTTTTTGAGTTTTCAAGTTCAACAAATTCATTTTCTTGTTTTTCTTGGATACCCATCTTTCTAAATTGGTATTCTTTATTTGTTAGATGGTAATTTGATACTTCAAGGAGGTTCAATCCGGTTAAGATTTCTGATATTTTTCTTTTCATTATCTCTTCAGTGTTTTCCTGTCCTATCGTGGATATACTTGGAATTTCCGGGATAAAATTCTCATACCCATAGGCTATTGCAACATCTTCTATAATATCTATTTCATGGATTATATCTATTCTCCAAGGGCCTATTTCAACTTCCTTTGTCTTTTGATTATAGTTATGTCCCATGTTTTCTATAAGTTGTTTTAAATTTTTTTCATCCAAATTTATACCAAGAGTTTTGTTTGTATTCTCTAAAGAGACTTTTATCTTCTCGGATTCAAGAGAAGGGGATATTTTTTCAGGTGCCCCTTTAATCTCCATTTGGTATATTTTACCCCCCATGTCTGCAAATACCAAAACAAGTATATTCAGACATTTTTTCAGAGTCTTAAAATCAAACCCAGAACACTCAATAAAGATATCTTTCGTTTCTTGGGTCACTTTTCCAGTTAATTGAGAATTTATTATCGGAGGCATACTTAGAACTTTGTCTTCAGCATCTAAAAATACTGGGAACTTAGATTTTCCTGCTAATAAATGTGAATATTCTTTTCCAGTGGGGTGTTTTTGCAAAATCTGTAATCCAGACATTTCTCTGTCGTATTCTAGCGGAGTGAATTTTATGTAATCCGGTTCAAGTGCTTTAAGAGTTATAGGGAGTTTTATTTTTTCAAGAGGATAGATTCCTATTGCAACTTTTTTTCTTTTTCTTCCTAAAGTTACATGCAATTTTTCTTGTATCTCTATTATTTCTTTTATTTTATCATCATCTAGTTTTAAATCCTTGATTATTGCACATGCAGTGTAAGGACGCACATCTTTTGAAGAAGAATCAATTGTTACTCTGTAATTCTTTTCTGGTTTGTTCACTTCGTATTGTCTCATTCCTGGCTTTCTTCCAAGAAATGCAAGGAAGCTTCTTTTGAATCCCTGATAAGAAAGTAAATCTGGACGATTAGGGAATACTTCTATTTCAATTTCTTCTTCATTAAACTTTTCTAGGGGAGTCCCAAACATGGATATCTTTTCTTGCATTTTTTCATCTAGCTTCCCTATTTCCTTTTCAAATATTTTTCTGTTAAGGGTTATATTTGCCATTTTTATTGTTTAATTTTTTTAATTATTTCTTCAAAATTTAATTCATTGTAATCACTTTTAGGCCAGGTATCCAATTTATCATTCTTATATCTTGGAACTATATGAATATGAAAATGAAAAACAGATTGTTGTGCTTCTTTTCCGCTGGCATGTAAAATATTTATTCCATCTGCATTGAGTTTATTTTTTAATAATATAGATATTTTTTTACTTGTATCTATTATCTCTTTTAATTCTGATTCGGGTATATCAAATATATTTTCGAAATGATTTTTTGGGATAACTAAGGTATGTCCTTTTGATATTGGATTAATGTCCAAAAATGCAATTACGTTTTTATCTTCATATATGCTTTTTGAAGGGATTTCTCCTTTTGCTATTTTGCAGAATATACAATCTTCGTTTTTGTTTGTCATTTTATTGTTTCATCCAAAATTTAATTTTTCTTAATTGAGTTAGATTATTCTTATACAGCTCTCTTAAATCCTTTATTTCATAATAATCCATAATTATTCTATCAAATCCTTGGCCCCACGCTAATACGGGTATATGTTCTCCTAATAATGGTACTGTTATCTCTGGTCTGAACATTCCTGCCCCCCCTAGTTCAATCCACTTCTTTTTTTCTGGATGAAATACCTCTACTTCAACAGAAGGTTCAGTGTATGGGAAGTAACTTGGTCTGAACCTTATATTATCAAATCCCATCTTTTTGTAGAATTGTTTTAAATATCCTAAAAGATGTCTGAAGTTCGCATTTCTATCTATAACTATTCCTTCTGTTTGGTAGAATTCAAATCCATGAGACCAATCAACTGTTTCATTTCTGAAGCACTTTCCTATCGCAAAGAATTTTGCAGGTATTTCTTCTTTTTTTAGATTTGAAAGAGTTTTTGAAGATAAGCAGGTTGTATGTGTTCTCAAGACAGCTTTCTTTGCTTCTTCTTCATCCCATGAGTATTGCCATCCTTTACTTCCAGAAATCCCCTTTTCATGGGTTTCCTTTACTTTAGAGATAATTTTTTTGTCAGGTAAATCTATTTTTTTATTTATAAAAAAAGTATCCTGCATTTCTCTTACGGGATGATCTTGTGCAGTAAACAATGAATCAAAAACCCAGAATGAACTTTGGGCTATTTCTCCTTTCATCTCTTGGAATCCCATTTCAGTCCATATCTTTCTGGCATAATCTATGGATTGATTTACAAAGTGTCTTTTTCCACCATCTATTTCTGGTACTGGGGAAGTAATATCATATCTTCGAAATTTTTTCCCTTTCCAGTTTGATTCTTTCTTTAAAATTTCTGGACTTATTTGTTCTATCAATTCTTGTGTGTTCAATTTTGATTTTACTATTTCTTTTCCTAATTCTGTTATTTCAATGCTTATTTTTTTATCTTCTTTTATTTCTATAATTTGTTTTCTACTTTGAAGAGTTTTTAGGGCTAATTGGTGTTCTGGAGCAAGAGAATCGTAATCTGTAGGTAAGAGTTCTAAAAATTGCTCTTCAAGTGTCTTTTTAGATATTTCTGCTTTACTTGCATTTAGTATTATCTTTCCGTTTTTTAGGTCTATTAATGCTTTCTTTTTCAAAGCTCCAATTGATGCCTTGAATTCATCATCAGATAATCCGCTTTCTTTTTGCGCATCTTGTAATGGGATAATGTGTTTTTCGTTTAATATATGTAGGAGTCTTCTTTCTGGCAATCCTTTTTTAAGGTAAAGTGCTCCATTCACGTCCAGTTCAACTATTTTGCTTTTTATGTATGAGAGTTTTACTATTCCTTTGTTCTGAAGATATTCCAAAGAACGAATTACTGATGTATTATCTAAATTTGATTTTTTACATATATCTGAGAGTTTATCTCCTAAATGAGGTAAAATTTTCTTTTCATTTGGACTTAAAGATTCAATTATTTTTTGATTGTTCATTTTAAAGTATTTTAGTATGAGATAAGAAGTGTTTAAAATTCTTTTGTCATCCAGGTTGGCATTCCAAGAATTAATCCTAAGGACTTCAAATCATAAGTATTTCTAGTGTTTTTCTCTTTTTGGGCAAGAAATCTCATTTTTACTTTATTTTTATTACATAAATTTATATTTTGCTTAATTCTGGCTAAGATTTCTGCTTTCTTTTTCAAATTTCTTTCTTCAATAATCTCATCAAGGTTTATACCTAATTGAATATTGTTTTTTTTCATTACTTTTGCTAAAACCTGATTAAATCCGGAATTCCTTTGCTTTTGGAAGTCTTTTCTGTAATTTAGGTTTATTAAAAGAAGGTCTATTTGTAGTTTTTCAGCAACTTTTCTATTAAGCTCATCATCTTCTGAAGTAAAAACGATTATATTCTTATCCTCTTTAGCCTTTTTTACTTCGTTTTTTAATTTGTTAAAATCTGTTTCTTTTAAGATAATTTTCATTTTTGTTTTTTTAATGCCTTTTCAATATCTGAAAAAACCTTTTTTATTGTTTGATTTCCGTTTATTTTTATGAGTTTATCTTTAAAATGTTTAATTATCTTTGGAGAGTGTTGATAAAATAATTTTAAACGAGTTTCTAGTGCTTTTTCCTCATCATCCGTTCTCTTTTCTAGTTTTCTTCTTTTTGCTATTCTTTTATAAACTTCTTTTTTTGAAAGTGTTAGAAGAATTACTTTCTCTAACTTAATATCGTCTGCTATCTTGAGTTGTTTTTCATCTCTTGGAAACCCATCTATTATAAAATTATCTTTTGGCGTATTTTTTAAAATTACTTTATTAACTATTGAATTTGGAGCCATCAATCCTTTATCTATATATTTTGCAATGATTTTACTTTGCTTATTTTTCTTTTTTATCTCTTTTCTTAATATTTCTCCTACAGTTATTCTTTTGAGTTTGAATTTTCTCTCAATAAGTTTTGCTTGAGTTCCTTTTCCACTTCCTTGTATCCCAATTATTGATAATCTCATGTTATACTTTTTAATGATAAGAGGTTTTTATTTGTTTTTACTTAACTGTAAATAATTTGTCGTCTTTTACATCAAATATATCTAGTCTTACTCCAGAATCCAACCAACCGTGAGCATAATTGAGGGCTGCAAAACAATTTACATAATCTTCTTTATTTTTGAAGTGTTTTGCATCTGAAATGTAATTTTCAACCATCTCAATTATTTCTTTTGCTTGAGGTTCCTTACCTTTTATTATATTTTTCTTTACTTCTTTTAGAGCACTCTCAGTTATTTTAAAATATCTTTCTATTTTTTCAAGGGTTATCTTGTTTTCCATTCATTTTTTAATGGTTTTTTCTTTTTAAATTCTGGCATCATAATCTTTAAATATCTTTAATTATTCATGCTCTTATGAAAAAGGGGAAGAGGACGGCATACATATTGGTTGCATTTGTTCTTGTGCTAATATTAGCATCGGGAGTATTTGCTCAATCGCTTGGATTGTCAGGAAAGGCAAGAGAGGTGGTTGATGAAATTGTTGAGAATCAGGGAATAGATAAAGACAAAATTAAGTCCGTTGAAAGGGTAGAATTCGATAAACTTCCCGAACAAGTTAATTTGAAGAATATTGATACAACTAATCTTGCTATTTATGAAGTAGATTATGGAGGAGAATCTCCTGTTTTTGTAGTAACCGCTTCTGACGAGTTGCTTGAGGTTTCAGAAGAAGTTGTCCAAATTCATAAGATGTTATTGAATTTTGGTTTAAACGGGGAATCCAGTAGTTCAGTTTTCCTCAATAGTGCACTAGAGGTTGAAGGAAGTCCAGAAAAAGGATATGTTATGATGAGGGAGGGAAGTATAACCGGACTTTCGACTAATTTAGAGGTTTTGAGTGGGGAGGGAAATGTTGAAGTTGTTATATATATAAATGGAAATCCTGCGGGGTTTAGAAATACTTTTGTTGTGGATTCTAAAGGAGTAAAGAAAGATTACGATACCCAGTCTCTTGGAATAGTTAAATTTGATAAGGGAGATGTTATCTCAACTTACTTAAATGTTGAAGGCAATATAATTGTTAAGGACGTTATTAATCTTGTTGAGATTTCTACAGAATAATTATTTATTTGTATGGTCTCAAAAAACTTTAAATAACATCCTTGTTTTAGATGATTACATATAAAAGATGGCGTACAAAAAATATATTCGAAGAAATGGAAAACTTTATGGTCCATATCTATATGAGAGTAAAAGAGTTGATGGTAAAGTAGTTTCGGAGTACCATGGAAGCGAGGAACCAAAAAAAAGTAAGGGAGTTAAGGTCAGGGATTATAAAAAAATTTTATTTCTATTTTTAGGGATTTTTGTTTTAGGATTTTTAATTTATTTTTTGGTAACAGTCCCTAACTACAATAGCATCTCTGGAAAGGCGGTTTTTGGTCTTGATACATTCTATGTAAGCGGGGAACCTCTTGAGGGAGTTTTGAAACTTTCTCTTAAGGAAGGAGAATTTATACCTGCTTCTTCTAGTGTTATATTTGAAAATTCTGGGAAAAATTATTCATTTGTTTTAGGAGAGATTTTAAGCGAGTCTTCTTCAGAAGGAAATTATTATATCAAAGATAAATTAATTAGTGGAAAAGGGGTTGGATATGGAGATGAAGGTGAAGTTGAAATTTATCCCGAAGTGGATTTTGTTCTTCAGATTTATAAAGAATCACTAGAAGAAGAACCTTTAGAGGAGATTGGCGATGAAGAACTAATACAAGAGAACTTAGAAGGCATTGAAGAGGTTCAAGGGGTAGAAGATTTGCAAGAGGTTGATGAACAAGCGGATTTAATTGATGGTCTTAATCTAGCTCCAGTTACTGGAGGAGTCGTTAGAACTTCTGGAGGATTTTTAAATTCTTTATTTGGTATGACTGGAATGGTTTCCCTTGAGCTCAAAGAAGAAATTCAAGGAGTAGTTTCAAAGGATAATCCTTATGTTTATAAATTAGGAGAGGGAGAGACAGCAGAGTTAAAACCAAAGAGTGTATTTGTTAATGGTGAGGAGGTTAATGATAATACTATTTCTTTAGAGATTAAAGATAATGAAGTTGTTATAACCACAAGTTACTCCATTATAGAAAAAGGGTATGGAGAAGAATATTTAGGGGATAAAGAGAAAACTCTTTCACTAGATTTGTCTGGTTTAAATTTAGTTTTTGAAGAGGGAGATTTAAACGTTAAGCTGGTGTATGAAGATGAAGAGATTATCCATTTATCTACTATCCTTAGAGAGGGAGAAGATAATCTTGAAGAGATAATTGAAGAGGAAATTGATGAAGAGTTAAGTGAAATAGAAGAAGTGGTTGAGGTTCCTACAGAATTAAATACCTCAGAAGAGATTGTATTGGAAAACGAAACTGTTGAGGAGATTACAAATTCTTCTCTTTGGGATATAGGAGATTTTTTGACATCAGAAGAAAGGGAAATTCTTAAGGAGGAGTTCGGAGATATTGAACTTAAAACAATTAAATCCGAGTTATTTAAAGACAGAATTATTATCGGGTATGATTTTGGAGGATACTCCGTTGAGTATTCTTATGATTCTTCTTTAAATAAAGATGTTTTAGAAGTTTATATGGAAAAAGATAGAATAAAATTCCTAAAGGATATAGCCAGTTCAGTGTCTAGAGAATACGATTCCCCAACACATCTAGAAAATTTTAATGATAGTTATCTTCCCTGATTCATTTGTTCTTCGTGGGTCATTTTCTTTATAACAAATTTAGAACCTACCACTTCAGATATTATCGCCAATAATATTAATCTTCCAGCAACTACTTTGAACACTCCTTCTTGAACTGGTATCTTTGTTTCTTTTGAGAATCTATCAATTGTATCGCTTATTTCTTCTTTAGTTAATATTAGGGGTGTTTTTTTAATCCCCATTCTCCCCTTTACTACGACGTTCTCTTCTGGACCATAACATTCAATTGCATTTACCATCGGGTCATTTATTAGGGGATTCAATTTTGAAAGATCAATGTCTTTATTTGTAGGATTGGGTCTTAGATATTGGATATGTTCTGGCAATGGTGAATCATATACCCAAAATCCTAATTTTTTGAAGGGGTCTGGCTGATATTCACTTCTTGGAGGTGCTCTTTGTGGGACATTTTGTTGTATTGTAAGTGGTCTTGTAAGTATTGGGCTTACTTTTTTTGGTTGTATCCTTGATTGTTCTTTTTTTATAAAATCTTTGAATAAATTACTTTCTGGTATTGCTTGTGATTCAAACATTCCAATAGAAGGACGCATTATCGAACGTATTCTTTCTTCTTTTTCTTCTTCATATCTTGAGGATATATTTTCTTCTCTAATTCTTATTTTTTGTTTTATTCTCTCTTTTTTGTCTTCTTCTTGCACTACATTTTCTTTTTCTACTATTGTTTGTAATCTTGATATATCCGCAGAAGAAGAATTTTTTATTAATTGTCTTGTAAATTCTAGAAAAAACAATTTCCTAAATCTTATGAAATCTGGTTCTTCTTTTAACGATTTTAAATTACTGTTCATTTGAAGAGATGGGTCTATGAAATTCTTCCGTTGAATTCCCGCCCATAGAAATTCTTTGAGGAGGTCTAAGTATCTTTTGTTGTTGTGGTTGTGAAGGAGGTATTCTAGGCATTTGTAATTGTGGGGTATAAGCATTTTGAGGCTCATTTATTTTATCGTGCATAAGAGTTAGTCCTCTTGCTATAGTTTTATTTTGTTCCAGAACATTCTCTAATTTCTCTAGTATTTTTGTGTTTTCTCTGTTATTTTTTTCTGCATCGAAATCTTTTTCTGCAAGAGTTTTTGCAGATATTTCGAATAATTCAAGCAGTTTTGAAATCTGATTAGTTAGATTATCAAATTTTGTGGATAAATTTACCATAACTTTTTGCAGAGATACAAAATTATCCACTAAAATATCCTCTACTTCTTTATTTCTGTGAGCATGGATTACTTTTTTTCTTGTACTTTTTTTTCTAGGAGCTTTCTGACTAGTCGTTTCTTTAATTATAGTTTTTTTTGGAGATTTATCACTAATTACTTCACGAATAATTGTTTTTTTCTCCACACTCTTTTTTGTCATGTTTTATATAGGAATTAAATATTTATAAATATTTATAATGCACTATTCTTGATCTTGTTGGATGTGTAGTTTTTCTACACCTTTTATAGGAATTATTTCTCCTTCGGTATTTTCTTTTGGAATATACCTTCTTGGTTCTTTATCTGTCCCTTTTATTAGTATTTCTTCCAATTCTTTGACATGATTTGCTATTTCATTTGCGTAATTTGAATTAACACTTATGCTATTAATTCCATTTTCAATCAGGAATTTTATCATCTCTTTATTTATTTTATCTTCTAGGTAAATATTACTTTCTACATTCTTCCTTTTGCATACTCTTATTACGTATGAAATTTGATAAAGTACTGCAGGATGCATCTCATTGTATAATTCTTTAGTTTCGGGGTTTTCCTTGTCTAGGGTAAGTATATTTTCTGTTAAGCTGTTAATTCCAAATATAATAAAGTCTATTTTTTCATCACAAAGTTGACTTATCATTTGTACTGCTGCAGGAGTTTCAATCATAATTCCTAGCTTTATATTGTTAAAGTTTAGTTCTTTAATTATTTCTTTAACTTTTTGAACTTCTTCAACTAAAGTAACATTTGGAAGAATTATTCCTACTTTTTTCCCCGTTTCACCTATTCTTTTTAACGCATTTAACTCTGCTTCTAGTATTTTTACATTTTTTATAGAGAATCTTATTCCATGTAAACCCATTTTTGGGTTTGCTTCTTTTTCTTTTGGGGAACCCTCCAAATTTGGAAATTCATCACTTCTTATATCTGAAGTTCTTACCCATATTTCATTGAAGTTCTTTGCTATATCATTTATTCCATTAAAGATTATTTCTTCATACTCCTGTACATTTCTGTTTTCCAAGAAATAATTTGGATGCTTTCCTGATTCAGATATTATGCCCTCAATTCTGGTTAATCCAACAGATTTTATATTTGTTTCCGAATATTCTGGAGAATCAACTATTAGTTTTATTTTTGTTTTTGTATTTATTTGCTTACTTTCTTTTATTTGGTTTTTTTCTATTTTTTTGGTATCTTCAATGGGTTCATTTAAATTCTTTTTCTTTTCTTCTTTTATGCTTGTATCTTCTTTGGTTAATTTTTTTATAGTTTCTTCATCTTCTTTTACTTCTAGGGGTTTTGTTTGTACAAGATATACCTCGTTTCCTTCAATCGCGAATTCAATTTCTTGGGGTTCTTTATAATGTTCCTCAAGTTGTAGTGATAATTGTGAAAGCCGTATAACTTCGTTTCTTGTGAGTACCTGTTGTTTAGATTTCTCTTCCCTTAATTTAATGGCTGTTTTGTTTCCTGCAGAATCTCTTGAAATTGCTATCTCTTTTTCTCCGACTTTTATATCAATTATCTCCATATCCTTATTTATTATGTATTTATCTGGGTTAATTTCTTGAAATGAGTTTCCTTCCCCAAGTCCCCATATTGATTTGATGATTATATTTTCATCTTTTTGATTTGGGTTTTTTGAGAGGATTATCCCAGATTTTCCAGAATCAACCATCTTTTGCACAATAACTGCAATTCCTTGAGGATAATATTCTAAGCCTTTCTCGTTTCTGGAGATTATTGCCTGAGGTGTAAATAGAGATGCAAAGCACCTTTTTACGTATTCTATAAGTTTGTGCATACCCTTTATATTCAGGAAAGATTCTTGCTTTTCTCCTAAATTTTCTCTGGTTGCACTGCTTCTTACAGCGACAAAAATTGGTTCGTGAGCATTATGTAATATGTCCAGTGCAGAACCGTGTACTTCACTTAAATCGCTTGCACTAAGATTTTCATATGCCTCTATTATCTCTTCTTCTAAATCTGCGGGCATCTTTGCTTCAATTATATTATTTCTTATTACTTCAGATATATCATTTAGTAAGTTGGTATCTTGATAGTTTATTTTTTCTAATTGTCCTTTTATTAAATTCTTTAACTCAGAGTTTTCTATAAAGTAATCATAAGCTGGAGAGGTTATAACAAATCCAGGGGTTACAGGCATTTTTAAATTGTAAATTTCTGCAAGGTTTGCTGCTTTTTCTCCTGCAATTTCAACAGAATCTTTATTTAGCTCAGAAAACCACTTTATCAAACAGTTTTCATTATTGGGATTATTCTTATTATCCTCTTTTTTACTCATAATCCATTTAAACTTTTTATATTAATAAATGTTTGGGGTTAATTTATTGAGATTATTTAGAAATTGCTTCAACAGGACAGTTACTAATTGCTTCCTTTATGCATTTTGCATTCTTTTTTTCATCAAATTTTGCTTTTACTTGCGCCTTTCCATCATCTCCCATTTCGAAGACTTCTGGACAAGTTGCAGAGCATGCTCCACATCCAATACATTTATCTTTGTCTACTTTCACCATGTTTTTAATTAAATTTAGTTAAGTTTATAAATATAATGCCAGAGGAATTGACAAGTTTATTGTTTAAAAATAATTTATTTAGTTTTGAGAAAATTGTTAAGAAATGATAGATTATTAGTATCAATCTAAAACAATTATCCTAATATAATCAATTTCATATCGTAGTCCTTATAAAGTTTAAGAGAATAAGAAATCTATGGAAAAAAGTGGTTGGAAATGCATTGTTATTTTTTCTTTATTTGTTTTAACATTTGGAATAATATCTGCCCAACTTATTCCTAACCAAGATTTACCTAAAGGTAATATTATGAATATTACAAATGAGAGTTTTGCGGAGCATATTCCTAATCAGTCAGTTGAACCAAATATTATGAAAAGTTCTATGAGAACATTAGCTTCCAGTGTTAATACTATAACAATTGTATGGCCCGAACCCGGATATTATTATGTAACTGATGAAATGTTATTAGCTATTAATACATCAAATCCTTCTACTTGTACTTATTCTTTTAATAGCGGCCCATCAGTCAGTATGATTGACAATGAAACAGAACATTACGAATTTATTTATAATTTAGTTGATAACATGGCAAGTGATGAACCCTATTATGTTGATTTTAGCTGTGATGATGGCTCTGGTGCAATAACTGATTATACTTATTTCTGGATAAATACAACTCCTCTTGACTATTATAATATTAGAACTAACTTGGGAGAGTGGAATTACAAAAGCTCTCAAGAAGTTTGGTCAGGAGAAGAGGAAGGACTCATTGATTCTTATTATACTATTTATCAAAAAGGAGATAATCCAATTTATGATTTATTTATGGTCTTTATATTTACAAATAGAACTTCTCTTGATAGTCATATTAAAAAAAACTTGGTGGATGAATATGGTTCAAACGTATCTGTCCAGGTCATTGAAGATAAAAACTTCTATTCTTATTATCTTAATGGAAAGTTTCTTGGATGGAGCAGTGAAAATTATTTTGTCTTGAATCAAGTCTATGCATATAAGAATTCAACACCTGTAGACCTACAGACTCCAAATGATATAATTAACCCTTATCTTGAGAAGTATCCAAACGATTTAAGAATTGGAACTTGCGGGGATGGAAAAGTCAATATATTCAATTTGGATGGTAAAAAAGAAGAGTGTGACAAAAATCAGGAAAGTATTTCATGTGGAATAAATATTGGAGAGTGTAAATTGGGTGTAAAAATAAGAAAATGCAATACTGATTGCACATGGCAGGCTTATGGAGCATGCAATGCTACTACACCAAAGACAGAAATTTGCTATGACAACAAAGATAATGATTGTGATGGAGTAATTGATGAAAATTGTGAGAGGTTTTTAATATTAAGTCCAAATAAATTATTTTATAATACTACAAGCATTTTGCTAAGTGTAAATGGAACTTATAATTTTTCAAAATTAGGATATTCTGATAATCCAGAAACATACTTTAAATTTAATTTATTATGCTCTAATTGTAAAAATTATTCAGGATTAAAGACATTCAAAGAGGGAAATCATACTTTGATAGCAAATGGCACACTTACAAATGGCACAAAAATAATTAATCAAACTAAATTTGTTGTAGATACAAAGAAACCTCAGTTTTCTACAATAAAACCTTCAAGTCTTAAGTATACTAATGGAAGTGATTTTTTTATTAAATATTCAGAAGAAAATTGTAATAGTCTGATATTAAATGTAAACGGTTCAGATATTAAGACAATAGCCTGCAAATCAGGTAAATCAATTAATGAATCATTTTTCCAGAATTTGAGTAAGTACAATAATCAAACTGTTTATTATAAATTTAAGATGATTGACAAAGCTGGAAATACATATGAATCTAGAGCTACGAAGATAAAAGTTGATACAAAATCACCTGAAATAAAGAATCTCAAGGTTGAAAAATCATTAATTGGGACATATATAATATTTAATATGACTATATTAAATGAAGACAAATCCAGCTTGTATAAAGTAGAATATTTAGACAATTTATCTTCAAGCACAACAACTCCAACATGGAAGTCTTTATGTACTAGTTTGAAGCCTGGAAATATCTGTTATAAGAAAGTTTATTCTAAGGCAGGAAATCATAATATAATCATAAGAGCCAGAGATGATGCTGGAAACAGTGATTCTAAGATAGTTAATATTAAAATATAAGCGAAATCAAACCTCCATCTCCCCATCTTCCTCAAAATCCACAAAAATTAATATAAATTTACCTTTTTTTACGCTTTTTAGTTAAGTTTATAAATATAATTGATTTATTTTCTTCATGGTAATAGGATTGTGGATTTTGATTGGAGTAGCAGTATTATTGATGTTCATACTTGTAGGATATTACAATAGGTTTACAGTTTTGTCAAACAGAATAGAGAATTCTTTAGGACAGATTGATGTTCAACTTAAAAGGAGAGCAGATTTAATTCCAAATCTTGTTGAGACTGTTAAAGGGTTTGCGAAGCATGAAAAAGAAGCCATAAAGGCTGTAACTGATGCTAGGAAGTCTTTGGTTGGTGCAACAGATTTACCTTCTAAGTTAAAAGCAGATAAAGGACTTGAAAGTGCTTTAGGAAGATTATTCGCAATTGCTGAGGGATATCCAGATTTAAAGGCCAATACTAATTTCTTGGAATTACAGAGAGAATTAACTTCAACTGAAGATAAAGTTGCGTACTCAAGGCAATTTTACAATGACTCTATCTTGGATTACAACAATAAGTGTAAGACTTTCCCAGGAAAGATGTTTGCAGGATTGTTTGGATTCAAGGAAAAAGAATATATCAAGATAACTGAGGCTGAAAGAAAACCTGTTAATGTTAAGTTTTAAGTTTAAGTTTCAATGTTCTATATAAATATTTATTAATTTTACCTACGTGTTTTTTTTATGATATGTAAATACCTAACAAATAATATTTCTTTTGACCTTTTAGACAATAATCAGGCAAGGGATTTTAGGAATTTAAAAACTTATTTAGAAACTCAAAGTCCCCCATATTATATAAATATTGAAAATATATCCAAACAGGAATTTCATTATTTTTGTTGTGATTCCCCTATTCTTATAACAAAATATCCTGAAAGGGTAGATATTAAGATAATCTCTCCAAGATTTTCTTCTTTAGAGCATATGAAGTCAAAACTTGGAAATGTATTAAATAGGGTTATTAGTTAATTTTCCATACTTCCCAAAATTATAAACCCCATTTATTCCAATAACGTAAGTTTCAAAAGATTTGAGTTTGTTTTGGGGTATTAATTGTTTGTAGGATTCTCCTTTACTATACTCAGATATTTCTGTCCCTTCTGTTATACTAAAAAAACTTGGGAGAATTATACATTGTTTTTTCTTGTATTTGCCAACAAGAAAGCATTTGTATTTTTCACGTTTTATGTTTATTTTATCTTTAATTAATACTGCTGGATGAATATGGCTTGTGATTAGGGTTTTGATATTTTTGTTTGTGTATAATTCTTGAAATTCTTGTTCTCCATGTGTAAAAGCAAGTTCGTTTTCTATATGGAAATCATGGAGTTGGTAATCTTTAAGTGTAAATGTGTCATGATTTCCTTTTATTAGAATTATATTCTCTTTTGGTAAGTGTTTCTCAAGAAATCTTAGAAAATTTCTCAGATCGGATATTTCTTGTTTTTGGAATTGGAAATGATGTTTAATATCTCCTAAAAGGATTATCTTTTTTAGAGTGTATATTGCTTTTATTCTTTTGATTATAATTTCAAGTTCTTTCTTTGTTTCTTCAAGTTGATCAAATAAAAGGTTTATTCCTTGGTCTTTTATCATTGAATCATATCCTAAATGTAAATCTCCAATTGCGAGTATTCCCTGCTTTGGAAAGAAAAGGGTTTTTGAGATGAATACGAAATCTTTACTCATTTCCTACCTCTTGTAAAAACTCATCATAACTAAATTCTTCGGGTTTATGTCTTCTTTCTATTTCTTGTAGATATACTTTATGCATTCTTTGAAGAAAGTCTTGTTTGTCTTCTATTTTCATTAAATCAAGATGACCTTGGAGTATTAAGTTAAGTGAAAAAGGAGAGGGAATCTTAACACTTTCGTAACTTAGTTTTACTTTTCCGGAATTTATCCAATCAAGCACTAGTTTGGCTTTTTCAATATCCATTAAATCTTCTAAAACCTCACGTTTTGCCTCTTTTAGTATTGGAAATTCTTTGGATATTTTTTTAACTGAGTTAATTAAAAAATGAGATTTCATTTGCTGTTTTCTAACTGATTTTGTTGCTCCCTTATATGTTCTGAGTATCATTAAACCTCTTGTTGCACAATGTCTGAATTTTTTTGTTAGAACATCTGTCTTTTCAATAGCTTCTTTCAATATTTCTTCTATGTTTTCTGAATTTAATTGTTCAAATGCCTTTTCTATTTTGATATTTTCAGAAGATAAATAAAATCCCCTATCTGAAATCCCCACTTCAACATCTCTCTTTGAACTTCCCTTAGTTCCCATTAAATAAGCAATAGCTCTTGAAAGAGCATCATTTACTCTACGACCATACATTGAATTTACTAGGAGGTATTTTTTGTCATCTCTTTCATCTGTATATTTTTCAATTGTTATTGTATCAATATCTGGTATTTCAGAGAAATTATATTGTTGGTAGAAGTACTCATAAATCTCGTCTGAAATTTGTGGGGAGGTGTAAGTATATTTCATTATAAATTCTTTTATTTTTTCTTTTTCAGTTTTCTTTTCAAATTTTTTCTTTAATTCTTTTCTAAATTTAGATATTTCAAGTGCAGAATCAAAACTTAAAGGTAGAGTTTCTGAGAACCAAGAGGGTATTGTTGGGGAACGTTCTGGAGAGGGTTTAACATATAGATTCATACCTTTAGTGTAAAGGTAAGCATATTTACTTCCTCCCAAAACAAAAACGTCTCCTTTATGCATTCTATTCATGAAAGATTCGTCAATGACTCCTATTTTATCTCCTGTTTGTAGTTTTACTGTAACAAACGATTCTTCTGGAATTGTTCCAAGATTTGTTAAATAAAGTACTCTTGCCAATTTTCCTCTTTTTCCAATCTCTTTTGTATCATTATCATACCATATTTTTGCATAAACCCTATCTTTATCTAAATCATATTCTCCGGATAGGTAACTTATTACAGAAAGGAAATCATCTTTTGTTAAATCATTATAACAATAACTTTTTCTTATTATTCCAAGTAAATCTTCTAATTTCCAGGGATTGTTTATTGCCATTCCAAATATTGTTTGGGAAAGAACATCTAGTGCATTTTTTGGGAAATGTATATTGTCTATTCTTCCCTCATACATTTCTTTTTGTATTACGGAACATTCAATTAAATCATCTCTGTCCATTACAATAAATCTTCCCTTTGCCGTATCATGTAGCTTATGTCCTGCTCTTCCTACCCTTTGGAGGGCTCTTGAGGAGGCTTTTGGACTTCCAAGTAATATCACTAAGTCAATAAACCCTATATCTATTCCCAATTCCAGAGAAGTTGAACAAACAACCGCTTTTAATTTTCCTTCTCTTAAGTTCTCTTCAATTGAAAATCTATGTCCCTTACTTAAAGAAGAATGGTGTGCTGCAATATTTTCATCTGTATAATCTACTGGAAATTTATCTTTTAGATAATTAACAACTCTTTCTGTTGCCGAACGGGTATTTGTAAAAATTAAGGTTGTTTTGTGTTCTTTAACTAGTTCATGAATTAAATTATACATATGCACATAAGGTTTGTTTTCCCATATAAGATTGGTTGTTGGGATTAAAACATCTAAGTCTAATTTCTTGTTTGCCTGTACCTTTGCTATTTTTACTTTTCTTTCTTCTGATATTCCAACTAAAAATTTAGCAACCTCATCTAATGGTTCAATTGTTGCACTTAATCCCACTTTGACTGAAGGGGTTTTCGTTAAACTATTAAGTCTCTCTAAATTTAAACTTAGGAAGGAACCTCTTTTATTCCCTAATGAGTGTATTTCATCAACAATACAATATTCTACTTCATGAAAAGATTCAACGAATTTTTTTGTTGTTAGGACTATTGCAAGAGATTCGGGAGTTGTTATAAGAATATGTGGGGGATTTTTTGCCATTTTTGTTTTTTCAGAAACAGTAGTATCTCCTGTTCTTAATCCAACAAGTATTTTTTGTAGTTTTATTCCCTTTGATTCTGCAAGTTCAGTTATCTCCTGGAGAGGTTCTAGAAGGTTTTTGTGAATATCATTATTAAGTGCTTTTAAAGGAGATACATAAACACAGTAAACTTTCTTTTCAAGTTCATTTTTTTCTGCAAGATAAACCAATTGATTCAATATTGAAAGAAAAGCAGTTAGGGTTTTCCCTCCTCCTGTTGGGGCAGAAATAAGGATGTTTTCTTTGTCATGAATATTCATCACTCCGAATTTTTGTGAATCTGAAAAGTCTTGAAATTTCAAGAAAAACCATTCACGAATAAGAGGGTGAAGTATCTCTTCAATTTCTTTCTTTGAATATTGTTTTGCTTCTGAAATAGTTGTCATATTTTTATTATTCCTGTTTAATTAGTATAATCTTCTTAGAACCCTTAATTTAAATTAATTAAGTGTCATTATTTAAGGGTTTTGGTTTATTTTGGTTAATCTTAAAAACTCTTTTTTTCTCTATTTAATATGGAAAAATATTATAGAATTGATTTTAGGGATCAAATTGCTACTAACAAGAGGAAATCATTTTTTTTAATACTAAGTGTATTTGTTGTGCTTGTTTTGCTGGGTTATATTATTTCTATGGCATTTGATCCAGGGTATACCTTTTTTATTATGATTATTGCAATCATATTTTCATTATCCTATACTTTAATTAGTTATTATAATTCTCATAAAATATCTGTAATGAGTGTGGGGGCCAAGAAAGCAGATAGAATTAAGTACAAGGATTATTATAATTTGGTCGAGGGATTGACTCTTGCTTCTGGATTGCCTATGCCTGAACTTTACATAATGCCTTCTAATCAGATAAATGCTTTTGCTTCCGGAAGAGATCCAAAACATTCTGTTGTTTGTGTAACCGAGGGGGCTTTAGCTAAGTTGGATAGGAGAGAGTTGGAAGCTGTTTTGGCTCATGAATTAGGACATATTGGGAATTACGATATAAGATATATGACTTTAGTTGCGGTTATGGTTGGGATGGTTGCAATCATCTCTGAATTATTTTTGAGAAGTTTATGGTTAAAGGGAGGAGATGGAGATAGGGGAAAAGCAGGATTAGTTTTTTTAATTATAGGAATTGTTTTGGCAATTCTTGCTCCAATCGTTGTTCAGCTAGTTCAGCTTTCTATCTCAAGGAAGCACGAATATTCTGCAGATGCGACAGCAGTTAAATTCACAAGGTATCCTCAGGGTTTAATAGGAGCTTTGAAAAAAATAAGACAGGATTATCAATTTGAATCAAGGGAAAAGAAAGTTAGTAAGGCAATTGCTCCGTTGTTTTTTGCAAGTCCTTTTAAGAATTTAACAAGTTCTCACCCCCCTATTGAAAAAAGAATAGCTGCTTTGGAGAGGATGTGATTTTTAATTACTTTTAAAAACTCTTTTTATTTATTTTATTTATGGGTTTTATAAGAGGATTGGTGGTTACTTTTTTTAGTATAATTCTTTTTTTATCTCTTTTTTTAATGAATCTGACCGCAATATTTTCTTTTTCATTACATTATGATACTCTTCAACCTGCACTTAAAGACTCTGTAGGAAATATACTTTCTAGTTTTTTAGATGAAGGAAGTTTATTTAGTGAGGAAGAGAAGGAGGTTATGAAATATGATTGTCTTATTGAAAGTGAGCATATCTTTGTTTACGAAAATTACACTTTTGTAATTCCTTGTCAGATTGTTGAACAAGGTGAAAGTGCAATAATAGGTTATGTTATAGATGATTTTACAAATCAGATTTATTATGATGATTATAATTGTAAATTTTGGGATTGTGTTAAAAATTCGGAGATGCCTTTTGTTCTTATATCAAAAAAATCTTATGATTATTGGAATGGGAAGTTTTTATTATTGTTAGCTCTCTCCTTAATTCTTTTTTCTTTGGTATTTTTTGTATCAAATAATCGTCCTGGAAGATTTATTACTGGAGGTATTCTTTTAATATCCTCTGCATTACCTTTCAAGAAGTTAGATTGGTTATTTGGATTTATTCCTGAAAATATTTCTCAGGTATTTTTAGTGTTTTTTACAAAAGCGCATAGTGTATTTATTGTAATGCTTGTTCTAGGAATTTTGTTTATTTCATTTGGGATTATCTGCAAGGTATTTGGATGGAAATTAAAACTTAAGAAAGATGAAGAAGTATTGAAAAAAGAAGAGATATTAAAAAAAGATGAGGTCTTAAAAAAGGATATCTCTATATTAAAAGTTAAAAAGAAATCTTTAAAATAGTTTTCAATAAAAACCTTTAATAAGGGATTTTGGATCTGTGCTTGTATTTTGTTTAGAATTTGTATTTTCAGGTTTTATTTTACTCCCTTCTTCCGCTTTTTTATTAAGGAAACTTTGCATATATCTTGAATGTCCTTCATCGTGGTATTTTATATCTTTTATTTTGTAGAAAATTATTTTTCCGTTGTCTTGTTTTTCTGTTCTTACATTAATTAATTTATCTTTTATCTTTTCTCCAAGCAAAACCTCTCCTTGAGATGCAGAAGCAACTTTTCTAGCATTGGACATTAAAGTTCCTAAGCTCATAAACTCCACAATTCCTTTTTCCGTTTTCTCTACTATTGATCCATATTCTATTGATATTCCAAAATCCAGTTTGTATTTTGCTATTCTGTTATAGTTTGAAAGTATTTCTTTTGCATCTTGTGCAATCTCCAGGGCAGTATTTTCATTTTTTAACGTTCTTGTCTTTGAGGGAATGAGTATAAATGTTAAATTATTTTGGTTTTCATACACGAATGCCTTTTTATTTTCTGCAAGGTTTATTATTTTCTGAAGAGGCTCTTCTGAATTTCCTTTTTTTGCTTGTACTTCAGCAAGATTTTTTACTGTTAGATTAACAATACTAACCTCTTGTTTATTCCCCTTTATTGAAAGAGATAGATTTGCTTTGTTTGTTGTCTTTAGCTTTGATTCTTTAGATAGGGGTATAACTCTATTTTCCCAGGCAACGTTAGTTTTGGGTTGCTTCGTTATTTTTTTTTTAAAAAGTCCCCTACTTCCCGTTCCAGTTTCTTTTCTTTTTCTTTGTATATTTCTAATTACTACGAATGCTATCCCAGATATTATTAATAGTATAAATATCCATACTAGAGGTCTTGAAAAGAAATCTCCTATTCCTGTTTGAGAGGTGTCTTTTATTCTTATTGCATTTCCGGTTATAGAAGATCTTGTTATTGTTATACTTTCTTTAACCTTGCTATCTCCATTTTTATCTAACAATTCAACTTCGTATTCCCCTTTTGGGGCTATTAATTCATATCCCTTTTTTCCATCTACTGTTAAATAGATTGGATATTCTTTAGATTCGTTTCCTATTTTTATTATTACTGTGCTATTATAGGGTACATTTCCTAGGTTTGTTACAAAAATTGTTTCATTTATTATCTCTGCTTTTATTTCTTCATTTTTTGTTATAATAAAATTTGTTTCTGCGGTAAGTTGACCAGATATTGCAAATACTGTCCAATTTCCAGGAGGCTCGTTATAAGCCATGTCCAATTCCATATATTCTCCAGTTGATTTCTCTAATGGCCCCCCTCCCTCTACAAGCGTTCCTTCTCCTATTCCTTTTTTAATTGTTATTATTGCTTTTGAGTTTATGCTTTCTCCAGTTTGGTCATGTAGGATTGCCTTTACTTTTACTTCTGTTCCTGGTTCTATTTCATTTTCCTTTAATATAAGCTCAAGTGAAGTAGGTATCTGTTTTATTTCTATATTATAATTTATGAATCCCTTGTTTGTTTTTGAAGAATCTAGTGCAACCTCATAAACGTTAAGTTTTACAAGGTATTTTCCAGCTTTCATTTTTTCTGGAAGAGTGATATTCATTGAATACATTCCATTATTTATTGTACCTTTCTGTAAAATATTGTTTTCTGAGGAATTTTCAATAACTATCTCCAATTCTATAAAACCATTAGCTAATTGTCCGTTTTCTTTAACTACATCCCCAAAGAAGAGTACACTTTTTCCAGGTTCGAATTCTGTTAATTCTGTATTTGGTTTAACAGTTAGGAGATTTGAAATTTTAAATTCATTCGTTAGAATATACTCAGAACCAAGAACACCCTTTATTTTACATGTTCCAACATTATCTCCTAAGATTTCTTTGGTCAAAACAAGCGAAGCATCCATTGTCTTTTCCTCTCCAGATAAAAGATTTACTCCATTTTTGTAAAAATTAATTTGTTTACTTCCACATAACAAATCCATACTAAATACCCCCGATACTCCGCCTATGGTCTTTATTGTAATTGGAACACTAATTGAATCTCCTAGATTGTATGCTTTGTTTGGTTGTTGATTTATAATCATCTCAGAAGAAACAAGTGGAAGAACAATCAAAAGTAGTAATATTATTACCAAAGTTATTAGGGGTGTTCTTCTCATTAGAATATCAATTAATATTTATTTATAAATATTTGTAAGAGATTTCAATTTTACATTTAACTTACTTTAGGTAATCTTCTATTGTCTTTACCACTGCTTTTTCTACTCCGGATTGGTTTAGAATCTTTCCTTTATCTTCTTTGTTGAGGGGATATCCGATATCTATAAGTATTGCAGGACACTTAACATCTTTTAGTACCAAATAATCTTCTGGCATGATACATCTGTTAGAGATATCTGCTATATCTTCAAGGTTTTTTGCTGCTAATTTTGCCAGTTCTTTGCTTTTATTTTTTAATTCTTTATCATTGCTTTTTCTATAATAAACTTCAGAACCACTTATGGTTTTCCATCCTTCATAATCGTTTGTATGTACACTGATAAAAAGTGCTGCGTTGTTCGTATTTGCTATTTCTGGTCTGGATTCTATTGGACAGGGAGTGGTATTATCTTTTCTTGTTAAAATTACCTTATATTTTGTTGAATCTATACTTTCTTTTATTTTTTTTGACTTTTCCAATACTATTTCTGCTTCATTATAATCTGGATAAATCATGCCCCAATCCATTAATTTCTTTGCCCTGTTTCCCATCCCATGTCCAGGATCAATAACAATTACTTTTCTTGTATCTTCTTTTACTGGTTTAGAATAGATTATTTCAAGAGTATTTCCTCCTGGAGCAATTGCATTTTCTCTTGGACTTGAGAAGTATAGTATTGGTGTAAGTAGGGCAATTCTTCCAATTTTCTTTATTAGGTAATTTTTCATGTTGGTTTTTAAGAAGGTTTATTTTAAAAGAATTGTTGTTTGAATGTGTTTAGTTGGACAATCTTTTTGTTGCCAATCTCGCTAAATCTTTGCTGGGGTTATCTCCATAGTTTGCTATAAACTGGCTTTCTGCTTTTCCAACCTTTAAAGAATCAATTTCATTCATTGCTTTATTATAGGGAGTATCTAAAATTATTGTTGGTTTTAGATTTTTCCTAGCTTTGAAGTCTTCTATCGTTATCTTTTCTCTTTGGTTTATCCATTGATGTAAGAATTCTGGTTGTTTTTGATCATTTATTCCCAGATATAATATTACATGTGTTTCTTCTATCTTGTTACCCATTTCATCTTTTCCAGGAGTTCCATAACTTTTGTATTTTCTGTACTCCTTCGATCCCATATCTCTTTTTGTAACTATCATCATTCCAGGTTCTAATGTTCCATCTACGATTTTATTTTTTAGATTTTCATATATTGTAGAATCATTAGTTGTTTCTTCTTCTTTGAATTGGTAGACTATTGAGTTATCATACTTCAAATCCCAAGCATGTCCTGGGTTGTATTTTTTATCGAATATTTTATTTGCAGATAGTCTTGCATATTTTGAACAGGAGTTTGGAGACAATTTATAATAAGGGACTTTTATCTCATCTGAGCTTTGCTCTTCCACTTTTTGATTAAATAAATTCTCTCTATGTTCTTTTAATAATTTTTCCAACCTTGAATTTTCATATTCCTTATATTTTGCTTCTTTATTGCTTAAATCACTCGAAATAAAATTTCCACCAGTATACGAGCCTGCAGCTAACATTGCCATTCCTGTAAGAGCTATTTTTTTTAGATAATTTCTCATTTTAATTTATTACTATTCCTAAGTGACAACTATTTAAATGTTTCGATGAATTTGTATATAACAAGCTCTGTTTAAAAGTTTCTAAATTAAAAGAAAAATGCCTTATTTTTACAAGATTTACACTAAAAGTTTTACTTTCAATTAAACTTCTCGGGATCACTATCTAATTCTGACATACTGTTCACCTCCCGATAAATTTGTTGTTTTTTTGAATATATTTTTAATTTTTTCCATATTTGCTTTTTGACAATTACCATTTAAAAGCTTTGTGTATGTTTAGTCTATACTTTTTTATTTTTTATTTCAATAAAAATTAGTTTTATAAACATCTATTTCTTAAAACCAGAATGAAGACTTTAAACTTGCATGTGGATTATATCAAGTTCAAACCTTTGAAAAAGGCGCTTAAAAGTATGGGGGAGCTTCTCGAAAAGGACAAGAAAGAGAAGGAAGTAAAAGAAGCACTTGTTGTCTTGACTGCAGTTGAGAAGGGGGATACCGATGTTTCTGGAGTTGTCAAGCAATTGGTGGAGAATATAAAAGACATTGCATCACAGGTAAAGGCAAAGAATATTGTTCTTTATCCCTATGCTCATTTGTCCAAAGATTTAGGAAGTCCAGAAATAGCACAAGAAGTTTTGGAGAGTGCTGAGAAAGCTTTGATTAAGGAAAAATTTACTGTTACAAGAGCTCCTTTTGGATATTATAAAGAATTTGAGTTAAAAGTAAAGGGACATCCTTTGAGTGAATTGTCAAGGGAGATAAGATTTGAGGGAGCAAAAGGAGGAGTTTTGAAAGGAAAGGAACTTGAAGAAAAATACGATTCAAAACAATTGTTAAGAGAAATTTCGAAGTCTAAATTAGATAGTTCTAAACTTAAAGATAACGATCATAGAATAATAGGAAGGCAGATGGATTTGTTCAGCTTTTCAGAAGTTGCCCCTGGAATGGTTTTTTGGCATAATAATGGTTTAATTATAAGAAATGAACTTATTAATTTTTGGAGAGAAGAACACAGAAAAGCAGGTTACCAGGAAATTCAAACTCCACAAATTTTAGATAAAAAATTATGGCAAATTTCAGGACACTGGGAAAAATATAAAGAAAATATATTTTTAACAGAATATGAAAAGAGAAGTTTTGCGGTTAAACCAATGAATTGTCCGGGAGGAATGTTGGTTTATAAAAATTCTCCAAAATCTTACAAAGATTTGCCTTTGAGAGTAGGGGAACTTGGGATTGTCCACAGGCAGGAATTATCTGGGGTTTTGGGAGGTTTATTTAGAGTGATTCAGTTTACCCAGGATGATGCACATATTTATTGTACTGAGAAACAGATTGAAGATGAGCTCTTTAAAGTCATGGATTTGGTAGATTTATTTTACAAAAAGTTTGGTTTTAAATATAATATTGAGCTTTCTACTCGTCCAGAAAAAAGAATCGGGGATGATAAAATTTGGGATTTGGCAGAGGATACTTTGAAAAAAGTTCTTGAAAAAAGAAAAGTAAAATTCAAACTTAATGAGGGAGATGGAGCATTTTATGGTCCTAAAATAGATTTCCATTTAAATGATTCTTTAGGAAGAACTTGGCAGTGTGGTACTATACAACTTGATTTTGCAATGCCGGAAAGATTTGAATTGGAGTATACTGATAAAGATAATAAGAAAAAGAGACCAATTATGATTCATAGAACTATTTATGGAAGCTTAGAAAGGTTTATTGGAACTTTAATTGAACATACAAATGGTAGACTTCCAACTTGGCTTGCTCCTGTTCAAGTTAGAGTCTTGAGCTTTACAGATAGGAATGTTCCATATGCTGAGAAAGTTATTTCAAGAATGAAAGAGCTTATACCTGGAATTAGGATAGATCTTGATTTTGACCAAAAGACTGTTCAGGCAAAAGTGAAAGAAGCTGAAGAAATGAAAATTCCTTACATAATTGTTATTGGTGATAAAGAAGAAAAAGAAGAAGTTGTTGCAGTTAGAAAGGGAGGAGATAAAGTTATAGAGACTCTTGATAGAGATGAATTTATTTTTGATTTGAAGATGAAGATTGAGAAGAGGATTTGATTTAGCTATCTATAACGGCTTTTAAATTATTTAATTTGAATGATTGTACCTCTTAATCTTTTATTCTTATCCCCTCTTCTACGGCTAGTTTTTCCAATTTGTTAAATATCTCTTCTTTTTTTTCACATATACTTTGTCTGTATACTAACTCTCCATACTGGCTTATTATTTCATAAGGTAGATTATTTTCAGGATTTTTATAAAGACCTTTTGCTGATTCTAAATTTAAATAAGTTAAATTAACATAAGCATTTCTCCCTATTGGTTTGAAATATTTGTATTCCCCATTTTCAATTTTTTGAACTCTGGGTTTTACTTCTTTTAGTTTTTCAGATTCCCTACTTTTATATCTTCTACCTATAGTAAACCACTTGCCCTTTTCAATGTCAAGTATGATTCCACCTACTTTTATTACAGGTATTTCTGGAGCCATACTGGTTACTTTCATGACTTTAGAATGGATTTTCTCTTTAAAACGATTTATATTCTAAAACCTTATAAATTGGAATATACTAAAAATTTTATGAATTTCCAGTTTTATTTTGAAAAGCTGATTGACTCTGAAGACTTTCAAAAATTTTCTAGTGAACACAAGGATGCATTTTTTTGTTCTGGATTTTTTTCAGTTGATAAAAAAGGAGAGGACAACAAACAAAACTTAGATTATTTTGTTCCTTCTATAAATAAAATGTTTAGTTTTAAGATGAATAACAAAGTTGAAATTGTACCTGTTGAGGATTTTGGAAAAAACTTCAAACCAGAGAAGATACCGGATAATGTTAATTTTGATTTTACAGAAATTGAGGATATGATTCAGGATAGAATGGAAAAAGATAAGATAAAAAATAAAATTGAGAAACTTCTTTTAAGTTTACAAGCAAAAGATAAGAAGAGTTATATTCTAGGAACAATATTTATCTCTGGTCTTGGACTTATTAAAGTGAAGATAGATTTGAATGATAAGAAGATAACTGACTTTGAAAAGATGAGCTTTTTTGATATGGTTAAGATTGTGAAGAAGTGATTAATTTAAGATTATTTAGTTATCACAAATCTAAAATTTGTTTGAGTTTTATTTATATTAAGCTGTTTATCATTGTGGGTTGAACAATATTTGATTTTACCCTCTTAACAAAATTACTTTTCAGCAATAAAATTGATCATCATCTCAGAATTATTAGAAGAGAGTATTTTAAATCCTGAATCTTTGAATAGTTTATGTATTTCTTTTTCTTCAAACAGATAATAATATCTTTCTCCCTTATCAGTCCATTTTATTAGTTTTTCTTTTCCTTGTTTTTGATTGAATCTTTTAGAATTAAAATTCCAAACTCCTATTAATGATTTTGAGTGTGGTTTCATTACTCTATATAACTCAGTTATTGCTTTTTTGTGATTTTTAGGTTGAAGGCAATGAAGAGCTGAAATTGAGATAGCATTATTGAAAAAATTATCTTGAAATGTAAGTTTTGTAATATCTTCAACAAAGAATTCGGCAGATATCTTTTTGTTTTTTGCTTTTCTTTTTGCAAGTTCGATCATTTTTTCAGAAAAATCTACTAAATACATTTTTCCATTTTTTATTTTAGTAAGATGTCTTCCACTCCCACTTCCTAAATCAAGTACATTTCCAGAACAAGATTCAAGAAATTCTTTGCTGAATTCTGAAGGAATCTCCTTGAATTTATGCCATTCTTCCGCAATATTATTCCAAACTTGTTTTTGAGGGTTTGAATTCATTAAAAAGATTAGAATAATGAGATTAAAAATTATTTGTTTTACAATTCGCTTTCCTTGAATTTTACAAGAGTGAATGAATGATAGTTTTCTTTTTTTAGTTTCTCAATTCCTCCTAATTCTTCAAGTTCAATTAAGAATGCACATTCAACTATTTCTCCTCCGAGCTTTTTTATTAAGTTGCAGGAAGCCAGAGCAGTTCCGCCAGTTGCAATTAAATCATCAACGAGTAAAACTTTTTGTTTTAACTTTATTGCATCTTTGTGTATTTCTACAGTATCAGTGCCATATTCCAGAGAGTATTCTTCTTTTACTGTTTCGTATGGTAATTTTCCTGGTTTTCTTATTAGTGCAACTCCAGCGTCTAATCTCTCAGCCAGGATTCCTGCAAGAATAAATCCTCTTGATTCAATTCCTGCAATTACATCTATTTTTTCATTTTTGTATCTTTCATATATCATTTCTGTAAATCTTTTTATGCTTTCTTTGTCTTGCAATAAAGGAGTTATATCTCTGAACAACACCCCTTGTTTAGGAAAGTCTGGGATTGTTCTTATTTTATTTTTTAATTTAAGAATCTCTTGCTCCCTTGAAAAAGAATCTATTGTATCTAAGAGTATTTTTTTAACTTTAACTGAATTTTCTTTCATAATTTCTCTTATAGTATTCCAAGTAACTGGTTCTTCATCTTCTTTCCAACAATCATAATCTGTTGTCATTGCTATAACTGCGTAAGGGACTTCAGCTTCATTTGCAAGTATTGCTTCGGGGGATATTGACATATTTATTACATCTCCTCCCCATTGTTTGAATAGGTTGCTTTCTGCCTTTGTTGAGAATCTTGGACCTTCTATTGTTATTACTGTTCCTTTTCTGTGGTGCGGTAGTTTTAATTTTTCACAGCTTTCAATTAATTTGTTTCTTAAAATTTCTGAAAAGGGGTTTGCCATGGGGGTATGTATTGGTCCAAACTCAAATTTATCGAAAAATGTAAGTTTTCTTTGTTTTGTGAAGTCTATGAATTGGTCAATTACAACAAAATCTCCTCTTTTTATTTCTTCACGTAATGATCCTGCTGCAGTTGTAGATATTATATACTTACATCCTTCATCTTTTAAAGCAAAAATATTTGCCTTATTGTTCACTTCAGTTGGCGTAATTTCATGCTTTACACCATGCCTGGAAATTATTACAACATCTATATTTCCTATTCTTCCCATTGTTAATGGAGAAGAGGGCTTTCCAAAAGGAGTTTCAACTTCTTTTGTTTTGAAATTTTCTAGAATATCTGGGTTTTCAAGTCCAGAACCTCCAATTATCCCTATTTTCATTGTTTATTTAATTATAAAAGATTTTATAAGTATTTTCGGTGTTGAGAATATATGTTAAAGCCAATAAAAAACGAAGTAAGAAAACCTACAAAGACAATTTCAGGAATAACTCCCTTAGCAGTTATGCTTCCTCCACGTAAATGTCAACATGGAAATTGTATTTATTGCCCTTCTATGGACGTTCCACAAAGTTATACTCCAAAAAGTCCAGTTGTTTTAAGAGCTAAATCTGTAGGATATGATTCTTATAAACAGGTAGTTTCTCGTTTGAAAGCTTTTGAAGTTATGAATCACCCAACTGAGAAAGTTGAATTAATTATTATGGGGGGAACATTTTTAGAATATCCTGAAAAATTCCAGTATAAATTTATCAAAGGGCTTTATGATGGATTAAATGGAAAAATCTCTAAAAATTTAAATGAAGCTAAAAAAGCAAATGAGGGGGCTAGACATAGATGTGTTGCCCTTTGTATTGAAACAAGACCCGATGTTTGTTGTGAGTTTATTGAGAGGATGAGAGATTTTGGGTGTACAAGAGTTGAGTTGGGTGTGCAGTTAATAGATGATGAGGTTTATGAATTTGTTAAAAGAGGACATAAAGTTAAAGATGTTGTTCTTGCAACAAACTGTTTAAGGGATGCTGGTTTTAAAATTGGTTATCATTTAATGCCGGGGCTTCCTGGAAGCAATTTGCAGAAAGATTTGAAATTATTTAAGAAAGTTTTTTCAGATGAAAGTTTTAAACCAGATCAAATTAAGATATACCCTTGCCAAGTTTTGCCCAACTCAGAATTAGAGAAACTTTACTGGAGTGGAAAATACAAGCCTTATACTCCAGAAGAAATTCAAAAACTTTTAATTAGTATGCTTAAGATAATTCCGAGATATTGTAGGGTAATGAGGATTATGAGAGAAATTCCTTTAGAATATTTAATTGCAGGAAGTAAACATATTGGAATTAGGAAAGATGTTGAAGATGAGTTAAGAAAAGAGAAAGTTAAATTGAAAGAAATCAGGTATAGAGAGGTTGGATTCAATAAAGAAAATATAAATCTTAATTTAAAATTTAAAAAAACAGAGTATAAAGCTTCCAAAGGAAAAGAATATTTTTTGGAAATTATAAATAAACAGGATGTTTTGTTTGGATTGTTGAGGTTAAGGATATTTAATGAAAAAGGAAAAAAAGCAATCATAAGGGAGTTGCATGTTTATGGACAAAGTTTGAAGTTGGGAGAGGAAGGTAAAATGGGGCAACACACAGGTTTAGGTAAATGGCTTATGAATGAAGCAGAGAAAATTGCAAAAAAGGAAAAATGTAAAGAAATCAAAGTTATTTCGGGAGTAGGGGTTAGAGAATATTACAAGAAATTGGGTTACAATCTGGATAAAGAAATGGGTGAGTATATGCGAAAGCTTTTATAAGAACGTTGTTTTATATGATTATGAGAAAACTGATTGTTTGTGGACCTGTAATTGTTGAAAATAATATGCTTCTCGTTACAATGGATGATAAGGACGATTTCTATAAAATTCCTGGAGGAAGATTGAAAGAAAGAGAAGATTCTGAAGAGTGTGCAATCAGAGAATTAAAAGAAGAAACAGGATTTTTATGTTCTATAATTAAAAAACTGCCTACAATGAAACTCCAAAAAAGACTAAATTCAAATAGTGTGGTTGATATTGAATTGTATCATTATCTGGCTAAATTGAAAAATTCTCCTTCTAATTATTATTCTTTTAAGTATAACAGGCATATTGTTCAGTGGTTGAGTATTGAAGAGATAAAAAAGGACAAACATCCTGTAGCTCCAAATATCAAATTTTTGATTGAGAAAGGAGTTTTAAAATCTAAAGTTTAATCTTTCCTGTTTGCCAATCTTTGATTATTCCTCTTGCCGTTGCATCTTCATTAACTTCTCCCCCTTTTTTCAAGAAACCTTTTCTTTTTCCAAGTTCTTCAAGTAGAACTTCTGGGTCTCCTTTTGAATTTATTTTGTAGAAGTTCTCTAACAAATTTGGATAACTTTTCATAATATTAACCACTACAAGTTCAGGTTCTTTTACTTGGCTATAACTTCTTGCTCCTAACTTGGTATTTAGGGCAATTTTTTCTTTATTTTGTGGAGAGTACTCTTTTTCTGGAATTATTCCAGGCGAATCAATTAGAACTATATTCTGAGAAAGTTTTATTTTTTGAAGACTTTTTGTAAAGCCCGCATCCGAACCTACTCCTGCCGAACTTTTTCCAATTAATGTATTTATAAGTGAGCTTTTTCCTGTATTGGGGTAGCCTATTATTCCTACAATTATTTTTTGATTTTCATCATCTTCTTTTTCTTTGTTTATTTCTGCTGCTTCCCTTTTTATTCTATCTCTAAGTTCTTTTATTCCTTTTCTTAAAGTAGAAGAAACAAATACGTAAGGGATTAATTCTTTTGGTATTTTTAGTTTATTTTTATCAATTAAGTCTGCTTTATTAAATACATATATAATTTTTTTTCTTTTCTTTTTTATTTCTTCTTCAATTTCCTCATTTCTTGTTTCTTGTATAAATCTTGAATCTAGAATTTCTAAAATTATATCTGAATCTTGGGCTATTTTTATTGCTAGTGAAGGATATTTTCCTCTTTGCTTTCTTATATTTCTTATTTTCCCGGTATGTCTTGATGAAAAACTATATCTTACTCTCATATTAATTGTAAGTAAATTGAGTTTAAAAATATAGAGAAAGATAAAACGCCCCGACCGGGATTCGAACCCGGGTCACGGCCGTGAAAGGGCCGCATTCTTGGCCTCTGAACTATCGGGGCTTATGCAGCAAATTATTTGCTGAAAACTTAAGATGAAAACACTTTTTAAAGATAACTAAATTAAAAAAAGAAAATGCCCCCTTTTTGAGGGCAATTTAATTGTTTTATTCTTTACTCCAAGCCGCAATACCGATTAGTATAAATCCTACTATTGGTATTAAGCAAAGTAAAGCCCACCATCCAGGTCTTTTTATAACTTCAAACATCTTCCACTGCCAAATTACCATAAATACTGCAAAGGCGAGACTAAATACAAACCCTACAACTGGAATTAATGTTCCGATTATAAGAAGCCAGGGCCACCAGTGCATTTTTGATGCTTGGAAAGCTATTATTGCAGGACCTACTCCAGGTATCCAAGATAATTCTGGGGTTTTTAGTTTTGCTTTTCTTCCTATTGCCATGAAAGCAAAACCCATGTAAATATACATTACAATTGCAATAATTATAAATACAAAAATCATCCCCATTATTAATCCTACCAAACCTGCTGTAGGGTCCATGGTTGTTGAACCTACACCTGATAAATCTAATGCCATTTTCTTTACCTCCTTTCAACTCTTTTTTCAAACATGAGCCTACTCGGATTTGAACCGAGGACCCCCGCCTCTCTTAGATTTTTCTGTGAGAGATACAATTCCAGTGAATTGTAATCATATAAGAGCGGTGCTCTGGACCAGGCTGAGCTATAGGCTCGTTTTATTATTTTCTACTTATTTAATCAAGCGTTTGGAAATTTATAAGTCTTGTTGTTTTGGTATTTTTCATTAAATTCTTTTATGTATTTTTTTATAAATATTATAAATTTTTTGTATTTTTATTTGGTTTTATTTCTAAAAATATTGTTCTTTTTTTATAAAATTGTTTACCTTACTTTTATCTTACCATTTTTTATGTAAGTAAAAGTTTTCCCTACACTTTTATCGAGTATAAAAAGATTTATAAGAGATTAATCCCAGTATATATTATGAAAAGGAGCGTGGTGTTAACTGTAGTGTTTTTTCTTTCTTTATTTCTGCTAAATTTTGTTTCTTCTGAATCAATTTCTGAGGATTTACATTTGAATATACAAACAACATATACCAATGGAACAGTTCGCCCTGGAACATTTGCATTTGCTTTTAATATTTCAACAGATGTTGGTTGTTCAAATATTATTTATTCTAACTCTACTAATTTAACTACAGATTCAAGGGGAATTATTTCATATTATCTTTCAAATGTTTCTTTGGATTATTTTGAACAATATTACTTATGTTATTACAGAGATGTCAATCTTACTAATCCCGATTACGATTTAATTGACTCATCTAAAATTGCAAGAACCCCTTATTCTTTCACAGCAAGAAATATCACTTTGAGCGGAGTTATACCTGATACTAATTTTTACTTAGTTGGGTACAATATGACTGCCACTTATTATTTTGGGAATGGAAGTTATCTTGTGGATGTTAATGATACTTTAAGTCAGTTGAATTGTGCAGATGGACAAGTTGTAAAATGGAATAATGTGTCTAATGTTTGGTATTGTTCTGATGTTGCTCCCCCTGGTGCTGCGGATATAGATTCGGTTATTACGGATAATATTTATCTGCTTGGAGGTCAGACACAGGGAGATGTAAATCTCTCTTTCAATGAAACAAAGTTAAATCAGACAATTGACCAAAAGATTTCAACATACAATATTTCTGTGTTTAATTGGGTTTCTTCATTGTTTAATTCTCTTTCAAATGCTATAAACTCGGTTGGCAATTGGAGTGCTGATAAATCAAGTTATTATAACATAACCCAGGTTGATGATATTAATGATTCAGTTACAAACTACATAAACACTACAAACCAAACAATCATGGATTATGTTGATGACACTTTTGTGCCATTAAGTGGTATTGGAGATTTAAATGTAAATAATACTGATCTTTTTGATAATTATGATAGTAGTTTTTTCATGCCTTTAAATCAGTCTGTTTATGGAGACTTTGATTTTGATGGGGGATGGTTGTATGGAGGGGTTAGTATAATGGATGGAAATATTTATGCACAAAGAGGTTATTTTTACAATATTAGTTCTTTATCTGTTTCAAATTTGGACATAAATGGCTCTTTAACTCCTTATTTTGATGATACTTTTGATATAGGTAGCTCAGATTTAAGGTGGCAGGATTTATATCTTGGAGGGCAGATTAGTGCTGTAACTGCAAATATTAGTGGTACACTTTATGTTGCTGGGGTTAATATTTCTGAAAGAATATTTCAAAACAACGAATCCATGGAAAATTATGTGAAGTTTATTGCTTCATTATGGAATTCAAATTACACAAATATGGAATCAAATCCATGTACTCCTAACTTTGTAGTTGGAATTTATGAAAACGGAACTTTCATGTGCGGTACGGTTTCCTCTGCAATGGAATCAGATCCATATTGGGGAGATAATTATACTGCTTACAATGAAAGTTGGAGTTACACTTTCAACCAAACTACAAATGATTCAATTACAAATTATATACTCTCAAATAACGGGTCTGTTAATAATACAATAATCTCTGTGAATGCTTCTTTAGTAGATTTAATAAATTTGAATAATGATTCGGTTACAAACTACATAAACACTACAAATCAATCAATTATAACTTGGGCTAATTCTACATTTACTTCTTTGGAAAACATTGTTGATTTAATTGGAAACTGGAGTAATGAAAGTGTAAATTATTATAATAAAACAGAAGTAGATACAAATTTAACTAACTTAAATATAACTTTAATCCAGATTTTAAATAATGGAACATACACAAATACGACTAATATTTCTTATATGACCTTGGACAATTTCACTTTACAAAACATTTCAATTAATAATTATATTAATTTTACAAACACTTCAATTATTAGTTATGTTAATGAGACTTACATAAGAAAAGATGAGGAAGGAAACTTAAGTGTAAACAATTCAAATTATTTAGATTGGTATGATAGTAGTTTTTTTATGCCGTTGAATCAATCCGTTTATGGGGACTTTGATTTTAATGGGGGGTTTTTAGATGATGGACTTAGTATAATTGATGGAAATATATATGCTCAGACAGGTTATTTTCTTAATTTAACCGCTTTATCTGTTTCTCAGATGAATATAACTGGCTCTTTATTGCCTTCAGATGGGTTTGATAATATTTTTGATATTGGTAGAGCAGATTTAAGATGGCATGATTTATATCTCGGGGGGCAGGTTAATGCCGTAACTGCAAATATTAGTGGTACGCTTTACGTTGCAGGAGTTAATATTTCGGAATATATAGATTTGCAAAATAATTCTATTAATAATTATATAAACTCAACATATGTTTCAATTAACAATTCAATGCTTTCTATGAATGTTTCAAATAATAATTACATTAATGAAACTAATACATCTATGAAGAATTATGTTGATTCTCGTGATGAATTTAATAATGATTCAGTTACGAATTATATAACTTCAAATAATTGGTCAGTTAACAATACAATCTCTTCATTAAATTCTTCTTTAACAGGATTGATAACTTTGAATAACGATTCTGTTAATGATTACATTAATTATACAAACCAATCAATCTGGAATTGGGCTTTATCCACTTTCACTTCTTTAGAGAATATTGTGGATTTGATTGGAAACTGGAGTAATGATAGCGTAAATTATTACAACAAGACAGAAATTAATGCAATAAATGTTTCAATGAATAACACATTGAATGCTATGAATATCTCTATTAATAATTCAATGTTCTCTATGAACTCTTCAATCAAGAACTATATTAATGAAACTAATACTTCTATGAAGAATTATGTTGATTTTATTAATGCTTCAATGCAAGATTATACTGATTTAATTGCCGGTTATTGGAATGCAAATTATACAAATATGCAAATTGCTTGTCCAGAGGGATTTTATGCATATGGGTTTAATCCAAATGGTACAATAATGTGTAAGAATCAATCTGTTGGAGAAGAACTAGATCCTAGATGGGAGGATAATTACACTGCTTACAATGAAAGTTGGAGTTATACCTTTAATCAAACTACAAATGATTCAATTACAAATTACATAATTTCAAATAATTGGTCAGTTAATAATACAATTTATTCTATTAATTCTTCTTTAACAGGGTTGATAACTTTGAATAACGATTCGGTTACAAACTACATAAATTACACAAATTATTCAATTGTAAATTGGGCTCTTTCAACGTTTGGGAATATTTCAAATCTATTAAATT
>CAZTCF010000002.1:0-93918 GCA_964612685.1 Candidatus Woesearchaeota archaeon
GTTGTTGCTCCTCCTCCTGTCGAATAATTAATCCAATAACCATTACAATCAATTGTAACATTTGCAGCAGCAACAGTTAAACATGTTCCAGATGAAGTTATATTTGAAGTTAAAGTATAAACTCCATTATCTGTATCTAATGAACCTGAATTTCCAATTGTGGTACAATCTGCAGGACCACTTCCTGTCAAAGTAAACCAATCATCAACCTTATTCTGGGTTATTGTAAAGTTGAAAATATTACTATCATTTGTATATCCGCTCTTATTTGCAAATATTGAATAATTATTATAATAACTTCTTGTTCCAGCATTATTAACATACTCAGTAACTTCTTGTCTTGCTATCCAACCAGATGCATTTGTTTGTGCAGTGGACTGAAGAACACCTGTTGCATTATAAGCTGAAACATTTGCGTCTGAAACTGCACTTCCAGAACTATCATTTACATACGCCTGATAATACCATTTTCTTATTAATTCGTTGTCTGTTCCTCCAACAGTTTCACTATCATAAGAACAATTTATGAAAGTGTTATTCTTGCTTAAAGGAGTTGAAAATAAGTTTACATCAAATGTGGTTCCAGATATATCTATGCAGTCTCTGAAAGTTGTCCAATTTACATTAACCATAAAAATACCTAGATTTCCTGATGCTCTCTGATTGATAAAAGTGTTATTGTAGTTAGAAAAAAGGTAAATTCCTTGCCCTATACTTGAAATTCCAGTATTATTTATTAAAGTATTATTGTTTGAAGAACCTGCAACATATATTCCAATTCCATTATTTACATTCATACCAGTATTATTTATCAAGATATTATTGCTGGAAGTTCCTAATACAATTCCAAAATTATCGGCAGCATAACTAGTTCCGTTATTTGATGTTAAAGTGTTATTATCTGAAGATTCTTCTATGTAAATACCACTCGAGGAAGTACTTGTTGCTTTGTTTTCAGTTAAATTCATATATGAAGAATTGTAAATATAAATTGCCTGGCCACTAACCGAATTAGTTGTAGCATTGTTTCTAAGAAGAGTATTATTATTTGAAAATGCTAAAATGTAAATTCCTGATCCGGTATTTGAAGTTGCATTGTTGCCTATCAAAGTATTATTAGAAGAGTAAGAATTGATAACAATGCCGCCAGAAGAACTACTTGTTGCATTATTACTTATTAAAGTATTATTAGTACTATTTCTAAGATAAATTCCGTGGTTTAAATTAGAACTTGCATTACACCCAGAAATAAGATTATTGGATGCAGAGTCTATATAAAATCCATAACCATCATAAGTAGACTGGCCTGTAGAGTTATAAATAGAATTATTATTTCCATATATACCTTTCCCAGCGCTCGTGTTTGAGATTCCTGTAGAATTTATAATAGTTATATTTGAAGTATCAGTCCAGATTATAATTCCATGATACTCTTTTGTTCTGCCTGTTGAATTAACAACCCTTATTCCAGAACCGCCATTAATATCAATACCATGACAATTGCTAACATTGGTAGACACATTCTGTATTAATCCATAATCTGCCCCAATAGTAAAGAAAACCCCTGCTCTCCAAGGGTCTGCATTAGTCCAATTACCATCCAAGATTCTACAATTTTTAACAGTTGTATTAAATTGATTTGTATAAACTCCCCTGGTCCCTATGGCTCCTCCTGTTGAGAAAGTTATCCAGTATCCATTACAATCAACGGTTACATTAGCAGCAGAAACTGTAAGGCATGTTCCCTGAGAGGAAATATTTTCAGTTAAAGTATATGTTTGCCCCTCGACATCTAATGTTCCAGAATTTCCAATTGTTGTACAATCTGCAGGACCTGGAATCTCTAAAGTCATGAAATCATCAACCTTATTCTGAGTTATTGTAAAATTAAACTCATTACTATCGTTAATATATCCTATCTTACTTGCATTAACAGTATAATTATTGTAATAGCTTACTGTCCCAGAAGTATTCACATATTCGGTAATGTTTTGAACTAAAATATGTCCAGTTAAATTTGTTAAAGCAGTGAATTGAATATCTCCGGTAGTGTTGTATGCTGTAATATTTGCCCCCTCAACTGCATTTCCAGAACTATCATTTACATACGCTTTATAATACCATCTCCTTATAATCTGATTTCCTTCCCCCGTAGTATTTTCAGAATCATAAGAACAATTCAAGAAAATATTTCCAGTAGAACTAATTGTCTCAAATTCAGCATACACGTCATTAGTGCTTCCACTTACATAAATACAATCTGTTATGTTATTATAACTGCTGTCCTCAAAATGAAAACCATATCTTCCGGAAGTATTTGTATTTATAAAAATATTATTGTTTGAACTAGACTCAAAACGTATTGAATCTGAAGTAGCAATTGCAGTATGATTTATCAAAGTATTATTGCTTGAACCACTTGTTAACGCAGTGGCATATTGGGAAGATGAGATTACATTATTATTTATAAGAATATTTCTTGAAGAAGAAGAAATCCTTATTCCCTGATTAGAAGAAGCAAATGCACTATTATTTGTAAGATTAACATAATCTGAGCTAGATAAATAAATTGCCTGAGAATTACTTGTATTTACATAATTATTAAACAATGTAGAATTATCCCCATTATCTAGATAAATACCTCTTCTAGATAGATACCCTCCAGATCTATTCCCATCAATTATATTACAATTCCTTATTGTTGTATTAAACTGATTTGTATAAATTCCATAACGTGCATCAACTCCATTTATGGAATAGTTAATCAATCCATTAGCACAATCAAAAGTATTATTCTGCCCACGGTCTATATAAATTCCATGAGCACTACTGTTTATGTTTATATCTGTAAATGTATTGCCATGAGAATTATTTGTAACTAAAATACCTGCAATTGTAATATTATTAAAAGATATGTACGTAAAATTACTATTAGTTGTTCCATTAACAATTAAACCATATTCACTTCCACCCGTTATGTTGTATAAAGTTATATTATCTGCATTTTCAACATATACATCTATTGGAAAATTAGAAAACTTACAATCTCTAATAGTAATATTTGAACTATTTATCAAAATACCTTTAGAATTTTCAACATTATCTCCGATTATGTAGTATCCTCCACAATCTAAAGTTATATTTTGAGCTGTTATATTAAAACCATTTTCCAAGGAAGAAATATTTCCTGTTAAGGTACATGATTTATTTTCAATATCTAGAGAACCACATTCAGAACTTCCAGCACCAGGATTCAATATTATTCTTCTGTCTTCTGTATTATTATCAAGAACATTGGAATTTCCATAGCTTGAATTAAATAAAACATCCAACAAGTATTCTTGATTGGGGGTTGTTGATGTAACGTTTATTGTCCAGTTCGGATAAAAAGATTCTCCCTCATTAAGAACTGCTGAAGATGTTTGTGGATTTGAGGCTCCTCTAGAACCATTGACTTTGATTTCAATAAAATCAACTTCGATAGAAGTAGTAAGAGAATCACTATTACCTTTTACAAGAATCTGAATTATTCCATCAGAACCAATTATATCATCTATTTTTAGGGAAGTAGTTTTGTTAAAGGTTAAATTATGATATTGGAAACCCTCTAAATTAATTGAAGATACTTGCTTCCATGGATCACCCATGATGCCTCCGCTATAATTATATACAAAAACAGTAAATTGATAATCTGAACTAGAATATGATCTTCCATATATTGAGAGATTTATCTCATTTATGGAATCTTTTGACTCTAAAATTTTAAAATCAAATTTCTCATAAGGTTTATTCGATCCAAATCCAGATGGAAGGGAAGTTTTTGTAACAAATCCATCAATAAAAACTAGATTAGAATAACCTTCATTATAAAACTCATATTGATTATTAGGTTGAAATGAGACAAATGAAGAACATGAGCCATTAGTAGCTTTATGTGTTGAAGAAGGATTAGTTATCCCACTAAAATTATAGACATATATATCCTCTCCACCACTTCCAAGGTTATAAAAAGGAGATCCTCCTTCACTAATATTAATATTTGTATCGGGAGAAGCACTTGAAAGATTATATCTCGCTGTCGCACTTACTGTTCCGCAATATGCTCCACCCACACAAGTCACACTTGCATTTATTGTTAAATTAGTATTTCCAGTAAAGTATCCAGAATCATTTGCAGGAAGAATTATGCTAACATTTAAGATACCATAATAAGGAGTCGTTGTCAAAGTATAAACAGGTGTTGAATTATAATTTGGTGTTGAATAAGAATCTTTGAAATACCACCTATAACCTATAATCGCCCCACTAGTTGAATTCAATGTTTTTGTAACATTTGCCCAGGAAGGAGTTGAGGTGAAATTAACTGCACTATCATTCACCCAAGCCCCAGTATTATTAGTTGAGAAAATATATTGCCCATTTGGATGCAATGCAATATTATCAGTCACATTTATTGCAAAATTAGTTATTTGCCCTGCAAGAGTGTTATTAACTGAAACAGAATTATACTGGGGAGAAGTTAAATCAACAGGCTCTGCATATGTTATTTTTAACATACCTTGTGCTCCTGTTCCTCCAACCCCATTAGTTCCCCCTGCTTTTTCTCCTCCACCTCCAGCTCCACCATAATTAAGTCCAGCATCTCCACTTGCGTCTGTGTTACCTGCACCTCCATCTCCTCCCCCAATTGAAGTTCCTATTCCTCCTGTAGCACTTGTACTATTTCCACCCCAACCAGTTGTTCCAGAACCTCCTCCTCCTCCTCCTCCTGATGAACTCCCAGTGTATCCATTTCCGCCCCCATAAATTGTGGTACCCACACCTCCAGAAATAGAACCTAAGCCTCCAGCCCCTGCAGCTTTATTAATTCCTCCTTTACCTCCTTCACCACCCATTGCAACAACATAATTTCCTGTAGAATTGAAGAAACTTGTATTATATCCTTGTGAACCATCACCTGTACCCCCCGTTATTGATGAAGCAATAAAAATGTTAAAAGTAGTCGAAGGAGTTACAGTTAAATTACGTTTAGCATACTGGCCACCTGCTCCGCCTCCTCCACCATAACCACTCGATATAGAACCTCCACCTGCTCCGCCTCCTCCCCAAGCTTCAATCATTATTTCAGTAACTTCGGTAGGAACCTGCCATGTGTTTGCACCAGTTGTAATATTAAATACTGCTATACATGTTCCTGAAACGCAACTTAAGTAATCTGGAGGATCAACAATATAATCAAACTCAACACTTCCTCCAATAATTCTCAAATCAAATGTATCTTGCTCTCCAATCAGACTTGTCAAGAATCTTTTGTTATAAGAATTATTAATAATTGGATTAAATTCGGCAATCAATGTGCTTTCATTCACTTCATAAATCTCAATCCTTGGTGTTCCCGAAACTATTCTTGGATATACTGTTATATCCCTATCACTTGTCAAATTACTCTCAAAAGTAACTCTAACATAATCTCCATCAGGAATTTCCTCACTCCAAATATCATCTAATAGAACAACCTCTTGGTAGATATCCGAAATAAAGTCTCTAGTTGAGTTAAGATGATGTGCAAAGATTATTACAATAACTTCTGCAAAAGCAGGATCTTCTGGATTTAAAGTGAAATTATAAGTCTCTCCAGGAGTGATATCCATAACTTTAATCCATTCCCCATAACATGTTTGTTCAGTGAAATTCCAATCCTGACATTTGTATAATTCATTACCCGTTGCAAATACAGTTACTGTAGCATTTGTATTTAAATGAGGATTTAATGCATAAACATTAGTAAAATTTTCTACTTCGGAAGGCTGATCAATATCAATTATTCCTTCAGTGTAGTTTTCAATTAAAGTATTTTCATATTCAATTTGGAATATGGGATTTCCAACAGGATTTATTAAAATATCTTTCTCCCCTTCTTCAACAGATATTAATTCTGATTCAGTCATAGTTGAATTCATTTCAACTTCCTGACTTTCAGTATTATAGATTATAACTTCAGCTTCCTGAAAATTTCCTTGTGCATCATTTAAAGACACATTCATCAATACAAGCGGAGGTAGAACTGTAATATTTCCTATTATTGAACCTAGATTATCTGAGCTATCATTTGCAAAAATTGTATAAGTGTAATTTCCTGCAGATAATCCAGAAGTATTAATTGTCCCGTTCCATAAATCATTGCTTGCAGGAGTTGTATAATTTACTTCAAACCAAACTTCATATATCTTTAATGTTGACTCTGAATTATTAAGATGTATTTCTGTAAGAAGATTGAAATCTGCAAAACTCCAGTCCCTTTCTGATGTAACATCAAATTCTGTTATCTCTGGTGTTTCACTTGTTGAATTAAATTCATGGGTTAAACCTTGCTCTTCTCCTCCATTAGAGCTTGCCCAATGTAAATACCCTATTGTGTCATAACTTAATTTAGAATGAATAACTTTTACCTTTACTGAATTTATTATACCTGCTACGCTCACTCCAGAAGTTTTTATTGTTAAGAGAGGATTAACTGCATTTATTCCTGAAGAAGTATCATTATTATTATCATAAGAGTTAAGATAATTAACCACCCTGTTAGTTTCAATTGTACCTTTTGCAGCAGGCCTTATTATTGCAACATTTGAGATTGTTTGAGGATTTTGTCCTAATGAATAATTTAAATTATCTATCTCAATTATTGCTCCCTCAACTTCCAAATTATCTGTAATATTTGCTGTTAAACTTAGGTTTTCTCCTTCTCTAATTGTTGACGGAATACTCACTGAATTTATTACAGGAACTTGAGATTCATTATAAGTTATGTTTAACTGAGGTCTGATTGTAGCGTTAATATTATCACTTGAAGGGAAATGCCATTGTCCATGTCCGTTTTCACCATAAAGTATAATCCCATAATTTTCGTAAGTTCCATTAACCCAGTTCTGTACTAACTGAGTTATATCCAATGTATAATAAGTTCCTGCTGTTGTTAAATTTCTAATTGCCCATACTCTTGAATCAAAATCCCCTCCAGGGATATCCCAACTTTCTGTTCCGCTTCTGTTAGTCCAGGTTACTCCATCATAAGTATTCTGGCTATCCCCTGTACCCTCAATCCAGCTGTTATTTATCCTATAAACACTTATGGGATTAGTTCCTGTTCCTGCAGAAGATAAATAGAAAGTAAGATTTGCATTAACAATATTTGCTGTTTCTGTTACATCGGATAAATCAAATTCTAGCAACATTCTTTCTGTGTTACTTATTATCATAGAAGTAGATGCGCCAAAATTTCTGTTTGGAGTTGAACTATCAATATGAGCATCTTTTCCTTCTGTCCCTAATTGGATAGTTATCAAAAATGTCTGATTGGATAAATGAGGAACAATCCATTCAACATAATCATAAAATCCGTTATTATCTTTGTCTTCAACCCTCTCTGCAGGAAGGTAAACTTCTTCTTCAATCCAATATATTTTCAGTTCAGAAGGACTTCTTATATCCAAACTTTCACTTAAATTTGTAAATGCTAAAACATTTTCATAATGAACCTCTTCAGAACCTGCAATTATTACTTTCTTTCCTTTTTCAGTTTCTTCTTCAGAAGAGTATGGTGCAGGAGTTTCATACTCAATTTCATATAAGTCAGAATTATCTTCAATCAATACTTCTATTGAGTTTGATCTTTCTTTAATTTTTTTATTTTCAGTAAGAAGCTTCCCTTGGGAAGGACTCGACTCTTCTTTTTGAGAAGCTTCTTTTTCTGAATATGATTCCCTATCAATAATCTTGCTAACACTAATTTTCTCAGAACCCTTTGGAAGTTCAATTTTAACATTCCCTTTTTCAGGAAGTTCAATTTGCTTTTTCCATTTTACTGGCTGTCCAAGAACTGCATCATACTGAATAGTGTTTATTGTAATATTTTCCAAGATAATAGGAACTTCTTCCAGAATAATAGAATAATCAATACTCCCTAGCCTTAGTGTAGCATTTCCTTCTATCTCCACCCTTAAAGTATAAGAAGAATTTGTTAAACTCAATTTTTCAAGATTGCATGTATCTTCACAAACCCCATTAAAGATATTTTCAGTTAGAGACTCCTCCTGGGAAGGACTCGACTCTTCTTTTGAAGGAGTCTCTGTTTCTGAATATGATATATTGGATTGTGTTTCATTGCTTTCCTGTTCATAAGTAACATTTGTTTGAACTTCTCTCTCATTAGTTTCAATATCTTCTGTTTGATTTCTCTGGGGGTATGATTGATTTGTTTCAGTTAGAGACTCCTCCTGGGAAGGACTCGACTCTTCTTTTGAAGGAGTCTCTGTTTCTGAATATGAAATCGATTCGTTTTCTGTTTGAGGCGTATCATCCAAAGTCTTATCTAAACTTTCAGAAGCTTGAGGTTCCTCCTGGGAAGGACTCGACTCTTCTTGCAAAGGAACCTCGCTCTCTATCTTCTCTTCTGAATATGATACTTCTGATGAAATTGTTTGAGAATTTGTAGTTTCAGTTAGAGACTCCTCCTGGGAAGGACTCGAATCTTCTTTTGAAGGAGTCTCTGTTTCTGAATATGAATCTTCTGAAGTAGTTGTCTGAGAATCTGTTGTTATTGTTTCGGTTTCTTCAATAATCATTCCGGTTAAAGGAGAATTATATTTTGGAGAACTTGATTTCGATTTAATCTTTGAACTATCCAATATTAACAAATCATTGAGATAAACTTTAATCTCTCCCTCTCCTTTTATCTCACCATTAATTTTAACTGAACTTAATTGTCCAGGATTTTCTAAGTTCAATTCATAATTTGTAGATTCATTAGTTATCAGTCCAATTATCTGTGAATACTCTTGTTCCTGAAATCCTTCACCCACAAAAAATCCTGTTAACCCAATACTAGAATAATCTAAAGAAAGAGCAGCAAAAATAAACCCTCCTAAAAATAGAACTCCAAAAAATAAAGCTAAAACTCTGTTCCTTATTACCTTTGCCTTTTGTCTCTCGATCGCCTTTTCGCAGTTCTTAGAATAATTTTCATAATAATCAACCCACTCTTTTATGTTTCTTCCATTGGTTTTTTTCGTGAGCGTCTCTACATATTTTGCCCCAGAAATCTGTTTATTTGCATGTGCTTGATTTAATCTTTTTAAATAATCAACAAGCTCATTTTTTCTGCTTTGAGAAGCCTCTTTATTTCTTTGTAAACTACTAACTAGTGCCTTTGCTAATCGAGTCCTTCCCATTACTTATTATTTATGTAATATACCTTATAAATATATCTATTATTTATTAAAAATACTTATTATATATGTATAAATAATAAACAGAAATTTGTAGTTATAATAACATTTATAAAACAAAATGTAGTTATCAAAACATGGCTTATATTGTTAAGCAAAAAATAAATGGAAAGGATTATTTTTATCTAAGAAAAAGTGTCAGAAGCGGAAATAAAGTAACGAGCAAACACGTTGCATATTTAGGGACAAACAGAGAAGAGGCTGAGAAAAAATATGCAGAAATGATTAAAAACATTGATTTGAATAAAAAAGAAATTAAAATGGAAAATGAAGAAAAAAACTCAGAAGAAATTGTTGAAGAAAGAGAAGTAAAACCAGAAGAAAAATTAAATGAAATAAATTCAATTGCAAGCAAAAGAGGAATCTTTTTTCAAACAGCAAATATTTATGGAGGAAAAGCGGGATTTTTCACTTATGGGCATCTTGGAAAAATTTTAAAAATGAATTGGGAGAATCTTTGGAGAAAAAATATCTTGGCACTAAACGATAATTTTTATGAAATACAAGGAAATAATATTCTTCCAGAGCCAGTATTTAAGGCATCTGGACATATAGAAAACTTTAATGATCCAATGACTGAATGTAAAAAATGCCATTTTAGATTCAGAGCAGATACTTTCTTAGAAGATAATGGAGTTGAAAATGCAGGATCTATTTCAATCGAGAAAATGAATGAGAAAATGGATGAATTAAAGCTTAAATGCCCAAAATGCGGTGGAGAATTAATTCCAATAAAACAGTTTAACATGATGTTTCCGGTAAATATAGGATTCAATGAAGAAAAAGCATATCTTAGCCCAGAAACTGCACAGGCAGCTTATCTTGCATTTAAAGAAGAATTCCAGGCAACAAGGAATAAACTTCCTCTGGGGTTAGCAATTATAGATAAAGCATACAGAAATGAAATATCCCCAAGACAAATGTTCTTCAGATTAAGAGAATTCTCACAAGCAGAATTACAAATATTCTTTGATCCAGATAAAATAAATGAACATGAACAATGGGAAGAAGTTAAAAAGGGTAAATTAAGAATTAAATTTGCAGATAAAGAATCTGTTGAGGAAGTTGAATGTGAAGAATTAAACAAAAAATTTGAGATTCCTAAATTCTATTTATTCCACGCTTTAAAAGTCCAAAATTTTTATTTGAAAATTCTTAAGATTCCTAAAGAAAAATTCAGGTTAAGAGAATTAAACAAAGAAGAAAGAGCATTTTATAATAAGTTACATTTTGATGTAGAAGTTCTTTTAGACACTCTGGGAGGATTTAAAGAAGTTGGAGGAATACACTATAGAACAGATCATGATTTACTAGGACATAGCAAGATTTCTGGAAAAGATTTAACTGTTTCCTACGAAGATAAAAAGATTCTTCCACATATTTTAGAATTAAGTTTTGGTGTGGATAGAAATGTCTGGACTTTACTTGATATTTTCTATTCTTTAGGAAAAGAGGGAAGCATGTTTAAATTTCCTCCAAGAATCTCTCCAGTAAAAGCAGCGGTCTTTCCCTTAGTTAAAAGAGAGGACTTTGAAAAGATTGCAGATGAAATTGTAAAAGATTTAAGAGAAGAATTTAATATTGCATATGATAAATCTGGAAGCATTGGTAGAAGGTATGCTAGAAATGATGAGATAGGAACCCCTTTTTGTATAACAATAGACGATGATTCTTTGAAAAACAAAGATATAACAATTCGAGATAGAAATTCAAGAGTTCAAAAAAGAGTTAAAATTGAAAAACTAAGAGAGATTTTAAGAAATTTGGTAAACGAAAAGATTTCTTTTAAAGAAATATAATTAATTTTATCGAGGATAAATATTAATATTTAATTAATTTGCAAAACACTTATAAAGTTTTAAGGATTTACAATACCAATTAAACATGAGGTGATAAGAATGGCTAAGAAAAAAGCTGCAAAAAAAGTAGCTAAAAAACCAGCTAAGAAAAAAGCTGCGAAGAAAAAGAGAAAGTAAATCTCTTTTTTTCTATTTCTTTATTTTTTAATTTTTGATTAGTAAGATTTATTAAATCAATTCTTCTTTTCATTGTATAAAAAGATGGTAAAAATAGCAATTAATGGTTTAGGAAGAATTGGTAGAGCTGTTTTGAAAATAGCAATTGAAAAGGGAATAAATGTTGTAGCAATAAATGATTTAGCTAGCATTGAATCAATTGTATACTTGATGAAACACGATTCTGTATATGGGAACTATGAAGGAAAAATAGAATTTGGTGAGAATTTCATAAAAATAAACAGGAAAAAGATACTTGTCTTCTCAGAAAAAGAACCTGAAAATTTACCCTGGGGAGAATTGGGAGTAGATGTGGTTGTTGAATCAACAGGAAAATTTACAGATAGAGAGGGGGCAAACAAGCACCTTTGGGGAGGAGCAAAGAAAGTTTTAATTTCTGCTCCAGGAAAAAATCCGGATATCACAGTGGTTTTAGGGGTTAATGAAAACCAACTAAAAAAAGAACACAAAATAATCTCTATGGCATCCTGTACAACTAATTGCCTAGCCCCAATTGTTAAGGTTCTTAATGATAATTTCAAAATTGAAAGAGGATATATGACGACAGTACATGCATATACCAATGACCAGGTTATTTTAGATGTTCCCCATAAAAAATTAAGAAGGGGGAGAGCAGGAGCAGTAAACCTTATACCTACAACTTCTGGAGCAGCAACTTCTGTTGTTGAAGTAATTCCAGAACTAAAAGGAAAACTAGATGGATTAGCAATAAGAGCTCCAGTTCCTTGCGGGAGTATAACCGACTTTGTAGCGGTATTAAATGCTCAAGTTACAAAAGAGCAAGTTAATACAGCCTTAAAGAATGCTTCAGAAAAAGAATTAAAAGGAATATTAGAATACTCTGAAGAAGAACTAGTCTCATCAGACATAATAAAAAATCCAAGTTCTTCAATTGTTGATTCTATCCTAACCCAAGCCAATGGAAACCTGGTTAAAGTTCTCTCTTGGTATGATAATGAGTACGGGTATTCAAATAGAATAGTTGAACTCATCAAACGTTTAAGATAAGACTTAATTAAAGTCCCTAAGCATAAAACAAAAATGAAAACTCTAAATGATTTTGATTTCAAAGGAAAAACGGTCTTGCTTAGATCTGATTTAAATTCTGATGTTCAGAATAAAAAACTTCTAAAATCAGAAAGAATAAAAGAAGCCTCAATAACAATAAATGAATTAAAGAAAAAGAAAGCAAAATTAGTAATTCTTGCACACCAAGGAAGACCGGGGGATGAGGATTTTATCTCATTAAAGCAACACTGCAAACAATTAAACAAATATTCTAAAGTTACGTTTGTTGAAGACATTATTGGAGAAAAAGCAGAAAAGAAAATAAAAGAATTGAAGGAAGGGGAAGCAATACTCCTAGAAAACGTTAGAAATCTTAAAGAAGAATTTGATACAAAACCAAACGCACTTACAAATTTCTTTTCTAAAAACTTTGAAATTTATGTTAATGATGCCTTCTCTGTATGCCATAGACCTCAAGCTTCTATACTCCTACCAAAATACATTAAAAAAAGTTGTGCTGGAAGAATATTAGAAAGAGAAGTTAATGCTTTAAAAAAATTAAAATTAAACGGAACCCTTTATATCTTAGGGGGAGCAAAGCCGGAAGATAACGTTAAACTTCTTGGAAAAAATAAAGTTTTAAGTTGTGGGCTGTTTGGACAAGTATGTTTAATGAATAAAGGTAAAAAATTAGGAGAACAAGAGAACTATCTTAGAAGCAGAAAAATATTCATAGATATCCCAAAAGAAAAATTAACCCAAGTTGAAACCCCCTCGGACTTTGCAGTTAATATAAAAGGTAAGAGAAAAGAAATTCCTGTTGAAAACTTCCCAAATGAAAATGAAATATTTGACATAGGAGAAATAACTCAAAAGAAGTATGTTCAAGAAATAAAAAATGCAGGTGCAATATACATGAAGGGACCTGCTGGAGATTGCAGTAAAAAACAATTTACAAAAGGAACATTTACAATTCTAAATGCAGTTGCAAATAGCAAGGCATTTTCGGTTATCGGGGGAGGACATTTAAGCGATGCAATTAAAGCCTCTAAAGTAGATGTAAAAAAATTTGGACATATAAGTTTAAGCGGGGGAGCTTTATTGAATTACATTGCAGGTGAAAAACTCCCAGGACTTGAAGTTTTAAAATAAAAAAGATGATAAAAAAACAAATATGAAAATAATCCAAGCTAGAAATTATAAAGAGCTCTCAAAAATATCTTCAGAGATTATTCTTGAAGAGATAAAAAACAAACCTAATCTAACTCTTGGATTTGCAACTGGAAAAACCCCCTTACAAACCTACAAAAATCTGGTAAACGCTTACAAAAACAAAAAAGTGGATTTTTCTAAGATAAATACATTCAATTTAGATGAGTTTTATCCAATAAAAAGCACAAATAAAAAAAGTTATTCATATTATATGTTCAACAACCTTTTCAACAAAACTAATTTCCAAAGAAAGAACATCAATCTATTAAACGGAGAAACAAAATACCCCGAAAAAGAATCTAAGGATTATGAAGCTAAAATAAAAAAACACCCAATAGATTTACAGATTTTAGGAATAGGTTTAAACGGACATATTGGGTTCAATGAACCAAACACTCCTCCAAACTCAAAAACCCATTTAACAGAATTAACCCATATCAAAGGAAAAGCCCTAACGATGGGAATTTCTACAATCCTTAAATCAAAAAAACTCCTTTTACTAGCTTCTGGTAAAAAGAAGGCAAAAATAATAAAAGATTTAATGAATTCCAAACCAAACAAAAAACTCCCAGCAAGCTTCCTTAAAAACCACAAAGATTTAACAATAATTATTGATAATGATGCAGGTTCATTATTATAAAGAGATTAACTCTTAAATTTTTAGTATTTATCCAAAAAAATAACTTTACTCCTAATTATTAAGTACTCATATTTACAATCCTGTTACAGATAACTTAATTTAATAAGAGATTATTCATAACTTAATATTTAAAAACTATCGAGGATATATTATTTTAGAGGTAGTAAAATATGAAAAAAGGGGCAAAATTACTAATAACACCAGAAATGATTAAACCTTCTTCAAAGGAATTAGAGGTAATTGGAACAATCAACCCTGCAGCTGCAAGGGGGAGAGATGGAAAAGTAATTCTGTACGTGAGAGTTATAGAAAGGCTAAAGGTGTTAGAAGATAAAAAATACTTTTATTCTCCAAGGATGGTGGGAGAAAAAGATTATGAAATTAAAATAGATAAATTTCCAAGGGAAGAAGTTGCAACAAATTCCGAGTTCGATATAATATTTCATGATTCAACAAAAAGACTCACATTTATCTCCCATTTAAGAAGAGTAGTTATGGATGAATCAGGATTAAATATACTCTCAATAGACAAAAAACCTACTTTCTATGGTATATCTAGTGATTCAGAATTGGGAGTAGAAGATCCAAGAATAGTTGAGATAGAAGGAAAATATGTTATGACTTATGTAAGCCTATCAAGAAAAGAAAACATCTCAACCTCTATTGCATTCTCAGACGATTTAATTAACTGGGAGAGAAAAGGAATAATCTTTGGGGAGCAAGATAAAGATGTAGTTTTATTCCCTGAGAAAATAAAGGGATGGTATATTGCTTTTGATAGACCAGAGGGAAATTTTCAATTTACCCCTCCGCATATATGGATAGCACAATCTGATGATTTGCTCTGCTGGGGAAAGTTAAAATCTATAAGCATATCTAAAAAAGAAGATAAAGATTATGGAAGAATAGGCCCAGGATGCCCTCCTGTAAAAACAAATAAAGGATGGTTATTAATCTACCACTCGGTAAGAAGTGAAGATAACACTCAAAAAGAAGAAGATAAACTCTATATTTATTCTGGCTCCGCTGCATTATTTGATTTAAAAAATCCAATAAAATTATTAGCAAAATCAGAACCCATTATATTACCCGACCAAGAATATGAACTTGAATTATACCAAAAGAAGAGAGTAGTTTTTCCCACAGGAATTGTTGTAGATAAAAATGGAAAAGATTTGTTAATTTATTCTGGAGGAAGAGATGTTGTAACAAGTGTAAGAAAGATTTCAATGGAAAAGATAATGGATGCCTTAAAAGAAGTGAATAAAAACAACAAGAAAGAAAAATCCAAAAGTAAACCAAAAAAGAAAAAATGAAAGACAATACCAAACTAGCCTATCAAAAAGCAGTATCCTGCTTAAAAGCATGCTCAACCCCAAATGGAATGTTTGCATCCGGAGCTAAAGATGGATATGATGCAATCTGGTCAAGAGATTCCATGATAAGTTCTTTAGGAGCAAGTCTGATAAAAACAAAAAAAGAAAAACAAACATTAAAGAATACTTTCAAGGAAAGCATAAAAACCTTAAAATACGGACAAAGTAAAAATGGACAGATACCAAATTGTGTTGATAAATTTTCAAAAAGAGACCCACATGTAGATTTCAAGACAATAGATTCTTCTTTATGGTATATAATCGGAAATTACATTTACAAAGAAAGATATAATGCTAATTTATTCTTCCTATCAAAAAAGTGTTCAATAAAAAAGACCCTGAAATGGTTAAGATGCCAAGATACTGGAGAAAATGGACTTCCCACACAACTTCCAACCTCAGACTGGCAGGATGCTTTCCCCCATAGATATGGATATACAATAAACACTCAAGCACTTTATTACAAAGTATTGAACCTTCTTGGAAAAACAAAAGAAGCAGAAAAACTAAAAAAGATAATCAATGAAGATAAAGAAGATGGATTATGGGAAGGGGATTTTTATCTTCCCTACAGATGGAAGAACCATGGAGTTTATAGAGAAGTAGGAGATTGGTTTGATTCTCTTGGAAATCTTCTAGCAATAATATTTGATTTAGCTGACAAAAAAAGAGCTGAAAAAATACTAAGCTATATTGAAAAAAATAAAATAAATCAACCTTATCCTGTGAGAGTTATTTACCCTCCTATAACTGAAGATAGTCCACACTGGCAAAGTTATTTTTTAGATTGTGATGCAGGTACTCCCCATCATTATAGCAATGGAGGAATCTGGGGATATGTTGGAGGATTCTATATTCTTGCATTAATCAAAATGAATAAAATGAAAAGAGCAGAAGAAGAATTGAAAAAGTTAGCTGAAAGAAACTTAAATGGAGATTTTCCTGAATGGACAAACCCCTTAACTAAAGAACACCATGGAAATGTTCAAGCTTGGGAAGCAGGAATGTATATTCTTGCATACGAATCACTTAAAGCGAAAAAGGTTTTGATTTAGAATTCTTTTGGAAGTAGTTTTTTCAATTCATTTGTATTAATTTTATATGCTCTTATAAAAGAATCGTTAACATGTGCATACAATATCCCTTCATCTTTTCCACTTCTTAAAAAATCTGAACTAAATGTAATTGTTCTTGCATCGGGATCCTCAAATAAACATTCGGGTGCAATCCAAGGAACTTTTCCAGTTTCAGGATTATAAATTATCAATCCAGGCCTAAATTTTCCATGAACTTTTTCTCCATTAACAATCTTTTTGACTTCCCTCCCATTTATTATACCCACGACTAAATCTTTATTTTTAAGAGAAATAAAATCCCTAGGAAAAAGAATCATTGGAGAAGTTTCCCCCTTACACCAAGAATATTTCATTTTTCTAGGATCTAAAACAATCTCCTTAAATTTCCACTCCCCTCCAAGTTCTTTTCCTTCAGCCGAAATAGTTACTGACAATTCATCATTATTAATCACAAGTTGAGCTTCACTTAAATTAATCCTATATCCTTTTTTATTTATAGGGGAGATTGTAACTTCCTTAAATCCTCTGAATTCTCCAACAGGAGATAAAACGGGTTCCGTTGCAGTTAATTTTTCTATTGAAGCCCCTTGAGCATGTCCCAAATAAACTGCATATCCCACTTTTTCTTTGTACTTAAAAGCAATCGTAAAATAAACATGCTTAATTTTTCCCTCATTTATTATATCGGGATCTTCTAACCCAATAAAATATTTATCCTTCCCGGATAATTTTCTTATTACCTCGTTAATTCCCTTTATCTCCAAATCCCCTCTCTTTTTCCATTTTAACCCCTCCTTGCTTTCAACAACTATTAATTTACTCTCATCAATAAATCCTGGCTTATCTGGAGTTCCCTGACTCTTAGTAATCTCCCTTGCTAAACCAAGATAAGGATTCTTTGTTTCCTTATCAATTGAAATCGCCATTACTCTCTGTTCAGCTTTAACTGTCCCAAAAACAGGTTCAGAATACATAGAAACAGCATTATTTAATTTCACCAATTTCATTATTAATTAAATATAGAGAGTTATTTAAAATTACTCTTTTAATTCTAGAACTTCTTGTTCATCAGATTCTTCTTCAGATTCTTCCTCGTTCATATCAAATTCTTCTTTTATTATATCAAGCATCCTCTTAGCTATAACATTGTAATCAAAATTAGCAACGGCATGTTCTCTTCCTGCCATTCCCATCTCTTCTCTTAAATTTTTATCCATCAATAACATTTGAGTATATTTCTTCAAATCATCCACATTAGCCCTATATCCAAATGTTTTTGGGACTGTGAATTTCATCTTGCTTTGTTCATTAAATCCCATATAAGGATAAACCCATTCCTCACTCAGCTTAACTTCCTCTGCAACTCCGGCTAAAAATCCTGTCTTCCCATGAATTATTGTCTCTGCAGGCCCTCCCACATTTATTGAAATAACCGGTTTACCACAAGCCATTGCCTCAACCTGTATCATCCCAAACCCTTCTATTCTTGAAGGAGCTGCATAAATATCACACGCGTTAAGCATATTAGCTACAAATTCTGGTGAAAAGGTATCATCTAAGAATATTATTTTTTCCCTTATATCTAATTCTTCGGCAAGAATCTCCTCAAATTCCCTCCATTTTTCTGCACACTCACTTGGCCAGGATTTACACACATAAACCCAATCTTTGAATTCTTTGTTTATTTCAGCTAAAGCTTTCATCATCTCCTGAGCACCCTTTGAGGTAACATCTCCTCCCATAGTTAAAATCATTGTTTCATTATCCTTTACTCCTAAAAGTCTTCTTAATTTAAGATTCTCTTCAGGATTATTGTTTGGTTTGAAAAGTTTTGTATCAATACCTATATGCATTGGAATAATTTTAGATACATCCACCCCATCTCTTTCATAAATACTTCTTACCCAGGCACTTGTTGTGAACATTAATCTTAATTTTTCAAATTCTTCTCTGTAATTAGCAACCCATCCATCTGCATTAAACCAAGGAATCACAATATGTCCGTAATGTTGTGTGTCTTGAACAATTTCAGGAACATTTCCCCAGAAACCTATTCCAATAACAAAATCAGGTTTTAAGTATTTTAAATAAAATTCTTTCTGAATACTTTCTTTGTAATGACATTCAAAAACTTCTACTCCAAGATTTCTTAATCCACGAGCCAAATAATGCCCTTGAAGACTTACCCCGTCAGATTCAACAGGATAAGGATAAAGTAATAAACATCTCATTTTAATTTTTATTTTCTCAAATCAAATGCTTCGATTTCTTTGCAAGATTCTTCTTCAAATCCTCCCTTCTTGTATCCATAAACCTCTTCAATTATCATTTTCTTCATTTTAAGATAAGGTTTTTTTAATTTTATAAGTTTATCTGCATTAGAGTTGTATATTGCATATCCCTGATACTTATTTTTAATTTTCTTGTAAGAGAAAAAATAAATTTCCTCTGCAAGCAATAATCCTCTACGCAACATCTCCTCTACAGCTTTGTGCACATCCAAGTGTCTTACATGTCCATATTCACCTTTTTTCCCATGTGTATAAAGAGCATCATATAACTTATTCTGGGTTACTTCTAAAATTCTTTTTATTATCTCTTCTGAAGAAACTTCTTTGTATACTCCTGATTCTTCTCCATCATCTAAATCAAAAATATATCCTTTAACCCCTAAAACCTCACAGGCTTTTTTGAATTTAGGGTATCTATCCTTATCCTCCTTTCTGCATAAAGAAATGACTGTAATATTAAATCCTCCTTTCTCCTTCATCTTCAACAAAGTTCCTCCCATCCAAATTGTCTCATCGTCTGGATGAGCAACAACAACAAGAACTTCTTTATTTTTATTCACAACACTCCTCACCATTTCTCCAACAGGAAAGTTTTTAATTAAATAAATCTTTCTACAAGGATAAAAAGAGGATGAATAAAGAGGTTATAGTTAATAATAAAAAATGAATTTTGATGTTGTAAGTTTTGGTTCTGCTGTTGTGGATGTGTTCATTCACACAGATGTATCTGAAAAAAGAGGATTCATGAATTATCCAATAGGAGAAAAAATACTCATAAAAGATTTAAAATTTGATGTTGGGGGAGCAGGAACAAATACTGCTGTTGCATTTTCAAGATTAGGATTAAAAACAGGATGTATATGCGAATTTGGAGATGATGAGAATGGGAGAAGAATAAAAGATTTGCTTAAAAAAGAGAAGGTTAAGTTTTTAGGAAAGACAGTGAAAGGAGAATTAACGGGATATTCTGTTGTTTTAGATAGTAAAGGGGGAGATAGAACCATTCTTACATATAAAGGAGCAAATGATGAAGTAAGTTTAAGTGATATAAGTAAGTTCAAGGCGAGATGGTTGTATTTTAGTTCTCTTTTAGGAAAGAGTTTTGAAACTCAAAAACAAATTGCAATTAAATCAAAAGAGAAAAGAGGAACTAAAATTGCCTACAACCCAAGCAGTTATCAAATAAAAAATTTAAACATCCTCCCCTTACTAAAAATAACTGATATCTTAATATTAAACAAAGAAGAGGCAGAGATGCTCTTAAAAAAATATAAACCAAATGAAAACAATTTACTTTTAGGGCTATATAAGATTACGAAAGGGATCATTGTTATAACAGACAAAAACAAACCAATCTCCTGTTATGATGGAAATAGAAAATACTCAATAAAACCCCACAATGAAATTAAAGTTGTTGAAAGAACAGGTGCTGGAGATGCATTTGCTTCAGGATTCGTTGGGGGACAGATAGCAGAAAAAACAATTACTCGCTCTTTAGAATTAGGAATAAAAAATTCTGAATCAGTTATACAACACTTTGGAGCTAAAAACAATTTAATCCGAATGAAATTAAAAGAAAAAGAACAGCTATAAAAATAAATAAAAAAATAAACTAAAAGAAAAGATAACCTAAAAAATAAAATGAAACCAATCAACCTAAAAAAACTAACAACAAAAGGAAAAGCGCTTTATCTTGCATATGACCAGGGTTTAGAACACGGACCAAGCGATTTCAATGATAAAAATGTCGATCCTAGATATATAATTGATATTGCTAAGAAAGGAAAATACAATGGAATTGTATTCCAGAAAGGAATAGCAGAGAAATACAACAAAGAAATCAAAGCAAGTAAAATACCCCTCATAGTAAAGCTTAATGGAAAAACTAATTTATTCAAGGGAGAACCTATATCTAGACAACTATGTACTGTTGATGAAGCGATAAAACTGGGAGCATCCGCAGTTGGATATACTATTTACATTGGAAGCGATTCTGAAGATGAATCTTTCCAGGAATTTGAAGGGATACAAAGAGAAGCTCACAAGAAAGGACTTCCAGTAATAACCTGGATATATCCAAGAGGAAAATCCCTCAAAGGTAAAAAACCAGAAGAGTTAATGGTATATGCAACACGAACAGCCTTAGAGATTGGAGCAGATATTGTTAAAATTCAATACGCAGGAAAATTAAAAGACCTCCAATGGGCTGTTAAGTCTGCAGGTAAAACTAAAGTTGTTGTTGCAGGTGGAACAAAGAAAGGAGAAAAAGAACTCATCAAACAAATTCATGAAATTATGGAAGCTGGATGTATTGGACTTGCAATTGGAAGAAATGTTTGGCAACATCCTAAGCCACTTGAAATTACAAAGAAGATAAAGGATATAGTGTTTAAATAAATAATAAAAAATTAAATTATAATAACTAACCTAGCTCATCATCATAATCAACCTACATTAAGGAGTTGTATAGATAACTAAACCTTACTCAAACAAAAAATGAAAAAACCAATCATTGTAATAAATCTTAAAACATATCAACAAGGTGAAAAATCAGTTAAAATTGCAAAGGAAATTGAGAGAGTTGATAAAAATATAATTCTGGGAGTTCAAGCAAGTGATATTTATGAGATTGCAAAGAAAACAAAACTTAAAGTTTATGCACAACATGTTGATCCCTTTGAACCCGGCAGAAATACTGGATATATCCTGCCGGAAGCTGTAAAGAAAGACAAAGCAATAGGAGCTTTCCTTAATCATTCGGAACACAAGCTAACTCTAGATGTAATAAAAAAAACCATTGCACGTTGTAAAAAAATAAAACTAAAGACAATGGTTTTTGTGAAAGATATTAAACAAGCTAAAGAAATTGAAAAACTCCACCCAGACTATCTTATATACGAACCTCCAGAACTTGTAGCAGGAAATATTTCCATTAGCTCAGCAAAGCCTGAAATAATTAAGAATCTTTCAAAGAAGTTAAAGAAAACAACACCCTTCCTGGTTGGTGCTGGAATAAAAACCCGAGAAGACATAACCCTATCAATGAAGTTAGGAGCATCAGGCATTGCAGTCTCTTCAGCAATAACACAGGCTAAGATACCTGGAAAGAAATTGAAGGAACTTATAGCTTAATACTTAAATCTCTTTTCGTATGTTTTATGATCCATCCATTCTAGAACAATTGAGAGAACTTCAATTCCATCTCTACCTACAGAATAAATAAGTCTCCATCCTCTTGGTAAATCATATTTCCATAAATTATCTATATTATATTTTGAAACATAAATTGGAGGTATTAATCTCTTGGGTATTTGTATGCCTGAGAAAGCATTTAATTTTAAGTTATCCAAAGCTTGTTTTACATGATTATACAATTGTTGTTCTTCTAATTTACCTTTTTTTAGTTCTTCTAGACTTTTTCTAAGACTTTCTTCTGCAAAAAATACTTTAGATTTTATTTCCATTCTAAATTCTGTTTTTTAAGATATTTTTTTACCAGTATTGGATTCCAAATCCAACCTATTTTTCCTTCTCTGTCTACGGCTATCCTATTGGAATAAAGCAGATAATCAATAATAACTGAAAATGTTTGGTACATCATCTTTTTTGGGAGTCTTAACCAGAGTTGTTTTTTGGTAAATTCTCCGCTAGTTTGATAAATTAATCTTTCTACCATTAATACACTATCTAAACGAGGATAGTGCAATATTTTTTGAATATCCATGGTTATATATACTTATATACCTTTATAAATTTTATTATTCTATATTTTAAGAAGAAACTTTAAAATCATTTGATTCTTGGAAAGAGTATGCCTTACAAATTATCTCCATCATCTTTATCTTTAATGAATGAATGTCCAAGATGTTTCTGGCTAGATAAGCATAATGTCTGGAAAAGACCCTCAGGTATTTTCCCCTCTCTTCCTTCTGGAATGGATGGAATATTGAAAACTCATTTTGATAAGTTCAGAGATAAAGGAATATTACCTCCTGAGCTGTGCGATAATGGAGAGTGCACAAATATGAAATTATTCAATGAACCTGAATTAATGAAATCCTGGAGAAATAATCTTAAAGGAATAAGATGGGAAGATAAAAAAGGGAATATATTATTTGGAGCAGTTGATAATATACTCCAGAAAGGAGAAAAGTTAATTGTTTTAGATTATAAAACAAGAGGATACCCTGTAAAAGATGATACAGCAGAACATTACCAGAATCAGTTAGACATTTACAATTTCTTGCTTAGAAAAAACGGATATAAAACAGAAGATTATGCTTTTTTGTTGTTTTATATTCCTAAAGAAGTCGCAGATACAGGAGAAATAATTTTTGATACAACATTAAAGAAGATGAAAATATATGTGAAGAATGCAGAGGATATATTCAACAAAGCAATTAAGCTATTAGATGAAGATTGTCCAACTAAAACTTGTGAGTGGTGTGAGGGAAGATAAGATGATAAAGGCCATCCTCTTTGATATTGATAACACTCTAATTGATTTCATGAAAATGAAAGAAAAGAGCTGCGAAGCAGCTGTTGAAGCAATGATTTCTAAAGGGTTAAAAATGAAGAAGCAAGAAGCTATGAAAGAGATTTATAGCATATATGATAAAAGAGGAATGGAGTATAGAGATGTTTTTGAGAAAATAATAAAGAAAGGAAATGGAAAAATAGATTACAAAATAATGGCTTCTGGTGTTCTTGCATATAGAAAGGCCAAGGAAAATCATCTTATCACATATCCTGGAGTTACAAGTACATTAACTAAACTGAAAAAGAAGTATAAATTAGCAATTGTAAGTGATGCTCCAAGTATGAAAGCCTGGACAAGACTAATTTCAACGGATATTGATAAATTCTTTGATGTAATTATAACAAGAGGGGATGTTAAGAAGCAAAAGAATTCTTTTGTTCCATTTAATGCTGCATTGAAAAGATTGAACATTAAACCAGAAGAAGCTATTATGGTTGGAGATAGAATTGAAAGAGATATTCACACTGCAAAGAAGCTTGGAATAAACACATGCCTCGCAAGATATGGTATAGAAAATCCTCCCGCACGAGGGGAAAGCGGAGCGGATTTTGAAATTGATGATGTTAGGGAGTTGGTGAGAGTTGTTGAAAAGTAGATAATTAATTTAGAACTTATCCCTCTTCCCATACCTCGTATGCAGCAACTTCTTCAGAACCTCTCCCTCAACACAAACGCCAATATAACAAACCCCGCAACTATCGCAATACCTATTATTAAACTAGGTAAAAGCAAATTATTTTTTAGATTAGATTCCTGTTCAGAAGTAACTTCTCCAGTAATTGTAGGTTTATTTCCAGGAGGTATTTGAATTGGAGTTGATTCAGTTGTAACTTTTGTATTTGTATATTCTGTAGTTTCTGTATATTCTTCAGTTTCAGGAGGTTCTTCTTGAATTAATATTTTCTGTTTTTGAGGCTCTGGTAATGAGGTTATATAAAATAAATCTAACCCCTCTGTAGCAGTTGTTCCAGAAGTTCTATCCCTTGCACTTCTAGAAAACTTAACCATTACATTGATTCCTGCAGATTGCCTAATATTAGTTGCTGCTTCTATCAATTCATTTCCTATTATGACTCCAATTTCTATATTTGAAGATTTTATGTATTCTATTATCTTTGAAGGAGCATTATCTTCTTCTATAAGGATAAGTACGTTTTTTCCCTGCATTATTTCTTTTTCTATAAATTCTCCACTGCTTAAAATTACTTGAGCTATTGAACCAACTTTTTCGTATTTTTTTACAATTTCTATATTATTTTCAAATTTATCTCCAGTATCTATTCTTTCTGGATTGTATTTGGATAATTGGTTTGTAATTTCCGGATCAAGATATCCATAAATAAGCAAGTTATTTACATTTCTGCTTGAGAGTATTGTATCTATTTCATTTATATTATCTTTATTTGCTAAGAATACCCAGGAGTTTGTTTCAAAAGCATAAGCAACTACTGCCATTGCATTATATCCATAAGAATCTTCAACAACAATGAAATTTTTTATTCCATATAATTCCTCAATAAGATCCAAGTTTGCTGAAGAAACATCTATCTCCTCGACTGAATTAAAACCATTTGAAATTGCTAATGAAGAATAATCTTGAATAATTGGATTATATCTTGAGGTGATAATTAGTAAATCATAATCTTTATCTATATCTTGGAGTAAAGCTAATCCATTATCCGAATTAACTAAAAAATCTGAATCTAACCCCATAAAATTTGAATATAATATTGAAGAATAAACATCCCTCCAATCTGCTGAATTTGAAATAACATAATTCTCTGCACTAACAAAGTTTAAGGTAAAAAGTATAAATAAGAAAGGGATAATCATTAACTTATTTTTCATATTCTTTTTAATATAAAGAATTATTTAAGGTTTATTGCAGTTAAAAAAGTCTCTTTCTAAAACCTCTCCTCTCCCCACAACAACAATCCTTAAAAATGGTTTTGGTATGATTTTTCTATGAATAAAAAAACATTAAAGAGATTTGATTTAGAAAAATATGTTGCAGGAGGCACTCTTAAAGTTAGTTTAGGAAATCATATTGATTTAGATAATATTGTTTTACCTGCTAATCAGGAAGGATATTTAATTTATATTAAGTATAATAAAGAAGAAAAGAAATACAAATTCTCAGTTTATGAAAAGAAGAAAGAATAATTATTATTTTTAAGTCATCTAACTCATTTTAAAATAATGGAATTGCTGTGATAGATAATTTAATTTCTTAGAATTTATCCCTCTTCCCATACTTTGTATGCAGCAGCTTTTCTTAAAATTTATCTGGGATCAACAACTTTTCCAATGAACAGAATATTTCCAGTTTCCTTTTCCTGAATTATAAATATAAACGGATGATCTGCCCTAAACTCTATAAATCTTGGCATTGCAGCTCCAAAACCCATACTGACTATAGTTGCTGCAGCTGCTTCTGTGCCTTCTTCATAAACATCAATGTAAGCCTTGTGCAGGACTTCATCAATGTAAAGCATTTCTGTTCCATCTATTCCTGAAAAATCTGCACCTGGCCAGACAAAAGGAAGGCTCATCCCCATACTTTTTAGATAATCTGTTAATGAATAAGTTGTTTCAAAATGATATTTTGGAAGATAAATAAAAACTATTTCAGGTTCCATTTCGCTTCTCCACTCCTTGAGTTTTTCTTCACTTAAAATTGATTCTAAGTGTGTAATGTTGCTGAGAGAGAGGTTTTCATTTAATCCAAATTCATATTTATAGTAATTGTATTCATCATCTTCAGAAGCTTCTGTTCTTGGAAGAAGTACTAGCATGGATATTTTGTCTCCCTTATAAGGCATTTCAAGTATCTGAATTCCATCAGATTCGCAGTAGTTGAATTTCAATTCATCATCCCTAAGTTGCATCGTAGGAATTTGTACTTTTTTACCTGATTCAAGAGTAAAATCTTTTTGTTTTGTATCTTTTTTATCAAACTGATGTTCCCACTTTCCTTTGAAATAAATAGCATTAGTCAGAACAGCGCGTGTTAAAGGATCAAACATGTTAGGAGAAGCTATATTCTTTATTTTATTGTTTGTATTCTTTGAGACCCAATTATTTATTTCAGAACTTGCTTGCCCGGGATTTTTTACAAAATCAAGAGTATTAACGTTTCCTAGATAATACCTGCTTATTGTATCTTTGTACTCCTGTAAAAAAGGATAATCTTCCTGTAACCAGATTGCATTTGCTGTACTTAATTGGTATTTTCCTCCTCCTTTATTTATTGTGTTTAACATATTTGCATAAGAAGATCTTCTTAAAGAATCCTCTTCAGGGAAATAGAATACATTTTGGATTTCATTAGCTGTTTCTCCTCTGGCCCCTTCATATACCATTGCCATTGCGTTCGATATACTCCATGGAGAAAAAAAGATATTTCCTTCAGAATCATCTTTTATTTTAGAATATAAATCAATAGAAAACTGATTGTTCGCTCTTACTGCCTCTTCTACTCCTTCTGCTGTTGCTCCTCTATCATCTGCAGCTTTAACAAAAATATCACTCATTCCAAGATTAAAAAAACTATACAACAAAATTCCTATTAATATTATTAAACTTAAAACAATCAATTTCTTTTTATTCCAGTTTATCTTGTTTTCGAGGATCCCAAAAAATGCAATTAAGCTACAAGAAATAAGATAAAACCAAAGAATATCTAATATTAATCCAAGAAGCATTCCAATTATTCCAAACATGCCAAAGAAAAATATAGGAAATATCATTATATATAATATAATAAGGGGTATTTTTGTCAACCCCGTACTTTCAGATTTGAAAAACAAAAAAACCGCAAAAGCCAAAAGAAGAATTGTCAAAGCTATTTTTTTCCAGTTACATTTAAAGAATTCACCCATAGTTATTATAATATTTTTATCTTTAAAAAATGTTTTATTACAGATATCTTGGATAAATATACTTTACAATTAATTATTTCCCTAAAACCTCTCCCTCTTCCCATACTTCGTATGCAGCAACTTTTCTGCTTTCTTGCTAAGTGGCTGTCCTAGATACTTCTTGTAAATATCTTTCACAATTGGATTTTCATGAGAACGTCTGTATTCACGCATACTGTCTTGCTTGTAAAGTGCTTGAGCTCTAAGTGTTAGCACTTTATCATCAGAGTATATTGGTTGTCCTCCTCCACCCACACATCCTCCAGGACAAGCCATCATTTCAATGAAATCATATTTGTCTTTATTTCTTAGAAGCTTTCTTATATTTGCTCCTCCAGACGCTGTAGCATAACGTATTTTTCTTCCATTAAGCATTATTGTCCCCTCTCTTATACTGCTATCTTTTGTTCTTAGATTTTGAAATTCAACTTTTTCGAGACGTTTTTTTGTTGAGAGTTCATATGCTGTTCTTAATGCAGCTTCCATAACCCCTCCAGCTGCCCCAAAAATATCTCCTGCCCCACTTGCTAATCCCAGTGTTGGATCAAAATTGGAATCTTCTAGATTTGCAAAATCAATATTTTTTTGTTTTATTAATCTTCCAAGCTCTCTTGTTGTTAAAACATAATCAACTCCTGTTTCTAATTCTGGTCTTGTTGACTCAAACTTCTTTGCTGTACATGGCATTATGCTCACCACGATTATATCCTTAGGATTAATCTTTGCAAGTTCTGCATAATAACTTTTTATTAACATCCCAGACATTTCATGAGGAGATTTACATGTTGACATATTAGGTATTAATTCTGGATAAAAGAATTCCATCATTAATATCCAAGATGGACAGCAAGTTGTAATTAAAGGAAGCACTGCTTTTTTCCCCTGTTTCAATCTTTTAAGAAGTTCAGCTGATTCTTCCATTATTGTCATATCTGCTCCTAAGTCAACATCAAAAACTTTATTGAAACCACATTTCTTTAAAGCAGAAACCATTTTTCCTGTAACTAAAGTTCCTGCAGGCATATCAAATAATTCTCCTAGGCTTGCCCTTACTGCAGGAGCTGTCTGAGCTACAACATGCTTTTTAGGATTGTTTAATGCTTTGATAACTTCAGGAAGATGTGTACGTTCACTTATAGCCCCAACAGGACAATTAATTAAACACTGTCCACATTCAATACATGCAACATCTTCTAATTTCTTTTCATCGTATGGGGTTACATGTTCATTATGAGCTCTACTTGAAAAGTCAATAGCATATATTTCTTGAATTTTACCACACACCTGAACACATTTACCACAATTAATACATTTATTGTTGTCTCTTATTATTGCAGCACCTAAATCTGGATGATAATCTTTAATTGATTTGAATCTTTCATATTCAATTCCAATCTGGTCATACACTTCCTTTGCTTCAAAATCCCCTCCTAATTCTTTATATTCGATATCTGGACTCATTAATTCAAGATTGATTTTTCTTGATTTGATTATTTTTTCAGAATTAGTTACAATTACTGCATTCTCAATAGGCTTTGTTGAACAAGACGTAACTAATTTTCCATTCATCTCAACTAAACACACCCTACATCTTGCTTCAGGAAAAAGATTTTTGTGGAAGCAGAGGGTTGGAATTTTGATATCGTTTTCTTTACAAATTGTTAAAATTGTTTTATTTGGGTCCACATCAAGTTGTTTGTTGTCTAGGGTTATTTTCATTTTAATGTTTGTAAAACTCTCCTTGCCCATTTTCTATCAGACTCTTTTTCTTTTTCAGATAATTTTGAATAAGGTTGTTTTATTTGTTTTTTCCATCTTTCTATATTTTCTTTTGTAAGATTCTTAAGCATATAATTAGTCCAGTGGGCCCATTGCTTATGTTCTAGATTAGCTAACTTTTCTATTAACGTTTTATCTTCTTGATTTATTTTCATTTTTTGATATACTCCATGTAATCCCCTTTGAAGTGTTCTAATGAAGTGAGTATATGAGCTGTTGAAGATTGTCCTAACCCGCACAAGCTAGTTTCTTTTATATGATATGAAAGCTCTTTCAACATCTCTAAATCTTTTTCATTTGCTTTTCTATCTCTAATCTTTTTTAGAATATTCAATACTCTGATTGTCCCCTCTCTACATGGAGTGCATTTTCCACATGATTCGTAAGTGTAAAATTTAGCTATACTTAAACAAATATCCACAATATTCCTATTTTTTCCTATAAAGATAATTGTAAATGCTCCGTGCTGACAATCTTCTTTACATATCGTTTCAGTTGTTACCAACGAATTCTTATCTATAGGCATTATCCCACCAAAACATCCAAAGGAGAGAGCTTTTATTTCCTGAGTTGGTTTAACCGTATCAAGAATTGTTGACATCTTAACTCCTAACTCCCATTCATATATACCTGGATTTTCAACATCCCCTGAAATTGAAAAAAGCCTCAGATTTGGATTCCAATCTTTGTAAAGTAAAGCTTGTGCAACACAAGTAAGTGTTTCAACATTATTCAAAACAGTTGGACTCTCCCATAATCCCTCTTCAGTAGGGTAAGGGGGTTTGTACATTGATTGTCCTCTATATCCCATAATTGATTGCATTATTGCAGTCTCCTCCCCACAAATATATGCTCCTGCCCCTCTTACTATTTCAATCTCAACCTTATTTTGCATTTTAGATTTTTTAATTACTTCTTGAATTGTGTTTTCTAAATCTTCTCTTAAAAATTCATACTCATTTCTTAAGTAAATAAATGCTCTTTTTACGCCTAGGACATAAGAAGCAATTAAGATGCCCTCAATTAAAGTTTCTGGATTATTTTTTAAAATAAATCTATCCTTGAATGTTCCAGGTTCTCCCTCATCAGCATTACATATAAGATAAATTTCTTTAGATTTATTCTTTTTTTTACTATTAAGAGCAAGCTTCCACTTTTTTGCGAGTGGAAAGCTTGCACCACCTCTTCCTACCAAAGATTTTTTTTCAAGAATTTGTAGTACTTTTTCTGGCCCTAATTCTTTTGCAAGTTTCAATGCTTCAAGGTTTGTTTCTCTTAATATTTGCATTTTTTGTATTATTTTATTTGTTAATTTTTAATTTGACTATTTCTTCTTCAATTCATTTAATAGCTTCTTTACTCTTTCGATAGTTAATTTGGTAAGGGGTTTTCCATTAAGAAGCATTGCAGGAGGTTCATCACAACATCCTATGCATGAAGTTTTATACACTGAGAATTTCTTGTCTTTTGTTGTTTCACCAATTTTAATTTTGAGTTCTTTCTCAATGAACCTCTCTATATCCCTGCTTTCATTTAACACGCAAGTAGGTGAACCGCACAACTCAATTATGTATTTTCCTTGAGGTTCTGTTCTGAACATAGTGTAGAATTTAACAACCCCATATATTCTAGATATAGGAATTTGATATTTGGTGCTAATTTGTTTCATTGCATCCACAGAAATATATCCTTTTTTATCCTGCTCCTCATGAAGAATGTTAAGCAAGATATCCTCTTTTTTCTCCCCTTTTTTTTCTTGTTTTTTCATCATCTTCTTTATTATAGTATGATTAGGTTGTTTTTAAAATTTTAGAAGCCATCATAAACTATTTAAAACGCTTTTAACTTTTTAAAGTATGAAAGTGGTGAAAAGACCCTGGGGAATATTTAAACAATTTGCGCTTAATGAAAAATGTACTGTCAAAATTCTTGAAGTTAAACCAATGCAGGAATTAAGTTTACAGAAGCATAAAAACAGAGAAGAAAAATGGTATTTCATTACCCCAGGAATTGTTCAGATTGGGAAAAACATAAAGAAAATAAAAGAAGGAGAGATGGTAAAGATAAAAAAGAACACCCCACATAGACTTTTGGCAGGAGTAAATAAAGTTAAGGTTCTTGAGATATCATTTGGAAAATTCGATGAACATGATGAAGTAAGGTTGGAGGATAAATATAATCGTAAATAGATAAAATGACAAAAGTTATAGCAATTGATTTGGGGGGAACAAACCTTAGAGTTTCTCTAGTTAAAAACAACAAGATAATAAAATATGTAAAAAACAAAACCCCAAAAACCTCCAAAGAACTTATTGATTTAATGTTCAAAAACATTGAATTCCTAATGGAAAAGGATGTTGAGGGTATAGGAGTTGCAAGTGCTGGACCATTAGAAAAGGGGATAATAAAAAACCCTCCTAATCTTCCTTTAAGAAATTATAATCTTAAGGGAGCTCTTGAAAAAAGATTCAAAAAGAAAGTTGAAATATGTAATGATGCTCACTCAGTTGCTATTGCCGAATTAAAATTAGGTGTAAAGAAAAAGAACTTCATTGTCTTAACTCTTGGAACAGGGGTTGGAGGAGGAATAATTATCAATGGGCAATTATATGAAGGACAAGGATACGGGGGAGAGATGGGACATATTATTCTTGACAATGGAAAAACATTTGAGAAATTAGTTGGATGGAAATACACAAAAGAATTATCCAGAAAAGCTTTTGGAAAAGAATTACTGATTAATGATTTAATAAAGATGGATAATAAAAAAGCAAAAGAGATATTACACACAATAACAACTCATCTTGCACAAGGAATTGGAAGTTTAATCAATGTATTTGATCCAGAAGTTGTTGTTTTAGCAGGAGGGGTAAGAGAAACAGGTTCTGCCTATCTTAACCTTATTAAAAAAGAAGCTAAAAAATATTCAATCCTTCCAAGAAACACCCCTATTCAATGGAGTAAACTTGAACACCCTGGAACCTTGGGAGCAAGTTTGTTGATAAAATAAAATGCCAAAACATCATATAAAAGCAAAAAGAATAATCTCTCCAGTAAGAATTGACTTTGCCGGAGGAACTACTGATATCTCTCCATTCAAAGATAAATACGGGGGGTGCGTATTAAATGCAACAATAAACAGATATGTGGAAGGAGAACTTATTGTTAACGACAAAAAAACTCATCTCGAATACACTGGAAATATCCCTACTTCCTCAGGATTAGGAACTTCTGGAGTTATGAACCTGGTCTGGTTAAGTTTAATCTCACAGAAAATTAACAAATTAGATGATAATGCAAGAAAAAAATTATCTGAAACTGTTTACAAAATGGAACAAGCAATGGGATTGGTAGGCGGGAAACAAGATCAGTATGCAAGTGCTTTTGGAGGAATAAACCTAATGAGATTCAATAAAGACAATGTTGAGGTAGAAAAATTAAAACTAAGAAAAGAATTCATTAAAAAATTAGAAAGTAAACTGGTTTTAGTTTATACGGGAAAACCACATTTTTCAGGAAACACTAATGGGGCAATGATGGATAATCTAAGAAAAGGAAAAAACAACTCTAATCTACTTAGAATAAAAAAAATTGCACTTGAAATGAAAGATGCTCTACTTAAAGAAGACCTGGAAAAATTTGCAGAATTAATGAATCAAGAAACTGGTGAAAGAAAGAAGCTTCACAAAAGCATTGTTCCAGAAAGCACACAAAAAATAATTTCCCAGGCAATGGAAAACGGAGCAATTGCAGCAAAAGTCTGCGGTTCAGGAGGAGGAGGAAGCATACTTTTTTTCGGAGACAAACAAAAGCTAAAACAAAAATTTAAGGATAAAGTAATTGATTTCAAATTTGACTTTCAGGGTTTAAGAATTTTGTAGAGTTTAATTAGCATATAACTAGATAAAACCTTGTTCAAATTATAATTTTTAATTATCTTAAGATCATTAATTATTGAATAAGTTACAGTTATAGAGTAAAATCATAAAATTGTTCAAATTACAATATATTGATAGATTATTAAGGATAACTAAATTATCATAATCAAACAATCGCCTTTCCTTTCTTTATCTCTTCAAGCATTAATCTTGAAATTAAGTATTCAATAGTTGACTCTGCACCCTGATTAAGATTTATTGAGCTCTTAGATAGCCCATCATGACATCCGCCCGTAACATCATTATAAATCATTTGTTTTAAATGATTCTTTCCTAAAAACCAATTAAATGCAAGCACAGCGTTATTGTAATAATCCTCCTTACCCGTAATCGCATATGCTGTTAAGTATGTTTGAACCATTGAAGATGCGTCTATAGGCTGTTGGTCAAAGAAACTCCTTACCCCATGTCTATTATACCACCCGTTCTGTCCAATAGGAGACAACTCATCCTTAACAAAAACCAAATTTGTTAAAAACTTCAAACTTTTCTCAGCAATCTCAAGATATTCTGGATTCTTTGTTAAATTATAAGCCAAAAAAAGAACCTCTGGAAGTTTTGAATTTGAATAAGTTAAATACCCTTCAAACCAATTCCACTCTTCTGTTGCCTCATTTTTGTAAGACTCTACCAAAGCATCTACTAGTTTAACTATCTTAGCTAATATCTGCTCATTCTTATATTTTTGATAATAATGATACATTCCAATCAAAGAAAATGCTTTAGCTCTTGGAGAACTATCCTCTTCAATATGAACATGAGATTTATCAAACATCTCTCTTGCCCTATTAATATGCTCTTCATTCCCCCCATAATTTATTAAATGCCCTAATGCCCACAAAGTTCTTCCTATAGCATCCTCACTTGTAGATATAAGATTTTTACTCTCATACTCCATATCATTAAATCTACCCTCTCCATCATGAACCTTTTCCAAGAAATCCAAATAAATCTTTGAAAGCTCTTTTGAAATCTCTGAGTTATATAATCTATCATGAATTGTAGCAACGATTAATGCCCTGGCATTATCATCAACAGTATATCCTGATGAACTATCCGGAACAGCAAGCTTTGAAAATTGTATACATCCAACATGATCTGTAAGTGTCTTTAAATGATTCAATTTTATCTTAGGATATTTCTCTGTTGTTTCCTCTCTTAATTTAACAACTTTATTGAAAAGATGCAAATAACTAGAAGCAACATTTGGCCATATCATTGACCTTGCAAAAGCATAAGCATTTTGTTCTATTCTTTTTCTTAAATCAGGATTAGATAAAAGTTTATCTATACACTCTGCATAGGATTTTGGATTTTGTAATCCTGCCACAAGCCCCCTCTCTCCACTCAAAACTTCCTCTGCATATAAATTTGGAGTTGAAACAACTGCCTTCCCACACCCCATAGCATAAGACAATGTCCCAGAAACAATCTGATTTCTCTCTAAATTAGTCATAATATAGATGTCAGATGCAAGAAGATATTCTATTATCTCTTCTATATCAAGATATTTATTGTAAAACTTAACGTTATCCTGCAACTTAAGTTTCTTAACCAAGTCCATTAAATAATTTCTATATTCTTCTCCCTCCCTCTTTCTTATAACAGGATGCGTCTCACCTATAACCACATATAATATATTTGGATATTTCTTTACAAGATAAGGAAGAGCCTTAATCATATACTCAATACCTTTACCTCTGCTCAACAATCCAAAAGTTGAAAGAACAATCTTATTGTCTAATCTCAATTTCTTCTTAAATGGCTCTGCATCCTTCAAGGGAGTATCTGGGATACCATGTCTTATCACATGTATCTTGCTCTTAGGAACCCCATAATCATTATGGAGGATATCTATTGCACTCTCAGCCATTACTATCGTGGCAGCACACTTATCACATATAAACTTCACCACATTCTTTCTCAAATTATTTGGCTGAGGAAGAACGCTATGAAAAGTTACTACAACCGGTTTAGTTACCGCCTCTAAAAAAGGAATAATATAACTCCCATACTCTCCCCCAAATATCCCAAACTCGTGCTGTATACAAACTAATTTTATCTTATCCGAACGATTTATTTTCTTAGCCATATTTATGTAATCCTCAAGATAATCTTTGTTCATCTGAAGAATAACTCTGCTATCATAATTGTAAATACTAGACTCCTCGTTCAATGCAATAACTCTTGATTTGACTTTAGGATTAAATTTCTTGTTTAAAGAAGTGATTAAATCTTGTGTAAAAGTTGCAATCCCACATTCCTTCGGGGGAAAATTACTAAGAAAACATATTTTTGAATCTTTAAATCCTTCCAGCTCTTTTTCATCCATCTCAACTACCTTAGGTAATAGTTAAATTAAAAAATTAAAGTTTATAAAAGCAACGCTTTTTCTTGGACCAACACACTTGTGCGCAAAATAAACCAAAGCTACAAATAAACTAAAGAAAACTTAATCCCCGACGATAAAATCATATTTTTTTATAAAAACTTACAATCTTAAGTGTTAAGATTGCGCTCAAGCTCCCGATTAAATCAACCCCCACATCTTTCACGCTCGCAAATCTCCCAACAACAAAGAGTTGATGAATCTCATCCGAGATTGCATAAGCCAATGAAATGAAAACAACAAATAAAACAGCATTTCTATCTAATCTCCCCCCTTTAAAAGAAAGCGAAAGGAAAAAAGTGAACATAAAAAAAACTCCAAAATGATATATCGTTGATAGAATAGAACCCCCCACCCCCCCTTCTGGATTTGGAACACTAGAAAATAAGAATATAATCGCCCCCACAAGTACAGTCATAAACAAATAAAATATTTTTATACCTTGATTTTTTTTCCTCATTTAACTTCTTGAATAAACGGGTTTTTAAAATTAGAGATTCTCAACAAGACAAATTAAAAAATGGCTTTGGGGAGATTCTAACTCCCGACCTCGGCCTCATGAGAGCCGCGCTCTAAACAACTGAGCTACAAAGCCATAACAATCGATGTTGTTTTACCTTCAGATTTTAAACAACTAAACCATTTAAAAGTTTAACTTTTAGAAAAATATAACTTAATTAAGCACTCATCTCGAGCTTAGCTTTCTCTTCCTGTCTTTTTAGCCTTGAAATTAACCCTGCAAGTCTATTTCTTATTCTCTTACTTGGCATCTCTCTTCCAAGTATTGCCTTATTCTTTTCAAAGTCTTTACTAAAACCCAAATCCTCTTTTACAAGAGCATTTGCTGTCTTTCTTACTACCTTGGACTTTATTTTTCCCATCCTAATCCTTGTAAAAATTTGTTTTTAAAGGTTTTGATTACCCTCTCCTCCTTCTTACTCCCTCCCCTCCCAAAACCCTTAAATATCCCTCCTGCCCAAATTATCCAATGAAAAACACCCCTAAATACTCCCTAATACTTGTAATCTTCCTACTGTCAATACTGGCTTCAGGTATACTAACTTTTGTATCTGTTGAGGAAGCGTGCGGAGGAGTTCAAACAACCTGTTACGCAGTTCAAACTTCCCAATATGAGACAACTTTAGGAATAAAAAATGCACATATAGGATTATTTGCATTCTCAATTATGGCAATATTAATATTCTTACACATAAAAAAACCCTCAAAAAACAAGAAACAACTTATTACAATTGGAATAATAGGGGCAACAATCTTTGCACTTTATTTCCTTTATCTTCAGTTTTTCGTTCTAGATGCATTATGTAAATATTGTATGGTTATAGATATAGGAATGATTATAAATTTAGGAATGATGATATTCTGGAAAGATAAATAAACCTTCCCTAGATTTTATTACTCCTCTTTTAATCTACCCTCTAAAGAACCCTCTTTTCCTTTTTTAACATTAAGGAACTTAGTTGAAAATCCAAGTATAACAAATCTACTATCCTTCTCGATAACCGTCATCTCAATCGGATAAGGAAAATGAAAATCATCCCCTAGTTCAAATTTAATTGCGCCCTTTAAACTAGAAGAATAAAATGCAGTATCTCCTCTCTTTTCCTTTTCAATTTCCAAAGAATAAGGTAAACCCATAAGAAAGAAATGCAAACTATCCTTATCCTCAAACCCAGTTTCTCTAAAATCTCTCAGGATTTCAGGAAAAGTCTTATATTTCTCATCAAGTCTTTTATTAACTAGCTTCTCTTTAGCCTCTCTAAGCTTCCCCCTATCGACATAATAATCTAAAAGAGTATATCCAGACCCCTTAGAATAATCAAAAAATTCTTTTTTAAATATAAAATTCTTAGTTTCATTATAAATAGAATCATTAACCTGATCAAATTTCATAGAATAAATTCCCAACAAAAAAGAAAAATCTATTTCCTTCTCACCCAGATTAATAAAACTCATTGTAGAAGGAAATCCTCCTCCTTTAGTACGTACCTCATAATTCAGTTTATCCTGAGAAAAAGAAGGCGACACACTTGAAAAAAGAAGCGCTCCTGCAAGGAAAATATCCTTAAATTTCATAAAAAAGGAATTTAAAATAGGTATAAAAGCATTTATATTAAATGATATAACAGGATAAAACTTAAAACTTCGAATAATTTAAGATACTAATGAAAACAAAACAAATACAACAGGGAGCAGAAGCAAAAATATTCCTTGATGAAAAAAATAAATTGATAATAAAAGATAGAATATCAAAATCTTACAGAATCTCTGAATTAGATAAAAAAATAATAAAACAAAGAACAAAAGCAGAAACAAAATTATTAACAAAGGCAAACCAAATAATAAGCGCCCCCTTACCTGAAAATTCTAAAGAATTTAACAAGATAATAATGCCATTTATTGATGGAGAAAAGCTTTCGGCTTCTCTCAATGATTTTCCTTTGGAAAAACAAATAAAAATAATGAATAAAGCAGGGGAATCAGTTGCCCTGCTTCACAAATCAGACATAATTCATGGAGATTTAACCACCTCCAATATTATTTTAAAAGATGAAAAGGTATTCTTCATAGACTTTGGTTTAGGATATATCTCAAAGAAGGTTGAGGATAAAGCAGTGGATTTACATCTCCTAAAACAAGCTCTTGAAGCCAAGCATTTCCAAAATTGCAAGAAATTATTTGAAGAATTTCAAAAAAACTATTCTAAAGACTACAAAGAATCTAAGCAAATCTTTGATAGGATGGTATCAATTGAAAGACGTGGAAGATACAGACACTAGAATATCTTAAACTAGTACACATAAACTTATAATATATTCTGATTAAAAGAGGTGTGATGAAAAAAAATCTAATTTCCATTCTTCTTGCAGGAACAATGTTAACAACCCCTTCATACAATAAAAAAACAAATAACCTGCCAATAAACAATATTAAAATTAAACAAGACACTCAAAACGTATCTTTAAAGAAAAAAGAATCTATAAATTCAGAAGAATTGAAATATATGAAAATAATATTCGATGAAGTTGGTAAAAGAGATGAAGAATACCTTAATGAAAACCTCTCCAACACAAATATAACGGAGGATGAAGAATCCTTAAAAAAATATCTAATAAATAGGTTAAAAGAAAAACAGCACACCCCCAGAACAAATAATTCTCCGGCAAGTGAAGAGTATTCCCAAATAAATGAACTTTCAATAACTCAAAACAAAATTGTTTATTTGATGCTAAACTCACTTAAAGATTCCTCTTTCTGTAATGAAATTGGAAAGATTATAGAAGAAGATATAAAAAACAAATACTCTGAAATTGGAGGGATAGTAACCTTCAAAGAAAAAAATAAAATAAATTTAAAATGTATTGAAAGCGAACTCTCCAAATTTAAAGAAGAGGAAAACGATGGGCAATACCTTCTCCCTTCTGATGAACACTTTTCAAAAAAAATAGCCTATTTTCATTTACACTCGAGCAAACATAATGAAAAAGAATTTGCTGGACCAAGCACAACAGATTTGTTTATACTGGAAGCCCATTCTACATTTTCAATTTTAACAAGTGAATTTATAATAACATCTCTAGAAAAAGGAATGTTTAATGTAGACTATACCGGAGTTGACAAAAGAAAAGACAAGAAGGCAAAAGTAATAGATCTTGGAAATTATTTTTATGATACCTTGAGTATAAAATAAATATTTAAGAATATTTAAATAATCAAAATAAATAATTTATCTATGATTAAAATTTTTTCTATGTCAAGGGGGAAATTAACCGAAATAAATCCAAAAGAAATAAAGAATGATAAAAGAACCCAATACTGGATAGACTTAGCATATTCAAATATAGAAGAAATAAAAATAATAAAAGAGATATTTGAAATACACCCTGCTACAGAAGAAGATATTCTTTCGAACCAAACAAGAACAAAATATGAGGAATTTGAAGAAAATACTGCAGTTATTATACATAGCATAAAGGGACTTGAAGCAACAAACATAAAGACATACAACCTTTCCTTTATACTTGGAGAGAATTATCTTATAACCTCTCACCTAGAAATAAACGAGAACATAGATTCTCTTATAAATTCCCAAAAAAAACTTGAAAACCTAATGAAAAGGGGAGCAGACTATATTTTTCATTATCTTTTAGACAAAGAGATAGACAAATGTATTCAAATAAAAAGTATATTATTTGAGCAGTTCAAACAATTAGAAAGAGATTTCATAAACAATCCAGAAAAAGAAGTACTTGAAGACCTATTTGAAAAAGAACTTACCATCTTGGAAATGAGACAGGTAATGGAATCCCTTACAGACTTATGTCTTAGTCTTACAAAACCAACAGATAACTATCTGGATAACGAACTTCTCCCATATTTCAGAGATATTTATGATCATTCCTTTAGAACGACTGAATCTCTCAAAAGTATGCTTGGAAGAATAAATGGTATGAGAAATGCATACCAAACAATAACCTCAAACAGACTTAACGAAACAATGAAAATTCTTACTATGATAATGGCAATAATGATGCCAATTACAATAATAACTGGATTTTATGGGATGAATGTAAAACTCCCTTTTGAAGACAACCCTAATGCTTGGATTGTTATCCTTGTATCAATGTTATTTGTGTCTGCAATAATGTATTTTGTTTTCAGAAGAATAAAAATAAATTAAAATAGCCCCACCAGGATTCGAACCTGGGTCCCGGCCTCTCTTCATCTTATCTATTTTCAAGATACCAAAGGGCCGTATACTTGACCACTGTACTATGGGGCTAAAGCATTATAGAAAAACAAACTTCAAGTAATTTAAAAGGTTTTTGAATGAATATCAAGTTATCCAAAAACCCTTTCATAAAATATTTCTCTGTTAATATCCTGCCTCTTAGGAGAAACCCATCTTATAACATTCCTAAACCTTACTGGCTTATATTTCTCACCTATTAACGACGCAGCCAACTTTTTATACTCCTCACTAGCTTCAGAACGTGGTTTATATTCCACAGATGGCTTAAAATTAGAAAGTGCCCTCAAAAAATCAACATCATGAGGGATAACTGCCATAACCGGGATCTCAAGGGTTGCTTCAACATGTGCTAAAGGTATTTCAAAGTTCTTATGATGAACCTTATTCAATATTAAACCTGAAATGGGGGTTCCTCTCTGCTTAGCTAGCTTAAGAGCCTTAAGAGTTGTGCTCAATGTTGGATGATCCGGAGTAGTAACGACTAAAATCTCATCAGAAGCAATCATTGCACTAAGAGTCTCGTTGTCCAAAGAAGGGGAAGAATCAATAAGAATATAATCATAACTCCTCTTTAGATACCTAAGTTTCTCCTTCATAGAAAATAAATTAGCTTTATAATCTTGGAATATAGAAGCTGGCATTATATCAAAATTAGCTAGTTTGTATATAGCCTCAGAAGGATTTGCCTTTTTCTCAAGAACATCTTGTAAAGATATTTCGGGCTCAACAACTTCTAGATGGAGTCCAAGATTAGGAGAGGAAATATTTCCATCCACCAATAAAACCTTTTTTCCAAAACTTGCAATTGCAGAACCAAGAGAAACAACCGCAGTTGTCTTCCCAACACCCCCTTTTAAGGAAACAATCCCTATTGATACACCCATATCCTATAAAATAAATATTGGTTTAAATAACTTTCACTAATCCTCCAAAAGAGAACAACAAGCTTTAAAAAACCTTTTTACGAAATACTAAGATGCCAAAAAAGTCAGAAAAAAAGCAAGAAGAAGGAAAAGAAGAAAAGAAGTTAAGTCTAGAAGAGTATGAAAAGAAGGTTATAGAGCTTGCAAACAAAGGTCTAACTTCCGAAAAAATAGGGGAAGAGTTAAGAAAAAAAGGAATACATCCTAAGGAATATGAAAAAAAGATATCAAAAATACTCAAAGATAAATATGTCAGCCCAGATTTGAAAAACACAGAAAAAAAGCTTGAAAATATAGAAGAGCATTTAAAGAATAATAAACAAGATAAAAAAGCAAAAAGAGAGAGAAGTAGAATATTCTCGCAAGTTAGAAAGATCAAGAAGTACCTGAAAAAATTATAAAACCTTCTTAAATTAAAAATGAGAAAAGAGGACGAAATTTTAGAAAAAGAAATAAAATTATTTGCTGAAGAATTTATCAAAAAATTGGACAATAAAGAGGCATATATTATAAGCCATTTCGATACAGATGGGATAACTTCTGCAAGCATAATGGTAGCAACCCTAAAAAAGTTAGATAAAAAATTCTCTCTAAGAATAGTAAAAAGCCTTGATGAGAAATTTATAAACAATCTTCCTAAGGACAAAATGATTGTTTTCTTGGATTTAGCATCAGGAAGTCTCAATCATATAAAAAATGCAAAACTCAAAGATGTTTTCATAATAGACCATCATGAAATAACCCAAGAAATACCAGAAAATGTAAAAATAATAAATACTCAATTGTTAAACAAACAAAAAATAAGTGCCTCGGGGTTAACTTATCTTTTCTCTAAACAAATAAATCCAGAAACAAAAGAACTTTCAAAGCTTGCAATACTTGGGATGATTGGAGATTGTCTTGAAAAAGAAATTGATTCTCTAAACAATGGGATTCTTGAAGAAAGCGGAATCCAAAGAAAAAGAGGACTTCTTATTTATCCCTCAACAAGACCTGTAAATAGAGTTTTAGAATATTCTTCTCACCCATATATTCCGGAAGTAACCGGGAATATGAAAGGGGTTCTAGAGTTGCTAAGAGAAACAGGACTAACCCCTGAGAAAGGAAAATACAAGAGTTTAATAGAATTAGACGAAGGAGAGATGAAAAGCTTAACAACAGCAATTTTATTAAGAAATCCAAAAATAAAGACCAAGGAGCTAGTTGGAGATATATTTCTCATAAAAATGTTCAACAAAATAGAAGATGCAAGAGATTTAAGTGCAGTAATAAATGCCTGTTCACGTTCTGGAAAGCCTGAATTGGCCATACAATATTGTCTTGAAATATCCTCCTCAAAAAAAGATGTTGAATTAACGCACATTAAATATAAGCAAAACATAGTAACTGGATTAAATTTTGCATATGAAACAGAAAAAATAGAAGGAAAAGGATTTGTAATAATAAATGCTCAAGAAAACATAAAAGATACAATGATAGGAACCATAGCAAGCATAATATCTAACTCTTCTATTTATGAAGAGGGAACAATAATAATAACAATGGCATATTATGATGATAAAATAAAAGTTTCTGCAAGAACTGTAGGAAAAAAAGGAAGGAACTTAAGAGAACTTCTTGAAAGAATAGTCAACCAAACAGATGGGGAAGTTGGAGGACATGAACATGCTGCAGGATGTTTGATTCACAAAACAAAAGAAAAAGAATTTCTTGATTTGCTTAAAAAAAACCTAGAGATAGAAGTAATAAAAATAAGAGATAACTAATTCTCGGTAATTATAATAAAAACCAAATCTCAGTAAATCATAACCTTTAAAACCGCATTATTTCTTGTTAAAATAAGATGGAAGAAGGAGATATGGTTCTTTGCACAGTAGATAGAATATCTGGGACAGTTGTATTTGTAAAAATAGAGGGGGAAGAAAGAGAAGGTAGCATTATACTAAGCGAAATTGCCCCTGGAAGAATAAGGAACCTAAGAGAATATGTTATCCCTAAGAAAAAGATAGTTTGTAAAGTCCTCAAAAGCTCAGGAGGAACAATCAGCCTATCTCTTAGAAGAGTTACTCCAAAAGAAAGAAAAGAAGTAATGGATGAATATAATCAGGAAAGAAGTTATATGAGCATTTTAAGAAGTGTTCTAGGAGAAAAAGCCAATAAAGTCATATCTGAAATAACTCAAGAAGACAGATTATACAAATTCTTTGAAGAATCAAGAACCGATTCAAAAAAACTTGAAAACCTAATAGGAAAAGAAGACACAAAAAAAGTATTGGATATCATCCTTGAGCAAAAGAAAAAAAAGATAATAATCAAGAGAACAATATACTTAAAAACTCAGGAACCTAATGGAATATATACGTTAAAGGACATTTTACACTCTCCAAAAGACATAGAGATAAAATATATCTCTGCGGGAAAATATTCCCTTAAAATAGAAACAGAAGATGGAAAAAAAGGAGAACAGAAGCTAAAAGTGTTCTTAGACGAAATAGAAAAAAAAGCCAAAGAAGCAGGAGTGCAATTTGAGGTAAAGGAAAAGTAAAATGACAGAAAAATTCAAGGTTAAAATTATAGGAATTATGTTTAATCCTAGTGCAAGAAAAATTCTAGTAGGAAGAAATAATGGAGATAAGCATATGAGTTTTCTTGAAGGGGAGCTAAAATATAACGAAGAGCTTGATGTTGGATTAAAAAGAGTTGCTAAGGAAAAAACAGGATATAAAGTGCATAATCTGGGGGCAGTTTATGCAGAAAATAAACTAAAGGCAAAAGATGAATTAAGATTATATTTCCTATGTGAAGCGACTGAAGGAAAAGAAAAACCGGGAAAGAATGTAAAAGAATTGAAATGGATTTCTCCAAAAGAAATAGAAAAACACATAAAACAAAAACTCCCAACCAGATTAAGGGGATATGTCTTTAATTTAGGATGAAACTTAAGTTTTACATTAGTTCTGAAGAGAAAAAAATTTATACATTAAAAGATAATTTTGAAAAAAAGAATACTCTTGATGCCCATTATAAATTTATAAAAATACGAGACGCCCCAACAAACAATAATAATATCTCTCCAAGAAGATAGAAATATACATTTAGACACAACAATTTTTATAAACAATTTTTACAAACCTATAATGTATGGGAAAAATAGAGGTGTATAAAAGAGATTATGAAAAATCAAATGAAGAAGATTATTATAATTTGATTGGAAAAATAAAAAAGAATTCATTCATAGGTATGCCCTCAGAAAGAGAATTTCTGACATTTGACGGAGATTTCCTATTAAAAATATCAATGGAGATGTCAAAAAATTACTCGTCAGATAATAGACAAGCAAGAATAATGGTTGAAAAAGTAGGTCCAAATACTGAAAAAAATTCAGAAATAGAAAACCTCCTTATAGAAAAAGGATTCAAAAAAGAATCAAAAAATTAATTATCAAAACAATTTAGCTTGATTTTCTTTAACTTCTTTCTTAACAATCTCCATGTCTTTTTCCCACAAGGGGATTAAATCTCGCTTATATATTATGGCAGCGGGATGAAAAAGAGGTATGAGTTTTATTTTAATTCCCCCAATATCAACAAATCTAATATTCCCATGTAATGAAGTGATCCCTGGCTGCTTATCCATATTATCAACATCCCCTCCAGATAAAAAGAATTTAGTTGCATAATTTCCAAGAGAACATATAACCTTAGGTTTTATCTGTTTTATTTGTTCCATCAACCAGGGAGTATGTGCTCTTATTTCCTCTGGAAGAGGATCTCTATTTTCAGGAGGACGGCATTTGAGAATATTTGCAATGTAAATATCCTCCAAACTTAAACCAACTTTAAACAAAAGTTCGTCAAGATTCTTTCCTGCTCTACCAACAAAAGGCAATCCTTGCTCATCTTCATTTTTACCTGGAGCTTCTCCCACAAATAAAATATCTGCATTAAGATTCCCTTTTCCAACAACAATATTCTTGCAATTCTTACATATCTCTGTCTCTTTTACAAGAGCTATATACTCTGGTTCCATACTATAAAAAACAAACAAAACTTTTTAAACTATATTGTGAAAATATAATTACGATGACAGATGAAAAAGTTTTAGTTTTAATAAAGCCAGATGCAATGGCAAGAAAATTGTTCGGAATAATTATTTACGATTTAGCACATTTAGATTTAAAGATGATAGGATTAAAGCTTGTAAATGTACAAAAACACCTTGCAGAAAAGCATTATGAAGTACACAGAGAAAAACCATTCTATCCTGATTTATTAAAGTATATAATGGGAGAATTCCATAATATCCACTCAATTATTGCAATAGCATACCAAGGAGAAGATGCAATAAAAAAACTAAGAGAATATGCTGGAAAAACAAACCCAGACGATGCAGATCCCTCAACCCTAAGAGGAAAGTATGGAAAAGTAAACTCCAAAACAAATAATTTTGATAATGTTATGCATATTTCAGATTCTCCTGAAAACGGAGAAAAAGAAATTTCAATATGGTTTTCTAAGGAAGAAATAATTGAATAAATTACTCTTCAACCTTCTTTTCTAAATCATTTCCTTTATCTTTTTCCAAATCTTTAAAACAATACTTTTTCCCAAGATAAAAAATTGCACTAACAGATAAAGCAGCCGTAGCTATAACTGCTAATCCTGCATAAACTGAATTATCTACAGAAGATAAATTTGAATAAATTTCATTAAAGTCTATCATTTTTTATCTTCAATGTAATTTCAGTAATTTTTAAATATATGCCTCTAATTTAATTAATTAGAATTATTTTTTAAATGAGATAAATTTACCTTGATATCTTTCTTCAAACAAATGCATTTCTTCTCTTTTAATAATAGGATTCCAACCCTTTATCACACCCGTATCTCCTTTTTTTATTAAAGGATTTTCAGAAATAAATAAACCTTCTAATGAAGAGATAATCCTATTTGATAATGTATCAACATAAACAACTACATCGTAATTATCTTCATCTTTAGGAAAATTAGTTCTTTCATCCTCATAAAATTTACCATAAATATAAATATTTTTTTCCAAACTTATTTTTACCATTTTATTTACAATTCTCTCTTTCCACTTAAATTAAGTAATGCGTCTGTATTATTTAACACTTGAATTAATGCGCAATCTTTTCTATCCGTGTCTCTCTTAGCACTACTAAGAATATTTATTGCTCTACAAGAATAACCATCCACAGAACCTCTTATAATCAAACTATATTCTGCAGAAGTATTCTTTAAATAATCGTTATAAATCTTACATTCTTTTTCTAATGGACAAAATAAATCTTTAGGCATTTTACTCCTCCTTATCACTTACACCACCAGCAGTTACATAATAAATAGTTTCATTGTCAGGCAAATTTGGACTATCTATTAATTTCGCAACTCTCGAACCTTGTTTTCCTCTTCTTAAATATAATCTGTAAGTTGAAGCATGCCCAACTATATTCCCTCCAATAGCAGTTGTTGGATCCCCAAACATCTGCGCAGGATTTGCCATAACCTGATTAGTTACATAAACTGCAAGATTGTACGTTTCAGCCAACTTCATTAAATCATGCATATACCTATTCAATTTCTGCTGTCTATCCGCTAACTGCCCTCTTCCTGCAAATTCTGCTCTAAAATGGGCTGTAAGTGAATCAACAATAAGAAGTTTTATTGGCTCTCCCCCTTTAACCATTTCTGTAACTTTCTCTAAAAGCAACATCTGATGATCAGAATTAAATGCTCTTGCAACAAAAATATTTTTAAGGGCTTTTTCAGGATTTGCTCCCAAAGCTTCTACAATCTGCTTTATTCTTGCTGGCCTGAAAGTCCCTTCTGTATCAATAAAAACTGCTTTACCATTTGCACCACCCTGCTCAACTGGCAACTGAACTCTAACAGCTAAAGTCAACCCCAGCTGAGTCTTACCAGAACCATAAGCCCCAAAAGCTTCTGTAATGGATCTGCTTTCAATTCCTCTTCCTCCCAAAAGTTCATCAAAATTTTTGCTTCCTGTTGTTATATATGAAACATTAGACCTTCTCTGAGCATATTCAACCCCATCCTGGAACCCTAAATCGAGCATCTCACGTGCAGCCTGTATAGCTTTCCTAGCAACAGCAGGACTTACACCAGAGATATCTGAAATTGTTGCAGGACTTGATACTGCTAAGGACATTAAATCAAAAATCCCTGCCCCCTCTAATTTTGCAGCAACAGCCGGCCCTATTCCAGGCAAGTCCATTAATCCTAACTCTTTATCTCCCTTCTTTTTAGATTTCTTTTCTTCTTTCTCCTCTTTTTCCTCTTCTTCCATCTCGTCTTTCTTTAATGCCATATTAACTCAAAACTCACCCTCTTTATAAAGATTATTTGAGTAACAAATATATATTAGAAAACTGCTCAATTCTTCTCTAGCTTAGCAATAAGTTCATCTAAATCAACTTCCTTTACAGAATCAACTATAAACTCTTCATTATTAAAAAAATTATTTTTTCTAACGTTACCTGAAAAAATCATCTCTTTACCCAAGATACCCTCAATTTGTAAAGATAATCTCTCTGGATTGTCCAAATCTCTTAAACCTAACGAAGAAAGATTCTCGTTAAATAAAACGCTTCTAATTGATTCGGTTCCATCATCTATAACCAAGTTTATAAGTGCTCTTTTGTCTGTAGGTGCCCCCCTTGCCTTTTCATCTTCGGTTAGTTTTCTTCCAGTCTCTTTGCTAACCTCAAAAAACCTTGGTTGAAATGCCTGAACAATAAATGCTCTCACAGATAATTGATCTCCTATTTTAAAACTAGATATGCTCTTTTCTCTTGAAACTCTCTCTGTTCTAACATCCTCAAATTCTTCTGAGCCCTTCTTGAATTCAGAAAAACTTCCAAGATGCATCTCATTCTCCCTCATAGAACCATTAACTATATCCGCCGAATCTCCTTCCTTTATCTCTCCTTTTTCTATTAAAGAAATATGATTCGTATCCCATAACACCACTTTGATATTAGAGGTCTCATCCGCAAGAACAAGATTCAAAACTTTCCCCTCTTCTCCCTTCTGGGTTTTAAAAGTTCTTACCGGAGAAAGAGATATAATTTTACCAGAGATATTTATCTTCCTCATCCCGGGCAAAAGCTCTTCAATCTTTAGTTTTTCATTCTCGAAATTTATACCCAATTCTGCTGCCACTATTTGAGCGGCTCCTTCCTTACTTATTAATCCAGAAAGTTTAGCTCTCTTAGCCTCAATCTTTCTATCTACCTCCTCCAATTTAAGCCCAGAATGCTTTGATATCTTCTCAATTATCCTCTCATAATTACCCATCGCCATCAAACAAAAAAATTATCATATTTTATAAGTATTGTGATACTTAATTTTATAACAACACTTCTCAAAATATTTATAAACCTGTTTTTTTACACTAACCTATGGTAGGAATAAACGGAGTAAAATACAAAATTATGCCTGAATCTCCAAGTGTAGATTTAAAAGAAATAGAGAATGCTGCAAGAAAGATAGTTGAAGAATTTGGGGGAAATAACAAAGAATATGCTATTGAAGACATTGCATTTGGATTAAAGGCGCTAATAGTATTCTTCTTTTATCCTGATAATAAAAATATAGACATTATGGAAGAAAAACTTTCAAAAATACCTTATGTTGCATCAGCTCAATTAATAGACATGCGTAAAATTGCATAAAACTTATTAACAGGCTTTTTCTTAAAATATTATGGACATGTCTAAAGAAAAAATTGAAGAACTCAAGAAGCAAATAATCCTTCAGATACAATCAAATTATCCAGAAGATCAGAAAGAGTATGCAATAAAGAGAATAACCTCGATGAGCGATGATGAGTTTATAGAATTTCTTGAAAAAAATAAACGAACATCTTCAGAAAAAGAAATAGAATCTGAAAGCCCTTTTAGATTAATCGTATCTGGAAAAATCCCTTCATACAAAATACAAGAAAATAAACTTTGCATTGCAGTACTTGAAATAAACCCCATATCAAAAGGACACATAATAATAATCCCAAAAAAACCCCTACTCGAATCAGAAAAAATACCAAAAAGTATTTTATCTTTAGCAAACAACATCTCAAAAAGAATACAATCAAATCTCAAACCAAAAGAAGTGTTAATTTCTTCAAACAATTCACTTGGAGAAATAATTATGAATATACTTCCAATATATTCCAATGAAAAAATTTCCTCCCCCAGAAAACAAGCCTCTAAAGAAGAATTAGAAAATTTAAAGAATATTCTTGAAAAGAAAATTGCTCCAAAAAGAGAAAAGAAACCTAAGATAAATAAAATTGAAGAATCCAAAATGTGGTTTCCAAAAAGAATACCCTAAAATAAATAAAAATTATGAAAGACAATAATATAAATTAGTGCAAGATAACTAATAAGGAAAACTGGGCTGAAAGGAATTCCTTGTCTTATTAATATATACTTTTTTTTCTTTCTTAAGAAGATTATCTCTTCCTTACTAACTCCGCTCCACCTAGCTTCTATAAATCTTTTTCCAATTCTCAAATTATTGTATAACCAATCTCCCTCAGTTAAATCCCTTGTATTTATTTTTTTAACCATGCATGCCTCATCAATAGACTTTGCAGAAAAATAAACATATGGAGAAATAAATGCCAAAACCCCAAGATACAAAAAAATATTTTCAATAAATGCAAATATAATCAAAACTACTGCAAGCAAAGTTGAAATATAAAATACACTTTTTCTTTTCTTAAACTGACTTGAAAATTCCCTTATGAATCTCTTTCTATTTTTAATTCCTAAATAGATTCCTATGACTACCCCATAAAAAGCCCCTGCAACAAGGAAAAACAAAAGAAAAACAAGTGCAGAATTAATATTTACAAGAAACGTCTCCGAAAAAGGTATAACTGCTCCCAAAGAAATCATTAACTTTGCATCTCCTCCAGCAAACACTTTCCCATAATATAACATATTGCCAACTAAAAAGAATATTCCAAATCCTACAACCCCTTGCAAAAAGAAAGAAAACCCTTCCTGTCCAAATAAAGAATAAAAAAATCTGAATCCCAATGCAAAGATTGCAAGAGAAAAATTAAGCCAATTTGCAATTTCTCTTTTCCTTAAATCTTGTACAACAGCAAATATTATCCATATCAAACCCAAGATAATTAAAAACAAATTTCCAACCCCCATTAACAGAATTAGTAAATTTAATTTATAAACTTAGCCAATTTTGACAACCCGATATTTTCCACCTTTTTTATAAGGATGTTTTTTCTTTTCTTTTCTCTTTTCCTTACTTTTATTTCTTTTCTCAGAACAAGCATAATTTGACATATTACCTATTTTAAAAAAATTTAATTAGCACACAAGCCTGGACAGGGTTCTACCCCATATTGTCTTGAGATATAATTCTGCTTGGTAGCCAAATCATTACAAGTAGCCTCAAACTTAGGATTGGTTCCATCCTTAACTTCTCTAGGGACAGCACAGAAATCATATTGTGCGCCTGTAGAACAAGCAACCCCACAAGAATTCTTCACTGTATCTAAATTGGTAGAACTTACCCATGGAAGAAGTTTGCTCCACCCCATAGTAAATCCTAAAATTAACACAACAAGTATAACTAATCCTAAAATAAGCAAAATCACCGTACTAATACTCATCCCTTGAGCCTTTTTGTTTATCATCTTCTCTTTTTGTTATTTAGTAATTAAATAAATTAACACCTATTTAAAAATCTTTCTTATGAAGGATTATACTCCACAGAAAACACAATCACTTCCTTAAACCAATTAAAACCCCACTCTGGAGAGAATTTTGTAGCTTTCTCATTTAAATAAATATGATCAAGATTATGTGACTCAATCTGAATATTTGCTTTTTCTATTATTTCCACTCCTATAAAAGATGTATTAAGTTGATGAGAAGAATAAATAAAACTAAAAATAGCCAAAGTACAAACTGCAAAGACTCCTATCACCAAAATAGTCAAAGGCAAATCTCCTCTTTTATCCATTTTCTCCAGCCTGAGATATCCATCCCTGAATTCTGTTTTTATTCATTGAACTTATAGTATATGCAAACTGTGTCTTTGAAGTTACCCAATCCACTGATTCTCCGGAATCGTCAGATAAATTTACTTTAAGATATTTTGTTGCAGAAAGTATAGATGAAGCGTAAATAAAAATTATTAAAACTACTATCAAAACAATAGTAGCTATAACCCATGTCAAAAATTCCCCTACCTGAGCTTTTTTATTATTTTTATTGTTTAGCATTTTTTTCAGACTTGCCTATTACAGACAAAATTTTAATTAAGTGTTGATTTTTATCTTCATCCAAAGCATAAAATCTTTTTTCAGTACATTTTGCAAGTTTCCTATACTCTTTACTATTTTCTTTTTTTATATAACAATCCATCTCCCAATTATTATTCCCACCATAAAAACTAAAAACTGGATACTCTAAATCCGTAACTTCATAAAACTCCACCTTATAGAAATATTGTATTTCATCTCCATATCCTTCCTCAACATTAAAATTAAAATTACAATCTTCGCTGAAAGTATTCCCTATCTCTTGATTAAATCCTTCTTCTACAAACAAATTTGGATTTAACGTACCTTGCCTTGATAGGCAATCGGCAATTCTCCCTGCAAATATCTCTGATTCTATCTCTCTAACATCATAAGGGGGACCATAAAAAACATAAACCATAGCAAAAACCCCTCCTCCAATAAGTGTTAAAACAACAAACCAGTATATTGAAAGAATTTTATCTGTGCCGCGTTTATCTCTCATGTTCCTCTCCTATCTTCTTTAATTCTAAATACATACATCCCCGTGTACTCTCCCATATTATCTTTTTCAGCATTTGCTGAGACAACAACATCATTAAAAAAAGCATAAGTGTAACCCTTCCCTTCACCAAACTTAACTGTAACAAAATTTCCAGTTATTATTACAGCATTTCCAAAATCAACCCCGCTTTTCTCTGTAAGCTTTTTTCCTTTTTCCATATCTAATTTTACCTCCATCCCAGAAATTGAAGAATCAACAAACATAGCAATCTCTTTTGAATAAACTTGCTCCAAAACAAGTGTTCCACTTCCTTGCTTCAACAGAAAAAGAATAAGAATTGATAAAAAAAGAACATTCAAAATTATAAAAACAATGTTCTCAACAAGAATCGTCCCCTTTTTTTTCATATATAGTTTATGGAAATATGATTAATAAAATTATCTAAGTGGAAGTTAAAATATCTGCACAATTAAGCAATTCAAATTCCTCTGAGCTTGCTTCTGTTATTGTTGGAGCCATAAATTTATTGCCTACCCCATCTCCCTCAACAACTATTGCTCCTATTTTAGGAGAAATTAAATCGGATAAGACTAATTCTCCAGCAATACCTGCTCCCGCACCAGCAACCTCTCCCACAAGAACAGTAGAAACAAGTGCTGGAGCTATTCCTCCTGTTGCAACTGAAACAGCCCCGATTCCTGCAATTAATGCTCCTCCCAACGCCCAAGTAAGGGTGTTTGACTCACTTGTAATTCCCATAACTACAAAATACTGTTTTCCGAATTCTATTGAACCAAAATTAACATCCTCTCCCACTCTTCTTGATAAATCTCTTTTCAATCTATCCACATCATTAGTTCTTAAAAGATATGATGCATAAGTTCCCTCTCCCTCGGGTAAAGAAGTCTTAGAAAGATACTCATAAAGTTTATCCTGACTTATCTCTTCCCCAACCCCCTCAATATCTTTTACACTATCATCTAAAACAAACTGGGTACATATAGAACAATAATTACGCGGGACTCCCGTAGGATTGACATAGCTTATTCTCCCCTCCCCAAACATCCACCAACAATCTGCCATTTCTTTAGCCAGGGCAGCATAAATTTCTTCTTCAGATTTTACTTTAACTATCTCTGGACTAGTCATCCTCTCACAACTACCATCCTTGCTTAAACAAATATAAGTCCTTGAACATTTTAATGGGGTTGCAGCATCTGGAAGAACCGTCCCCTTCAATACAACAGAATTATGGCATATCTCTTTATCTGTTTCTTCTGCAGGATTTAATCTAAAAATAAAAAATAATATAACGGCAAAGCTAATCAAAAGTATAATCAACAAAACTATCTGTTGTGTAGTTATCTCCCCTTTATTATCAATATTTTTTTTCATTTAAAGTCAAAGCACTCCTGTTCTTTTAAGCATAAAAAATAATCCTGTTAAAGCCACCCCAAAAAAGATTATCCAAATTAAATACTTTATCATCTCATCAATATTCATCTTGACTCCTCCAAAAAGATTTTCCCGTTTTGATTTTTAATTCCAACAAATAAAAGATTGTCCGCACCATTTATTTTAAAATCAAATTCATCTATAGCAAGATTTTCAACGATTAAACATTCCCCTGTTTTATCACACTTAGCTGCCTGAGACCTCAAAAGCTCTATCTGCGATTTCGCGCAAATACAAACGCATTTTTCGTTTAAACAAGAATTAGGTTTTTCCTCTCCTACAAAACTATACACATGCCATCCTACAGGCTGAGGAACATCCTGTCTTTCACTCCCTCCCTCAATTAAAGAAGAGATTATTACTTCTAATCTAGATAGAGAATCTCTAGCTTGTTCTAATTTCTTTTCAGAAGTGCTAGAATTATAAACTGCTATTAAAAGATAAATTAAAAAAACTATACAAATAACCGCAATAATTATCTTCAAGGTTTCCTCAGCTAAAAGAAACCCCTTTTTATTTTTATTAAAAATATTCATCTTAATATAATCCCATAAAAAATTTAACTGTCTCTCCTCCCCCAAAATTCCTAAAAAAGTCAATTACATTATTCTTAAAAAAATAATAAACTGCAAAAACAACCACCCCCACGACCACCAACCCTATAATTATTTTTATTATATTTTCTATTGTAAGTTCCATTACTACCTCCTAAAAAGGTTAGAAATTTTATCTATTAAGGATGTCCCTTCTTGTTTAAGAAAAAATATAGATATTACAATAATTACTAAAAGTGCGAGAGCGATTAAAAGCCAGGGAAGATATTCCATAGCCACCCCTTTCTTATTCCTCTTTGCCATTTATAATACAAAAAAAGAGAGTTAATAAAATTTACTTAAATCCTTCATTCTAAGAAAGAACCCCTCCAAGAACAACTGTAGAAAGTACAAATAATGCTATTGAACAAAGCAAGGCAGTGAAAAAGTAAAACAACATTCCAGTTTTTAGATTTTCTCCAATCTTTCTTGTTCTCTCAAGCTTATCCTCTCCTGAATCTATTGTGACTAGAGTTCCTGTAAGTATAAAGATAACTTCTATTAGATATATCCCTATCGCAATCTGAAGGAAATAGGGAGGGATCATCTCATTCATCTTAAATACCCCCTCTGGACCAAGTAAATTGGCCAAATTACCATAACTAGAAAGATCCGCCCCCTCTTCAGAGAAAGCATTAGATAAATTGTTAAGAATAGATGCAATCATCATTGCCAGCCCAATAACTATACCAGATAATAATGGTGCAAGGAAAGTCATATTACTCTTCATTTCCGAAACAATCTCCGCAAGAATATCTTTCAAACGTTCTGTTATCTTTTGAATATTTTTAACGTACTCTGAAATACTCATTAAACTGACAGCAGCAATCTTAAGCCCTTTCTTAGAAGACTCTACAAGAACTTTCATACTTGTAGCGATTAAATCTGAAGGGTAAAAAAGAATAACCCCCCGACGAGAATCAAAAATAGCCTTTTCAACACTCATACCCATTTGCTGGATGTTATAATTTACTCTCTTAAAAAATTCTCCAGTCACAAGTCCTTTAGAAGATTCAGCAACTTTACCAAAAACAAGCTCAGGAGGTGTCCCATCTCCTAACCGATTACCAATCTGAAACAAAGAGTTGTTGAATTCTGATTCAAGTTGTTTAGTTCTATTTCTTTCTTCAATAATATTACTTGTACGGTCTTTGAAAGCAATAGAAAAAAACAATGCAACCCCAAGGGGGATACACAAACTCATAATCAAGGCTACAAAGCCAAATGGGCCCACAATACCCTTCTCTGTTTCCTTAAACTCAAAAAGGCTTGTATCAAAAATTCCGCCCTCCCCTTCAAATGGGAGTAAATCGCCAATCATAGGATTGCTTGATATCCCCAAAGCATCGGGTAAAGGGGTGTATTGGAAAATTAAAGGAAGCAAACCAATAATAAACAAAGGAAGACAAATTAAAAATGCTGCAAAATATGGTTGCTTAGATTTATATTGGGGATAAAGCGGGTTTTTTTCCAAATAAGATGTTTCTCCATACCCTCCTGGCCTTAACAACATAATTTTATCCATCATAAAAAAAGCTAAAAAAGGGATTATCAGAGTATAAAGTACGAAAATATGTGTCCATTTTATCATTCCTCCCATCATTGCAGAAGCAAGAGGGATAAGAGCTATCCCTAAAACAGGCAACATTATTGCAAGCATATAAACATTAGTCATAGGAGCTTTAACATCATGAGTAAACTTAAGCATCTTTTCATAAACCCCATCAAGAACAACTTGTATTGCTTTCTCAAGGGTGGCAATTCTTCTAACTTTATTCGGTTCATACAAACTACTCTCAATCAAATGAAAAGATTCTATAAACTCAACAGAATAATCTCTCCATCCCTCAAGATAATTATCTAGACTTTCTTTTATCGTCGGAAACTTACCTATTGCAACATTATAAAATATCTTTTTAAAATCCAACGCTAAAGGATATTGCAAATGTTCCGAAGCAAAGGCTATTGCCTTTTCTAAATTAGGAGTATGCCTCATATAAACAACAACATAGAGTATAGCAGGAACCATCTGAGAAGAAGCCTTTAATCTCCATTTGCTAGCATATCTCGAAGGATAATTATTGAAATAATAAAACAAAAATATAGAAAGAGTTGTTATAAGAAAAAAGAATAAAGTTGGGAAAGCGCTAAATCCATACTTGTTAAAAACAGAGTAAATTACAGAAGAAATTATCCCAAAAAAGAAAACCGAAATAAAAACAACAACGCTAAAAGTAATTGCTTGCCAGGGTTCTATATTCATATGGGAAATTTCTATATCTTTTTGCATCTTTTCTGAATCTTTCTTTGAAGGGGTTAACCTCACAACATTTCCCACTCTCCTACACCAAGTTTCATAGCCAGTCAATTCTCTTTCAGTTTCACCAATAAATTTAGAATAAGATTTACTATCTTTAACCACCCCAAGATCTGAAGTTTTTATCTCTCCCTCAATTTTACTTCCATATTTATTAAGAATTTCATCTACAGTGGGTTTTCTATAAGGTTGCATTTTTTCCTCTTTTTTAAAATCTTAAAAATATTACAAATTTACATTTGCTATTTTATAATTATTCCAATAAAATAAAAAGAATTAATAAATGTTTAGAATAAACCCTAAAAACTAAATTAACTTACAACTTAGATGGATTTTTTCTTAACCTCATTATTTAACCAGCTTTGCCATACAGGAAAAACCCTCTCTCCCAATGGCAACCCCACCTCTTGAATTACCTCTTCAGATATTCTATGGAAAACATGATTTGATAGTGTATTAAACTTTGACTCCAAAAGGGCAGGATTTCCTGATTTTTTTGATACATCCACAAGTTCTTTTTTTATTTTTGATCTTAAAAGAATATTATCATAAACAGCATCCCAATTTCCAGCCCACCCCTTAACATTAGAAGCAACATCTTTTATTATTTCGCTATCTCCATTTATTAAATCTTCAGTAGGTTCTACTTCATCTTTACTGATATTATATTTCATTAAATCAACAAAACCCTTCTCAACCATTGGGTCTTTAGTCCAATGTTTTCTAACCTCAGAAAGTTGAATTAATCTTTTCCAGGCGTGTAATCCATCTGGAGATTTTATTGGATTACATACTACAATAGAATCTGTTGCTTTAAAACTGGTAACAGGCACACCCAAGTCATTAACAACCCTATCAAAAACTCCATAAGGAGAAGCTCCATGAATAGTACCTGCAACAACATTCGCTAATGCGCCTACCCTCATAGCCTCATAAAGTGCTTTAGCCTCGACACTCCTTACCTCCCCAATAATAAGACAACTATCTCCCAACCTCAAACTAGTCCTTATTCCGTCGTCAGCTGAAACCTCGCTAGTTGTTTTTAAAAGTGCTGAACGAACTTTCATTCTTAAAATATCATAATTTAATTTTCTTAAAGATTCAACAGGCAATTCTAAAGAATCCTCAATAACAATTATCCTATGCTTAGGAACAATTTCTAACATCAGACTTCCTAAAAGAGAAGTCTTACCTGAACTTCTTGTTCCAGCAACCAAAAGCGTTCTTGCTCCATCTATCAAAAAACTAAGTAATCCTGCAGCAAAAGGATTAAGCATTTTATTATCTACAAAAAGAGGAAGAGTCCAGGGGCTTTCTCTATGTCGTCTTATTGAATATGCCAACCCGTCACAAGAAAGAGGGGGCTGTACAATTGAAATTCTAGCTCTTAAATTTCCTATTTCCAATTGTGTATCTAAAATGGGATTAGCTTCATCAAGAGGCCTTCCAGATATCATTCTAAACTTTGCAGCCCAAGAGTCAGCATCTTCCTGGCTTGGAAGAATATTTGTAATACATTCATCATAATCTTGGTGTCTAACAAAAATTGGAGTTTGTGGGATTGGAGCATTTAAAGAAATATCCTGAAGATTCTTATCCTGAAGTAGAACTTCAACAATCCCAAAACCAATTGTATGTCTAACCAATATTGCTGCAAGCTTGTTAAGAGAAGAGTAATCTAATCTAATCCCTTTACTCTCAGACAGATCACGAATCAAATCTCTTGAAATGTTCATGAAAACTTGCCTTATCCTCTCAGTATCGGTAAACTCTTCCGCTTTTGGTTGATGTTCAATTAAAACCCCTCTTGCAAGATTTAGAAGTGAACTCTGGTCTTCACTTAAGGTGTTTTCTGGAGGAACAATATGATATATCAATTTAGATTCATCCTTCTTTTTCAAAATTGTAACAAAAGATTCGTCATGCTCTCCATTAGATATCATGTATTGTGAGATTATCTCTGCGTCATCGGGAAGATCTGAAACTAGACGAGTAAATGTAAAATTAGAGATAATATCTGCCCTAAAAAATTTGTTATAAATTTCTCTATCTCCTCTTCTATATTCTGGGGCATATTGTTGGAAATGTTGAATGAAACTTGTTTTGGAGAAAATAACCCAAATCTTATCAAGAAGAGAAAGATAATTTTTTTGATCCGATTTAATTATCCCCTCCATCTTATCCAGAAGTATTTTTCCCTCTAAGATAATCTTCCTAAGTTGGAAATACGCTGCAAGGGGATCCTTCTTCAGCAAATACAAAAAAGAAAAAACTTCGTTATATCTTTTTGGAAAAAAATCCGGATTTGTTGTTACCAATCTTTCCTGACTTAAAACTTTTTCTTGTTTAAGAAGAGACATATAAAGTTGTGCTATCTCCAGAAGATAACCGGTTTCTCTTAAATCATAATTATAATTTTTTTGTTGAACAAAGACAATTCTTGAAACATTTGGATTTTCAATAAGAGAGTCTATTGTTCTCTCCATCACTTCAGGATAATCCACCAAATTTGGAACATATGGTGCCCCCATATAATTAACATACAAAACATCTTCTCCTCCTTCTCTTTTTACTTCATAAGAATAAAGTGCTTCCTCTTTCTCAAATTGCATAAAAGAAAAAATTGTTTATACTTTAAAATATTTTGTATAATCCAAACAAATTTAAACTAGCTTTGCATTTACCAAATATGGCTGAAGAGGAATATGAAAATCAATATTTTACAGAAACCAGCACAAAAGTAAGAGATTTGGAAGAAAAACAAAGAATAATCAAAGACAGAATTCTTTTAATTGGACAAAACTTAATAGAAATGAAAGGAGATATACAAAATACATTTTTGACCATAAAAAAGGATCTTGAAATAATGAAAAGAGATATTGAAAGATTAAAATCTTTTTTTGAAACTGCTTCTGGAGAATTTTCAAAGTTTGCTAAAAAAGAAGAGTTAGAAATTCTTTCCAAACAAGCAAAGATGTTTCAGCCTTTAGAATTTGTAACAAGAAAGGATTTAGAAAAATTAAAAAACAACTAAAAACAACAAGATAAAATGGGAATACTAGAAGATATAAACAACATGAAAAATCAGGGAATTGAAGACAAAGATATTACTAAAAGGCTACAAGACAAAGGAGCTTCCCCGAAGGCAATTGAAGATGCGTTTAACCAATTAAGAATAAAACAGGCTGTATCTGCTGAATCCTCTTCTGGAGAAGAAGGAATGGAACCCTCAATAATGAAAGATGTATCTAAAGAACCAATTGCCCCCACCCCTCAATTATACATTCCAAAAACACAAGAGATAGAACATGAAACCGAAGAATTTTACTCCCCCTCTCCATCCCCCCAAGTTCCCCAATTCAATGAAAATACTCAAGCCTCACAATATCAGGGATATCAAGAAGCTTATCCTCCTCAAGAGGGATATGAGGTTCAAGAAGGATATTATGATCAGGGAGTAGGAGGAGCATATGATACAGATACAGTTATTGAAATTGCAGAACAAGTTTTCTCTGAGAAAATAAAAAGAGAACAAAAACAAATAGAGTCTCTTAATGAATTTGCAACCCTTGTTGAAGCAAGGATAACGAACGACCATGAAAGAATAAAAAGGATAGAAGAAATAATAGATAAACTCCAAGCAGCAATATTAGAAAAAATTGGTTCCTATGGAAGAAACATAGAAACAATAAAAGGAGAAATGGAAATGATGCAAGAATCCTTTGAAAAAATGGTACCTATCCTACATGAAAAATCCGAACAAAAAAAGAGTTCAAGACAAAGAAAATAAAGGATAAAATTCCTTCTATCCAATACCTAATACAATAAAAATTAATTTCCAGATAAATTTCTTAACAAGGCATTCTCAAAAGGAGGTCTATTATTCTTCTTTGTAGAAGTCATGGCCACTATTGCGATAATTATAACCGCAAAGATGATTATTGCGCTGTATCTATCCCAGAAATAAGAAAATCCTGGTCCTCCAATCCCCCATCCAAATACACTCAAGGAATTAACTATAACAGTTCCGATTATCACAAATACAATAACTGCTAAAGCAATCATAAACCAATTTCCTTCCTTATTTGTAGGCATAAACAATCCTCCTAAAATAAGTATCACTAGTATTATTGAAAGAGCAACCCCAAATCTAGGAAATATTTCAGAAAAAAATGCGGAAACAATATTAAACTGCAAGGCCATAAAAGAAACAGCCAAAGCAATCATCACATTAATTCCTTTATTAGGACTATCTTTCGTTGCAAAGATATTCATCTTCATAAGCAAACCAAAAACTAAAGCGAATATCAAAAGGAAAGGTAAAGCATACTGAAAAATTCCTGCAGCTTCCCATTGAGCAAATAACTCTCCGAGAGCACCTCCTCCATAAGAACTGTATGAAGCTAAAAATATCACCCCGTTCATCATTTTATAAATTGTTTAACATTATTTAAATATGTTTCGTAATTATTTTTTACCCGATTTCAATGCAACAGCCAAAGCAATAGCAACCACCACAATGAATACAAAATTTGTCCAAAAGGTACTACTCCAAGAGATGTTGAAAAGATTATCCAAAAAGTTACCGACATCAATTCCTGCAGCCCAAAGAACTGCAATAGTAACAGCAACAACTATGAAAATACCTATAGTCCATCTTAATCCCTTAGGCATATTAGCGAATTTCAAACCCTCCTCGCCAGCTACAAATCCCCAAAGAACAAGTATTACAAACATAACAACAACCCCGATTGTTAAAAAAAGAATAAGATTTGTGGCCATCTCCTTTGGAAAAACTGCAGTCACAAAAATAAAACCAATGACAAATGCAATCAATGCATTAATTTGTTTTTTATCTTCCCCAAAAATCTTAGATTTCTCAAGTATTGCAAAGATTATAAAAAATATTAAAAGAAAAGGATATACAAACTTAGTTAAAACTGGACTTTCTAAGAATGTTATTTCTGCCATTACCTCTTTTACTCCTTTATTTAGTCAGCAACTTCCTCAAACCCAGTGTCCTGGCTTGGTAAAGCTGATTTACTTATTATGAAAACATCACTAATGGACTTAACAAACTGGTGAGGGATTATTACTCCTCTCGCACCACCCATCAAAGACAGGACATTCCCACCAACCCTTATTCTCCAACCATCAATTTTATTTTCAAACAGGTTAGCTTCCTCAACTTCTCCGAAGAACTCTCCTGAATCAGTAAATACTCTTTTGCCCAAAACCTCTGAGATTTTTTTGATTTTCATAATAGCAATTACAATACTTTATTTAAATACTTTTCCATAATAGATAGAATATTTTAAAGAAGAGGGTATTAAACTGGGGGATACATAAGATTTATAAAAAAAAATATCCTTTAGAAAAGATGGTAAATGGAAAAGAAATTGCTCATATAATTATTGTAACTATAATAACTGCTTTCGCCATCGCACTCACTAAAACTCTTGCTCTTGATTTAACATTCTTTCTATACGCTCTTTTAGGAGTTTTTATATTGCTATTAGTGAATATGTTTGTAAAAAAAGCTACAGCATATCTTCTTGAAGCAGAAATTGAAATAAAAATCTGGGAAATAAAAAGATTTGGATTTAAAACCGGAGATTATTTCAAAAAGGCATTTCCACTTGGTGCAATAATCCCCTTGATATCAAAAATATTTTTCATAGGATTAAATGGATTTGTATGGATGGCTTCTTTAGTATTTGATGTAAAGGCGAAATCTTATCGTGCTGCAAAAAGGCATGGAATGTATTCTTTCTCTGAGATGACCGAGGAACATATTGGAAGAATAGCAGCTTCAGGAATATTCGTACACTTGATGCTTGCATTTATATTTTACTTTGTGGGAGGAGATTTCGGAACCCTGTTTGCCAAGCTCAATATCTGGTTTGCATTCTTTAATATGATTCCAATATCCGACTTAGATGGAAATAAAATATTCTTTGGTAATCTGGTATTATGGAGTTTCCTAGCAATTGTAACCCTAATTGGATTGGGATATACTTTCTTTTTGATTTGATTGTCCGTTAAGATATCCTTTTTGCCTTTTTTTTAAAACAATCTTTTTGATCCCTTCAAAGAGAATTATTAAAATTATCAATCCTCCTAAAATACAAATCATATATAAGATTATTTTATTCAAAGAATCTCCATTCAAAGATGATTTAATAAATCCTGAATTGTCTTTTACAACAAACCCTTCCGTTGCCAAATTCGCATAGTCAATATCAACATTTTTATTTATTACTCGAAATTGTTTTCCTGAATATACTTCTTTATAACCCTCCTTAGAAGCACTAACATTTAAAGAATAAGTCCCAATTTTTTCGGCTTTGAATGAATAAGGTAAATTAATTTCATCTTTAGTGCCATCGGGATAAATCAAAAAGGTTTTCAAAATAGGATTCTCTACTTCAGAATAATAATCTAAAATAATTTCTTCTCCCTTAACAAAAACCTTTTTATCTAAAATCACATCAAAATCAAATGAAGAAGTAGTAACGATTGTAAATGGTTTGGATACCACCTTCTTTACTGGCTCAAAAACAACAACTGAGGCTATGCATTCCTGTGGCCAAATATCCTCCGTTACTTTAAGGTAATTATATCTTCCCTTGACATTTACTCCCAAATTAACAAATGCGGATTTTGGATTTAACATTGCATGTGGGGCGGTTGGACAATCAACAACCTCCATATAATCAATTGTCTGCCCAAAATCAGAATCTATTGTATAATTGAACTGAATTGTATCTCCTGTAAAGAATTCTGGTTCTATATAAATATCAATATCTATTATAGCATATACTTGTGAAAGACAAGCTAAAAAAATCAAAACAAAAAACAAAACAAAAAATTTATTTGATTTCATTTTAAGTAATATATCCTACCCTATAAGGAGGATTAATATTCAACGTAGGGTCTCCAATTAATGTTACCATATATCTCCATCTTTCTTGAATATCTCCAAACACTTTGTTCTTGTATGCGGTTCCCATTGCCTGCCCAAGACTCATACTTGAAGTATAAGCATCCCCATGATAAACTCCATTTATAAAATCAGAATAAACTGGACCAGTCATAGTCATACTAACCCCAACAGATCCTGCATACCCTATTGCCCCATTCCTTATGACCCATGCCCAAAAAGAATAATCAGTATATACTGACGCGGTTAAACAAGCATCAGCAACAACTAAAGAGTTTTTTAAGTTGGGAATCTGCCAATAATTAATTCCAGCCCAACCCTTGTCCCCGTGATCTGCATAAAAGATTAGATTATAATCATACTTGCTCCACAACGCCGGATCAAAACTAAATGAATCGTAAATGTATTTCTCATCTATAGTATATCCCGCATCTTGAAATGAATCCGACATTCTTTTTACACTTTCCATTCCATCCCAAACATCACCCATCTCATAACTGCTCCCCATAAAAAGAGCATTATCCTCTGGTAATAAAGAGTTATAAAATAAACTCCTTGAAATATAGCTTGAAACATCTGAGATAGTTAAACCCATAATCCTCCCCACATAAAAATAACTCCCATAATCTGCATATAAATTTTGATCAAGAGCTATGTATATGTCTTCTTTTTGACTTCCTATGCTTATTGGATCGTCAATTGTCGTATAAGTATACATCCTATGTTCTATGGCATTAGGAGCTGCAACAATAGTAAGATATCTTGGGTTAAGACTTAAATCCTTAGGATATTCATGAACATAACTTGCTAAAATAGAATCCCCTCCCACCAAATTTGAAGGCCTTTCTCTTCCGTCCAAAGAAGACCCGTAAGACAAAGCACGACTAGAAGTGAGAATTAATTCATGTTTTGCACTTGCTAAAAAGGGGGCAGCCATAGATGTTTTAGAATAAAGCTTATTCATTTCTTGATTGGATTCTTTACAAAAAACATTCGCTTTACTCTCTCCAGGATAACTAGTCCCATCTGCTTCTACAATTACAATTGGAACCGTGGTTACTTCCATATTAATATCATCTGGATTAACCAAAACCAATTTATCCGTAGATGTCCCCAAAGCATATTTCTGTTGCAATTGATTTAAACTATATTTTTCATTACAATTTCTAATTTGATCTATACGAAGTTTAACACTTGAATTCAAATCTCCGGACGTCCTTCTTGAATCCGAATCTCTTCTATCTACAGGAACGTAATCCTCAAGATTATCTGCCACACAAATAACATTCCTTCCCTCAAATGCCTCATCTATATCCAATTCCCCTCCCCTAATAACCAAGGGGGCATTTATTAAAGAAGCGTAAGTTGAAGCAACTAATGCTAGTTCATAATCCTCTTCGACATAAACAACATCTTTATACGCGCTCCAGTAATAGAAATAATCTCTAGGGCTAACCCGTTTTATAGATTTGTCTGCTACGTTCAATCCAAACTCATTTACCAACAAATTATCTAATCCATACGGAGTATCTCCAATAAGAGTAACTTTATCTACATTATACTGACGCATAAAATAAAAAATAGAATCTACATCAAACCTCTCCTCCTCCTGATGATAGATTAATGAGGGGTAAACACAAACTCCTCTAGGAGTTAAATAGCCTGTATTACAACTCTCTGATGTCCTTCTTGAATCATCCCTTCCCGTCCAAGTAGTTAAAGGCACTAATTGCAAAACCCTTCTCCAATCATTATCCGAAATTAAAAAAACTTCTTTATCAGAATAACCTAGCAGGTTTTTTTGATTTTCTCCAGCAGGGATATCCAAAAGAGATACCGAATCTTCTACACAAACTCCTTCCTGACAAACATAACCTCCCTCGCAAGGATTCAACCAAGAACACTCATTCACAAATTCTTCATAAACACAAAATCCATTTTCGCATACATATCCATCTGAACAACGACTGAATAATGAACAGGTATCTTGAAGGTTTTCCAAACAAATCCCTTCTTCACAACCATAAGGACAATTATAATAGGCACTTCCATAATCCCCCCCATATAATGTTCCCCCTCCACAATAGAATTCTTCAAGACAATATAAAGAATTAAAATACTTTTCACAAACGTAGCTATCTAAACACCTGTCCTCATTAAAATAATCAACGACGGTTATGTTTCCCTTAACATAATAATTTAACCCCCCATCAGAATCAAGACATCCGGAAGGTTCATTAGGAACACAAATTCCTTCGGAATTACAAACTCCCTCCCAGCATACTCCACAAATACCTCCACATCCGTCATCACCGCATTCCTTCCCAGAACACTTAGGAAAACATTTAGAATCTTCCCAAAGAACTTCCCAATAAGGACCACATCTATTTACACTTTCATTCCACCAACACCCACATATGTGTCCTTCACCACACCCAATACTCCTCTCAACTGCTTCATCAAACACACTGCACAGGTTTTCTTCACAATCTGCTTTTGTCTGATAATTAACACAATAAGAGATATTTAAACAATCTGAAAGCGAATTAACATATACTGCATCCCCAGTTATATCTATGTAAAATGCATTAACCCCTCCTAAAAAAGATAAAACAAATACAAAAAAGACAAAAATCAAAAACCTCTTTTTCATAACTCCAACAAACAACAAGAATTTATAAAACTAATGGGATTTAAAAAGATAAATGGGATTTTTAAACAATATAACTCCAAGAGAATATCAGGAAGAGATATTTAAAACCTGTGTAGAAAAAAACTGCCTGGTTGTTCTACCAACAGGATTGGGAAAAACGCTTATTGCATTAATGCTAACAATAGAAAGAATGAAAAAATTCCCTGGAGAAAAAGTTTTATTTCTTGCCCCCACAAAACCTCTTGCAGAACAACATTTAAGATATTTCAAGAAAAACCTTCCAGAATTATTTGGAGAGATGCAACTCTTCACTGGAAGTGTAAATGCAGAAAATAGAAAAAAAATATGGCAAACTGCAGATATAATCTTTTCAACCCCGCAATGTGTAGCTAATGATTTAAAGAAAAGAATGTACAACCTAAATGATGTCTGCCTTTTGATAGAAGACGAAGCTCATAGATGCATAAAAAATTACGATTACAAATACATTGCACAAGAATATAGACAACAAGCAACACATCCAAGGATAATGGGATTAACTGCTTCTCCCGGAAGTGAAAAATCAAAAATAAAAGATATTTGTAAAAACCTCTCAATAGAAGAAGTTGAATTACGTACCCGAGAGAGTTCGGGAGTAAAAGAACATGTCCAGGAGTTAGAAATAGAAAAAAGAATGCTCGATTTCCCATTTGAATTTGAAGAGATGAGACATATTCTATTAAAGTTATTTGGAGATTATGTAAGCGAACTAAGAGAAAGAAAAGTTCTATTTGGTCCCGCTTCAAAAACAGATTTAATAATGCTTCAAAAAAAAATTTCCTCTAATCTTATGATGAATAACCACAATTTTAATTATATGCAAGGAGCAAGTGCATGTGCCCAGGCAATAAAAATACAACATGCATTAGAACTTCTTGAAACACAAACACTTGCCGGATTTTACAAATATCTCAAAGGATTATTTGAACAAGCTGCAAGAAAACAAAGCAAGGGAGTAATTAAATTGGTAGCGAAACCCGAATTCAATTTTGTTTTCTCTCAGGCAAATGAGCTATTAGTAAAAAATAAAGAACATCCAAAAGTCCAAGAGCTGATAGATATAATAATACAAGAGAAAAAATACAATCCAAACATGAAGATGATCGTTTTTACCCAATTTAGAGAGACAGCATCAAACATATCCAAAAAAATAAATGAGATTGAAGGGATAAAATCAAAAATATTCATAGGACAAGCGAAAAAAGATGGAGAGAGTTTAAACCAAAAACAGCAAAAGAAGATAATAGAAGAATTCTCCGAGGGAAAAATTAATGTTCTATGCGCAACATGTATAGCAGAAGAAGGATTAGATATTCCTGAAGTAAATATTGTGGTGTTTTATGAGCCAATCCCATCAGCAATAAGAACAATCCAGCGTGCAGGAAGAACTGCAAGATTAATGAAAGGAAAACTGATAATGCTTATAACTAAAAAAACACGTGATGAAACATTTTTTTATGTAGCAAAATCACGTGAAAAGAAAATGAAAACGGCTATAGAAAGCATAAAAGAAGATCTTGGAAAAGAGTATAAAAATGAGATGCAAAAAAAATTAGAGTAAAATGAAAACTATAGAGTCAAAAAAAATTTTAAATATCTTTTCAAAAAAAGAAATTAAAAGAACAATAAAGATGCCTGAAAAGATAATCATAGACTACAGGGAAAAAAATTCATTAGTTTACTCTTATCTAATAAAAAATGGATTTGAAATTGAATTTAAGGAATTAAAGATTGGAGATTATATAGTAAAGGATGTAGTCATTGAAAGAAAAACAATACAGGATTTTTTAAACTCTATGATAAACCAAAGATTAATCAAACAAATCGAAGAACTAAAACAATATGAAAATAAAATGATTATAATAGAAGGAATTTCAGAAAAAGATTTATACAATGAATCCCAAGAAGGCGTAAACTCCAATGCAATAAGAGGATTTTTACTTTCAATAACCTTAAAACACAAAATACCTATAATTTTCTCAAAAAATCCCGAAGACACTGCAAAGTTTATTGAAATACTCTCTAAGAAAAAAGAGAAAGAAATAAATCTTAATGCGAAAAAGAAGACTCTAAATAAAAAGGATCAACTTCAATTTATAATTGAAAGCTTTCCTGGAGTGGGGCCCAAAAAAGCAAGAAAATTATTAGAAAGATTTGGAAACATACAAAATATAATACTTGCTCCTACAGAAAGTTTAAAAGAAATATTGGGAACCCAAGCAGAAAATATAAGGGAAATAATAGAAAGGAAATATTAGATAAATTCTGCTAGAATTTTTGCTCCCAATTTAACAGTTAAATTTTTCTCGTCTTTTTCAGGATTTATCTCTACTAAATCAACAGCACGTAAATTCTTTATTTTATTCATCCTATTTAAGATATAAATTAACTCTCTGCTTGTTAAACCCCCCGGCTCTAAATATCCTGTTCCATTTGCAAAAATCGGATCAACAACATCTATGTCAATAGATAAATATAATTCTTTCTTATCTGAAAACTCCATAATTATCTCGCATGTCTCCTCGATGTTCTCTAAAAGCGGGTTCATGCCTATTATCTTAATATTTTTTTCTTTTAAAAAATCAAGTTCGTACTTATGGGAATTTCTAATTCCCACAAGAAGTATATTCTTTGGAGGAAACCCGCTTTCTATTAAAGCTTTTAACCATTCTTCATGGTTTGGATACTTTTTGCTCCCTTTTGTAAGAGGCATACAATCAGGATGTGCATCAAACACAATTAAACAAGGTTCCTTGCCCCTAATACCTTCACAATAATCCAAAAATGCTCTTGTGAGAGAATAACTTATTGAGTGATCTCCCCCTAAAAAAATTGTTTTAGGTTTAGATTCAAAAGTCTCAATTGCATTCTTATAAATGAGTTTATTTGTTATATCCAAATTATTATTGTCTATATGTATTTCCTCTAAATCCAATTTAGAAACATCTATTAAATTCCCAGAATCATCGGAATATATTTCCTCTTTAAGAGTTTTTAAAATAGAATTTCCTGCTTTTTCACATCCTCTCGTTTTTCCAAGCCCATTTATTCCTGGAACTTTAACCACAAACATAATTTTAAAGAATAAATCTACTTTTTAAGACTATTCTTTACTTAGGAACCAAAGAAAAAAAGCTGTGATTTTTTATCGCTTCACTTGCAAGTTTTTTAACATCCTCAAGATTAACTTCTAAGACCTTCTTTTCAAAATTATAAAATTCTTTTGCATCTCCATGGGACTCGCTAACCAGCAGATTAACCATTTGTTGTTGAGAGTCTTCCATAGAAATTTGATAGTTTCCAATAAGTTGTTCTTTAATTTGTTTTACTTCATCTTCCTGCAAAGAGTCTGCAACCTTTTCAAATTCTTCCAGTATCAATTTCTTAACCTTTTCTACGTTCTCTTTCATAGTTCCAACGTAAATTAAATTATATGCAAATGTCCTGTTAATATTTGCATCTCCCTTAACCGCATAAGCAAGATTTCTCTTTTCCCTTATCTCGCTAAATAATCTTGAGGACATTCCATCTGCCATTATTGAATTCAATACTACCGCAGCATAAGACCTTTTCTCTCCTGCTAATGGGACATGGTATGCAAAAATCAAACTTGCCTGATCAATCCCTACTCTTTTTTCTGTTTTAATACCGTTTTTAAGCCCAAATCTTTCTAAATTGACTTTTCCACTTTTATTTTTAAAGTTATTTTCAGCATATTTAACAAGACTCCCAAAATCTGCATCTCCAACGACACATAGAATAAGATTGTTTGGAGTATAAACTTGACTAAACTTCTCTATAATCTTTTCCCGAGTAATAGAATTCATGCTTTCAAAGGTTCCAGCAAGATTAATATTCATAGTCCCGGTGTACAAAAGTTTTTGAATCTCATCTAAAGAGTGCATCCTAGGATTATCATGGTACATCTTAATCTCTTCAAAAATAACTTTTCTTTCTTTCTCTAATTCAACTTTATCAAAAAGAGGATTCCTGACCATGTCTCCCAAAACTTCTAATGCAACCTCTAAATGTTTTGAAGGCATTTTGCACCAATATGCTGTAATCTCCTCTGAAGTAAATCCATTTAAATCACCCCCTCTCTTTTCAATATCCTCTGCTATCTTTCTAGCATCTCTTGTTGGAGTTCCTTTGTAAAGCATGTGCTCTATAAAATGAGATATTCCTTTTTCTCCTTCCTTTTCATTCACTCCCCCATTACGAACTGCAAACGCTACACTAACTACAGGCAGATCTCTTTTTTCCAGTATAATGGTCATGCCATTTTTCAGTACTTTTCTATAAAAATTATCTTTCATATTATGAAAAAGAAAATAAGCTATTTAAATTTAGACTTCTTTTTAAAAGAAACATATCTCTCTCCTCCAATTTCAAAATCTTCCAGTAATTCAAAATTTTCTTTTATAAAATCTAAAATCCATTTCCGATTAACCTTAAATCTCTCTTTTTTTATCATACTTTTAGTAGCAAAACTAACAACAATCTTCTCACAAAGTGGAGTTATTCTGCTTAAGAGCTTCTTAGAATAATCTGGCTCAATCATCTCTAAAGAATCAACAACTTTAAATAAAAAAATTATCCTTGGACTATCCAATCCTTCAATCAACTTTTCAATTTTATCGAGATTAAATAAACTTTCATGTTTAGCGCTTGCACTCAAATTATTCTTTTGAAAATAAAATTTCATCAAATCAACCAATTGTCCAACTGCCTCAACAGCCAAATATTTTGTTCCATTTGGGAGAAAATTATAACTAAATCCATTTATTCCAGAACCCAAATCAATAACAGAACATCTATGTAATTCTCTGAATATTCTAGAATATAACTCTCTGTAATATGGAATCCTCTCTCTTGTTGAAAGATGTTTTCTTAAAAACCATTCCTCTCTTTTATCCTTGATATTCAAAAGTTTACCGCTGGTAAAGGCAGAATAAACTTTCCTAAGTAAATCTCGCGTTAACCTTATCTTTTCTTCATCAGAACATTCTCTCCTCTCAAACTTTTTATATGCTAAAAGGATATCTTTGTGAGGAAGCATAGAAAAATCCCTTTTGGATACAACCTCTCTAATTATCTCATCTTGATTCATAAATTATTTAAGTAATCCCAACTTAAAAATTTATATGCCTATAAACGCACACCCCGAATTCACAGCAGCAGAAGGAGAGTATCTCCACGCAAAATCTCTTGAAGAAAAAATAGAAAAATTAAGGAAGATGATTTCTTATGCTCCAGCACACAAGGGAGGAGAAAACCTAAGAGCACAACTAAAACTGCGCCTAAAAAAATTATTGAGTCAAAAGGAGAAATCAAAAAAGCTAGGGAAATCATCCAAGGTAGGAATAAAAAAAGAAGATATGCAAGCAGTGATTATAGGAAAAACTAACTCTGGAAAATCTTCATTATTAAAATCTTTAACAAACGCAAAAACAGAGATAACCTCTTCCTCCTTCTCTACTTCTGAACCCAAAATTGGAATTATGCATTACAATGGGACAAATATTCAAGTTATAGAAAATCCTGCTATAGAATCCGAATATTATGACAAGGGAATTACCAATACTACAGATGTAATAATTATTTTAATAAATTCTCTTAATGATATACAAGATATAGAAAATTCCCTCAATCAACTAGATAAAAAAAAATTAATCATTTTCAATAAATCAGATTTATTAACTCAAGATGAAAAAAGAAAAATACAATCTACACTCCAGTCAAAAAAATATAACTTTGTTATGATTTCCACACTAAATAAAGAGGGAATAGAAGAAGTTAAAGAAAATTTATTCATGTGTTTTGATAAATTAAGAATATACACAAAAGAGCCTGGAAAAGAAAAAAGTAATAGGCCGATAATCCTTAATCCCGGAGCAACAGCGAGGGAGGTAGCAGAGAAGATTCTAAAGGGATTCTCTGAAAAAGTAAAAGAAACAAGAGTCTGGGGACCCTCAAGCAAATTTCCAGGACAAATAGTGGGTTTAAATCACAAATTAAAAGACTTAGATGTTATAGAATTTAAAACTAGATAATAAGATTTAATTAAATGAGAAATAAATTTAAATAAAAACATCATATTTAAATATAAAAATATCCTAAAAACAAAGTAAATCATATAAAAGTAAAGTGAAAAAAAAGACAATTGGGATAATTTCTTGTGGAAGAGAGATAGAAACTGAAGGAAAAATATTTCTTGAGCTTGCAAAAAAGAAAGATGTAAACCTAATTTTAATAAATACCTCTGAAAAATTTAATTTAAACTCTTTTAAAAGAAAGATAACCAAATGCGATATAATCTATTGTAGCGTATGGGATGACTTCTCTGTAGAGTTAACAAAGACTATAGAAGAATGGGGAATAAAAATTATTGAATCTTCTAAATCTTATTATGCCACAGAAGATAAATGGCTGTTCTATGTAAAATGCAAGAACCATAATCTTCCTGTACCGGACACAATACTTCTTTCAGAGAATATAACAAATGCAAGAAGAGAACTTAAAGAATTTGGTAGATGGCCCGTAATACTAAAAAGAATTTCTGGAACAATGGGGGAATATGTTAGTAAAGCAAAAAGTTTAGGAGAAGCAGAAGCAATAATTAAAAAATTTTGGAAAAAAGGGAGCGAAAAACTCCCAATAATTGCACAAGAATTCATTAAGTCACCAAGCTATAGAGTAACTGTAATTGGAAATAAGATAGTTCAGACTGCATTAAAAAGAAACAACGCAGGATGGAAAGCTACAGGGGTGTATGCAAAAAAATTTGAACATTTTAAAGTAAATAAAAGAACTGAGAAGATGATAAAAAAACTAACAAAATTCTTGGATATAAAAATATGTGGAATAGATATGTTAAACAAAAATGGAAAATTAGTTCTATTGGAAGTAAATGGACAACCCTCTTTAGATTTCTTTGAAGAAGAAAGAGAGAAATTAACCGAATCCGTTTTAGATTTACTCATAAAAAGTGTCAATGAAGAATAGAAAATAAGATATTTCAATGTTCATTTTTTATCCCTATAATTGTTAAAAAGAAATACCTCTTTCTAACCCGATGTTTGTTGAGTTAATACTTGCCCTCTTAGCAGGAATTATAATTGGGACCTTAACTGGCTTATTCCCCGGAATACACATAAACCTTGTAGGAGCATTCTTGGTAACTCTTTCTTCATCTGTACTTATACACCTTCCCCCAGTATATTTTGTAGTATTTATAACTGCATTAGCAATAACACATACATTTGTAGATTTTATCCCAAGCATATTTTTAGGATGTCCGGATACAGATACAGAACTATCGGTGTTACCTGGACACGAGATGCTAAAAAAAGGGGAAGGATATGAAGCAACAATGAGAACAGCGTATGGAGGAATCTCTTCTATTTTTCTTCTAATAATTCTTGCATTCCCTCTTTCATATATTCTATCAAAAATTTATTTTCATATACAAACCGCAATACCATTCATATTAATTGGAATTTGTATTATTATGGTTCTATCTGAAAAAAAGAAAATTTCTGCCTTGATTGTACTTGCTCTAACAGGAATTCTTGGAACCTGTGTTTTAAATTTAAATTTAAAAGAACCACTTTTACCTCTGCTAAGCGGGTTATTTGGTAGCTCAATGTTGTTCATTAGTATAAACCAAAACACCAAGATACCCCCACAAAATTTAATATTTAAAAAAATAAAAATAAAAAATTTAATGAAACCCCTATCTGGAGCGTTAATTGCCTCTCCCCTTTGTGGTTTCCTGCCGGGATTAGGAGGGGGACAAGCCGCAGTTATAGGAAACCAAATATCAAAAACCAATGAAAAAGATTTCTTAATCTTATTAGGCGCGGTTAATGTTTTTGTTATGGGACTTTCGTTCGTCTCTTTATATAGCATATCAAGAACAAGAACAGGGGCAGCAGCTTCTATACAAGCTTTAATTGGAACAATGGATTACAAGATATTAATTTTAATTCTAATTGTCTGTCTTTTTTCAGGGATTATATCTTTCTTTCTGGTGAAAATCCTATCAATAAAGTTTCTAAAAATATTTGTAAAAATAAATTATAAAAAATTGTCTATTGCAACAATTATTTTCCTTTTTATATTAATACTACTAATTTCCGGATTTTTGGGGATATTTGTTTTCATTGCTTCGACACTCACAGGGATTTACTGCATTTCCCTAAATGTAAAAAAAACTCAAATGATGGGATGTTTGTTAATTCCAACAATAATCTTATACTTATTTTAATTAAAACCACTTACTTATACTCTCTTGCTTCTCCAATTCCTTTCCAAAAATACTTTCAACATATCTTTTGACCAACTCTAGATTTTGCTGCATATATTTAGAAAGATTATACTTCTTTGCTAAATCCAGTGCAGGTTCCAGATATTTTTTAATTCCCCCTTCGTGAATTGTAAAGATTAATTTGCCCTTGCATTTTGGACAAACTCCTTTCAAAGGAGTTCTCCTAATAATTTCATTGCATGAAACACATCTAAATTCTTGCATAGAAAACTTTCTAAGATTACCTCTCATATCCCTTATAAAATGTCTATCAATAATAAGCCTAGCAACATCAGATGTATCAACGGAACGCAATTTTTCAACAAGTTCCATCTCATGATTGACTTTATCTTTCATTGTAAGCAATTTTTTATAAGACGAACATAAAACCCCTTCATTAAAATTATCTGTATCGTGTGTAAACCCTGCTCCAATAAAAGGATTTTCACCTCTCCTCAAAATCTCTCTTACAGTATTCACCTTTATTTCTGAAGAGTGTTTTCCCTTTTCAGCAGCTCTATAGAGTTCTAAAGGATACTCTCTTAAAAACTCAAAATCCAAAATTTGATCATCAACTTCTCCCGCATCTATTTTTGCATTTAAAACAAGTGGAGCATCTTGCGTCCCTCCCCTATGACTTGGGAGAAATTCCCTAGAGAAATTTAAAAGAACATCTCCCAAGAGCATTATCGCTGCCTCGTCTCCATCACAATCTCTTCTAACCGCTGCATGCATATATGGGCTAGCAAATAATCCTTGGGTGTTTGAAAATCCAATAAATCTACAAATAACCCCTGCACAATTGTGGGGAGCCATACATACCCCCAATTTGCCTATCAAATCTTCTTTCTTCTCAACATTATACAATTTATTTAAACCATAAATCTTTTCAAGTTCATCATCCACAAACTTTGAAACTTTAAAAAAAACATCATCTGCCCTTTCATCTAAAGACTCCAACGAGCTTGGAAGCAGAACATCATGGGGCATTAATTCCAATATTTGATTATCCGATTCTAAAACGTTTCCAAAAATATCTTCGGTATAACCCAACTCCCTCAATTTTCTTACGTCAACATAAATCTCCTTTGGCTTGAAGCAAATTAAAGGAAGTTCTGTAGCATCAAAACGGATAGTCCCATCTTTATTTACCTGCAAATCATATTTTGCTCTTAAAAACCCCTTTGAAAGATTTTCTATTGCATGATTTGCTGATGAAGTTCCCCTTACCCCTTTTATTAAAAGAGGTACTTCTTCCCTAGACAAACCTAATTTATTTATTGCACTATCGTAATAATGTTTTATATCCAAAGGTTGGGTAACATACCTAAACCCTTGTTTTTCAGAATCCTCTCTAATTTTATTAAATAATTTTTCTTTGGTATCTGAGAAATAATACAACTCTTTTGATTTTGAATTGCAAACCTCACATACTGGATAGATTGTCTCTTTTTTACAATTCTCACAATGATAAATTGGGAAACTACTCCAAATCTTTCCCTCTGTATATGCAGTTTGTAAACTTCTTAATCTCCCTCCTTCTTTGCCTACAGGAAATAAAACATTTGGGCTCCCAATTAATTTTCTGAGTTTTGCCTTTTCTGGTCTACCCATACGCGTACCAATAAACTCTCCTGCTTTATCCTTTATTTCATACTTTGATAAAGAATTAATAATCTCCAAAACAGAATTTTGCTCTTCAAACAATGATTGTTTAAAAACCTGCTTAAATTCTATTTTTCCATCTTCGGTTAAATCAAGATTAATCCCTAAATTCAATAGAAGTGCTTTGCTATTCTCCTCGTTAATAACAACATTCTCTATTGTGACCTGGTGTTCAACGCCTAATAATTCAAGGGTTCTTTTTCCCAACCTAAACTTCTCACGCTCAGTTTTATTATAAGGAAGAATAATTTTCTTATCAATTTTAGAATAATTAAGCCACTCAATTAAATCAAAAAAGTTTTCTTTTAAAATCTGTGTCCAATAAAATATATATTTTGGGTGTAAAGGGATATTGTACTTTTCACTAAATTCAACCGCACTTTCAAAAGAAACAGAAAATTCATCAATCCTCAAACGCTCTTCCAACTTTTCAATCAAATCCAATTTCCACCATTCCTCAACATACCCTGGTTTGATTAGATTAGCGTTACGGTTTGCTAAATCACTAAATGGAAAAAGTATATCTCCCAAATAAATCACTTCATCTATATCTGAGTAAACTCCTCTTGCTTCTTCTCTTGAAGATAATTTCCTTACACTCCCATTAAAAAGTTTAACGATGGGCCCGTCCACAGAATCGCAAACTGTAATTGCACACCCCTTAGTTGGTTTTTCAATTTTTAATTGAGTGCCTATTGCAATGAAACCGTCGGTTATCTCCATAGTTGCCGGATGGACTGAAGTTGCACTAAACCCCGAAACCCTTCCTCTACCATATCTAAACCTAAAACCCCCAGATTTGCCTGGATGTCCAAAAACGGGTCTTCCTGCTACTAAATCCTTTATATATGTTGGAGAATCATCTGCCTTTCCCCTTTCTCTTTTTTCATGAAGTTTTATGTAATCTTCCAAAAAATCAAACCCGGTGGATTGGATTCCATTCTTTTTTGCCCCTTTCAAGAGTCTAAATCCTTTTGCTGCCTTTTGTGCAAGACCCTCTCCTATAATAAGGCAAAAACCACTTCTAAGATAATTAGTGTCTACCCTCTCTAAATTTTTATAGTTTGGAACTTCAATCTTTTCAGAGGCATCACCGGCAATTTGAATAGGAAGATTTTCTGCTAAAAAAAGAGCCTCTGCTTCTGTGGGCATATATTGTAAATTAGAAACTCTATCATGAAAATGCTCTAACTCTGCATATAATCTTTTTATTTCCTCTGAAGTAGGATCATACTTTGCAAAACCAAAAAGTTCCCTAAGATAATCTATAACAATTAAAACAACACAACTAGCAGTAGTCCCAGCACTTCTTATTGGCCCAGAGAAACTAGCTTCAATATAATCTTTACCCTCTTTGGTTTTTCTAACTTTCAATCCCGTGAATCCCTCAATTGGACTTGAAACCACCCCAAGAGTTGCATAAGCAAAAGCAATCCTTATCCCAGCATCCATTGCTTCTAATAAATTTTTAAACTCACAGAATTTTTGACGAGCGACCTCCTCTGCAATTTTAAAAACAATTGTTGTGTCCAGTTTACCATATTCTTTTTCTAATTCTAATATTCTCTCAGCAATTTTTGTACCCTTCATTTGAGGATAGATAGTAGAAATAAGACCAACTACCTTTTCTGCCATGCTCATTGCTAAAGGAATCTCTACTTCTGAAACAGGATCATATCCCTTTGACCTTGCTAAGCTAGCAATAGAATAAACTTTATCAACTTCCTTCTTCAAATTTTCAAAGTACAAATCTGTGTTCATAAGGATATCCTCCTAATGAAATACAAAATATTTTTCATTATGTTTTTCTTAATTAATTTACTCTTTGTTCTCATTTTGCACCCCCACAGAACATTCTTCCAAACCAGAATCATTTAAATCTTCAAAATCAAGGATTTTTACTCTTCTTGTTTTAAGATTAAATATAGGAACCTTACAATGATCTGGAATGTTACCAAATTTCTCTTGGTAAGGGGTCATCTCTTCCCAACAAGAAACAGAAACCACAAGAATATTATTATAATATGAAACCCCGCACTTATGTGTGTGCGCTGAAACAAATATATCCGGTATTTCTCTTATCAAAAGCCCATCTTTTTCAAGAGGAAAATATTGGGTTGATGCATGTGTTGGGGCCAAATGCCTGTTTTTTAAAAGATATTTCATAATTTCCTCTGGACAATTCATTGCCTTTTTATGAATAAGCGAAGGAATATTATTTGCATAATAGGGATAAGAAAAACCATGATAAACTAAAATATTGAAACCTGAAAAATCATTTTTACCTCCGATATTTACATAACAAGGATTTGGAATAAGGACCACATTCTCCATCTCATAAAGAGGCCAAGAATATTTCTCATCGAAAATAGGTTGAGGTTCCATAACTCTAACCCCATCATGGTTTCCAGGAGATATAATTATAGTAATATCCTTCCTTATTTTGCTTAAAAGCTCAGACAAACCAATAAACTGTTCTTCCAAATCCATAATTTCTAAATCTTTTTCTTGATTGGGATAATTTCCAATACCGGTTACAACATCTCCCGCTAAAAAAAGATACTTTATTTTTTTATAATCCGAGTCTTCTTTAAATGAACCATTCAGGTAATCTATGAATTTAAGAAAATTGTCCTTCATAAAACGTTTACTTCCAAAATGTAAATCCCCTATGAATGCGACAAACTCTTCCTTGGAAGAATTTTTCCTTTCTGGAAGGATCGAATCTGGATAAATTATGTCCTCTGCAAAGAATATCTCTTCATTTCCAGAACCCCTAAAACCTAGAACAGAATCTAATGCGGCATTTTCTGCTTTTTCATAAACCTCCGCCTTGTTTTTATTTATTAAAACTTTTATTCTTCCCGTTGTATCTTCAACCTCAAAGATAATATTTTTATTTTTAGTCACAGATTTGTCAATAATCATCCCAATTATTGAAATCTTCTGGTGATTTCCAAAGATTTTATTTATAGAAACAAGGCTTTCCAACTCGGAATGATTTTGCAAAATACCTCTCATTTCCATAAATCTATTCTTAAAATGAGAAACGAAATCCGAGACTTCTACCTTTTTATTAGATAAAGGTACAGAAGAAAGCACTTTGACATTTTCAACCCCCTGTTTTTCTATAATGGAATTATTTTTATCCACTTCCTCAATGGAGGCAATTCCCTTTGATAAAGAACGTTTTTCTCTAGAGATTTCAATACTCAATCCAAGTTTAATTTTAAGACTTTCTAACTCCTCTTGATTCTTTCTTGGCAATTCATAAAAAAATTCATTGACCTTTTCCTTATTTTCATAAAAGATATTTTTTGTGATAACGTTTTGTTTTGTGTGGTTCTTTATCTTTTCTATTATTAATTTTACAGATTCTAAATCCTCCGTTTCATTAAATAGGTTTAAAACGTCTTTATCCACTAACAAACCTTTCTCTAAACAAAACTTCAAAATTTGCTTTGGATCCATTTTTAAATATAATTTAAAGAATTTTCAATTATTTCTTTTGCTTTGCCCACAATTCCTTTTGAAATAGCCATCCTAATTTCTCTCATCCTTCCCCCTCTCCCCTTAGATATTACTCTAACGTTTATTATTCCAAGCATATCCAATTCCTGGATTATCTCACTCACCCTTCTTTGTGTTAAAACATCCAATTTATTTTTTATGCATAATTGTTGATAAAAATCATAAACATCTCCAGTAAACACGGGGTTATTTCCATTTTGATTTTCTAAAAGATAAATTATAGAACCCAAAACAACTTGAAACTGCTTAGGTTCTGAGGTTATTGTATCAAGAATCTTGTCTTTTTCTATTTTTTCGTTCGCCTCGTCTATATGTTTAAGTAATATCTTTTTAGAACCATCTCTCTCCGCTAGTTCTCCCGCAACACGGAGTAAATCTAAGGCTCTTCTTGCATCTCCATGTTCCTTTGCCGCAAAAGCAGCACATTTGCTTATTACCCCTTCTTGTAAAACCCCCTCCTTAAATGCTAATATCGCCCTCTGATTTAGAATATCTTGAATTTGTAATGCATTATATGGGTGAAATACTATCTCCTCTTCAGAAAGAGAACTTCTTACTCTTGGATCTAATTCATCCAAAAAAGTAAGATTATTACTAATTCCTACCAAACAAATTTGAGATTTAGACAACTCCGAATTTAGTCTAACCAAATTATATAAAAAATCATTTGAAATTTTTTTAACAGTTTGATCAATCTCATCTAAGATTAATACAATTAAATTTTTCTCAGAATCAATAGAATCAATAAATTTACTGTAAATTGCCTGGGTAGGTAAGCCGGTTATAGGAACATCTTCATCTGGTTTGAATTTTTTTATTAATTCTGCCAGAATCCTATACTCTGTATCTGAAACTTTCTTTAGCTTACAATTTAGATATTCTATTTTTAGCTTAAAATCTGTATCCTTTTTGGCTCTTTTATACAATTCTTCTTGAACATACCTCATTGCTAATGTTTTACCCGTTCCGGTTTTTCCGTATAAAAAGAGATTACTTGTTTTTTCACCTCTCAAAACCGGAGCTAAAATTAAAGCAATCTGTCTTATTTGTTCGTCTCTATGTGGAATTTCATTTGGAGCGTAATTTGCTTGTAAAATGGATTTATCCTTAAATATAGCGTTCTTATCGATAGTATCAAAAATTTTCTCTATTTCTAATTTCATGTCTATTACCCACACGTATATTTCCTGTGGAACTATTTAAATCCACATAAATATCGATGAGAAAAATTAAATCATTATATAAAAGATTATAACTACTGATAAAGAGAAACACCTCAATTTCCTATGGAAAATTAAATTTATAGAATTAATTTTTAATTTAAGTTATTTTCATTATTATTAATGCTAATACTAATATTATTGTTGTTAATATTAAATATAACATATAAACAATTTGAATGAAAAACAATTGATTCCATTAAAAAATTATTTAATTTGATTAAAAAATAATTGATATATATAATATATAATATATAATTTTATAATATATTATTATAATAATAAAAATTATTTTTTTATATATAAACATTTCCATAAGAAATCAAGGGGAGGGAGGGTTGTTTTTTTTGATTATTTTAAATTTATCTTCAAAAACCCTTCTTTAAACCTCTATATATTTTCACAGAAAAGTTTATAAATTATTTACTTTTATCTCTCATATGCAAAGTGAGAAAAGTCCTTTCAATGTTCTTGTTGGAAAGATGATTGTAACAAAAGAAGGTAAAAGGTTGGGATTTGTTAAGGATATTACCTTTGAAACCCGAACTGGAGAGCTAATTGGGATTGTTATAAAAGATTCAACCCCCTATACAAGAAATTTGAATTTAGAGAAAACCTCTTCAGGAGAATTTTTGATTCCATATAGCTCAATAATCGCTATAGGGGATTTTATGATTGTTTCTGAAGAAGATTTAATTTAAATTTAGATTTGAATTATAATTTTTAATTATTCACTATTTGGAGATGTTTTGTGTGCTAAATTACCAAAATATTTAAAAATTAAACTTGAATAACCCTTTTATGAAATTAATGGGTTTTAATCTTATAAAAATAAACTTAGAAAAGAAATCTAACAAGCTAAAAGATGCTAAAATTTCAACAAGCATAGACGTTTCTGAAGTTAAGGGAATAAAATCTGATCTTTTAAAACCCCAAGAAAGTTTAATTGGGATAGAATTTGAATATATCATTAATTATGAGAAAGAAATAGCTTTATTAAATTTTCAAGGAAATCTTTTAGTTTCTCTGGATTCAAAACAAGCAGAGGAAGTATTACACTCCTGGAAAGATAAAAAGCTTCCAGAAGAGTTTAGATTGACTATATTTAACATTATCTTCAGAAAGGCCTCTTTAAAAGCATTAAAATTCGAAGAAGAACTTAATTTGCCACCACACATCCCTTTCCCCTCCTTTAAGCCTCAAAAAACAAAGGATTAATCCTCTTTAAGACTAAATTCTATCCTTCCCCCCTATTTGTTTAAGTTAAGTTTAAAAGAATAATTTTCTTTGGAATTATATGTATATTTCAAAGGAAAAAAAAGAGAAGATTTCTGAACAAATTTTAGCATATTTATATATTACAAATCCAAAACCTATTTTCACATTCCATATAGCCAAAGAGATTGCAAGAGACGAAGAATTCGTCAAAAAGCTTTTAAAAGAGATGAAGAAGAAAGAATTAGTCATTGAGATAAACAAGAATTCTTTAGGTAAAGAATATCTTAAAAGAAGCAGATGGAAACTAAGCGAGAAAGCATACCTTTTTTATAGACAAAAACAAGCCTAATTTTTTAGGTTAGATTGGTTTTTACCCTAATTAAGTTAATCTTATCCTTGATAAATATATTTTTAATAATCTTAATCTTTTTATAGTTCTGGTCCATAAAGTTTTAATGGAACAAGTAAAAGAGGCATTTTCAAAAGTTAAGAAAGATATGGATGCCTTAAAAGAAGAGGTTTTAAGCTTAAGTAAGGGGCTGATCGAGACGAGAGAAAGTTTAATTGAGATATGCGAAGTTTTAAAATCCCTCTCTAAAAAAGTAGAAGAAAAGACAAAACCTAATTCAGAATTAAACCAAATTCTAAGCAAAAAAGAACCAAATCAAATATCATCTGATAATCCAGCACATCAAGCAGAAATCCCAACAAATACAAAAGATTCTCCAACACATCCAGAAAATATTATCCCCCAAAAGCCTCTAAATGCCCAAAATACAGGTATTTCCACAGGAAATGAAGGGGTTCCAACAGACAGACAGACAAACCAACAGACAAACCAACAGACGGATAAAGGTTCGTATAATCAAGATATTTCATTAAATGAAAAAAAGATATTTTCTTCAGAAAATTCAATAACTAATGCTGCACAAATATTAGATTCTTTAGACAATCTAAAAAAAGAAATACGATTAAAATTTAAACGTCTTACAGATCAAGAATTTTTGGTTTTTTCAACAATTTATCAATTATCCGATGAGATGGGATATACAGATTATAAGAACCTTTCAGAAAAGTTGAATTTAACCGAAAGTTCTATCCGAGACTATGTGGGTCGCCTCATAAAAAAGGGAATTCCCCTCGAGAAAATTAAAATTAATAACAAAACAATTCATATTTTAATCCCTCAGAATCTAAAAAAGATTGCTACCCTTCCTACAATATTACAACTAAGAACAATCTAATTTTAATTATTCGGCTAAAAGGATAACTAACTAAATTTACCCAACCTCCCTAAAATATACTTCACTTTAGGACTTTCAAAGACATTTATTTTTTGATTTTTTAGTTTTCTCCCTCATTTTTACTTGTTTTTCCTATTTTTTCTTCCTTTTCTTAAGAGGATTCTTTTTAATTTATTTTCCCTCAAATTACCCCTCTCTTTCATATTTTAAGCTCCTTTTTTCCATTCTTTTTCTAATTAACTCTCACTTTCTTCCTTTTTGGATGATTTATTTTCTATTTTTTCTAATTTTTTCATCTTTCTAACTCTCACTTTCCATTTTTTTGAGCATTTTTACCCATTTTGGTCCTCTTTTTTAGCTTCTTTTGTTTCCTTTACCCTCACTTTCTGTTTTTTCAGCATTTTTTCCTTTATTTCTTCAGGTATAAACACCCTTTTCTTACCATTCTTTTCTATACTTTCTTCTATCAACCCCTCACTTTTTGATTTTATTGTATTTATTTGCCCCCTTATAGTGCTCTTCTCTTTTCCTAAAATTGTTGAAAGATCTTCATATCCAAGCTTCATATCCGAGTTTAATAGAATCCATAAGATTGCCCTTTCTGTTATTGAAAATTGCTCTAAATTTGGTGTTTGAACACCCGTTTGAACACCCGTTTGAACAGCATAAACACCTGTTTGTTTATCCAACACCGGTCTGTTTGTTTTAAACAGCTGTTTAGGTTTCAATTCATTCATTATAGAAAGAACATTTTTTATTGCCTCTACATCGTCCCTAATCGACGATAAATACACCTTTAAATCATCTATCTCTTTTTTTTGAAGATTTCTTTCGGAGTCAAGATGTTTTATCCATCCAGTTAAAGAGGTTATATCTTTTTTGACATACTCAAAACCTTTCTTTGTATCTTCTCTTATCTTCTCCTCTTCTTTTTTCCAAGAAAACCATCCAAACATACTATATATCATAATATCTACTTTAAAAATGTTTTGCTTTTATCGATATAAAAAATAATTTACATATAATTTTGTATTCTAATTTACCACAATTTCTAACCAGAATCCAGCACATTTTTTGCTCCAAAAATATGCCTGTTTGTCAAAAAAAACTATATAAAACAGCCTGTTTAAACAGCATTAAACACCAATAAACACCCATTCAAACACTAAAAAACTTCAAAAACACCTGTTTAAACAACGAAAAAATAATTTGTTCTTTCCGTCGATAAAACTCTCATAAACACCTGTTTAAACTGTCTTCCAGCAGATATTTTTCCCATTCTTTGGATTCCAGCACATTTTTTATTAAAACTAAGTTAACCTAAGTGAAAAACCTCTGAAAGCTCAATAGCACTATTGAGATTTGTAGCGTAGCCCTCCCCTCCCTTAATTCTTTTTTTGAAATATTTTTTAGAATTCCTCATCCCCTTAATCTTATCAATTCTTCACTTTCTTTTCTATAAAATATTTTTTTTAATTATTTAGTTTCATTTATTCTAATTCTTATCATTTATATCTTCCATGATATCCTTATTTAATCCCAGTAAATACAATATAACAAAGCTAACCTAAGTGCAAAAGGCAGGTAAACGCTTAAGATATCTCCTCCAAAAATTTTAGAAAATCCCACATTAAAGTATACAAAATCTTAAAAGAGGTTAGCATTTCTATAATCAATGGCCGAACTACCCTCTTCACTTTTTGAGATTGGAAAACCTGGAGAAAAAAGAGAATATTTTTTTATGGGTTTAGATGGAAAAGAAGAGTTTGTTTTTTTGGATTTTGGAGATAGATTAACTCCCCATAGATGCCCTCTTGATGGAGCATACATTATTGCATATGATGGAGATCCACATACAGTTACAGGATGTCCTGCTTGTGAAAAATATGGCTGGGACAAAGAAATATCCTCAGAAAAAGACATTAAAGATAAAATAATTCCCTATGCTAAACACAGGATAGAACGATTAAATGAAGAAATAAACCATCTGGAATCAATTTTAAGATTAGCCCAAGATCCAGAAAACCCAGTCAAATCAGCAAATCTTCAAAATAGTATGTATAACAAAGCTAACCTAAGTATAAAAAGCACATCTCCGGATAAAACAGAAGAAGAAAATTTTCATCAACCAGGATGTTCCTATTGTTAGGTTTTAATATTAAACCTTTGAAAAATTTAAATCTACTCTATAACTAGGCAAAATGAAAGACGAAATAGAATGTATCTGATGCAGGAGCCATTATTTGTATCTTTCCGGAAAAGAAAACAAATACATCATTACATATAATTCATTAAAAACATTTGATAATGGCCCTTGGATTAATTTAGAAGATAGACAAATATCTAATTTAACCAAATTACTTCAAGAACACGAAGCATTATTAGAAAAGAACAAAGCCAACCTAAGTGAAAGGGAGGTCAAGGTAATTCAATTCAAGTCCAAAGAACAAAAAGAAGCAGAAGAAAGATTTAAGCATTTATCCGATCATTTATTTCCCCCCACAAAACAAAAGACGATTCCGGAAATTCAGCATAAATCACTAACTTAACCTAAGTTAACTGAATTTTCCCTAAATTCTCAAAAAATCTCTAAAAACCCCATAAAACTACGTACAATATACGTTATATGAACCTCAAAAATTGCCCGTTTTTAAGCTCAAGGAAGCATTTTTAATATTTTTGTGGGATAACCTTATAGTTCCATCTAAGAATTTCGTTTTGTTCATATTGTATATCTCTGTACACAAATTTCTTTTTTTCACCCATCCTTAAATATTGGGTTACAGACTGAGTGAATTCATATCCATGTTTATCTTTAAGAGTAAAGATAACCGTGAAGTATCTTCCAGTATTTCCACAATTTGTAACGTATGAAGTATATTCCTTAACGTAATCTCCCCAAAAACTTTTTCGGGTGTCTTCATATCCGTAGTGGGTATAATGAATCTTCTTGTAGTAATCCTGGCTTTGGACACTTGGTTTTTTTACATAATCTCTTTGACTACTACAATGAGAACAATAAGTCTGGGAATAAGTGCTTTTTTCAGTGTAGCTATTTGAACCAACCTTATACACCCTTTGATCATAATTTTCAAGAGAGCTTACAAAAGAAAGTGTAAGGATTCCTATGAAAATCAAAACAGCACAATATGCTCTGCTTCTTTTGTAATTTATCATGTATGATTAGACCAAATATCTTTTTTAATGATTGTTGTTATTTAGTATCCATTAATTATTCCATACACCCTTTTTCTGTCTTTTTCAGGAAGCCTTTCGTAAATCTTTTTGATATCTTCGTACAATCTCATAACATCTTCTTTATTCCATTTTCTCTTTGCTTCCTGATATTCTTTGACAAGATTGAATATATCCTTCCTATCAATTCGGATTAACATTTCTTTTATTTTTTGGTAAAAATACCCTTTTGTTTTTTGAGGTAAAACCGGGTATATCTCTTTAATTTTGTAGTATTTTTCCCTTGCTTTTTCAATCTCTTTCTCTTTGAGTAATTTGTTTATCTCATCAATCAAGTTGAATACCTTTACCACATTTGGTTCTCTTTTCCATCCAATAATCCTAAACTTTTTAATTACAAATGGGATTATAAATAGGAGTGCAAGCAGTAGAATGAAAGCAACAATCGCATAAATGGTAAAATCTCCGGTTATAAGTTCGAGAACAAAGAAACCAGTTAGTCCAGCTTCAAATTTGTTTAAATCGTCCTCAAAAAGAAGGGTCTCTGTTGCTTCTATATCCTTTAATTTTACTGGACTTAAGAAGTAGTAGACTATTTCTTCTTTTTCCAAGTCCCCATATTTTATTTCAAACAATGAATCTTCTTCCACCACCTTGTTTTTATTTAAAAAGGTAACCCCTTCCGTATTCCTTGAAAGTTCTTTTGGCACAAATTCAAGTAAGTTTTCATATGATTCATCATTTAGGGTTATTTCTTTTTTAACTAAAGTTATTTTTTCTGTTCCGTTATTGTATTCTATTTCTACGTTCTTAACCCTAACAGACACAGAAAGTTCGTTTTGTAAGTCTTTATTTATATTTGCCAACTTTTTTATAGATGATTTGCTAATTTGAGTATTTGTAGATTGAAAATATTCCTCTATTATCTCTTCAAAATCTGCATCTATACTATTTTTTATATATTCATGACTTTCTTGTATAACAATGCTTTTTGGAATCTTATTTTTTATACTTTCCAATTCTTCAAGGTACTCTCTTGTTTTGGTTTCCCTTAACGTGGGACTTGATACATATTTGTAATTCTCTTTAAAGAAGTTTTCTATGTCCAATAGTCTCTTTTTGTAATATTTTGTGTCATTTAGGATGTTCAAGTCCTCCAATATTTCTTTTTCCTCTAAATTAAAATTTGTTATAATGAACGCATCCGCTTGTTCTTTTAGCACTTCAATTTCCTCTTTTTGGTCATAATCTTGGCTTGTAGCTTGAGAAGTCTGATTAACTCTAACTTCAAAAAATCCTATCTCCCAATCATAGTTTGAAGAGTTATCATAGCACTCCACAATCCATTCATAAATTCCATCCTCAAAATCTTTTAGATTAATCTCAACTTCTTTGTTATTCTTAACAGAAAAGTTATTTGCAAGAGCTTTTTGCTGGGAGTTTAGGGGAAATATTAAGTTTGAATCGCTTGTTGAACAATAATTCATAGAAGCGCAGTTACCATACAACTTAAAAGTACAATTCTGTATCTTGATATTATCACTAGCTTTGTAGGAAAAATTAACTATTGAACCCTTTATTATTTCTTCATCGTCCGGATTTAATAAAGAAATTGAGGGAGCATCATCATCTATCCCAGAAGGAACATCCGTAACTGTTATACCGTTTTTTTGTATTTCAAAAGAGTTTCCACCCACAATAAGATTCATTTTTACTGTGAATTGCCCATCCCAAGTATACCTCCCAAAATAGTTTTTACTAAAAAGATTTGTTGGGGTTGTTTGATAACTTAACGTTCCATTTCCATAATCCAAAATTATATACGAAATTATTTCTAAAGGAGATATCACACTTGCCCCAATATTAACAGTTTGGCCCTCTTGAATTTGAGTTGTATTAAATGATAGATTTGCACTCGCAACGGAAAATATCAAAGAAGTGCTATTTTTTGCAGAGGGAGAATTAAAATAAACCGTTAAATTATACATCCCAGATTGATTCAAAATATTTTTATCAAGATTTAAGGAATAATCAGTAATATTTTCACTTATTTCTTTTGTGTAATATACGAAATTATCTCTTTTCAATTCAATTTTTATATTTGAGGGTTTTTCAGAATGAATATTTACCAATCCATTATATTTCAAATCATTTTTAACCCCATCAAAGAAATATAATCTCCCTCCAGCTAAAGAAACATTTCCCCCAATTAAATTTACAGAGAATCCTTCATTGATAGTAAAGTTACCAAATTTTGAATCCCAGGTATTATTTAATACGTCAAAGCAATAAGCTTCCCAGTTGTATACTCCATTCGGGAGGTTTAAACTATAATCCTGGCTGGAGGATAAGTTATTATACTCATTTCCTCCAACTATCAACTGACAACTAAAGTTTCCAGAATAGTTTACATCAAAGTTAAAAATTAAAGGGTTTGTTGTTTGTTCTGGCGGAGCAGAAACATTCAAAAATAGTTGCTCTTCAGATTGAGATATTTTTTCAATTTCTATAACAATATTAAAAACCTGCTCACTTAAGTGAGGAACAATCCAAGAGACCTTATCTATAAGCCCATTCCCGTTTTCATCGTAATACCCCACAGAAAATTCTTCCAAGTTTGTAATATCCCTGCTTTCTCCACTTTCCCAATATATCTTTATGTTCTCTTCTTTGGCTTCTGTAGTTAGGTAGGAGTAAACCACAAGTGGAGAATCAAAATAATCCAGACTTGAAAGAATCACCTCTTTTTCAAGTTCGTTTATCTCATTTTCTTGCCATGAGATACCTTCTGTCTCCTCTTTATCACACTCTTTAATTTCTACCACCTTTTTCCCAAGAGAATTATATAAGTAAACTACATCTTTTTTTCCTGTTTCTGAGATTTCTATTTCTTCTAATCCGATTTTGTTAACTTCCTCTTCGCTCTCATTGTTTAGATTTAATTCCAAAGAATCAATATATTGTGCATTGTTATTGAGATTACCTCCTGAGCCTGAACTTATAGATTGTTGTTCAGCTTTTTCCAGCGTTTCATCTGTGCCATTAATTTTTTCATTGCTTTCTTGGGTTGTGAAATTATCTAATTCGGTGTAGTTTGTTGTGCTTGGAGCGTCTATAGAATTAACTGTCTTATTTGTGCTGATTTTTGAATCATTTGTCTTTTCTAAAGATTTATTTTCTTCAGGAATATTCTGTTCATCTGTTAAAACAATTAAGGAAACATTTTGTTCTAAGTCGTTTTCTTTTTCATAAGTCGTTTTATTCTCAGAATTGTTCAATGTTTCTTCTGCACCTGTGTACACAATTAGAGTAACTAAAAGAAAAATACCTAAAACCGCATTTAAGATTTTTTTATTCATCTTGTTTTACCCTCTTATTTTTACTTGTTAAATATCCTTCATTATATAACCAAAGAGTAATTATCTTTCCAACAACATCTTGCTCATTGCTTCCTATTATCCCAATTAACTTTCTTATCGCCTCTTTTTGATTTAAAGGGATGGTACCCTTTACTGTAGCACTTCTAGATTTAGTCTCATTTAAGTCTTTTCTAGGCATTATATAAATACCCTAAGGTACTTTATAAAGGTTTCCTTTTTTTAACCTTTTTTTAAGAAGATTTAAATAAATAGTTAGGCAATATTAAAATGGGAAAAAGTGGAATTGAATTTTTTTTTAAAAGAGGGAGAAAGAGCTTTATTGTATGTATTTGTGATTTTAATCTGCATTTTCCCCTTTGTTTTTGCAGATACTCTAACAGAATTAGATATCCCTAATGCTCCCCCCTACCTTATAATGGACATTCCTAATCAAAGTTGGCTTAAGAATGAAAGCAATTTAAACGCATTTGATTTAGATGATTACTTTGTAGATCCAGAGGGAGTTAATTTAACTTTCTATAATTCTTCTGTACAGGATATTTTTGTTTATATAGATCCAATTACACACTTAGTTTCCTTTTTTCCAAGAGAAGGATTTTCAGGTACAAGAAATGTTACGTTCTATGCTTCTGATTCTGTATATGATACTCTAAGCAATGTGGTAATGCTTTATGTGGGGTTGGATTATTATCCTCCTCAATGGTTTTCCCCTTCAGTAAGCAAAAGCACAATTTATCAGTACGATATTATTTCATTTTTTGCAAATTGGACAGATGACCGGGACTTGGGTAGGTATATCTTCTCTGTAAATCAGGGAGCAGGGTGGGAGAATTACTCATATGTAAACTTTTCTGGAAAAGAGAATATATCTTCACGTAGTCTTCAAATAATGGCTCCTGCCTTGGGTACAATATACTGGAGATTTTATGCCTTTGATAGTTCCGATAATATAAATGTAACTTCTGTACAATCTTTTTCTGTTGCAGGGCAACAAGCTCCAACCGGGGGAGGAGGTTCAGAAGATTATGATGAAGAAGATAGTCCAAGTTCACCAAGCACGATTGAAAGGATTTTAGGAGGAATTGAATTGCAAAGAAGAAAATCAGAGAGTTTTCAATTAAGTGCATCGGAGTTTAAAATATCTTTAAAACAGGGAACTTCAAAAACAAGGGTATTAAGAATAACAAACACTGGCTTGGAAGATTTATCTCTTTCAATATTTTCAGATAAAATAAGTGGATTTGTTGTTTTAAGCGAAACTAATATTTCAATTATGCCAGGAAGATCAAAAGAAATAACAATAGATTTCAGTGCACCCGAAAGAACGATCCCAGGACAATATTTCGGGTATATAACTGTTAAATCGGATAAAACAAATAAATCTCTTCCAGTGGTTTTAGATATTCAGGCTATAGATTTAGAATTTGATTTGATCTTAAATTTATCCGAAGGATATGAGCTGGTTAAACCTGGAAAAAATGTAAAAGCAAACATTTCAATAGAGAATTTAAAAGATTTAAAGGAGATAAACGCTTCATTGTATTATGCAATAAAAGACTTTGAAGGAAAAGTTTATAATTTTTCTGAGGAAGAAGTTACATTTTTTTATAATCTGCTTCTTGAAAAAGAATTGCAGGTCCCAGATACCACTCCGGAAGGAAAGTATCTTTTCTATGCAAGACTCTCAGATTCAGACAATATAGCCATAGATTCTGTATCCTTTGAGGTCGGAACTCGATTTAATTTCGCATCATTTTTTAAAACAGGTTCAATTTCTTTTTTAATATTGCTTCTAGCAATACTTTTTTCAATATTTATGGTTAAATATAAAAGGGATAAGAAAAAAGAGAGGTTGCTCGAACTTTATATAATGTTAAATAAATTGAAGAATTTAATAAAACAAAAGAAGGAAGAGGAAGCTTTGGAACTATTCATAAAAATAAAGAAAATTTATCGTGAGCCAGTAGCCAAAGAAGTTTTTGATGATAAAGAGAGGTTAAAAAAAGAGATAGCCGATTTGTACAATTCTTTTTCAAAGGAATCTAAGGAGGTTCTCCAATCAAAGGAGTTAGGCAATGATATTTCAAAACAAAAGCTTTCTAAAGAAGAGAATACACCTATTCAAGAAAACAAAAAAGAATTAAAAGAGGTTTCAGATAAAGAAGAGGATAAGAATGATAAATAATAGATATTTAGCTTTACTTTTTTTTGTAATTTTTCTTTGTTCTTTAGTGTATGCAGATTCTGCCTACGGAGAAGAAATACAGAGGGATGGTTACACAATATCCCGAAACAAGATAGATAGGACAATTGCAGTTGGAACATTATTTCAGGATTTTATTGTTATTGAAAATTATAAAAACGAACCAATTTCTGCTAGTTTCTCCGCTTCTGGAAACGTTATAGATTTACTTGAATTTGAATATTCTGGAATAGAGATATTGCCAAGAAATAGTTCTTCATTTTATTTTTATATAAAAGGGACTAATCTTGGAAATTATTCTGGAGAGATGCTCATTTCTGGGGGAGTTAATGAGAGAATCCTGATTGATATTGAAGTAGTAGAATCAGAATCAAACCCCGTTTTTTTTATACAATCTGATTCATTCAAAAAATATTTTAAATTAAGCGAAAAGATCAAGCTAAAAATATATCTAAATAAGATTAAATCTGGGGATATAGAAAATCTTAATCTGAGGTATTATCTTAACAACACAAAAAACGAATCATTTTTTCTTGGAGAAGAGAGCTTTAATTTTACAAATTCTTTTTATCTATTAAAAGAATTTGATATTCCTCAAGAAGCAGAAAAAGGAGAGTATATTTTACAGGTTTTTGCAATTTACAACGAAGAATCCATAGACTCTTTAAGTTATTTTGTTCTAAGAAAATCCTTCTTTAAACAAGTTCTTTTAGGTTTTTTACCTGTTTGGGTTCTTTTTTTAATCTTAGGAGGAATCCTATTGTTCTTATTGATTTATTTCCTTATTAAGAGACAAATAAAACGTTCAAAAAAATATAGCATGGAGCTCGATTTAAAGAAACTTCCAGTGTATTCAAAAGAAAATCTTATGTTGGGCAAGATTGCTGAAAGGAAAGTTAAGGCTTATCTTGAACCAGATAAATTAAAGACACATAGCATTGTTGCAGGAGCTACAGGGGGAGGGAAGAGTATAGCTGCACAGGTCATTATAGAAGAAGCTTTATTAAAAAATGTTGCAGTTATTGTTTTTGATCCAACTGCACAATGGTCTGGTATGCTTAGAAAATGTGAAGATAAGAAAATGCTTTCGTACTATCCCTCTTTTGGTTTAAAACAAACGGATGCTAGGGCATTTTTTGGGAATATAAGACAAATATCTCATGCGAGGGAAATAATAGAGATAGAGAAATATATTCATCCAGGACAGATACAAATTTTTGCACTGAATAAATTAGATCCTAATGATATGGATATCTTTGTTGCGAGCGTTATAAGACAAATATTTAAGTCAGATCCCAAAGAAACTCCGGATTTGAAGGTTTTGCTTGTATTTGATGAAGTCCATAGACTTCTATCTAAATTTGGGGGTAATGGAGAGGGATTTTTACAGATTGAAAGAGCATGTAGAGAATTTAGAAAATGGGGAATCGGGGTTATGCTCGTTTCACAGGTTTTGAGCGATTTTGTTGGAGAAATTAAAGCTAACATAAACACTGAAGTGCAAATGAGAACAAGGGACGAGGGAGATTTGGGTAGAATAAAAATAAAATATGGCGAACAATTTTTGCAATCATTAGTTAAAGCTTCTGTAGGAGTTGGAATGTTTGTGAACACATCATACAACAGAGGTAAACCCTATTTTATTAATTTCAGACCAATTCTTCATAATACAAGGAGACTTTCAGATGAAGAATTAGAGAAGTACAACAAATACAACGAAATCATAGATGATTTTGATAGCCAAGTTGAACAACTTGAAAAAGAAAACCTGGACACATTTGATTTGAAGATGGAGTTAAAATTAATCAAAGATAAGTTAATGACTGGGAATTTTTCAGTTGTAGATATTTATATTGAAGGGTTAGGTCCAAGATTACAAAAGCAGTGGGAGAAGATAGGAAAGAAACCAAAGAAAGTTGAGAAGAAACTTGTTGATATTTCGGAAATACAAA
>CAZTCF010000003.1:0-3578 GCA_964612685.1 Candidatus Woesearchaeota archaeon
CTAATGCTTGCTGTTCCATTTCTCCTAATCTTAATGCTCCTCCTCTTGCTCTTCCTTCAATAGGCTGTCTTGTAAGAAGCGCAACCTTACCAGAAGCTCTTCCGTGCATCTTGTTTCCTACCATATATTTCAACTTCAAATAATATAAGTCTCCAACAAAAATCTTTGATGTTATTTTCTTACCTGTAATTCCATTGTACATTGTTTCTTTACCATCAAATCTGAATCCCATATTTTCTAATTGTTCTTCTAAATCTTTTTTACTAGTTCCTGAGAATGAAGTTCCATCTACAACCTCTCCTCTTAAAGAACCAACTTTACCTGCAAGTAATTCCAATAAATATCCAACTGTCATTCTAGAAGGCAAACCATGAGGATTGAAAATTATATCCGGTCTCATTCCTCTTGAAGTAAACGGAACATCCTCTTCTGGAACAATCATACCAATAACTCCTTTCTGTCCATGTGAAGTTGCAAATTTATCTCCTAACTCCGGTATTCTCTGATCTCTTGTCTTAACCTGTACAATTTTATTCCCTTCATTATCTTCAGTTATGAAAACAGATTCAACAATTCCTTTCTCTTCCTGTCTCATTGCAACACTTGATTCTTTCTTAGTTCTTATAGAAATCTCTCTTGCCTCTGATAAGAACTTTGGAGGAGACATCTTTCCGATCATAACTTCACCCTCTCCAACTTCTGCTTCAGGAGAAATAACTCCATCATCTTCTAGATGCTTGTAACTAGCTTCCATCCTATATCCAGAAGCATCTTTTTCAGGCATAGCAATTTCATCTTTTAATCCACCAGCATAATTCATTTCAATTGCAGAATAAGGTCTGAAATAAAAACTCCTTCCAAGTCCTCTATCAAGACTTCCTTTATTTAATATTAAAGCATCTTCCATATTATACCCCTCATAACTCATTATTGCAACAACAAGATTTTGCCCAGCAGGATAAGTACTTAAAGTATCATAAACGAAACTCCTTACTATTGGTTTTTGAGGATATTGAAGTATACTTACATCAGTATCAAGTCTACATAAATAATTTGCGGAATATAATCCCAATGCTTGCTTCTGAGTTTTTGAACCACGATTTAATCTCGAACTCTGATCATGGTTTCCATAAGGAACTAAACTTGTAACTGTACCAAACAATGCTACAGGATCAATCTCTAAATGAGTATGCTCTTCAGTAACTTCTTCTTCACTCAATGCAACAAGAGCATTTTCTTCCTCAGCAGCATCTATATACTCAAGTATACCTTTTTCAATTAAATCTTTCCAAGATAATTCTCCCTGTTCTATCTGAACCAAATGTTCACTCTTAAGTCTAGATACTCCTTTATCAACAATTATTAATGGTCTTAAAACCCTTCCTGACTCTGTGGATATATAAATAGTTTTTATACCCTCATCTTCTCTAAAACTCATCTGAACTGGAAGTTGATTTTCTCTTCTCTTTTCCTTTATTTGTTTTACAAATTTTTTACCCTCGTTTACTGTACCTATAAACATCCCATTAAAGAAAACATCATAATTTCCAACCCCTTCTTTGTCTAATTCAAGTGCTTCTAAATCTTTCATAAATTTACTTTCATCTAATTCAACACGAGTTGATACTCTGCTAAGAATAGCAAGATTTTTTCTAAGCCCAATTTCTGTTCCTTCAGGAGTTTCAATAGGACAGAACCTTCCATAATGAGTAGGATGAAGAGTTCTTGCCATGAAATTTTCCTGATCTCCAGGCAACATACTTGAAACTCTCTGTAATTGAGAAATCGTTGCAAGGTAATTAGTTTTGTCAATGTTCTGAGTAATACCGCTTCTTTCACCTGTCCATGAACCAGTTGCAATTGCAGATTCGATTCTATGAGAAAACAAAGTAGACTTAGCAAGTACTTTTATTGAGAAAAATTTCTTTCTTTTTGAAGATTTCTGAAGAGAATACTGAATATCTCTAACTAATATACCTAAATTTACTCTGAAAAGTGTAGCAAGTAAATCTCCTGATAATCTAACTCTCTTATTAGCATAATGATCTTTATCAGTTCTTAGCTTAGGGTTTTCTTTAGCAATTAAAAATTGTTTTATAAATTTACATAATGTAACAGCTTTCTTTATTCTATCTTCTTTCTTTTGTCCAATATGTGGAAACAAATACGAATCTATTCTTTGTTTAACTCTATCTAAAATCTCTTTTTTTGTACCCTGAAGATTTGTTTTCTCAGCAATAAACATCATCGCATCTTCTTTTTCAGCCATACTCATGAATTCATATAAATTAACAATAACACTATCTGTTTCTTTACCAATATATTTTGATATATCTGATTCTTTTGTTAGCCCAAGTGCTTTCAAAAGAACAACTGCGGGTATATCCTTGAATCTACTGAATGAAACATTAATCAACCCCTCTTTATTCTCAGTTACAGTTACAGGTATTCTGTATGTTCCTTTTAAAGAAAATAACTTTAATGTTAAATCTCCCTTTTTATTGTTCTCTATGAATGGTTGATTTTCAGCTAAATCCTCTGCCATAATCATTACTCTTTCATTTCCTTTGATTATGAAATATCCTCCTGGATCTAAAGGGTCATTATAAGCCTGAACTAACTCTTCCTTAGACATACCAATAGTATTACAATTCTTACTCTTTACCATTATAGGAATTCTTCCTATCTCAACATTTTCTGAGTCAATTTGACCATCTTTCTTTACAGTCAATTCAAGAGTTATAGGAGCAGCATAAGTAAGATTTCTTAATTGAGCTTCTGCAGGAGTAATTAATGAAGTGCTTCCATCTGCTTCAGTAACTTTTGGTTTTCCAACTTCAATTTTTCCGAGAGTTATCTCAAATTCTTCGTTAGTGATAGTTTCAGATATTTCGTTGACTATCTCCTGAAGTTTTTTTTCAATGAAATTATTAAAAGAAATTACGTTTGATTCCACTAATGAATGTTGCTTAAGGTAATTTTTAACTATAATATGTCCCTGTTTTGCCATCTTATGCCACAACCACCCTGAAATACAAATTTACTTTATCTTCTTCAGCTCTTTCAATCTTTATTATGTCTCCAATCTGACAGTTCATATTTTCAAGGGCAGCATCGGATTGAAGAATTTTTGGAATTTGGGATTTAGATATATTATATTTCTTTAACAATTCTTGAGATTCTTTTTCATTGAGTTTTGTGTGTTTAGGTTGTAGAATATGCATCTTTTCGTGTTTGGTCATTTAATCCTCAGCACCGGGGCCGCAGGATAAATATTTAACAACTGCGTGATAATAAAAGATACCAAAAGTTGGTTTTTAAACCTTTCTACACATTCAATTTTAGTCTGAAAAACTCAGTACTACCCTAAAAGTACATAATTTAAGTGAAAATATCCCAAAACTGAAATTAAAATTTCGTTTGTAGTCCCATAAACAAGTTTATGGCCCCGAAGGGATTTGAACCCTCGACACCTGGATTGCTTTGCGTTCTCGCGAAGCACGCGAAACTTGTTTCAGCATAAAAGTCCAGTGCTCTAACCAGGCTGAGCTACGGAGCCATATCAGTGTTTGGCGAAG
>CAZTCF010000003.1:3678-67774 GCA_964612685.1 Candidatus Woesearchaeota archaeon
TAATCAGAATGGTTTGTTCGCTAGAACTTTAACCAGGCTGAGCTACGGAGCCATATCAGTGTTTGGCGAAGTAATCAGAATGGTTTGTTCGCTAGAACTTTAACCAGGCTGAGCTACGGAGCCATACTTCAGAAAAAGATACAATTACTTTATAAAATTATCCAATACACCACAATTATCTTTATAATTATGAAACCTTACAAAAAATAATGTATCTAGAAGAATTATTTTTAAAAAAAGAAGAGCTGCCTATTCTTTACAAAACTTGTTTTCAAGTACCAATACATGTAAAATTACTTGACCCCACATTAAAACTAGATACATCCATAGCCCAAAGAATTTTTCCTGAAGTTGCAGAAGAGTGGTATGAAGAATTAAAAAAATATAATCCAGAAGACAAAGAGGAAAAAAAGTGGATTGATGATGTATTTTTAAAAGAGAAACCTATTATAGAAAAACATTATAATCATCAGATATTCAATTTTTGGCAAGATGATGTAAACCTTGCTGAAAATGGTCTAGTGACTTGTTTCTCAATAAACAGAAATGCTGGAGGAAGTATTTATTTTTATGAGGAAGACTTAAACTGCCAATCAATAGGTTCAGCATACATTCATTTCCCTAATGAAAAATACAAAGAATTTAAACCAGAAAATCAAGACAACTTATTTGTTTACTCAAGCCACAATATAGACCATTATCCCGGAGCACTATTTTTAAGAAATTGGGCAATAAAATATATGAATGAAGTTTTCAAACAACATCTTCAAGAGTCTTGATATGCTTCATTAAATCTCTAGCAAGCTCCTCACCAATATCTCCTATCCATTCATCTCTATTTTGTATTTTGATAAGTTCGCAATCATGAACCTTTGAATTAAATATTTCTTCCACGTTACATCTACTAACTGCTTCTCCACTCAATATTCCCATTGTACCATTCAAATGATTTTTATAAGTTATGAAATATTTTTGAGGAGAATCAGAATCTTCATTTAAATAATCATTGCCTATATTGCTTTCAAAATCCATAATAATTCCAATAATCAATATTTTATAAGAATTGTTATACAAAATTACTAGTTCATAAAAATTTCTTTAATTTCTCACTAAAATCATCTTCGCTCATAGCCCCAACAAAATTAGCAACAACTTTCCCATCTTTAAACAAAACAAAATTTGGAATTGAAGAAACATTAAATTTTTGAGCAATAGCATGTCCGTCTTCCACATTAACTTTTCCAACTTTCAACTTGTTTCCGAACTTTTCTGCAACATCCTCAACAATAGGTCCCATCATAACACAGGGCATACACCAGTCTGCATAAAAGTCAATCAATGCCGTTCCTTCTTTTATAAATTCATTGAATTCCCCGTTCGTTAATTCTGTAACCATGTTGTTTATAGAAATATCGTGTTTTTAAAATTGTTGGTTTTTAATTAAATTATAACTTATCTTCAATCCCTTTTATTCTTAAATCTTGAAAGTTTTTATGCATCTCCTCATTATAATTTCTTAACCTCTGATTAATCTTCATACAATTTTTACCCTGATAACTTAATTCAGGACAGAATCCAGTATAATGACATTTAGGAGATATTAAATCCGGATAAGGTAAAACGCTCTTCACTATTTTTGATTCTTTTTCAGTTATTTCTCTCATTTCAGCCTCTGCGGTTCCGCATAATCTCAAAGACATATAACCCGTTGTAAGATTGTACAAATCATAATTCTTAACATTCATCATCTTAATTCCACGAGGGATTATTGCAATCGCTTCACTTTCTTTCACCCCAGAATCTATCAATTTCTGATAAACATTGAGAGAATTTGAAAACTCCCTTGTCCATAATTCAAAATTATCTTTATTTTTCTCAATAGAACTTGGAATTGACAAAACACTTCTCCAATAATCAGGGTTTTCTCCAGCAATATCTTCATCAAACGCTAAATTCTTTGCTCTATTTACAGCATGATAGATTGATTCGGTATCTTGTGAAAGAGTTCTATGTCTCTTAACCTCTCCCCACACTCTCCAAGGAATATTTGATGCTATCTTAATATTAACAGTGGTATTAAAATCCCCTACAATTTCTTCTAAATCTCCAAGAATTCCCTTCCATCCTTCTTGAATTAAAGAGGGATTTAAGAAAATCTCATTTCTTTTCTCAAAATAATTCTTTAATCTTCTTTCAAATTCCGGACTTTTTTCGATCTCTGAAGAAATTAATTGAGGAGAATAAAGCTGTTCAAAATTTTTCCATCTATCTGATTCAAGAATTTCTTCTGCATAATTCTTATCCACTCCTCTAACATCCCTGAATATATTCGGATGTACACACCCTGTTCTCGGGGCTTGCTTTCTGGCCTCATAAATAGTCCTCATTCCATGTTCTCTAACAAAGTTTTCCAATTGAGATATAACTTCTTTACCTTCTTCAGGCATCGCTTCAGGATCTCTTTCTGCAAGTTTTGAAAAATGTATTAATGTTTCAAGAGGCATAAACATAAATCCTCCCCCCTTATGTCCATATTGAACAATCTTTGCTGCTTCTTCTTTTGGAACTCCCTTTGTCTGTAAAAATTCGTAAGCCTCAATATTTCTTTCAGATTGTTTTAAATATAAATTAGTTAATTCTTCTCCTTTTTCTGCAATTGTCTTTGGGATAACAATTGCTTCCTTAGTTACAGGAACTCTTCTTCCGGAAGGCATCAATGAACTTCCGAAAACAGCAGTTGTGAAAATTGAATCGACAAACTTTGAGCTATCTCCTTCCAAAAAAGCCCAGAAACCCGGAGTTGTAGCCATAGAAGCATGCCCAGAACTCCCAACCTTTATGAGCATTTTTCTAACTTTATTACTTATATCGACATCGGACTTTTTTAAATCAATCAATTCTCTTAAAGCACCAGTATCTTTGTAAGTTATGTTTGCAGCACCATAAACAAATTCATCAGGTGTAACTGTTATCTTTTTTCCTTCCTCACCTTCAAATTCTAATACAGGACCATAAGAAATAACATCGACTTTAGGATTTATTATTACAGCCATTTTTATTCTCCTTTTTTATATTCATCTCTTACTTGTTTAATTATATCTAAATATTCAATACTTTCCCTTAAAACTCCAATAGTATCTTTAAGAGAGGTATTCGATGTCATATCATACTGCTGATCTTCAAATCCATAAACCAGACAAGGAATTGTTCCAAGAGTTTCATATTCTTTTAATAATCTCAAAGCAGTAATCTTTCTATCTGAAAACCACTTTGTAAAATTTACATCATCTAATTTTAATATTTTCTCAATATCAGACCTAATAGGATTTTTAATTCTTGGCTCTCCAAAGAATTCTCCAGAGTGTTTCCTTTCAAGCTTCTCCATCTCTTCTTTTGTATCGTCCTTAAAACCATCAACAGCAGGATATTTTAGTTTCCATTCCGGATGCGCTTTTATTGGCATGAATTGTGAAGATCAATTTCTTTTATAAAGATAATTGAACTTGAAAATAGATATATTATTATGCACAAATACTTTTAAAGAAAATATTCTAAAACAAGATATGCCATTAGAACAAAAGTATGATTATGTGATTCCTAACCATATAAAAAAGATTAAAGCACCAGAGGATCAAATTCTTGCATTACTAAGAGATGTAAAATCAAATGTTGCTCTTCTTAACATGGATATTAGAAGATTAAGTTTGCAGGATGTTTCAAATATAATTGAAAGAGGAGAATTAATTTTTCCTAAAATTATCTCAGATGGAAATAAAGAAGTTAAAATTAATTATAATGTTGACTTATCAAAAGCAAAACAATTAATTAATGATTACAAATACAAATCCGAAGGAGGATGCCAATCATGCATTTATATAAGAGGATTTATGCCACTTCAAGATGAACATGTAACTTTCTGTAGCAAATATGAACAAAGTGATGCTATAGATTCGGGTTTTTCTCCTAGGATTGATAAATTCTATAAAGCTGGTTGCGAAGATAAAGAAAGTAAAATAAAAAGAAAATTAGAAAACCTCTTAGAAGGACAAGCTTAATTCTGTTTTTCAATTTTACCCTTACTAGTCATTCTCCCACCCTGGTGCTGTCCAGAATATTCTCTTTTAATCTCTCCAAGAACAGTTTGCCAATAAATTTTAAACATCCTTGCACCCAATTCAAAATCAAAATCATAATCGCTGTTATTTGAAATACCAAATACCAACTGTCCAGAATATCCAGGATTTGTAGTTGAACAAGCCAAACTAACCCCTCCCTTTTGAAGGGAAACTCTTGGTTTTATATCTGGGATTATATATCCTTTAGGCTCTCCTGGTTGATAAAGTATTTTTTCTCCAGGGCAATTTATCTTTTCAATTGTTCTAACTAAAAAATTTTCTCTTGGATGAAGAGTAATCCTTTTGTTCCCATCAACTTCAATATCCCCAATAACCTCTGTCTTTGGAGAGTATCTATCAGTAATACCAAGAAAACTTTCTCCACAAATCTTCTCAACTCTTCCAACCCTTAATTCTAAATCAATACCTTCAGGATTTTCATATTCTCTCTCGCTTAACCCTTCTATAAGATTATACTCTTTGTTTAACTCTAAAACTTTAAGTGCAGATAATATCATTTTATTTAACTAAAATATCTCTTCTATTTTAAAAATATAATTACAATACAATATGCTTATTTAACCCCAGTACTTCCAAATCCACCCTCTCCTCTTACGCTTTCAGAAAGTTCTTGAACTTCTTCAAATTCAACAGTGGGAAAAGGTAAAACAATTATTTGACCAATCTTGTCCCCTATCTGATAATCATCCTCTCCAAGTTTATTGAATCTTATGACTAATTCTCCTCTATATCCAGAATCTAAAATCCCGACTGAATTCTTAAGCATTAAATCTTTATTTGTTACACTGCTCCTTGCAAAAATAAGCATAACATAGCCTTCAGGCATTTCAAAAGATAATCCTGTTCCATACTCCAAAAATTTTTCTGTTTCTTTTTTAGAAATCGAATAAACATCCATACCTGCATCTCCGGGATGTGCATATTTTGGAATAATCGCATCAGGATGCAATTTTTTTATTTTTATTTTCATGTTAAAAAAATCTTACCTAAACAAATTTTCAAGCAATTTAATTGCATTTTCTCTTGTATGTGGAAAATCACAATCAGAGCAATCCCAAATTTTCCCCTCGTGATTATCAATATATTTTCCTTTTAAACTATTTATTTTGCATGCACCTTCCTTGACAGTTCTATCATAATTTGGACAATAACAGAAAAAACAATTTAAGCTTTCAAGGTTATGGCATTTAACATCCTGTTCATAACAAATACATCCATGAAGATTAACTTTCTTTTGATTTTCATAATCATGATTATCAATAATACCCTCAACATTTTTATTGATAATTTCAGTTGCTAATTCATGCATTTTAAATCACGCTCCACACCCTCCAACCTTATCCCCGCAAGTTTTACATTCAAAACAATTAGGTCCTGATTGAATCATGACGTTACCACACCCAGAACAAGTCTTTCCCCTTGAATTATTCTTTCCATTACCATTGCCATTTGGTAAACTAAATGCCTCTCCCTCAACAAATCCCCCTGTTTCAGAATCCTTTAAAACATCATCTATATTCCATTCGTCAATGTCCCTTCTTCTATAAGTTCTAAATGCCCCATTTTTAGCTCCTCTTAATTCATTAAGATTTATTTTATCTATCAAAGCATGTTCAGCCATCTCTTTATCTCCAAGATATTCTAATCTTAAAACTTTGTAAGCAAAATCCAAAGGTGAACTTGCAGTTTTTATATATGGATGTCCTATAACTAATCCGTTTGGCTCGAATTGTTGTCCTCCCCATCCTTCGATAGCATCTTCAAGACTTAAACCTCTTTTCAATGCTTTCGAGGCAGAAATACCTGTGGTTGTAAGTATAGCTCCTAAAGTTGAACCTGCCTTATAACTCAAAAAGGTTATTTGTCCAGGACGTCCATCATCATACTCGCTTGTTATAATATGGAAAGGTGTTCCTCCTATCTGAACCTCCCATTCAAAGGCTTTTCTTCTATGATCTAACTCTTCTTTCTCTCCTCTGTTCAATTTCTTATGACTTTTGCCTCCAAAATCAACAGCACTTATTGGTTTACTATTATTTCTGAAAACAGTTATTCCTTTAAGTCCCAATTCATACCCTTTAATGTAGGAATCATAAATATCCTTAACCGTAGCGTTCTCAGGGAGATTATTTGTTTTTGAAATTGCACCAGATATGAAAGGTTGAGCTGCAGCCATCATCCCAAGATGCCCGTCCATACTTATACTTCCCTCTGCCTTTGCGTTTCCAAATGCAGTATCAAAAATTTGAGCATGTTCTGGCTTTACATGGGGAGCATTTCTTATTGTATTGTACTTCCCCACAAATTTAGAAATATCGGCAATTTCACTTTCATTGTATTTTAAATTTTTCAAAGCAGTTTCAACATCCTTATTTGCAATTACAACATTCCCTCCTCCAGCCAAATTTTTTCTTATACTCAAAGACATTGCTGGCTCAATTCCAGTTGTACTGCAACCCATCAAGAAAGATATGGTACCTGTTGGAGCAAGAACTGTCGCCTGTGCGTTACTAAATCCGTATCTTTCCCCATTCTCGAGAACATTTTCCCAGGACTTATAAGCAGCTTCTTTTAATTTTTCATCTCCAACCTCTTCCCACAATATATTATCAAGACTTTTCTTGTGTTTCTCCATAACTTCCAACATTGGCTTTTTATTGAATTCATAATGTGTAAAAGTTCCCTTTGACTTTGCAATCTCTGTAGAGGTTTCATAAACTGCTCCAGTCATTAATGCGGTTAAAGCTCCAGCAACTGCTCTCCCCTTATCCGAATCATAAGGAATTCCTTTTCTCATTAACAAAGAACCCAAGTCAGCATACCCTGCCCCGATAGTTGCAAATTCCGGACTTACCATTGCAATATCTGCAACAGGATAAGATGCAGCTTGATTTGCAATATTTTGTGCTATTGAAAAAATCTTGTAAGCCTTCTTGTATCCTTCCACATCAAAGCTTCCATCTTCTTTTAAAAAATGAGTAAGTCTCTGCGAAAATAAACTACAAGAGGTATCATTTAAAAAAGCATACTCTCCACATGGATTTGTAGAAGTTTGTTTTCCTGAATTTTTAGCAGTATGCATTTCTTGTATCTTTGAATCATATTGAACGGCTGGGTCCCCTATTCTCCAACTTCCAAAAGCAATTTCTTTCAACATCCTATCAGCAGAAAATTTCTTGTTTGGTTTTCCATCGTTAACATTATATGTTTGTATATCTTCTCCATTTTTAACTGCTTCAAAGAAATCATCATCTAATCTTACAGAGATATTTGTATTTTGAAGCGCAACAGTTGTGTATGCCTCTCCGTCCATTCCAGGACTAAATCCATTTTGCATCAAAGTTAATGCTTTCTTATCCTCATTTACTTTAGCTTTTATTACATCCATTGATTCTGGATGTTTATAATCAATACCTAAAAATCTTGCAGCCCTTCTAGTCTTACCACCGGATTTAATTGAACCTGCAACTTTATCATATATAACTTCAAAACTCACAACCCCCGAAGCTTTCCCCCCTCCAGATAAACTCTCTCCATTACTTCTTATTGAACTTCCATTATGTCCATTTCCTGAACCTGAACTAAAGATAGCAACCTCATCTGTTGTTTGCTGAGCAAGACTTTCTAAATCATCTCTTGGTCCTCTTATGAAACATGCATGTAACTGAGGGTGAATATACTCCCCGTTCAAAACCCTTTTTATTTCTCCTGTTTCAGGATCCTTAATGTAATTCATACCAGAACTTCCTTCTATTCCATAAGAATTAAACAACCCTGCATTGAATTGTGTCGGCGAGTTAAATGCTCCTGCCCCATTTGCCTGTAAAAAATACAGTTCATTTCTGAAATTTTCTCTGTCTTCTTCAGTCTTAAAGTATCCTAATTTCCAACCCTCATCAGCAAAAAAATCCCCCACTCTTTTATTAAGATGTTTCAAAGAAAATTCATATTCAGAACCAATTTTTCCCTTAAGCTTTTCTTTCCATTCACTTTTTGTTGGTTTAAAGAAATATTTATCTGCAACAATTGAAGCATCAATATCATTCATCCATTCTGGAATTTCAGCATTTTTCATTTCAAATTTTGCTTTTCCTGTATTGAAATCTTCAATTCTTAAATGTCTTTCATTGTACTTTACAGAATCAAGGGGATTTTCATAATCTTTTGAAAAATATCTTTCAACTGTCAACCCTTCCTTCGGAGAGGTATCATGATAAATTCTCCCTACATCGAATCTATCTAAATACTGTTTTCCCTTAAGGTTATAAACCAAAATTTCCCCATTAGATATTGCAGCATCCAATTTCTCTTTACTTAACCCCTCATTATCAATGACTTTGTAAGAATCCTCGATTAAAATATGTCTTTGTTTATCATAAGAACCTAAGAACATTGGAGAGTATTTTTTAACATCATCATTCAAAGAAATAGGTTTATACTTTGGAACAAATTTCTTCTCTAAATTCCCTTCCTCATTTTTCACCATCTTATTATAACCCTTTCATCTCCTGTTTAAAATCTTTTATATCCTGGAATTGTCTATATACAGATGCAAATCTTACATAAGCTATGTCATCAAGCTTCTTCAATTTTTTCATAACTAATTCTCCTATAACTGAAGTTTGAACCTCTTTTTTTCCTATTTTTCTTATTTGTTCATCAATTTCATTAATCATTTGGTTTATTTTTTCCTGCGGGACTGGACGTTTTTCAAGAGCCCTTTCAATTCCGGCTTCTAATTTTTTTAAATCAAATTTTTCCCTACGCCCATCTTTCTTTATAACATATAAATCGCTTCTTTCAACTCTTTCATATGTGGTAAACCTTTTTTTACATTTCAAGCACTCTCTTCTCCTTCTTATACCATCAGGAGAACTTCTTTTATCAGTAACCTTTGATTCTTTATTAGCACAATATGGACAATTCATGTTATTTTTCCCCTCTTTAATCATATACAAGATGTTGTATATGATACCTCCCTTAATTACCACCTGTTGTATTTAAGAGAAACCTCAAAAAAATAACTCCTATTTAAACTTTAGTAACCACTAATCATTTCAACATGAATATACAAGTTTCTATAAGGAAAATATTAAAAATTGGCACTCTAATTTCAACCGAACATTTTTAAAGTTTGCAAATATAATTATTTCAGGAGGTGATAAATGGCACTAAACGAAATTGTAAATCAACTTGGAATTTCTCCCTGGATTTTAGGGATTATTTTAATTTGGTCCCTCATATGGAAACTTTTAGCCCTTTGGAAATCTGCTAGAAACAACCATTTAAAATGGTTTATCGTATTGGGTATCTTTAACACAGTTGGAGTTCTGGAAATATTATATTATTACATATTTTCAGACATGAAAGCTAACTCCAAAAAAGAAAAAACTGATAAAAAGAAAAAAACCAACCAAGGAAAAAATAAAAAATAAATTTTTTAATTTCTTTTTCTTATTTTTTTATTATTCCCATTCCAGAAAGTTATTATTGCAGAGAATATAAATCCACAAGTAACTGAGAGAATAATCATATTGGAAATTGTAAACATACTAACATAACCCTCCCAAAGATTAGGAATTACATCAAAGTATACAAAAAAGTAAATAAACGAAAATACAACCACAGAATAGAAAAACCCTCTTAATCCCCACCATACCCATTTTGTCATTTTTATACTGTCTGAACTCCCTCCTTCTTTGAGCCAATTAAAATAGATAACCCCAATAAAAATCCAATTACCAGAGAAGAAATTACAACATTTACGAGTTTTGAAAAGAATTTTCCAATACCAGACACATCCATATTTCCAAGCATTAATACTGATGATGGATTCTCAAAGACTCTTTTGTAAATTAAAAAATACAAAACAAAAAATAGGACTACCGAGAAAAAAGCCCCCCAATACACCCACCTCCATTTGCTCATAATTAATACACCAATCAAGGATATTTAAATTTAATTAAAAAATCAAAAAATACCCTACTAAAAAGATTTATAAAAAACAATTTCTTAACTTTCTAATGAGGTGCAAGTTATTTTTAGCAGCTATATTCTTATTATTTATGTTAGAATTTGTTCCAGCTCCCTATATTTATTCTGTTTCTTGGAATATGACCGAGGTAATGGATGGGCAACAGGTAAAATTAATTGTTGAAGGAGAGGGATTAATAGGACATCCAATATCTTTTAAAATATTCGAAAAAAATCAAGAAGGCTCTGATACACTTATGAGTAATCCTCCTTCTACTATTGTCTTTAATAATAAAACAAGCAATTATTATACTTTTGACTATGCTCTTTGGAATGCAGTTTACCAGGATGATACATATGGAAGTGAAACAGACCCTCCTGAGTATTATTTCGCTGCACAGGTTGCAGATAGAGCCCCAGATTCTTGGACATATGTTCAAAGTTCAACAAAATACGAAGACTTACTCAAGGTATATCCAATAGTATCTGGACCGGGGGCAATATGGACAACAAATGGAGATTGTGGAGATATAGACCAGGATATAAATCATTTTGCTAGAGGAGAACATGTTTACATAAATGGAGCCGGATTTGAACCTGGAGTATATAACTGGGATATTATAGGGGGTCCTGGAGGTTCATCTGGGGATCCTGGAATTCAAGTTGCATCTGGAACACATAATGTTGGACAAGATGGAACATTCTGCCTTGAAGCATACAGAGTAGCTTTAGATGATTGGGGAGAATATAACGTGGATTTCGGGGATAAAAATGATAACTATAGAGTTGATCCAAATTTACCAATTGTGGGAGATTGTAAATTAACTAATGTTTATTGGGACGTAACAACTGCTTTTGAAGGTGAAATGGTAATCATAAAAGTTATGGGAACAGAAGATTGCGATGGAGATGATATCTCATTTATTGTTAAAGAAAAAGATGCATTTCCTAATTTAGATGATGATGTTAAAATAAATCCATTAGATGTTCACTTCGATTCTTCAAGATATAATCATGGGTATTGGATAGCCGAAGCACAAGATAACAATGATGAAGAGGGAGGACAAACTTATCCTCCAGAATACTACTTTATGGCAACAGTTGCTTCTACAGGAGAAAAATTAGAAAGTTCTAACCTTCTGGAAGTATTAAACAGAGATATTACTTGTGCAGGAATAAACTATTGTTCTGATTATCTTAACCAATTAGACTGTGAAAGAGACAACTGCGAAGTTGGAGAAGATAGTGTTCCTACAAATATAAATTGTGGAGAAACCTTATTCAACCCAATAACTGAATGTTGGGACAATACAAATTGTGGATGTTTTTGGAATATTACTTTAGGGTTATGTGAAGGAGGATGGGAAGTAGATTCGAGATGTTTTTGTACAACTAATGACGAATGCTGGCTTGTTGGAGGTTTATGTCAAGATGATTGCACTTGTTTTGGCAATAGCATCCCAGATGGAGAAGGCTCCTGTGATTATACTCCTGGAGTTTGTAACACAAACGATGAATGCTGGCTAGCAGGAGATAAATGTAATGAAGATTGCACCTGTGAAGAAAGATATGAACCGAATGGTGAAGGAAGTTGTGGACAAGGATACCCTTCACCAGGTACTTGTTTTTATACAGATACTACCCCCCCGTATGATTGTCAAGAGGGAGGAGTTTTTGTTAGAACGCAGTCAGCCCAATGGATATGGGCTCCTGGAAATGAAATATCAATGTATGATCCATTAGGAAAACACCTTCAGTGTGTAGATATAGAAGAAGTATTTGTCTGTCCAAGCTCAGTTGAAGTTCCTTTCTTCGGAACATTTAATATAATAATTGTAATTGCAATAACCAGCTTAATTTATTTAGGGTATTCAATTAACAACAAAAAAAGGAAAGAAAATTCAACTCCCTAAAAAAGATTTAAAAATAAATTTATCTTAAGTTAGTTAATATGAACACAAAACCTACAAAAAAGAAGGTAATATGGACAATGGTATTTGCATTTCTTATAAATGCGGCAGTCCCTTTAATTAATTGGGTTGTAACAACAATCACCTGGCCATTGGTTAGAACATATCTTGAAAAAAATGAATTAACTGGGCTTTTTGGACCAGCAACAATCTCGACACTTATTGCATACTTAATTTCCCCAACAAATATTATTGTATTTTTACTCGAAATTCTAATAATCTATTTCATTTGGAGTCTTTTTCAGAAAAAAAGAAATCCAAAAATGCCTATGAAAAATTAAAAACAATCTTTAAAAACCAATATTTCTATTCAGAGGAATGTCACTTAAGCTATTGAAGCATACTAACAAAGATATAGATATCTTTTACACATATGAAATGGTAGAAGATAGAGGATTATCCAATAAAATTAGTTTAGATGTAGCCTGCTATAGAACAGAAGAAAATTTCATTGGCAAAAATGATGATTACAAAAACATCATAAAGGAGAACTCCAAAAAAACAGGACTTGAAAGAATAGCAATTCTAACAGCGCATGGAGATAGTATAAGAAACAACTGGTTTTATTTCAATGAAGATGCTGGATCTCCGATACAACATTGGATAGATGATGTAGATGGTAAATATAACGTATTAATTCTAGATGTTTGCAATCCAAAAAACTCCCAGATAAGTTCAGAAAATTCAATTGTAATACACCCGAACGGAGGAGTATCCAACCGATTACTTATGCAGGACTTGGTACAACTTGAGCTATACTTACCCGGAATAGGATATTTAGACTCTTATCTTTTTGAAGAACAATTAAAAAAATTAAAAGAAAAATAAATAAAATAGACTTCTAACTATTTTCCACACCCGCAAGAGCCAGTTCCAGAAACTGCTCCACAAGTTGCAAGTCCACAATTACTTTGGGCTGTGCATCCTCCAGCATTCCCTCCAGGACATCCTGTGCATGTTGAAGAGCCAGTTGCCTGTATTGTCTGATCTGTCGATTCTTGTACGTCTGAATTGTATGAAAATGCATTAACCAACGCTATGCTTCCCATAAGTAATATCAACAATCCAAAACTTATAGACACAATTATCCATGTTTTCATTTTAACCTCCTGTATGATTTAATTAACATTTTATCTTGAGCCTTGTTTATTTTTTCGTATTTTTTAATACAATCTTTACAGCAAAATTCATCATCCTCTTCAAGAACCATTCCGCACATTTTACATCCTCTACCCAACCCAGAATAAATCTCCTTTTCACAAATAGGGCAATTTAAATTATTACTCATTTAATGTTCCTCCTTCACCAAGTACTTCTGCAGGAAATTCTCCGAATATACTTAATTGGAGTATATCCTCTTTTGAAATCAAGGAAGGATTATAATAAATCATGAACTTATTTGGAAAAGAATATTCAACTGCTTCTATTCCATCTGTTGTTTTTAATTCATCTGAGATTAAAGGGGCGTGCCCTGGACAAGGGATTTTAGAGGTGATATGTAGAAAAGAGGTGTTCTCATTGTCCAGAGCAGAAACAAATCCTGTACCCCAAAAATTAGCTATCAGAGGAAATATGAAAAAGAAAAGCAGGATGTTTATCCCAACTGTTGAACCATACATTATGAATAAATATCCTTTTTTATCTCTAATTCCTTTCCAAGATAATTTTTTATTCTTCTTTAAATAAAAGAAAGAAGAAAGTGTTGCAAATCCCAATGAGATCAAGATAAGATAATAGAAGATATTTCTATTCATAAGTATTGGTTTAAAAAATTGCATTAATATTGTTGCTCCAAATACCGCTGCTAGTATAAATACTATACAACCTATATGGGGGATTAGCCCATATATCATTCCTTTGAAAGCGTTTCTATTTTTCATTATTTATTAATAGAAAGCTTTATTATAATCGCTTTGGAGAAACTAGTTACATCTATTTATTTTAGTCTTTTAACACAACAATGTTATTCATCCCGCGTCTTTTTCTTTCAATAACCTGTTTAGATTCTAATTTATCAAGCAATCTTGTTACTCCCACCTTACCAATATTTAACTTCTCCATTAAATCGGCCTGAAACATCGCATTACCTTCATTTAATAATAATTCTACAACTTCTTTTTCCCTTTTATCCAAAGAAGAATAATCTTTTTTCTTCTTCTTTTCTTTTATTGTTTTTACAATTACTTTTTCCTTTGGTTTTACAAACATCAAAACAATACCAATAATAAATATCACCCCGACAATAGCTAAACTTATCCATGTTTGTATAGCAATAGTATCGTACATTGAACAAGAATCTCCATGAGTACAGGTATCTCCAACTATCCTTTTCAAAGCAGCATTGAAAATCCAGACTATAACTCCCATTAAACCTGCAATGCCTGTAATTATCCAACCAACTGTTTTATTTTCCATTTGTTACCCATCAATTATTTTATCTTTATTTACCCCAAACTCAATTAACCATTTTTTAATCCTCTCTACAAAACCTAAAGGACCACAAACATAAAAATATTTATTGAAATCGGTTATCTCTTTCTTCAAAAAAGCCTTGTTTATTCTCTTATTTAAGTATCCTTTTCTTTTTTCTTCTGTCAATGAAAAAACAACATTTTCACCAAGGATTTCATTTAACTCCCTCTCACATATAATATCTTTATGGGTTTTATTAAAGAAGAGAAGTTTATTCTTTTTAATTATCTCCTCTCCTAAACTTCTGAATATACTTAAAAAAGGAGTTATTCCAGTTCCACCCGCAATAAATATTCCTTCCCCCTTATAACCAAAATATCCAAAGGGCTCATCAATGATTAATTCTTCTCCTGCTTTAAGTTCATGTATTTTTTCGGTTATCCCATTAGGATATTCCTTTATTATAAATTCCAAAACACTCTCTTCTGATCTGGAAGTAAAAGTAAAAGGCCTTTTTTCATTTCTAAATCTAAGTGTATTTATTGAAACATTTGTAGCCTGTCCTGGATTAAAGACATATCCTTCTGGTTTTTCCGTTATAATTCTTTTAACATTATGAGTCTCTAAATCAATCTTAAGAATCTTAACTGGTTGTTCATTTATCATTTTACTTTTTAGCTCCTGATTTATAATCATCAATGGCTTTTTTCAAAGCCTGAGAAGCCATAGTAGAACAATGTATCTTTATATTCGGAAGCCCACCAAGACTCTCAACAACATCAGTATATTTTATCTTTTCAACATCACTTAACTTCTTTCCTTTTGCAAGCTTTGTAATCATAGAAGAAGTTGCAATAGCAGCAGCACATCCAAAGGTTTTGAATTTTATATCCTTTAAAATCTCCTCCCCTTTTTTATCCTTCTCAACCTTAATATATACCCACATTATATCCCCACATGTAGGATTTCCAATCTTACCGACTCCACTAGCATCTTTTATCTCGCCCATATTTTGGGGATTTGTAAACTCTTTCAAAACTTTTTTATTATAATCTAGTGGCATTTTAAAAATTATGGAATCAATCCCTCTCCTTTCAAAACTTCTTTATGTGCATATGCTAATTTCATATTTTTAATCTCAGAAGGATTAAACCAATTAACTTCCCTGGTTTCATCTTTAGGTTTAGGTGTTCCTTTAGTTATCTTCCCATAAAATGGAACATCAACACTATGAAATTTACAGTTTTTCTCAGGTAAATTTTCATAAATATTTTTACTTCTCTTAATTATATTAATATCAACTCCTAACTCCTCTTTAACTTCTCTCTTAGCAGTATCCTCCAATTCCTCTCCATAATCAGGCATTCCCCCGGGTAACCCCCAAAACCCAGGATAAGTATGCATATTCATGTTTCTCTTACCAAGCAGTATTTCTCCTTTAGAGTTTTGAATTATAACAGGAACTCCAACATAAACATATTTTTGCTTAACTAACTTTAAAAACAAATTAACAAGTGAATGGCTCATCTTCTTTTCACCCCCAATTTTTTTCCCTTCTTTCCTTCTTCCTTATTCAATCTCTCAATGAATTTATCAATCTCTTTTGAATTCATTCCATGAGCTATACATCCCTCTTCAATTGTTTCCATATGAGCCATTGGACACCCCATACATCCCATTCCAGAAGAAAGTAAAAGCCCAGCTAATTCTGGTCTTTCCATTAACAACTCATTCATATTTGTCTTTCTAGTTATTTTCATTTTATTTTAAAATTAAATCAAACTCAATCTTCGTCTTCATAAAAGTCACTTTCTTCTTCATGCAAATCCGCATCCTCTTCATCAAGTTCTTCTTCACATTCGGCCTCGTTCTTGATTTCACATGCATGCTTTTCAAATTTATTCTTTTTCATCTTATTAAAGGACTAAACCTCCTCAATTTAATTACAATTCCCTTTATTTTGCTTAAGAAATAATCAACTTCTTCTTCAGTTGTATATTTGCTTATGCTTATTCTAAGAGAACTATTAGATTGTAATGCATTCAAACCAAGCGCTTTCAAAACATGACTTGTTTGAAGTGAATGTGACATACATGCACTCCCTGTTGAAGTGTAAATCCCATCATTTTCTAAATATCCCCCTATTGCTTCTCCCTCAATATCATTGAAAGAAACATTCACATTATTACAGAGTCTTTTGCTCCCTCTAGGACCATTTAATGTTACATTATCTATTTTCAACAACCCCTCAATCAATCTATCCCTTAGTTTTTCCATTTTCTTAACATCCTTTTCACTTGCAATCTCTGCAGCTTTTGCAAAACCAACAATCCCTGAAACATTTTCAGTCCCACTCCTCAGTTTGTGTTCATGTCCCCCTCCGTGAAATAACGGAACAATATTAATACCTGATTTTATATATACTGCCCCAACTCCCTTAGGACCATATATTTTATGAGAATTTAATGTAACTAAATCAATATTTTGCTTTTTGACATTTATTGGAACTTTTGTATAACTTTGACATGCATCCGTATGAAGTAAAACCCCTCTCTCATGACATATCTTCCCAATACTCTCCAAATCCTGGATTGTACCTATCTCATTATTAGCATGTATTACGGAAACAAGAAAAGTTTTTTCATTTATCTCTTTCTTTAATTCATTTAAATCAATAAACCCCTCTTTATTCACATCAAGATAAGTGACTTTTGCTCCCTGCGTCTCTAGCCACCTACAAGTATTCAAAACACAATCATGTTCTATAGACGTTGTAATAATATGATTTTTACGAGGGTAATTTGCAAAAAATAAACCCTTCAACACTAAATTATTCCCCTCAGTTCCTCCGGAAGTAAAAATTATTTCTCCTGGATTTGCTTTAATAGATAGTCCAATTGTTCTTCTGCTTTTTTCAAGAGCATATTTTGCCTTTATCCCCGCATCATGTTGAGAAGAAGCATTCCCAAATGTATCCGTGAAATAAGGAAGCATCTCTTTCAAAACCTTTTCATCAATTTTTGTCGTTGCTGCATTGTCAAAGTATATTTTTTTCATTTTCCACACCCCTTGCATTCTTTACAGTTACAAAAAGACTTGGAATGTTTATCAATCATTTCAAGTAACGGAATTATTGTTTTCCGGTTTAAGGAATATATCCTTTCTTTCCCATTTTTCTTAACATCTACAATATTACATTTTTTTAGTAAAGCTAATGCATGAGAAATCTTGCTTTGTTCAACCTTAAGTTCATAAGTTAAATCGGTAACTGAACTTTCTTTATCCTTCAATACAGAGATTATCTTTATCTTTAAGGGATTTGCAAGATTTCTAAAAAATACATGGTATGTTGAGAAATTTGAATTATTTGAACTCTTATTCATATGAAACATATTTCATAAGTATTTATAAATGTTGTGGATTCATCCCCTATCTGGAAAAAGATGTCTTCCCTTAAATTTGTAAAATATATCTCTTAGATGTATCTTGTTTTTTAAGGAGTATCTTTTATCTTCCTTTTCCTCTGTTTTAGAAGAATAATTACTCTCTTCAAGAGCATTCGAAGAGCAATAATTTGTTTCTTCAACTTTTCTTTCTATCACTTTTACTCCTGTATTTAATATGGGCCTGGAGGGAGTCGAACCCCCATCTGCTGCTCTGGAGGCAGCCAGTCTACCGTTGGCCTACAGACCCTATAAATCATCTAGAAAAAGTTTATTTTTTAATCTTTCTCTTCTCTTTAATTTTAAGATACAGAATAATCGCAGGAATCATAACAATTGCAGAAATAAGAATAGTATATTTAGGTCCTATGCTATCCACTAAAAACCCTTCAAGAGGCAACACCAAGATTACAGCTATCGAAAAAATCATATTTCTGACACTTCCAATAGTAGCTCTCAATTTAGAGGGAACAAATCTATGAAAATAAACTTCTTCTGATGGTCCTTTAGAGCTATAGAAAAACAGTGTAAATAACATGATTAAGATAGCAATTAAAATTGAATTAGCAAAAATAACCAAGAAACTTACAAAAATCCAGATAATTAATGCAAGGATAATGAAATTTCTTTCCTTGTTCTTTTTTAAAAATTTAGTTGCAAAAATAGGAGAAATTGCCATAACAAAAGACATTATACTCCACAAATAACCAAAATGATATTCTTGCATTCCTAAACTTTTCAGAAGAGGTGTCCAGGCTATTGATCCCTGTAAATTACATGCAAACATTGCAATAGTTCCAGCAAAAATCAAATAAAATAAAACATTATGTTTGTAACTATAACTCAAAGAAATTTTGGTTTGAGATTTTAATTTAGATATAGACTTCATAATGCCCGATTTCTTTTTTACATAAGACTCTTTAGTGAAAAAAAGTAAAAATAAAACTGAAAAAATATATGAAAAAGAAGTGATCAACCAAATTATGCTCAATCCATATTCTTTTACAAAAAAAGCTCCAATAATTCCAGAAAAAATCATTCCAGTATAAATAAAGAAGTTCATTTTATTGAAAAATGGATGCACTAATTTTTTGTTATGTTTGTTTACTATATCAACTATCCAAGCATCTTTGCTACCTGAAGAAAAAGTGGTAGCAAAACCAAATAAAATAAAAGAAAACACCATTAATTTAAAGTCTTTAAAGAAAAATAAAGAAAATATTGCAATTGCTTCCAGAATATATCCAAATAAAACAGAATTCTTCCTGCCATATAGATCTGCAAATGCTCCTGTAGGAATCTCAAATATCAGAGAGGTTAAAGGCCAAACAGCTAACAAAATACCCATCTGAAAAGCAGATAATCCAATAGATGAAAAATAGATAACTAAGAAAGCAGGAATAATATATAAGATAGATGAAATAAAATATTCAAGATAAAATGGCCAAAGTAACTTAAGTTCTCCTTTTTGAAAAAATCTCATCTCAGCTTCTTTATCTCTTCAATCTCCTCTTGGGAGATAGCACATCCTTTAGACTTGGTCGCATAAAGTAAAGCATCCAGTATAGAAATCCCATCCTTTAACTCAATAAGTCCTTTCTTCCAGGCAACATACATCAATTCAGCGGAACGAATAACCTGAAATTTTTTAAAATAATCAAAATTATTTTTAACAACTCTTATATTTGTATGCAATTTCCTACTAAGCAAATCCTTGAGATTCTCCGGTTTTTCAATAAGCATTCTTGTTGTTCTTTCATCAATTGCGATAACATTTACTATCTTTTTATCATTGAGAATACTACTAAGCGCCAAGCAGGAAGCCTCTCCAAGATGCATTATTTTAACTTGTTCCTTTGAACTAGCAAAAAAAGAATTTGCAACATCCATTATCTTAATGGCCCTTGCTTCTATCTCCGAATTATCAAACCCGTAATATTCAGCAAGTTCTAAAACTCCATCATCCAAAAGTTTTTTTGACCTCAATGCTTCTAATTCAAAGTTCTTTATATTAATAGGTTTGTCTATTATTTCTTCTTTTATTTTAGAAGTAATCAAAAAACTCCCATCAAATATTGTTTTAAGTTTTCTAAGCTCATCGGTTAATCCATTCATTGAAAGAGTTATTAGGGTTCCAGCATCAAATATTATTGCTTTGTTTAATGGTTTCATTTTAATCTCTTAAATCCCTATATTTTGGTTTAGTTTTAAGTATCTTAATCATGTAGACAACAGATATTCCAGCAAAAATTAAGCCTAATGCAAGAGCCGGCCAAGATTCAGTTACAAAAGTACTGACTATCAAACCCGCAGCACCCAGAAAATTAAGAAGATGGTAAAGCAAATAATCAATCTTTAATTTTCTCTGAGAAAATAGTATATACGCAAAAACTATCAATAAAACCCCCAACCATCCAACTAAAGAAAATACATCAAACTCAAAAATCATTTAAACATCTCCATTGCCAATTTAATTCTTGATTTAGTATTTCTTGTATAGTTTTCAGGCACATCGGGTATGCCCGTTTTACCGGCATAATCTGCAAGTTCATATTGACTAATTCCCAAGAGGCTTGCTGTCTGTTCCATAGAAATACCGTGTTCATAGATTCTGGAAGCCTTACTTATCTCCGCATTTCTAAAAACTTCTTTAATATACTTCTTTAATTTTCCAGAAAGATTTTCAATACTTCCCCTAATCATCTTGAAATCTTCTCTAAATTTATCATATCTTTTTTCTTCAATGTCTTTTATAGATTTATCAAGATACAAAAGAACATTGCTGTAAAACTTTTTCCACCCCGGGAGCTGTCTATAATCCAACCTTTCAACTATCTTACTTAAGGAATAAACAATTACCGCAACTGCAATATTATCTGGATCTTGAGTAAGAGAAGCGGTATTTATTGTCTGATTACTCAACCCTCTAATATTAAAAGAATCGTTTCTTTCTAATGCATCTCTAGTCCCTTTCAAAATTCTTAAGATATTATCACTCTCCTGCATATTTTTCTAAAGAAAAAAGATTATTTAAAGGTTAATATATTATAATAGATTATGAAACAAGTACTTTTAGATACAAATTTTATTATCACATGCGTGAATCAAAAAATAGATTTTTTCCAAGAAATACCCTTAATGGGAATTAAAATAATAATTCCAGAAGAAGTAATCTCTGAACTCAAAAATCTTAAGAAAACCTTTGAACTCAAGCTTTTAGAAAATGAAGGAGAAAAATTCAAAAAAATAAGCCTAGATGGAAAAAATGTTGATAATGCTATAATTAATTTTGCAAGAAAAAATCCGGATATTATAATTGCAACGCTTGATCAAGAGGTTAGAAAAAAGATAAAAAGCAAGAAGATGGGCATAAGAAACCGAAAAAAATTAGAAATAGTATAAGAAAATCCTTGACATAAGCTTTTTAAACCAATTTTTACTCTAGTTTTCATATAAAATGTTTTATTTAGCCGAAGTTGAAGATTATGTAAGAGTAGAGCCGAAATTGTTTGGTTTACCTACTGTAGAAGCTGTTGACCAGCAACTTAGAGATATCTATTCTAATCATTATGATAAAGAAATGGGCAGATCTGTTGCAGTGATAGAAGTTCTTGAGGTAGGAGAGGGGGTAATAATCCCCGGAGATGGTGCAACATACTATAACTCAAAATTTAAGTTACTTGTTTGGAAACCAGAATTACAAGAATTAATATATGGAGAGATAGCAGAAATAACAAAATTCGGAGCATTCATTGATATGGGAGTAATGAGAGGTATGATTCATATTAGTCAAACAATGGACGATTTTGTTAGTTTCAGTAAAACAAATCTTTTATCAGGAAAAATGTCAAAAAGAAACCTCAAACAGGGAGACGCTTGTATGGCAAGAATTGTTGCAATATCTCACAAGGGAGAAGATCCAAAGATAGGATTAACAATGAGACAACCTGGTTTAGGAAAATTAGAGTGGATAAAAGAAGATTCTATGAAAAAGGAAAAAGAAGCAGAAAAAGCAGAAAGAGTTGCTAAATCTGAAGCAAAAGGGGATAAAAAAGACAAAGAGAAAAAAGGCCCTAAGAAAAAATAAAATGGCAAAAACGAAAGCTTGTAAATTGTGTGGAACCATCGTCGAGGCTGGAGACAAATGTACTAACTGTGGTTCAAAAGAGCTCACAGAAAACTTCAAGGGAAGAGCGGTAATACTTAATCCAGAAAAATCCGAAGTAGCAAAAAAACTAAATATAAAAGAACAAGGAAACTTTGCAATAAAAACAAGGTAAATCAATTAAAATGGAAATAAAAGACATTAAAGAGACAAAAAATCTTGTATTCGAAAGAAGAGAAATAGAAGCAAAGATACATTCGGAAAGTACTCCAACCAACAAAGATGTTGCAACTGCTCTTGCAAAGAAACTTTCATCTTCTGAAGATGCAATAAAGATAAAGGGAATATATGGAAAATTCGGAGTTAAAGAATTTCAAGTTAAAGCAAATATTTACAAAAGCAAAGAAGAGAAAAATAAAATAGAAAGAAAAACAAAGAAAGAAATTGAAACTGAAAAGAAAGAGTTAGAAGAGGCTAAAAAAGCAGCAAAGGAGGCTAAAAAAGCTTCTGAAGAAAAGAAAGAATAAAAATGGCAAAAAAAATATTAAAAAAAGGAAAGAAAAAACACGTAAACAAACCTACTAGCAAGAAATACACAAAATACCAAATCGATGGAGATAAAATTAAAAGGCTTTCAAAGTTTTGCCCAAGATGTGGACCAGGTGTATTTTTAATGAGTTCTAAAGGAAGACTTTATTGTGGAAAATGCCATTATACCGAGTTTTTGACTAAAGACAAAAGTGAATAGATAATCCGCTTTAGTCAGGAACGAGCTGAATTCGAAGGAAAGAAAGCGTAAATCTATTTTTTATTTGCTAGAAAAACACCAACAAGGCCTAAACCAAAAAGTATAGCTCCATAACCCAGAGAACCTTTAAGAGTACCTGCGATTACATTTCCAGTAAGAGAAGGATAACCAATTGCGATGCCCAAAACAATAGAAAGTGCTGAAACAACTGTGATTGTCTTCTCCAATCCTGAAGGATGACTTCCCAAAACTTCATTACAATATTTCAATATTTTTTCATTTTTTTCATTATAAATATTCTTTTGATATGCTGCTTTCACTAATCTTTCCCCTCTTCTTGCAAGAGCTTTTTTGTATTTATTAATTAAATCTTTAGAAATATCTCCTTTTTTAATACCCTCTTTAATTCCTGGAGAATCAAAACTAGATTCAATAGTATCAAACATATTATATGCTGCAAAAATACCTCCATTATATTTCTGACTTGTTGAATCAGAAATTTGATTATTTAACAAAGAGAGTGCATAAGCATATTCTCTATCTAAATCTCCATTAGAATTTATTTTATAACCTATCTGCCAGTATTTTGCTTGGTCTCTAGCCTTTGTAGCAATCCCTTTTCTATAACCAAATTCCTTAACTCTCTTGCCTTTTTCAGCTAATTCCTTATCTTTCTTTTCCTGAGCTTCTCTACCCACTCTATTTTTCTCAGATAGCGATTTATAATCAACCTCTCTTACCATCCCCTTTAAAAATAAATACAAGTTTATAAAGATTATTCTTCCAAACAAATTAGAACTCAAGACTGCTGCTTAGACATTTTCTGTACAAGTTTATTATATCTATGAACATAATCTAAAACAAAATATCCCTCATCTGAATATTCGTCGATAATCATTCTTAATTCATTTATCTCTTTAGGAGTCTTAGCTCTCTCAAAAAGACTATCCAAAATGTTTTTTACTTCATCTTCTAATTCCATTTTACTCAATAAATACAATATAAATTATTTTATAATATTTATAGCATTTTAGAATATATTAAATAGAGAGTATATTCAAGTATAAATAAGCTTATAATATATTTGGCTTTTCGGAGAAAATGAATAGACTTGAAGAAATAGCCAACAAAATTGAATTAGAGATAACAAAAAATATCCCCTTAAATAAAGAACAAATTATTAACCTAATAGGAACATGGTATCTTTATCAAAATTTAAAGATAAAGCAGGGAAGTTTTCATGAAGAAAAATACAAAACATACGATTTATTATACCTAGCAAAAGAAATACAAAAGGGAAAAACCCCTCTAGAGATAATGAACCTAATAATTGACGAATGTGAAGATTATTCCAGAAAAAAGATAATGACTAATCACCTTAAAGAAACAAGAAATTAATTGGAAGTAGGTATTTTAACATTAATCTTAATTTATTCTATAAATTTATAAATTAAATCTATCTTATAACGGGATGGTTAAAGGAGTTCATTCGAAAAAATTAATTTTCTCATTTTTTATTACAATATTAATCCTAATCTTATTCATTTCTTTGGTATCAAGCACAGAAAATAATACAAAGGGAATTTCAATAACTGGAAAAAGTATAATGGATAAGATCGCCCCTCAAAACGAAACAGAAATACAAACACCTCTAACAGGGAATATAATATTTTCAAGTAAACCAAATGACTTACAAAAAGTTTATTCAAAAAGTCTTCCATCGGTTGCAAAGATAAATGTTTACTACTCTTACGATGTGTTTGTACCTCAGCTTAAGAGCATAGATTTCAAATATAATTTCAACCATTATTATCCTTTATATGAAGACTTAAACGTAAAAATGGATTCAAGTACTAATGGTTTTGACTCTTTCTTTGGAGATTCATTCTGGGATAATTTCTACCCTGGAGAATATTATGGAGAAGACGAATTAGGAACTTTCAATTATGAAATGAATGAGATAGATATAGCAAATTTAAAACAAGAATTCTATCAATACCATAATGGAACAATTCCTCTTGTTGGAGGAACAGGATTCCTAATTGACTCAAGAGGATATATATTAACCAATGCCCATGTAGCAACACTTGTAGAATCTGAAATAAAAACCTCGCTTGAAAGTATAGGATATTATTATTACCTATATTATTACTATCTGCTGTATAACAATGCAAACTACAATGATAATGTATCAATGGAAAAATATGAAGAATACTTACAAAAGACTCTATTTCTTGAAGAGAATTTAGAAGTAAGAAACTTAAAGATAAGTAGGATAGAAGTCATACTTGGAGATGGGGAAGACATAAAAAAATATGATGCAAAACTAATAGATTCAAATGAAAATTATCTTGATGAGACTGGAGGAAGAGACTGGGCATTATTAAAAATAGAAGGTGAAAACTTCCCATCATTGCCTCTTGGAGATTCAAATGACATTCCAATTGGAGAGGATATTGTTGTAATTGGTTATCCCTGGACATCAGAAGGAATAACTTATTCAAATAATTTTTACGTATCATCTACCCCTACTTATGGAAAAATAACAAATATTGTACCCTCTGGAAACTATAAAGACATACAAATAGATGTAAGCATCGAAGGAGGAAATAGTGGGGGACCTGCCCTAAACCTAAATGGAGAAGTAATAGGAATAGCAACATCTGGATATAATGGATTAGGAGGAATATACAATTATTTAACACCGATTAATGATATAAAAAATGAGATAACAATAATTCCAAAACAAAGTGAAATTGATGTATTCTGGAATAATGGGCTGGAGAGTTTTTGGAATGAAAACTATGCTGAAGCAAAATCAAACTTTAAACAGGTTGAATCAATAAGCCCAAATCACCCCTATATCCAAGAAATTATTAAACAATTAAACGATTTTCCAAATACAAACAGCAATTCAGATTTAACAGATCCAAAATTAAGGTATGAAAAAAAGGCTTCGACAACCTCTATAATACTTATAGTTCTAGGAATAGCAATAGTTATTCTTTTATCTTTTATTGCATTTAATATTTCTAAGAGAAACAGCAAAAGAAAGAAAAAGAAATCCTAAACAGATTAATATTTAATTTCTAACTTTCTTTACAGACTTTCCTAATTCATCTATTTCCAAACCACATTTAGGGCAAAACCACCCGCCAAAACCTTTTGGATTTTTAGTTAAAGGAAGTTCACAATCACATTTTGGACATTTCATATTAATCACAAGAATACTTCCCCTTTAAACCTTCCTTTATGAGTAAACCCTAGTTTATTCCATAAAATTAAACAGAACTATCTAAATATCAATCTTGTAGGAGTAAGCTTATTTTCTCTTGCAAACTCTTCCAATTCCCCCTCAGCAATGTCCTCTTTACTTGAAAAATTTGTTTTAACATCTTCTATAAATTCGTCTCTGTCTTGATAGTTTTTTCTTCCAAAAATCCTATTTATTATATTCCCAGAATAAACCTTTTCTATATTTCCTTCCAAGGAATATCCAAACCCTAACAAAGAATTACTCGCAGCAATCTGAGCTCCAAGCTTACTTCTAAGAACTAAAGTCTTTATATCTCCATTAACAATTACTTTTGGAAAGACATATGCTTTCAACTCTGGATTTACCATGTTTTTTCCATAAGAATTAGCATATTTAAGTATTATTATGATATGATTATTATGAAGTTATATCATTATTTTGATAAAACCCTGGGAGCATTTCAAAAAATGCTGAAACTCCTAGGACAAGAAAATCATTATTATAATTTAGTTAAATAAAACAAAACCAGTATTTTAATCAGAAAATCTTACAAGAGGATAAGTTTTTACTTCTGAAGGTATACCTGCTTGGTTTGGGTACGGAAGTACCCCTGTTTTATAATTACAGAGTGTAGTTAAGTATTCGTTCGAATTTGCATAATTTAAACATTCTTCACTCTCATTAATTCTTCTTAAACAGTCAGCAACAGAGCCTGAATGAGCAAGCTCATAACAAATATTTAATCTTTGTTCTCTAGAGAATTCACTAAGATTTGATCCAATAAACAAAACATAATTCTTACTTGCACTATAATAGCAGTTTTTTTCATAAGTTCTCCAAGGAAAACAATAATCACTGAGATTATTAGAAATCCCGTAATCATTTCCTTCTTGTATTGCTCCTAAAATTTCTTGATATCTCTCTTCTATAGATTTTTCTTTTAATATCCCTAAAGTGTCTTCTGTAGGATTTATCATGTAGATATTACGCTTAAGAGGACCCGGATATTCATATGCATTAATATAAAATTTATCCTCACAGTTATATATTTCCAAAACTCTATGGAATAGCCTTGAACCTACATATTCGTATTCATACTCCCATATTAAATTACACCTGCTGTCACTACCAGGGGAAATACTTGTAGAAAGCGCAACCCCTTTAATACCTTCAAGTTCTTTAAGTTTGTTCAAATTAAAATCGTCTACATCTGTAGCATCCCAACAAAATTGATCATATCCGGAATTTATCATTTCTTCTCGAGAAGAAAATTCAGAGTATCCCTTACATTCTTCTAAAGTATTGATCCATCCAGAAAGAAAAGTTATGCGCTCTTCCTTTGATATATCATATTCAACCTGAGTCAAATCCTCTATGGGTCTAGGATAAAACATAATCACTAATGCGACTATTAAAATGACTCCAATAATTCCAATAATCCAACCCTTTTTCATAAATCAGACAAGTAAATATTCTTTAAAAATCTTTCAAAAGATGTTTTACGAAAACCCTGGGAGATTCTTCAAGCCAACAAATAGTAGACCTGAAGCGTCTCCTGGGTAAAAAGAGGTGATAAAAAATCCAATACTAAGAACTATTTAAACCTTTCGTTTCTGTTACTCTTTAAAAATGACAAGGAGTGGTAAACATAGAGTAGTAATTAAAAATTTGATAGTCCTTATATAATTGCGATAAAATGAAAGCATATAGCAACTACATCTATTTCTTATTAATAACTACATAAAATCTTGCGTTTAAATTAAACCAATTCAATAAAAATAAACCATATAAATCCTTATAAATATAAATCAAGACTCTCAGATATGCCTCACCAAAAGTTTATGGAATCATTTAACAATCTTTTTGAAGAATTTTACAGAAGCAAAAATATTGCAAATAGCCCTTCTTTTGGAGTTTGCTATAGGAGCAGAAATGCCAAATACCTACAAACCGATGAATATTCGCAAGATTCTAAAAAAACAACTCCAATTATTCATAAATTAAGCTCTCAGGAAGAAGATTTAAACGATTTAAAATTTCTATCAAACCTTGACAGCAGAGTAAAAAGATTTTTAGGTCCCGGATTAATTGGAAAATATAATCTGGAAACAGGATTAATTACACTACCTTTAGATAAATCTGATCTCCCAGAAGAATCAGAAAATGTTTTACCCAGTTTTATATATTCATTTGCAGGAATTACAAAAGATTTTTACGATAATATTACAAATAAAACAAAAGAAAAAAAGATGCTGGATAATATAGGTGCTTATGTGCTTCTTTGGAGTTTAAAGGATGACAAAAATCCTTTAGAAATTATATTCAATTATTATCCCGAAGAATCTCCAAATGAATTGTTAAGAATTCTCAAAGGAAAAGATTTAGAAGAATTCATAAAAAAACATGATTTAAGTCAGACTGGATAAAAAGCTTCAAAAACATTTATATTCTTCGTTTAATTAAAGAAAAAATGGAAAAGAAAGGTGAATTTTTTGATAATCCTCTTAGCTCATTGAATCAAGAAAATAATCTTAACATCGTTGTTCCTGCAACCCCTACAAAGATAAACGTAAAACAAGAAGAAATTCAGGATTTACTATTTAGCAGAGAAATAGAATGGCAGGACATAATATACGATTTGATAAACACAGAACAACTAAACCCCTGGGATATTGATTTGGTTGTTTTAACAGAAAAATATTTTCAAAGAATACATGAGATGGAGGAAAGGGATTTTTTTGTCTCAAGCAAAGTACTTCTTGCAGCATCTTTTTTGTTAAGAATAAAATCAGAGATTCTTCTCAACAAGTACATAAAAAGTATAGATGATATACTATTTGGAAACAAAACAGAGATAAAAAAATCTTCTTTTGAAAGAATTGAATTAGAAGATGAAATTCCAGAACTAATTCCAAGAAGCCCTCTCCCAAGATTCAAAAAAGTAACACTTAAGGAATTATTAGAATCCTTAAACAAAGCAATAATAACTGAGAATAGAAGAATAAAAAAAGAAATTGTAAACAAAAATGCTCTCCGAGAAAGTTCTATATCATTACCTAAAAGAAAATTTAGCATAAAAGATAAGATCATTGAAATTACAACAATGCTAGAAAATCATTTTAGTTCCAAAGAAGAATTTAAAAGAATAACTTTTACAGAACTTGCAGGAGAAGACAGGGAAAAAAGAATAGAACATTTTTCTCCATTATTGCATCTTGAAAACCAACAAAAAATATGGTTAGACCAACCTTCCCATTTCCAAGAAATACACATATGGGAAAAGAAAAACTTCTGGGAAAAAAATGGAAATCCATTCCAGAATTTGATAACTGAGCTTAAAGAAGGAAATTATGAAGAAATTTCAGATGAGGAATTCGACAAATATTCCGATAAAAACGATGATGGAGATGAAGACATCCAGGAAAAAATAAAAAAAGGGAACAAAAAAGTAAAAGAGGAAGAAGAATGAGCAGTAAAATAGCAGTCAACTACAATAATAGAATAATCTCTCTTAATTACTCAAGTCTTGAAAAAGACGAAAAATTGCTTAAACTCAATTTAAGCAAAGTTGCTGGTTCAGGAAAAGGGGACAATTATGCAAAAGCAGAACAAGAAGCACAGCTTTACTTAATAAAAAATGCATTAAATAAATCAACCCGCTTCCACAAATTAGAAAGAATTGTGGGGATAACACAAAATGTTCATTTATTAGATAAGGGAGAAATAAAGATTATTCTTGAAGGTTATGGGGTGTTTAATTAAAATGAAACTGGCATCATTATTTTCTGGAGGGAAGGATTCTGTTTATTCTGCATATCTTGTCAAAAAACAAGGAAATGATTTAGTTTGTCTTATAACTCTTCATTCAGAGAATAAAGAATCATATATGTTCCATACACCCAGCATTAAAAAGACAAAAAATCAGGCAAATGCAATGAAACTTCCTTTAATGGTTCACAAAACACAAGGAAAAAAGGAAGAAGAATTGAAAGATTTGGAAAACGCAATAAAGAAAGCAATAAAGAAATACAAAATTGAAGGAATTGTAACTGGTGCACTCCATTCAGAATATCAAGCATCTAGAATACAAAAAATCTGTGATGATTTGAATATAAAATGTATAAATCCCCTCTGGCACAAAGAGGAAATAGGTTATCTTAAAGAGCTCTTAAAAGAAAATTTCAAGGTAATTGTGGTTGGAGTATTTGCATACCCCTTAAATCAATCCTGGCTAGGAAGAATTATTGACGATAAGTTCATAGAAGAAGTAAGAATACTAAAAGAAAAATACAAAATCCACCCTGCAGGAGAGGGAGGGGAGTTTGAAACATTTGTTTTAAATTGTCCTATGTTCAGTAATGAATTAAAGATAAAAAAGTATAGAGATTTCAAGGAAGGTGAAAACTCCTGGAGAAGAGAGATTGAAATAAAATGAATGTTCTAAATTATTTATTGATTGCAATTTCAATTAATTTGCTAATGTTTTTATTTGCATATAAATTTAAAACAGATAAACTTACAGATTTATCTTATGCTTTAACATTCATACTACTAACACTAATAAGTTTTGTTTATTCAAAATATGCAGAGTTTAAACTAATTCTTTTTATAATGATTATCTTATGGTCATTAAGATTGGGAATATTTCTTTTTATAAGAATAAAAAAAATAAAAAAAGACAGGAGATTTGATGGAATAAGAGAAAATTTCTTTAGATTTTTCCAATTCTGGTTATTACAAGGTATTACTGTTTGGGTAATTCTTCTTCCACCATTAATATTCTTTAGCTCCGAGATAAAAGTATCCCTTTTATCTTGGTTAGGACTCGCAATCTGGTTTATAGGTTTAACAATAGAAACAATTTCAGATTTACAAAAATATCAGTTTAACAAACATAATAAAGAGGATAAGTGGATTTCAACAGGATTATGGAAATACTCAAGACATCCAAACTATTTTGGAGAAATACTCTGTTGGATAGGAGTATACCTTTTCACTTTTAGCAGTTTAACATCTATTCAAAAGATATTTGCACTCAATAGCCCAATATTCATAACAATACTTCTACTATTTGTAACAGGAATACCCAAATTAGAAAATTATGCCAACAAAAAATGGGGGAAATTAAAGGAATATAAAGAATACAAAAGAAAAACAAGTATTCTAATTCCCTGGTTTTCAAAAAAGAAATCTCAAAAAAGAGAAATAACTATTTAATTAAATACTAAATAATTATACTTAAATAGAAGGAATTCTTGGTAATTTCATAAAAAGAGAATGAAAATTCCGAAAATATTTGGAAATAAAATAGTTGTGCTAGTAATAGCTTTAGCTCTAATAATAGTTGTCTTGGTATCCTTAATTAATGTAAGTAAGATAGCATTCACAGGATTCTCAAGTTTAAATGAAGGAGAGCAAGAAATACAGGAGAGTTCTATTTCAGATAGTACAAATAGGGGAAGTGCAATGTCAATAAATATCTTTGAGGAAAACCCTCTTGGACTAGAAGATGTTTATTTTATTGAAGAGAATGCAGAAATCCTTCCAGAAACAACTAAAAAAAGTAGGAGAGGTTCTAGCAACTCTAATCTACAAAATCTCCCCGGTACAAATCAGGAGGGAGAAAATAATGGAGAAAATGGAAATTCAAATAATAATGGAAATGACAACCCCCCTATAACCTCAAAAAAATTAACAAAGAAACCAAAAGACTTAAACCTAAAAAAAGACGAAGTTGAAATAAATGAAGGAGAAGAATTCCAGGGGATAGTTCGATTAAACCTTGAAAAATCCAACAAAAAAATATCAAAATTTAACGTCAACTTTGATGAAGATATAGACTTATCAGATATAACGGGAGATTCCGACTTCGCAACAGGGAAATCATTTATGCACTCAACCTCTGGAATCCTTGAGGATATTGACCTCTATGTTCCAATAACAGAAGGTACGGATGGGGTAGTGGTATGTTCTGGAGCATCAAATTTCGAACAAATCTACTATGGATGTTCAAATGAACCCGGAATAACTAAAGAAGAACTTTTAACCCTCTCAAGTCCAAGATTAGAAATAAGTACGGATGGATTATATTTTATTATTCATGGTATAACTGGTACTGGAGCAACAGGAGTAAACGTTACAAACATTACTTCAAGTCATCAAAATGCAACCCCCCCGGGAAGTTTAGATGCAATTGCAGGAAACGTGACAGAGATAACAACCCCAGAAGGATGGGGGATAACCCAAGCCTGGGCAGGATATTATGGGAATGTATCTGGAGCAATACAACTTGCAGACTCGGGAAATAACGTTCTATACAATTGGTCCCTATCCTCTCCAGAAGGAGAAGTATTTGCATCAACAAATGATTCAATATCCTGGAATCATGTACAATGTTTCAACTTCACCTCTTCAGGAACATACATAGATGAAAGTGGAGATGGAGGAACAACAAACCAATATGGAACGAACCTTACATTACTAGAAACCCAATATGGGATTGAAAATGATGATTTAGATGGGGTTGATGAAACATTCTACCTTTTAGGAATAGGAACACATAATACCTTTTATGTTAATGCAAACGAGTTTACAGAAGGGGAATGTCCAAACACCAGAATTTTTGATTCTTCAGGATATGGAAATGACGATAATTTTGAAGAAATTCTCTTATATGAACCCACAACATCTAGTGTTATCTTTACATCCTTGTTAAATGAAGATTTACCCGGGTTCGACAATAATCCTCATGATTTTGAAATGATAGTACTTGAAGATGGACACCTAACAGATACCTCAACAACTCTTTATTATTTCTATGCAGTTATGTATTAAATAATAAAAATATAAGGTTTTTTTAACTCTGATATTTTAATATAGAAATGGGAATATTTGATTTTTTAAAAAAAGTATTGAAAGAAGATGAAAAAATAGAGCCAGAAAAAGAGAAATTAGCCTTCCCAGATATTGAGGAATTTATAAAATCCAAGATAAAAGAAATAAAAGAAAAGGAAAAAGAAAGAAACTCCTTAATTAATCAAAAAATATCCCATTTTTCAAAAGAGATTAAAGAGAAAATAGAAATTGTAAATAGAGTAGATATTGAATCAAAAGAGAAAAACGATAAGATAAAGTCAATAGTCAACGAAGGGAGAAAAAAGTACGTAGATTTTTTAGAAAGATTTATAGAGAATATAGAAAGTATTAAAAAAGAGAATCTAGAAGAAACTACAAAAGAAATAAATTTAGCTTTTTTACGTCTTAACCAAAACTCTGGAAAAAGCTATGAAAGGGCAACTATACTCATTGGAAAAGAGATGGGAAGTATAAAAGAAACCCTAAAAAACTTCTCAAATGAACTATTAAAAATATTTAATGAGGATAAAGAGATTACATCCAATAAAAAAAGACTTCAAGTAATTCAAACAAAGCTAGAAGAAAACAATGAGATAAACAAAAAATTAGAAAAAATACAAGAAAATATATCCTCAATAGAAAAAAAAGTTAAAGAAAAAGAAGAAGAAAGTAAAGAAAGATACGATGAACTTGACAAAATAAAAACAGGTAAAGATTATCTTGAATACCTTGAAAATCAAAAAAATGTACAAATAAAAGAAGAGGATCTTGAAAAAATTATAATTGAATTTAGAGGTCTAATTGACTTTAAAGGACTTTCAAATTTCTTCCATATATTCCCTGAAAAAATGGAAATAGTTAAAAAATACAAGGATAATTTTCTGAGCGAATTTAAAATGGAAGGAGAAGGAAAGATTATAGAACTTCTAGAGGAATCCAAGTTAAATAATAATAAAATTAATGAGAAAATAAAAACCATAAAACAAAAAGAAAAAGAGATAGTAATTTCAAGAAATAAAATTAAAAAAATTGAAGTAGAACATCTATATTCTGAGATAGAGAGAATAAAAGAGGGTATAGACAATTTAATTAATGAAAAAGAATGGGCAGAAAAAAACAAAGAAAAAATGCAGTCTCAGGAGAAAGAGAATAAAGATATTATAAAAAAGCAACTAATTTCAATGAATATACATCTAGAAGACTAAAGACAGATTTATAAATTTAAAATTTATATAATAATCATGGGCGATAAAAAAGAGGAAAAAAGTCCAATTAAAGAAGAGATTCTTGAGGAAGAAGGTAAAAAACTAAGTAGAGATATAGCTAGAAAGCATATCTATGTAAAAAATAAAAACAAATACCCTCTTCCCTTTGAAGAATATAAGATATATCATATAGATGGTAAACTATTCAATGATGCTCCAGAAAACTTATATCTTTGTACCAAAGAACAAAGAAATGCATTATATGAAGAACAATTGAGAAGAAAAAAGCCTTTCACGTCATCTATGGAAATTGACTTATTCTTAGATAAAATTGGAAAATCCTCTCCAGAAATATCAAAAGATAAGCAAATATATGAAAAAAACTACAACCCAAAGGTGCCCCTTTATTGGAAACAAAAGGAATCAAGAAAAAAACAGCTATTAAACCAAGAAGATCACCATACAGAAATAAAAAGTAAGATAATAGATGAAATAAAAGAAAGAGAAGAAGAAATAGAAATTGAGGAAGAGGAAAATCAATTCTATTATCACCAGAAAGAAAAAACCCCTAAACTAAAAAAACAATTAATACAAGAGATTAGAGAAACAGAGGCAATAAAAAAGATAAAGGAAGGAAAAAGAAAGATGACTCTCACTGAAAAAATAATAATCGCAATTGGTATCTTAATTGTTATCTTACTTTTTTACATTTATTTAAAGATGTAATTAATATAATCACTTAAATTCAAAACTAGCAGAATGTGATGTCCCATCATTAAGATTTAATGTAAACTTCCTACAACTCCCTTTCCAGTATTTTTCTGTTTTCCAAACATAAGTATATTCATCAATTAAAGGATTATAAGATAAAGTGCTTTGGCCAGCAGTAGATGTTTCTTCAATTACATCTCCAATTAATGAAGAATCGCAAGAAGTCCAACAAGAGACAGGATTTGAATCAAATATATCTAATCCTTTATCTCCATTCAAGCTAAATTTAATAGGGACAGCACTTCCAGCCTTAACAAGATTTAACATAGGTAGATTATCAACTGGTTTCAAAAATCCACTCCATTCATAACACCCTTCATCAACATCCCCATCACAATTATCATCTATACCATTACATATTTCCTCTGCACCCTGATGAACTGCAGGATTTAAAGGCTCACAATCAAATTCATCAGACATACCATCATTATCACTATCTAAAAATACTCTTAATCCTAAATTTGGATAACCATTATTAATCCAAGAACTTATACCCCAGATGTTATCAAAATCCCATCCAGCATCTGTAAATGTTGAATAAGTCTTCATTTCATTAGTTATCTTCCCAATCCCACAATCACTTGTTATTTGTCCTGAAGTTTCAACATCCCAAAATGAACTTACGCAAAAACCAGGATTAACTCCAATTAAACCCCCCGCATACTCTTCTCCAAACACACTTCCAGTAGAATAAGAATTTGATACACTTCCTCCATTCAAACCAACCAATCCTCCTGAATAATGAGCTCCAGAGACTGAACCAGTAGAATAAGAATTCTCTATTTTCCCACCATTAAAACCTACAATTCCACCCGCACTTTGAAAACCAGAAACATAAGAATCAACATTTCTACAATAAACAACTAAACCATTGTTGGGATGAGTCTCTCCAACTATACCTCCAACCTTACCATAAAAATTAGAATAAATTTTAGAACCAATAACACTTGAGTAAGAAACAATACTATTAGCATACCCCACTACACCTCCAGTTTTCTCTCCACCATAAATTGTTGCACTCACCAAATTTATTCTAGACACAAAATAGTCAGATCCGAGAAAATTAAACAAACCCGTTTGTTCACTTAAAGGAGTGTTAATATACAAATTAAAAATAGCATAATCTTGTCCATTATACTGTCCTTGAAATCCAGATGGATTACCCCTACCTATAGGAACAAATCCAGCACCTTCATTCCAATTAACAGTATCAGAACAATCAATATCATTTATTTGAATAAAATATAAACCCTTATCCACATAAACAGAATCTCCAATCTCTTGTAACTCCACACAAGTCCCTACCTGAAATGGATCGTCAATAGTTCCAGAACCTCCACTAAACGCACTTGCTAAACTCAAAGTTAGTATAAATACTCCTAAAAATAAACCCCCTCTCCTCATTTTAAAGATAAAATAAACCCTGCTTATAAATTTTTATGTGCCAATAGGATAATATTTATAAATTACAATCCCTATTTCAAAGAATGAAAAATAGTAAAACTCTAGCACTTTTTTTATGTTTTACATTAATCTTAGGTTTATCTTTTGCAGTTGCAGAAGGAGACAAGATAGGAAAAAACAATTCCAATGAAAAGAGTCTAAATATATTGAAAAGATCAAATTACGGTTCTTGTGTATCCGACCAAACAAAAGTAAAAAATTCCTGCTATAAACAAGAAAAAACCTCCTACAAAAATTGTGCTTCAAATGTTAAAGAGAAATATAAAAACCAGGAAATAACAAACAAAACACAAATAAAAAATATGAAAACAGAATGTAGAAATGACTACAAACAAAAAATGAATCAATGCAAATCCTCTTTCAAATCCAATAAAGAAAATTGCGAGTCCTTAAAGCCTGATGTATTAACTTCAGAAAGTTGCACTGCTGGGGGAGGAAGATGGAACGAATGTGGAAGCAAATGTGCAATAAACAGCCAAGGAAAACAAGATGTTGCCTGCCCAACAGTATGTGAAACCATATGCGAGTGTGGAACAATTGTGGGTTTAACCTGTCCGTCTGGGTATATTTGCAATATTCCAAAAAATATACCTGATGCAATGGGGTATTGTAAATAAGAAATATTCAATTAAAATCTCTATAATAATCAATGGGTAAAAAAAGTGGTGCTGTATTGCTTTTAGTTTTGGTTTTGGGAATAGCATTTTTTTATTGGTACTTCATAATGCGAGCTCCCTGTCAACCTTTAGGAAGGTGTGAAATAACCTCAATTGATATTGGTTGTATATCAAACACAGATTGTTACTCTGGGTCTATCCATGGGACTTGCAATTTAAATACATTAAAGTGTGTAAACTTAATATACGATGGAAATAAAGAACAATGCTTAAACGTTGGAGGAGAATGGGTAGAATGGGGATGTTAAACTATGAAAAATAAAAAAAAGTCAAAGAAATCGAAAGATGAAGGATATGAACTTATAAAGAAGTGGGTAGCATTTGGGAATAATAAAAAGGTATTTTGGAGAATAACCCTATCAACAGTATTCCTAACCTTAATAGGAATACCGGCTATGATAAAACACGAGAATTTCCTAAAGTACTTCCTGTTAATATGGATTCTTGAGATAATATATATCTGGATGTACATATGTAATAAAAGGAAAAACAGGTAATTTTTTATTCACAACAAATTAAAAGATAGCTTCAATCTCATTTGAACCTTTCAAATTATTTATAAATAAGTTATACTTACATCTTTCATGGATGAAAATCATTTTATGCTAGTATCTTTGGAAGATTCAAAATCCAAAGCAATATCTGAGGTTTTAGGAAGCAAAACCTGCAAAAAAGTGATAGGATATTTATCCGAAAGAAAAGAGGCAAGCCAAAAAGATTTATCTGATGCGCTTAACATACCTATGAATACTCTGGATTACAATATAAAAAAACTTGTAGAATCGGGGTTTATTCAAAAAAGAAATAATTTTTTCTGGAGTAAAAAAGGAAAAAAAATAGTTATGTATGAATTATCCAACAAATCAATTGTAATTTCTCCAAAAAAATCTGCTTCTCAAAAGTTCAAATCAATTCTCCCTGCCTTTATTTTAACAGCCGCTGGAACTTTTGCAGTATGGGTTTATGAAAAAATAAGATATGCTGGAAATTATGTTACAGAAAATGTTGTTACATCTCCGGCAAGAGATTATGTAGAGGAATATCCACAAGAAATATTATTAAAAGGAGCAGAAGTCGTAACCAGCACAGGAACTTCATCAGACTACTCATCTTTAATGGCTTCTGCTCCAATTTCATTATGGCCATGGTTCCTAGCAGGTGCCCTTATAATAATATTTTCACTTACAATAGTAAATTGGAAAAAACTTTAATTTGTATAATAATATAGATGAAAGGAGGGAAAAAATAAAAACAATGGGAAAAAACAATGCAATTGCAATAACTTCTATAATAGCTGGAGTTGTATTAATAATTGCAATCCTCGCTTTAGTTGTATTTAATCCAGTTCAATCTTCTGGAAAAACAGTAACACAAACAGGGACCTCTAATATTAAGGTAATGCCAGATTTAGTTACAGTTTATTTCAATATTGAAACAAAGGGAAATACAAGCTCTGAAGCCACAAAGGCAAACAATGAAATATATGAAGATTTAATTGAAGAGATCATCATGGCAGGATTCGATAAAGAAGATGTTAAAACTCAAAGCTTCAACGTTTATCCTTATACCTATTGGGATGAAAAAGAAAGAAAAAGTAAAACAGAAGGATATACAGCAAACCATTATTTATGGGTTGAACTCTCTTCAGAAGAGATGGACGAAGTATCGTCTGTCATTGATGCTGGAGTTGAAGCAGGAGCAGGAATAAGTTATATAAATTTTGAGTTAACAGAAGAATCTCAAAAAGAGTATAAAACCCAGGCTCTCAAACAAGCTTCAGAAGATGCAAAAATAAAATCGGAAGCTATAGCATCTGGATTTGGAAAGGAATTAGGAGAACTTATATCTGTACAAACAGGTGACTTTGGATATTATCCTTGGAACGTTTACACTGCTAGCAGTGGAATGGCTTACAGAGAAGAAGATGTTGCCATGGCAAAAGAGGCAGCAATAAACATACAACCAGGTGAACAAGAAGTAAGTGCATCAATAACCGCAACTTTCAAGCTAAAGTAAATTTTTTATTTTTTTATTTATTATTTTAGCTTTTTCTCTTTTTAAAATATAAAAAAGATGGACGCGACGTCCATTTTTAAATTAAAAAAAATAAGAATAGATTATTCTTATTCAGAATTAAAAGTACAACCTGAACCTTTCATTTGAGAACGTCTTCCTTTCTCAAGGCCCATGGTATTCTTTCCCATTTATTCTCTAAGTTCTTGCGCAGTTTCATAATCTCCAGATTGCATTGCTTCTTGAACTTGTTCTCTTAATTGTTGATATTCACCTTGGTTGTATTCCATATTCTGATGTCTTTCAACAAGAAAATTGAAGTTCTCTTCTGTCAATTGAGATTGCATAAGATTCTTCCAAGTTGCAAAATCTTTAGCTTCGATTGCTTTTTGCAATTCATCATGGAAAGCCTGAGCTTCTAATTGCTCTTCTTCAGTTAAATCCTGATTCATACCCTTTCCAAAACCAAATGGAAAAGCAGCAACAAGACTAACTCCCAAAAGAGCTATTATTGAAAAAGCCAAAACTCCAGCAGTTATTTTTTTCATGTTTAAATTCCTCCTTACAAGGTATTGTACTTTTCAAGAAAAATCCTTTTAAAAGCAAGATGGACAATAAATCCACTCCTCTTAAAAATCTTTAAATAATCAATTCAACAGATATAATAAACAGGACATATCAACAAAATGGCAGGACCTCCGATGCATAACTTAATCCAAGGAATTGGAACTGAACTTATTTACTCGTTCGTAATAATCGTATCTAGTTTAATGATTTATTATTCAACAAAAGAAATGTACGAATTAAGTTCATACAAGGGAATAAAATATTTCAGACAGGCATTTTTATTGTTTGCAATAGCATATTTCTTTAAATCATTCATAAAAATACTGCTTGTTTACTTTGGAACTTCAAGAATACTGGATATTAATATAAGATATATGGGTTCAATAACCCTGTTTATGTTTATGTTTTTTGGATCCCTAGCCGTATTCTATTTAGTACATAGTTTAATGTGTAAGAAATGGAATAAAAAATCAGAGATAGTATTGGGAGTATTTTACATGATATCAATACTAATTTCGTTTATTATAATAAATACCCGGGAGATTTGGGTGTTTATTGGAGCAAGTTTGTTTATTCTTGCTATAGCAATATTTGGATTATATTTAACACACAAACAATCCAAGGAAAAGAAGAAAAAAGGAAGTATGCATCTAATTTACACCCTGCTATTTTTATTTTGGATATTAAATATAATTGATGTACTTATACAAATCCCTTCCTACTTTTATCAGATATCTCTTTACCTTGCATCAATTGGAATATTTTTAACTATACTCTATAAAGTTCTCAAAAAAACAGGTTCAAACTAAAATGAAAAAACGTGGAAGACTAGAAATAATAAGAGATATTCTTAAGGTAATTCAAGAAAACAGAAATTCAATAAGACAAACCCCTCTTATAAGAAAATCAAATATTTCAACATCAAAATTTAAAGAATACTTTAAAGAACTTTTAGAAAAAGGATTTGTAAAAGAAATAAAGGGGGATTCAGGAGAAAGAAAGGTTACATTAACTCCAAAGGGATTTAATTTTCTAGAAAAATACAAGACCATAGTTAATTTCATTGAAGAATTCGAATTATAACTCCAAAGAGATTACTTTTTCTTAACTTTTTTATTTTTTTCTTTAGATTTACCCCTTACTGCCTTCTCAATATTATTAAATACCTTCTTAGTTTCATCCTTAAATCCTTTCAATAACGAATCCTCTTCCTTAATTTTCTTTTTGACACTCTCCTTTTTAACTTTACCTTCAATCTTTTCTTTAGGTTCACTCTCCCTTTTATTATTTTCTTCAACAAAAATAATAAGATATCCAATTATCAAAGTTATAAAGAATACATATACATACAAATTGTAAGACAATATTCTTTCCAGAGTACTAAAGTAAAAAAATGTCTGAGAAAATTCTAAAATTCTATAAAAAAGATTCAATATGAAAACCCCTAGTGCCCCAGAAGATACTGGTGCAAGAAGATTTAAGGGAAAGGGAAAATTCCAAAGAAGACTAGTTATCATCCCAACCAAAAAAAGTATGAAAAATAAACCTAAAAGTGAAGTAAGAAAATCAACTATTCTGATATAGGTATTATTGTGTATTGAAGATAGAAGCACATTTAAGATAATCAAAACCACGATTAAAACAACAAAATTAACCATAGAGCGTAAAACTATTTTTAATGAAGAATTTTTTCCTGTCATTTTTATCTACCTCCACCTCCTCCACCACCTGCTCCTCCACCACCTGCTCCTCCAAAACCTCCACCACCTGCTCCACCCGAAGCACTGGAAAAACTAGCTGAGGAAGCAAGAATAACTCCATTATACATACTAACTTGCCTATCATTAATCAAATTATTAGCTTGAAGTTCTTTAATCACTTTATCTGGGACACCAAGAGCAGTAGCATAAACAAGATACTCATTCCACATAACAACCGTCTTATGTGTTGCGGTTCTTATTGAAAAAGAATTCTTAAGATATCTTCTAAAGGACTTCCATTTCTGATATTCAATATAATGATTTTCTTTGTATTTAGAAAATAATGTTCCTTGAGTTAAAGGAATTGTAAAAAAAGATACAAGAAAAAACATAACGTATATTAAATCCAAATAATCCATACCAGTATTAAGATTAGACCTAAGAATAAATGCAAAAAAACCAGATAAAATTAAAATAAGAATAACAATTCCAGAATTATTATGTAAGTATTTTTTACCTTCACTTTGAACATAATTTCTAACCTCTAAAAAATCACTTGACAATTCAGAATTCATCATAGAAATTTTAAGGTTAAAATACTCCCCATCAAAAGATTTTTCTTTTTGTTTAGAGGTTAAACCTCCAAGCAATAATCCTTTTTTAGATTTAGCTTTAAGTAATTTTTCAGCTTCTCCAAGAAGATTATATATTTTTCTTTCTAAAGTATCTCCTTCAAACTTGTTTAATTTAATATAAATCTCCTTATCTTTTTCTTTTATATCAATTATTTTTTTATTATAAAAATTTAAAAGTGTAGCGGCAAAAAAGTTTTTACCAATCCTTGAAAAAGGAGGATTGAAATAAGCAGCAACTTCCCAAAAAATTCTTTTACTTGGAAATGAACTTAATTCCTTAGGTATTTGTTCATAAGTGTTTTCTTTTCCAAAAATAAACCATACTAAAAAAAAGAAAATTCCTGGAAATAAAAAAAGAAGAAATTTTATTTTATATTTAAGATTTGAATCAAATTCAAATTTATCTTTTTCAATTATATTAAAACCAGATATATCTCCAGAGTAAGGAATATATAAAATAACATTTTGATTTTCAAGATACCTCTCATCTTTTACAACCTCTCCATATATCTCAAAATTTTCATTTGTAAGTTTTATATGATTTCCAGGAGAGTACGCCACAAACTTAATGTAATACTTACCCTCAACCATGAACAAATTCTCTGGGTGAATTTCATAATCTGCATTAATAGTGTATTCTTGATTTTCTAAAAAACCCAACTCGTTTCCAAATGTGCACCCATATTCATTGTTTTCAGTATAAAGATAAATGTTAGGATAAGAATTTCCATAATAATCTTTAAAATAATAATTTCCACTAGAACACTCAACCCCCTTAATAAGAAGATAATTTTCTGAATAAATATGGGAACTATTAAAAGAATATATCTCGCTTTCAAAACCTCTATATAAAGTATGATAAGGTTTATCCGGCTTGTAATGCAGCTCTTCTTGTATATTTTGCCCATCAACTACAATTTTTGAAGAATAAAAATTAAATTCAGAACTTCCTCCAAGAAACATCAATAAAACCCCTCCTAAAAGAAGGATAAATGTGACTATTAAAACAATTGGCAATTCTGGATTAACTCCAACCCCTTTAAATTTTCCCATTTTTGAATATGATTAATTATTTCCTTTGAACAATAACATTCTTTTTTGTTCTCTTTTCCAAAGTTAAGAGTTTCTCTTTTCCAGTAACCATGTCCTTAACCTTAAACTTCTTTTTTTTAACTTCTTCTGCTCCTACAAATATAACCTGTTTTATATTCCAAGAATTTGCATACTCTAATGCTTTACTTGGTTTACCATAATAAATAGATGCTGCATCCCCTTTATCTCTCAACATACTTGCAATTTTTATTGCCTGTTTATCCTCATTCAAAGAAACAATAAGCACACTATTTTTTGTGAAATTAAAGTTTGAAAGCATAGCAAGCCTGTCTAAACCTAAACTTATCCCTGTACACTGAACCCCATTAAATTCATAACTCCCTCCCCCACAAATACTCTCTCTCATTTTATCTGTCCTTATTTCAAAAACAGTTCCATTATAGTAACTTAATCCTCTAGCAAGAGAAGGAGTGAATTTTGCTTCAACCCCATATATAGAAAGATATTCTTGAAATTCTTTAACTTCTTTATAAGATTCATATTTCAAAAAATAATTTTCTGGTTTCTTGAATATTTCAAGAACTTTTTCAGCATTATATTTCTTAAGATTTCCTTTAACTTCCTTTTCAGGCAATTTATCTAACTTGTCAATCTCCTTTATGACATTAACCTTATCCTTTTCATTAACTCCTTCTTTCTCCAATACTTCATTTAACAATTTTCTATTATTAAAATATATCACAAACTTAATTCCTATTTTGCTTAATATCTCTCTTGCAATAGATAAGATTTCAACCTCATCTCTTACCTTGCTTCCTACCACATCAATATCGCACTGAAGAATTTGCCTAACCCGATTACTATTTACAGGCTCATCTCTGAAAACCTCTCCAATTTGATATCTCTTATAAGGTAATTTCTTACCTTGCATGAGCCTTTTCAATTGAAATGTAAATTCGTATCTTAAAGCCAAATCCCTCTCACCCTTATCTTTCAACTTGAAAATATCACTTACAGCTTCATCCTGCTTGTTTTCTCCCTGAACGAATTCCCTATACTCAATTAAAGGGGTCTCTGCAGACTCAAAACCATATCTTTCAAAAGTATCCACTAGTATTTTCCTTATCTCGGCCCTTTTACGAGCTTCTTCTCCTGTGTAATCCTTGAATCCTTTAACAGTCTCTATTGTCATTTTCTATTTCCTCGGTTTATGTGATCTTCCTTGGCTTTTTTCTTATTAAGTTTAAGCCTTCTTCTAAAAGATTCTTTTTCAAGTTTCTTTAAAAGCTTTCTGACTTTTCCCATTATTCTAATAATTTTTCTTTCTATTAAATCTTTTCCATCACCATGCTCTAAATCTCTTATTCTCCAAACAATAACCCTTCCTTTAAAAGTAGTATAAAAAACTTCTTTAGGAACATTGTCCGCAACAATAACAACCAGATCTATTTTTTTCAACAACTCTATCTCCATCCCCTTAGGCCTTCCAGAAATATCAATGCCCAATTTTTTTGCCATGCTTACTTCTGTTCTATTAAGAGGATAATCTCCGATTATAACCCCTCTGCTAAATGCCTTAAAATTATTATTCTTATTAATTTTATTGAAATATGCTTCAGCTACCCTGCTTCTAAATCGATTATATTTACAAACAAAAAGTATTCTCATCTCCCCTCTTTTCATAGAACAACCAAGAAAAATCAATATAAAAACCTTACACTTATATGGAATAATTATTAATAATCTAAAACATCATAAAACAATGTTCAACTGATAACCTACTTACTATGAATGATTTCAAACAAATTAAAAATATCTGATAATAACCTTAAAGTAATCCTTCTTTTATAATTTCATCCCAAGATTTTTCACCAAGTGCTACCAATGCTTCTTTAAAAGTAATTAAGGGTTTTCTGTATTTTGCAAAGTCATCTATTGCAATCCTTGGACAAGCTAATTCAACAAATCCTTCAATATCATAAAAGTTAATTAGTTTGTCTGGAGAAAATTCACTTATAGTTATCAAAACAACTTCTTTACCCGCTTTCTTGAATTTATCCATTAATAATTTATAAGACCCAAACTGCTGCCCTTGTTTAACCCCCATAATTATTCCTATCTTTTTAGCTTCTTTGAATTTTTCAACAGATAAAATTCTCTGTCTTAATATCTTGTCTTTAACTCCCTTCATACTTTTTACTTCATTGTTATAAACATCAATTAAGAATACAGTTTTATCAACCGCGAGAGCTGCTCCCATAGAATGAAAATTATTTCCAACCACAACAAAACAATCGACTTTATCTTCTATATCTTTAAGCCCAAGATATTGACATCCAACAACCTGACCTTCATTAAAGATATTACCTTTTTTAGTTGAAAGTATTACTTGCTTTTTATTGTCCTTATAAAATTTTAGAACCTTATCAGCTTCATACAAATGTTGAACAGACAAACTCAACCCTATTCGTTTAAAATCTTTTAATTCTTTCAAGGATTTCTTTAATAAAGGAGTTAAATCAAGTTCATCCTTAATTGGGATATAAATAACAGGAAAATCGGCCTTCATAAATTCAGAATGACCAAAATGAACAATCAAATCTGCTTTAACCGCCTTGGCTTCATCAACTGCAACAAAACATCCTCCCCAACAGGTTTCGCCTGAAAAAACAACATCTATATTCAATTCCTGAAATGTCTTCAATAAATCAAAAGCATTTTGTTTAACCCCCTCCGGAAGTTGAATTAAGACCCTCTTAGGTCTAAGTCTCTTCAATTCCCTTCTCAATTTTTCAATTTCAAAATTTAATGTCATATAAAGATTACTGCTTACCCAACCAATCATAAGCAGACTTTGCTGCAATTGCTCCTTGGGAAGCAGCAACAACAACTTGCTTTAATTTATTATCTGTAACATCCCCCGCAGCATAAATACCGGGGATATTAGTGCTCATATTCTCATCAACCTTAATGAACTTTTCCGCGTCCATCTTCAAATCAAGTTTATTTGTGAATTCTGAAAGAGGAGAAGAACCTATTTCAATGAAAATCCCATCCACCTTTAAATTTTCTTTTTTGCCCTTTGAAAATAAGCTAATACTCTCAACTTTATCTTCTCCAATTATCTCGATAGGTATTGAATTATAATGAATTTCAACATTTTCTTTTTGTTTCAATTTTTCTTCATTTATATTCTCGCATCTTAATTTCTCTCCTCTATAAATTATATACAATTTTTTTGAGATATCTGAAAGAATAATTGCAGAAGTTGCAGCACAATCACTCCCCCCAATAACTGCTACATTTTTATTCTTAAAGAAAAAAGAATCACAAGTAGCACAATAGCTAACTCCTTTACCTAACAATTCAACTTCTCCAGGAATCTTTAACTTTTTTCTCTCAGTACCTGTAGCAATTATCAAAGACTTACATTTTAATTCTTGTTTAGCTGTTTTCACAATAAATTCTTTTCCTGATTTCTGCTTCTCAACTAAAGACACTTCTTCCAATATAAAATCAACTTCATATTCCTTAACTTGCTCATAAAATTTTTTCATAAGCTCAGGCCCAGAACCCCTAAATCCAGGCCAATTTTCAATCCTTAAAATAGAATTAGTTGTCCCCCCTATATCTTTAGAAATTATTCCAACCTTCAACCCATTTCTAGCTGAATATAATCCAGCAGTTAATCCAGCAGGACCAGCCCCAATTATTAATATATCATATTTTTTCATCTTTCACTCCTAGCACATCTTAATAGAAATCTATTTTTAATACTTTTTATTATTGAAAGGAAAACTTACTTGAAGGCCTACAAACTTCCTCCATCCCATCCTCATTAATAAAATAAACAATTGTTTGAACATTTTTAGGATTTTCAAGATGTTCTTCTAAAATTAAAACATATTTAGTAACCTGCTCAGAAGGTACAAGATTTCCCTCAACATCTATTACAAAGCTTGAAAATCCACTTTCATTTGTAAATACTAATTTTACCCCTCCCATCTGATCTTCCCCGGAACCCAATCTAGAAAGAACAACACTATAATTAGTTGTAACATTACTAACTTGATTTATATTTACAATTGTGCGTCCGCATTTTGTTTCTAAACTTGGAATACATTTACTATTAAAACAAATATATCCCTCCCGAGTACACCCTCCAGCACATTGTCCTCCACATCCATCGTCTCCACACTCTGCCCCTGAAGGACAATAAATTATACAGCTTGTAGTTCCAGAAGAACCAAAGATATACTCATCCCCCATATTACCTAAGTCTCCTTTTTTTATTTGAATATTCCCAATCTTTCTTTCCTTGATTTCAAATTCAAAAACAGGACTTAAAGAAACTTTCTTCATCTTTGAAGCATTTGTAATATTTAATGAAAATAAAAATATCTTCGAACCCAATTCCTCTAAAGTTTCATTCACCAGAATTGTTTCAGTATGTTTCCCATCGTCCATAATAAATTTCATACCAATAAACTCCCCTTTTCCAATATTTCTCTTAACTAAAATAAGCAAAGAATTGTTATCCTTAATTTGAACCTGAGATAATTCAAGGTCTAAGGTATACTTTCCTAGAGTATTCTGCTCATTCTCATCTATAACTACTTCTTTTATAACAATGAAAGCAACTACAAGAAGTATAACAAACACAAAAATAAGTATTGCAGCAGTTTTTGAAAAACCTTTCTTACTCCCTCTTTTTAACATCTAAAGATAAAGAGAGTGTATTTTAAAAAGATATTCAAAAGATTAAGAAGGGCGGATGGAGGGAATCGAACCCTCTCTATACGGACCACAACCGTACGTACTACCGTTATACTACAACCGCCAATACATATGTCGGTTCTAAACTTTGAACCAACCAATTTTACTAAATTAGAAGACTTTTAATTCTTTTTGTTTTGCTAAATAAACATTAACGATATATTTTAAAATAAGTAGTTCTTTTAGTAATCATGAAAAAGAGTACCATTGGTCTTATTATTATACTATCAATAGGGTTACTATTTTTCATTGTTTTATTTTTTTGGGGGAGTAGTTGTAAAACTATAACACAATGTTGGATAAATGAAAGTCAGTTAAATAATATAAGTTGTAAATCAGACAAAGATTGTAAATGTGTTGGATGTTGGGAAAGTAATAGTTCCAATACGAAATATATTAGTGCAATTTGTAATTTAGAAACTTTTAAATGTGTTTCTCCAGAAGCAAATTATGAAATAGCTAACCTTGTATGCACAAATGAAAGAACGTGTTCAAATGTAGGTGGCGAGTTTCATTCTGGGGGCTGTTAATAGTTGTACTACAACCGCCATGAAAATGTGCAGTTGTGAAATTAATCACAGCACTAATTTAACCAATTTAGAAGACTTTTAATTCTTTTTGTTTTGTTCTTTTTAAGTTAATAGTTTCTTTTAGATAGATTTTTATTGTTCTTATATCTGGCTTAATTATGGTAAAAAAATATCTCCCTCCACATCATATTCCTTTTAAAACAATCTTTGGTTATAATACATTTAGGTTTCTCACTTTCCCAATTTTTATCTCATTATCCTTATTTATGGTTGTAGTATTTGGTCTTGATTGGCACATAGTAATATTTGTTTTATTTGCATTACTTTTTTTATGGAGAGATAGTGAAAAAGAATTTTTTATGTATAAAGAAAATTTATCAGAAGATATATTTGAATTTATTATTTGGATATTAATTCTAATTGTCACAATGATTATGTTTGGACCATTTTTATCAAACTTTGGTAGTTGATAGCATAATACTACAACCGCCAATATATATGTCGGTTCACGAATATACATTCATTAAACCAACTAAAATTACTAATTTAGAAGACTTTTAATTCTTTTTGTTTATCAATTTCACAATTTCTTCTGGAGACAAAACCCTACCAAAAGAGATAACCTTTTCATCAATTACCAGGGCAGGAGTAGACATAACCCCATATTCAATGATCTTAGCCATGTCCGTAACTTTTTCTACATCTGCTTTTATCTTTAATTCTTCTAAAGCCTTTTTTGTATTTGCTTCAAGAACCTTACAATTTGGACATCCTGAGCCTAAAATTTTTATTTTCATTATTTTTTACTCCTTAATCCAATAATTGATACAATTAATCCAGCAAGGAAAACTACAAAACCGTAAACACATGAAGGAAGGGTAAATATCTTTGTACTACATGAACCTCCCAAAGCACAAACTTGCTGAAAAATTTCAGTATAACTTAAATAACCAGAAAATAAAACTCCTGCAAGTGAAATATAAAAGAGTGTCTTTAATGCTGTTTGTTTTTTCATTTTTTGTACCTCCTTACATATTGATGAATACCAATATTTAAATCTCTCGTTTAAAACCAAATTTTTATCGTATAATAAACTCCAACAATTAAAAATACAAATGCAATCACATACCTAGCATACTTTTCAAAAGTTTGAACTTTATTCATTACCCTTCCTATTTTAGCTACACTAAATGTTAAGATAAACGCAAAGATTATTACTGGAAGTCCTGTTGCAAGAGAGAATACAGATGGAATTAGGAAAGCATCAGAATATTTCAACGCTAAAGGAATTAACATCCCAAAAAACAAGACAGCACTAAATGGACAGAAAGCAAAGGCAAATAAAACTCCCAATAAAAAACTTCCAAGATATCCTTTCTCTGAAAGTTTCTCCTTTATCTTATTCATTCTATTTCCAGATTTCAAGTGAGGAAATTTTATAACGTTCAACATTACTAATCCTATGAATATCAATAAAGGTCCTAATATCATTGTCCCATATTTTTGCAAGAACAGAGATATGGCTTGAACGTTAACTCCAATATAAACAATTAATGCTGCAAGAAGAACATAAGTGAACATTCTTCCAAGAGTATAAACAAATCCGGTCAATAATGTTTTTTTACCATTATCTATCTTCTTGGAAATATAAGCAATAGCTGTTATATTTGTTGCTAAAGGACAAGGGCTTATTGCAGTCATTAATCCAATAAAAAATGCAGCAATTAATGGAAAACTGCTTGTTGACATAGCTTCCATAAAAGACATTAAACTCATATTAACTTCCTGCTAACTTCCCTTCAATAACCCCTTTTAAATAATTCATATAATCTTCTTTATTACTTATTTTATACCAAACATTTACGTTTTCTTCTTTAACGAAACTTCCATCTTTCCCATAAGTTCCAATTAACAATGAAGAACCCTTAGCTTCATATTTATCCACAAGTTCTTTGTTCTCAGACAAATCAATATTAATAGAAGCAAAAACGACTTTCCCTGATTTTAGTTGATCAGAAAAATAAGTATTGATTGTTTCTTCTGCATACGCCCCAACCGTCTTGCAAGAATAACACTGCTCAGTTGTATGGAAATGATAAATCTCTACTTTTTCAACCTCTCCAGAAATTTTAACCTTATCTCCAGAAGTATTCCCAGCAATGTATTTTGGAACCATTACTGCAATTACCAATAATACAGCCACACCCATTATAATATAAGCATAATTATTCTTGTTCATTTGGTATCTTAGTCTAATGAATTTCAAAGACTTTTAATTCTTTTTGTTTCCTCAATTTAATAAACTTCAAAACTGTTAGAATTATCGCAAAATTGTTTATTACCGTAATCGTCTAAAAAGTAAACAATAACATCAACTTTATTGGGATTTTCCAGCTTTTCCTCAGGGATACTAACCCGGATAGTTTCTTCAAAGATATCTCCTGGAACATCATAAATATGAACTCCCACATTATCCCTATTGGTAAAAACTAAACTAACCCCTCCAATAATTTCATTTCCATCATTAAATCCTCTTGAAAGAGTTACATCATATACCTCGGGCATTATGTTCACAATACCAATCACCCTAACTTCAGTATTAGCACACTTATAGCTCAAACTGGAGTATAAATCCCCCTCGTTAACAGTATTTCTAATTCCTATCCAAGCAATTCCTATGAGTATCATTAAGATAAAGAAAAGAAAGAAAATACTTCCAATAACAATAGAAACAATTGCCATCCACTCTCCTTTTTCATGAGTCTTCTTTATTTGAGAAAGAGAAATTATTCCTAAGATAAATCCAACGGGAAAAAATAAAAATGTAAATACAAGTGCTAATATAGCTAAAGTATTGTATCCATTCTCCTCTCCCATAAAAAAAATAATAAAACCCTAGATATAAATCTTTCTAAAATAAGAAAGAAACCTTTAAATAACGAATTTCATTTATTTAAAGGATAGAGGTGAAGATGGATAAGAAAAAAGAGAAAATTCTATGGTTCAATGAATTGTCAATTGAAGATGTCCCACTTGTAGGAGGAAAAAATGCTTCTTTAGGAGAAATGTACAGAGAACTTCATAAAAAAGGAGTTAAGGTTCCAAACGGATTTGCTATAACTGCAAACGCATACAGATATTTTATTGAAGAGGCCGGGATAAAAGATAAAATAAAAAAGATTCTTTCAGATTTAAACACTCACGATATGAAAAATCTTTCTGAAAGAGGAGAAAAAGTAAGAGATGCAATACTCTCAAGTGAATTACCAAAAGACCTTGAAGAAGAAATAATAAGAAACTATGAAAAACTATGCAAAGAATACAAAAGAAATAATCTAGATGTTGCAGTTAGAAGTTCTGCAACCGCAGAAGATTTGCCAGATGCAAGTTTTGCAGGACAACAAGAGACTTTCCTAAATATAAAAGGACATAAGGCTTTAATAGAATCATGTAAAAAATGTTTTGCATCTTTATTTACAAACAGAGCAATATCTTACAGGGTGGACAAAGGATTTGATCATTTTAGTATTGCATTATCGGTATGTGTTCAAAAGATGGTAAGAAGCGATTTAGCATGTTCTGGAGTAATGTTCTCTATTGATACAGAATCTGGATTTAAAGATGCTGTATTCATTACTTCGTCTTATGGATTGGGAGAAAATATAGTATTAGGAGTTGTAAATCCAGATGAGTACTATGTACATAAACCCACCTTAAAACAAGGATATAAACCAATAATCTCAAGAAAGCTGGGAGATAAAATTCAGAAATTAATTTATTCTCATGAGGGAACAAAACCCACAAAAAATGTCTCGGTAGATCCGGAAGATAGAAAAAAATTCTCTCTCGAAGATAAAGAAGTGTTACAACTTGCAAAATGGGCATGTATAATTGAAGATCATTATAGCGAAAAAGCAAAAAAATTCAAGCCTATGGACATGGAATGGGCAAAAGATGGGCAAACAGGAGAATTGTTTATTGTTCAGGCAAGACCCGAGACTGTAAACAGTCAAAAAGATATGAATATACTTGAAGAATACATTCTAAAACAAAAAGGAAAAATAATTGTGGAAGGAGGGAGTGTTGGATCAAAAATAGGATGCGGAAGAGCAAATGTAATCAAAGACGTTTCAGGAATTAATAATTTCAAAAAAGGAGAAGTATTGGTAACAGATATGACAGATCCTGATTGGGAACCCATAATGAAAATAGCTTCAGCAATAGTAACAAACAGAGGGGGAAGAACCTGTCATGCTGCAATTATCTCGCGTGAGCTAGGAATTCCTTGTGTTGTTGGAACAAACAAAGGAACTGAGAAAATAAAGAAAGGACAGAATATAACTGTAAGCTGTGCCGAAGGAGAAAGAGGAAAAGTCTATGAAGGAATATTAAAATACGAAGTTCAAAAACATAATTTAAAAGAATTAGGAAAGATAAAAACAAAGCTAATGATGAATATAGGTGCTCCAGACCAGGCATTCGAACAAAGTTTCACTCCAAACGAAGGGGTAGGACTTGCAAGAGAAGAATTCATAATTAATTCTCATATTAAAATACATCCTATGGCATTGGTAAATTACAATAAGATAAAAGATGAAAAATTAAAAGAAGAAATTGATGAATTAACTCACGGATACAAAAACAAAGAACAATATTTCATAGACAAACTAGCAGAAGGTATTGGGATGATTGCAGCTGCATTTTACCCAAAAGATGTAATTGTCAGAACAAGTGATTTCAAGACAAACGAGTACGCAAACCTAATTGGAGGAAAAGAATACGAGCCAAAAGAGGAAAACCCTATGATTGGATGGAGAGGAGCTTCAAGATATTACAAAAATGAATACAAACCAGGATTTATCCTTGAATGTAAAGCATTCAAAAAAGTAAGAGAAGAATTTGGATTAAAAAATGTAAAAATAATGATTCCATTTTGCAGAACAGTAGATGAAGGTAAAAAAGTGTTAAAAATAATGGAAGAAAATGGGCTTAAAAGAGGGAAAAACGATTTAGAAGTTTATGTAATGTGTGAGATACCTTCAAATGTAATACTTTGTGACCAATTCTCAGAAATATTTGATGGATTTTCAATAGGAAGTAATGATCTAACTCAATTAGCTCTTGGATTAGATAGAGATTCTTCAATAGTTTCAGATATATATGACGAAAGAAATGAAGCAGTAAAAAGACTTATAGCAGATGTTATAAAAAAATGTAAAATATATAAAAGAAAAATTGGAATATGTGGACAAGCCCCTTCAGATTTCCCGGATTTTGCACAATTCTTAGTTGAATGTGGAATAGATTCTATTTCATTGAATCCAGACACAATAATAAAAACGAGAGTTGCAATTGCTGAGACTGAAAAAAAATTAAGAAACAAAAAATAAGATTAATCCGCCAATCTTAAAAACTCCTATTTCTCTTTATTCTAATGAATAAACCTTCAAAAAAAATAAAATCGAACAAATATGAACTCTTAGCCCCGGCTGGAGACTTTGCAATGCTTACCACTGCAATTAACGCAGGAGCAGATGCAGTTTATTTTGGATTAAAAGAATTCTCATTAAGAGCAAATGCAAGAAACTTTGAAATAAAAGACTTAAGTAAAATAAACGAAATATGCAACAAGAACAAAAATAAAAAAATAAAGAAATATCTAACTTTAAATTCAATAATATACACCAATGAACTTTCAAAAATTGAGAATATAATAAAAAGAGTAAAAGGAAAAGTAGATGCAATAATATGTTGGGATTTAGGAGTAATTAGTTTATGTAAGAAACATAAAATTCCATTTCATATATCCACACAAGCCTCAATTTCAAATATTGAATCTGCAAAGTTTTACAAAGATCTCGGGGCTGAAAGAATAATACTTGCTAGAGAATTAAATCTTAAACAAATAAAAGAAATAATAAAAAAAATAGATATCAAAGTAGAAGTATTCATCCACGGAGCAATGTGTCTTGCGGTTAGTGGACGTTGTTTGATGTCTCAATTTTTATTCAACAAATCTGCAAACAGGGGAGAATGTATACACCCCTGCAGAAGGAGTTATACAATAAAAGACACCCAGGAAGGGTATGAATTGGAAATTGAAAATAATCATGTACTCTCAGCAAAAGATTTATGCACCCTTCCTTTTATTGAAGAATTAAAAAAAGCAGGTATAACTTGTTTTAAGATAGAGGGAAGAAACAGAGAACCAAGATATCTAGATACAGTTATCCGAGCTTACAGAAAAGCACTTGATAATAAACTTACAAAACAAGAAATAGAAGAATCACTTGAAGAACTAAAAAAAGTTTATAACAAGGGTTTCTCCTCTGGATTCTACCTGGGGCTACCAACCCAAAAAGACTTTTCAAACATAGAACATTCAAGTGCAACAGAAAAAAAGCAATTTGTAGGAAAGATATCTCATTATTATCCAAAGATAGGGGTAGCAACAATAAAATTAGTCTCGGAATTAAAGATTGGAGATAAAATTGCAGTTATAGGTAAAACAACTGGAATAACTAACTCTAAAGTAGAAGGTATTGAGATTAATAATAAATCAGTTAATTCCGGAAAAAAGGGGCAAGAGATAGGAATAAAACTTCCCTTAGTGAGAAAAAACGAAGAAGTTTATAGGATAGTTAAAAACAATTAATTTTGTTAATATATATCTATAATACCTTGGAGAATACTATCATTGATTACTCTTGTAAATTGAACAAGGGTATGATTTTACTTAATTAATAAAAATATTTTGGGAATTTTATTAAACAAAATATCCATTAACCAATAATAAAAAAGAATAAAAAAAGAATAAAAAAATAAAAAATTAATAAATCTGGAAAGTGCTTGTTGTCTCACAGAAAGATTGCTCGTTAGTGTCCTCATTCAAGTAGAATACAACAACATCTACTTTACTTGGAACTAAACCTGCACAACCCATTGCTGCCAAATCTATTTGAACAGTTGTAGTTTTCTGAGCTGGTAAAGGATAGTCTTCATTCAATATGTCAGTAGGACAACTTTCTAATTCCTCAGCATCGCTAACAACCAATTTAACTCCTCCAATCTCGTCTGTACCCCTCTTTCTATTAAGAGTTACATCATAAAGATCTCCACCAGCAGAATTAACTTGAGTTACAACAACTTCAGATGATAAACACTTTGAACTGATATTCACATCATCAGCCCCTCCCTGCACAACACCCCTTATAACTAACCAGATTATACCGACTGCTACAAGAGTAAGCAGAATTATCAACAAAGTCGCAACAATTGTGGACAAACCCTTTTTATTATTTTTCATATCAACCTCCTTTCAGACTATTTAATATTTGAAGGAAAATTAAATTTCCATTCAAACGCATAACCATTACTGGTTAGTAAAATAAGAAAAAACACCTATAAAAACCTTTTTATTTATTGAAACTATCAATAATTTTAAAGAATTCTTTACTATCAATGACTTTGTCAACCTCTGTTAAACCCCTTTGCTCTACAAATTTTACAAATGCTTCAGGCTTGTATCCCCTTTTCCTTAAAGAAGCAATAGTAGGTATTTTTTCATCATCATCTCCGGAAAACTCTCCAGAATCAATTAACGCATTAATCTTTCTTTTAGATAAAATTAAATCTTTGAATTTTATTCTACCCATAAAATATGTCCAGGGAAAATTCTTTCCAAATAAATCGAAAATCATCTTCTGTCGTTTTGCGTTATCCATATGATCCTTTCCTCTAATAATATGAGTCATACCTAATTCTATGTCATCAACAGAAACAACTAAGTTCATTAAAGGCCAAACTCTATACTTATTTTTTTGTTTAGGATGCTCTTTCTCAATTATTCTAGCAAGAGGAAAATCTCTCATTGCAGGATTAGGATCTTGCATTCCCAAATCCGACTTAAACCTTAACACCGCTTCTCCAGGTTTAAATCCTTTTTTCTTATCAAGCATTTTACTCCACCTGTAAATGTTCTCCTTGAGATCATTATTTCTACATGGACAATTTTCTTTGAGTTCAGAAAATCCCTTAAACTTTTCAGGAGAACAAGTACATATGTAACCCCTATTCTTTTTAATAATCTTCTCAATATATTCGTAATATAAATTCATCCTATCAGAAGAATTAATATATTCGGTAACATTTCCAAAAATCCAATCGCAATCTCTTTTTATATTTGTATAAGCTTCTGAAAGAGTAGTATCTGGAGAGGTATCATCAATAATTATATAAAGTTTCCCCCCATATTTTTTAACATAAAGCGAAGAAATTAAATTAGAAATTATATGTCCTACATGTAAAGGTCCTGAAGGAGCAGGTCTAAATCGCATAATTACCCCCTTCTTTAAAGAAACTCCTGGAAGCTCTTCCAATCCCTCCCTTGTTTCTCTTTCTGAAACTAATTCTTTAATTTTTTCATATTCTTTTTCCTGTTCTTCCAAAGAAAGATTATTTACAGAACAAACAATTTCATTGATCTCTTTCGAAAACTTTTTTACATCCTCCTTTTTCAATCCTTCAGCAAACAATCCAGAAATAACTGCTCCTTGATTTGCCTTTCCGTTATAGTGGAGAGCATTTTTAAGCGCATAAGCTCTTGCTTTTTTATTGAAATCTTTCATATTAATCTACAGAACTTGAACCTCCAATCCTAACTTTCTTTTCAAGCAACTCAACCCTCTGTTGCAATAAATAAATTTGATTAGACATATCTTCAATCCGGTCCGTCATATCTTTTAATCTTTTTGCAAGTCTTCTTCTTTTTTCATATGCATCCAAAGATTCACCAGGTTCAGAATCCTCTGCAGGCTTAAATCCAGAAGATGAAGAGTTATTTGATTGTTCAGAAGTTCTTTGGGTATTTGTATCTCCAAAAAAATTGAAAAACCCTCCCCCGGAACTTTCTTGAGAAGAAGTAGATAAAGGCTCTGAGGTTTTATTCTTTAAAGCGTCCTTAGAACGTTTTCTTTCATAATTCTGTTCCTCGGTTAAATCTACAATTCTATCTCTCCTGCTAAAAAATCCCATAAATAATAAAAATACCGATTATTTTTAAATATAGCTATCAAACATTTTTTAAATAAGAAATTCCTTAATTTTTAATGGGTTCAGTAATTTCAGACATAATTGGAAAAATAAATCCTAAGTATAAAGATGGTCCTGTAGCTTTCCACACTTTAGGATATGATTCTGGAGTAGAACAGCTGGAACAAATATACTTTTTCATATTAGATTTAATGAGTGATTTTGGGTTAAAAACTGAAAAGCTAATAGATAATTTTTCTTCTTCACCAGGTTCAGGACATTTTTCAGAACTGGGGCAAAAAGCAACAATAATGCAAAATCAAGCCATGAAAGTTATGGGAGATATTAATACCGTATTGAGAAGTGTATTAAACATAATATATGATTTAAAGGAATTCAGAACAAGATTACAAAGTTACGATGATTTAAAATCTCCTGATAAAAAAGATGGGGCAATACTTTCTTTAAAACAAATCTGGATGGATAAAGTAGATATACAAAAGGGAAATTCAAGCATAAAGGCAATGGCTCTTGGACAAGCAGGATTTGTCACATTAATAGATGCATTTTTAGCTTCAAAGGATGAAAAAAGCGCTGAAAAATTAGACTTAAATGATAGAGTTAAAAGAATCTTAATTCCAAGAATTCACGAATTCAACATTTGGTTAACACAATCTGAACAAGAATTAAGAAAAAGATATGAAATTGAAAAGAGCTACTTAAGAAGCCAAGTAAACAGTTTAAAACTTTACTCAAGATGGGCAAAGCCATATTTAAAGGCGGCTAGTGAGTTAGAAAACCAAGATATGGGAAGGGAACCAGCATTGGTTAAAACTTTCAACACACTTATGCTTAATTTAATTTTAATTGGAAAGAGAGAATTAAATGTAAAAGATTCTGCAATGGATGGTCTATTACCAAAAGACTTTGCAAAAGAAAATTTCGTAAAAAAATTAAGAAAATACTATAGTTGTGTACTTGTAGAATTTACTTTCAGGGGAATTCCTCAAAGAGTGTCTCAACAACCTCATTTTACATTTGGGGGAAAAGCAGATGTTACATTCAGAGCATATGCCTTAAATGAAGATGAAATAAATAAATTAAATAAAGAACTGGAAAAATCAGATTTAAATGACGTTTTAAAATTAATAGACGGGGCAACAGACGATAGCCTTAAGCAGATGCAAGAAGAAATAGATTTCTTCCTTGAAGAAAAAAACAAGAAGGAAGAGGAAAAAAAGAAAAAAGATCAATCAAACCCTTTCTTAGCCCTATTTGGTGCATATGAAAATAAAGTAGATAAAGAAGCTTCAAAAAAGAAAGAACCAGATAAAGGAGATAAACCAATCAGAAAAGACGATTGGATTGAGAAAACACACATTCGCCCACTTGCAGAGGAAGTAGCAGGCGCAACTGCAATGAGTTTATTTGATATATACAAGAAGTCTCATGGAATGGCTAGCTACACCTAATCAAAATTATTATATATCTGATAATCCTAAATAATTGATGTTAAAAAAAGCAAAATCAGTTAAAAATAAAGAAAAAAGAGAAGTAAAAAAGACTAAGGAATTAAAAAAGAACCTAAGCCAAGAAGAAATAAATTCCTTAGAACAGATGATAAATGAAAATGAGGCAAGAACAACCTCCTCAGAGATGAAAGAATTACTAAGAGGACAAATGACAGAGATTTTAACCCCTTCATTAAAAAAAGTTAATCCTCCACAAAAAAGCCAGATAATGCTAGAAAGAGACATCATCACTGGTTCTATCTCGCTTGAAAATTTAAATGGAGATGAAGAAGAAATAAAATATAATCTCATTGGTAAAAAAGACCAACAAGACTACAAACAAATAAGTCCGGAATACTCAGAAATACAAAAAGAGTCTCTTGAAAAAAATCCAAATATCTTAATAAAATCTCCTTCATTTATATCACAGGATAAAATAAACTTTGCAGATAACTTCCCCAAGAAAAATTTCAGATTAATCGTAGAAGATGAGCTAAAAAATTCAAAAGATATGGATAAAGATTATGCATTTAGACAATCCTTTGATGAGAAAGAAAAAAAATTTTCCCGTAATCCATTTGAGATGAAAGAAAAGAAATACAACAACTTTTAACAATAAATATATAAATAAAAAATCATTAAATCATATATGGTAAAGAAGGGGGGATATACTATTGAAAATACTTATCTAGGAGGGTATTCAAGCCTGGATCCAAATAAAGCGTATCTAACTAATTTTACAGGATATAGGGTAAATGCAAGAGAAATAGGAGCACCAACAAAACCAGACACTGCAAACCAAATTCAACAAGTTACACAAATGCTCAATCAAGGAATAATCCCTATAGAAACAGGAGCAATAAGTCCAGAAGTATTTACTCAAATACCCAAACAACATTTCAAAGAAATAGACAGATTATCAAAATTAACGGGAGCAAAGATTTCTTTACATGCTCCAATTGTGGAACCATCTGGAATGGGAGAACAAGGATGGAGCGAACTTCAAAGACAAGCAGCTGAAAGACAATTAAATGATGTCGTTGAAAAAGCATATGAATTGAGCTCAAAAGAACCCGTACCTATAACCATACACTCAACAGCAGGAGCAGGTTCAGAATATGTTCCAGATAAAGAAAAAGGAAGAAAGGTGTCTAAATTAATAGCCGTTGAAAAAGAAACTGGAAGACCAGTTACTGTTTTGGAGGAAGAAACATTATACTATCCACAAATGGATTTGGAAGAAGGTAAAAAATACACCCCAGAAATGCGCCTAAATTCAATTAATCGTACAAAATGGGAAGAAACAATAAATCAACAATTTTTTAATAAAGAAAGAGCGGACCAGATAATAAAAGATAATTCATTGCAAATAAACCACCTCTGGAACGAATTAAAAGAAGGGAAAATAGACCCTAATGATTTAACCCCAACACAAAAAAATACTTTTAGACATTTACAAAACGCTAAAACCTACCTTGATGATATTGAACAAAATGTTGAATCAATGTTTAACAAAGCCTGGAAAAATACAGAAGGAGACGACAAGAGTAGAGAGTATTTAAGAAAAGTTTCAGAACGTTACAAAGAAGATATTTCAAAGGACGATACTCCTTTGGGCCAATCTAATGCCGTTCAAAACCTTATGGATGGTTTAAGGGTTGTTCAACCAAGAAATATAATCTCAATAGAAGAATTTGCATTAGACAAATCTGCACAAACCTTTGCAAATGTTGCATTTAACGCTTACAATAAATTTGATAAAAAAGGGAATATACCAAAAATTAATATTGAAAATATGTATTCTGGAATGGCTTTCTCGTCTTTAGAAGATATGAATAAACTTATTGTTGAATCAAAAAACAAATTCGCTCAAAAACTTATAAACGAAAAAGGGATAGATGAAAAATCTGCAAGACAAAAAGCAGACGAAGTAATAGGAATGACTCTGGATGTAGGACATTTAAACATCTCCAAAAAACAAGGATTCACAGATAAAGATTTATTGAAAGAAGTGGATGCAATAAAAAAACATGTTAAACATGTCCATTTAACAGATAACTTCGGGTTTTCCGATTCACATCTCCCTCCTGGAATGGGGAATGTTCCTTTCAAGGAAATTTTAGAGAAGCTTGAAAAAGCAGGATTTAAAGGAAATAAGATAGTTGAAGCAGGAGGGTTTGTTCAACATTTTCAACAATCTCCTTATGTCCCTTCTCTTGAAGGATTAGGTTCCCCGATGTATTCTTCGGGTCCAGGTCCTTATTGGAATCAATCCTTGGGATTACAACAAGGATATCTCTCAGGATATGGGATGATGCTCCCAAATACAAATTATCAAACTTTCGGTGCAGGATTTTCTCAACTCCCACAAGAACTTGGAGGAGAATTAGCAAGAGGAGGAGGAAAATTTAATCAAAGAGGAATGGAATAAAAAGATTAAATTTATTAATTAAAACCAGATTATAAAAAGATGAGTAAAAAAGAGGAAGATAAAGTTCAAAAAATTGCAGCGCCAATAGTTGGATTTTTAGGATTAATGTTGATGATATTTAACTTAAAAATTACAGGAGCAGTGATAGGAGAAGACTCAACTGTAACAATAGGGGCGTTCGGGGTGTTTATGATTTTTTTTGCTCTACTCTTGTTTGTTAGACCTTTAAAAAGAAACTTTAAAAAGTGAATTATACTATATACTAAGTAAAAGATGGTGAAAAAAAAGATAAAAAAAGAGAAGAAGATTAAATCTAAAAAACAAGTTGTAAAATCTCCTGAAGATAAAAAAAGTATAATCTCACACGAAATACCTACTCTAAAATTAAAAACAGAAAATGAAATTGCAATGGACTTTGCAGTTAAAGTATATAAAAAATTCAACAATGTAGTAAAATCAATAGTTCTCTTTGGTTCAACAACAAAACAAAGCGCAACTCCAGGTTCAGATATTGATATAATGATATTAATTGATGACGTTTCAATAAAATGGGATCAAGAATTAATTGCTTGGTATAGAGAAGAACTAGAAAAAATAATTGAAACAAGCCCATATAAAAAAGATTTACACATAAACACAATCAAGTTATCAACATGGTGGGAAGATTTAATGAGAGGAGACCCCGTTATATTAAACATATTAAGATATGGAGAAGCAATGATAGATGCTGGGAGTTTTTTTAATCCAATAAAACAACTTCTTATACAGGGAAAAATAAAATCAACTCCAGAAGCAATTTATTCATGCTTACAAAGAGCACCAATGCATTTTGCAAGAAGTAAAGCCTCCGAATTAGGAGCTATAGAAGGATTATACTGGACAATGGTTGATTCTTCACATGCTGCATTAATAGCTGCAAATGTGTTACCTCCCTCTCCAGAACATATACCTGGAGAATTAAAAATAAATTTTGTAAACTCCGGGAAATTAAAGATGAAGTATGTTGAATGGTTTAGAGAATTAAATGCGCTACATAAAAAGATAACTCATGGAGAAATCACAGATTTAAAAGGAATACAAATAGATGACTGGCAAATAAAAACAGAAGAGTTCCTTAGAACAATGGCCCAATTAGTTAATGAATTAATCAGATAATTCTATTTCTCACTCATCATCTCTTTTAATTCTCTTATTCTTTGAATATCTAAATATTTCTCGGTTAATCTAAATACCTTTTCTTCTAGGTCTGGGCTATATTTTCTAAAAACCCTTTTTCCATTTTCTAGGCTATAAAGCAATTTATAATAAAATCCGATGTATATATCCCTAACCTTACTAACAGGATATTCGTTTCTAACCGAAATTTCCTTTATAGTATCAAGGTGATTTCTAGGACTAAACATTCTCGAATTTATATTTTCCAATTTAGTTTTTTTTGCCATTTTAATTAAAACAAAAAGAAAGAACAATTTTACCTGTTTATTAATCTATCTCTCTTATTTCTTTTTCTCTTCAGGAATAGCCAACATTTTTTCCAATCCTTTAGCCTCTTCTTTAGCACCCTGAGCAAGAGCTTCGGATACCTTTGTCTTAGTTAAATAAGATTGATACCCTCCAAATATTTTATTATAAAGTTCTTCCTGAGCCAAAACAGCTGCTTTTTTATCATCAGGCAACTTTTTGAATTCTTCCTCCGAAATATTAGTTTTCAAACTTCCAAGATATTTATCGCTAAACTTAGCTTTTGAACCCATTAGTCCCATTATATCACTTATCTTAGAATTATCCAAAGATTCCTGGACAATTGCAGCACAATCTTTCATTATTCCTAACTCAGAAACATTCCCACTATATCTAACCCCTTTCTCTCTAGATTTTAAGATAGAATTTTGCATAACATTGTATTCGGTTCCGTCAGAAGCATAAGCCTTAATTCCAGAATTAAAAGCAGGGAAATACTTGAACGCGCCCATAGCATCATTGTCTTCATCGCCATATTTATTATTTTTATAAACTATATAAGTTGCTGCTAAATCTACAAGATTACTAGCTTTAAGATTCTTTAAAGCAACATCTCTTTTCTTCTCTTCTGGTGATTTTTCTTCTGATTTGTCTGTCATATATTTTCTATAAACTCAAACTATTTAAATCTTTCGGTTATGTTACCATTTACTAAAAGTAACAAATGTAAGATAAGAATATTGACTTAAAATCATCTAATCAAAAATATTATATATAATACATCCCTTTATTATTTAATTAAATGAGGTTTAAAAAATGGATAGAACACTGGATAAACTGGGGGCATGGGCTTTTGTAATCGGTCTTGTTTTAGCGATTATAATAGCAATCTTTAGTGTGCAGCAAACCTGGCCAATGTATCTATTGCTTTTTCTTGGGCTTGTCGTGGGTCTTTTGAATATTGGCAATAGAGAAGTAGGTTCCTTTTTACTAGCTGCAATAGCCTTTATGTTTACATTTACAGCCTTAAGTACTCTCTCTGAAGGAATACCTTTGATAGGTGAGACTTTAGCTAGATTCTTAGGATTAGTAAATGCATTCATTGCACCTGCAGCAGCAGTTGTAGCATTTAAGGCGTTATTTAGTCACACAAAACACTAAAGAATAAGTTTTTCTTTTTTTATTTTTATTAATTTTTCGAGAATTCATATAACACTCTTGTCTTACAAGGAAGTTTAGCTTTTATTGCCTTAAAGGCCTCTCTAGCTGCAGTAACTGCTTTTAGGTTTGTTGTGGCAATAAAAAATATTGGAGAATTAGCTTTTAAAATAGCAGATTTACCTATACATTTACCAAAAGATAACTGCATACCTG
>CAZTCF010000004.1:0-53216 GCA_964612685.1 Candidatus Woesearchaeota archaeon
AAAAAGGCGAAACAAATAGGATTAGTTTGGGAGGATATGAATAAATCCAATAAAGAAAGGAATGTTGCGGGTTCTGGAGGGATAGCTTTTGTTGTGGGGGCTTTAATTGGGATATTTATGTATGTTGCTATACAAACCTTTTATTTTAAATCGTCAGACGGAATCTTGATACAGATATTTGCTCTAACAAGTATGTTGCTTTTAGTTTCAGGGATTGGATTGATAGATGATTTATTTGGGTGGAAAAGAGGGGGGCTCTCAAAAAGAACAAGAATAATCTTGGTTTTATTCTCTGCAGTTCCTTTAATGGTTATTAATGCGGGAGAATCTACTGTAATGGGAATAAATTTAGGAATATTTTATCCACTATTAATAATTCCCCTGGGGGTAATAGGGGCAACAACCACCTTCAATTTTCTAGCTGGTTTTAATGGTTTGGAGGCAGGGCAGGGGATAATACTTCTATCTGCTATGAGCGTTGTGACTTATCTTACTGGAAATGCCTGGTTAACAGTTATATCTCTGTGTTTGGTTGCCTCGCTTTTAGCTTTCTATATATTTAATGTGAATCCTGCAAAAGTATTCCCTGGGGATGCTCTAACTTATGCAGTTGGAGCTTCGGTGGCAGGAATTGCAATACTAGGAAACGTTGAAAAGATCGCTTTATTTTTCTTTATACCCTACCTTATTGAGATGGTTTTAAAATTAAGAGGGGGATTAAAAAAACAAAGTTTCGGTAAACCTAATGGAGATGGGACTCTTGAATTGCCTTATGATAAGATATATGGGCTTGAACACCTAGCAATATTTATATTAAAAAAAATAAAACCAAGCAAAAAAGTCTATGAAAATGATGTGGTTTATCTTATAAATTTGTTCCAGATATTTGTGGTTATTCTTGGGTTTGTTTTATTTATCCTGTGATAAACTAAGGTTTTTAAATGGTATTTCTCTTTAATTTTGATGAATGTTAAAGTGATAAAAGAAGAATCAAAAAAAGTTTTAAATTTTCTAAAACAAAAGAAAATACAGACAATAATAACTGTAATTCTTTTAATAGCAATAATTTTCTTTACTGCTCAAATAAGAACAAATAATATATCCCTACTAAAAGATGCAACAACTGGAGAATACTTAACAGCAGATTTGGATGCATTTTACTGGTTAAGGCTTGCAGAAGTTCTTAATGAAAATGGAGCATATCCAGAGTATGATGACATGAGATACCCTCTGCTTAAACTTCCATTCACACATGAAATCCTGCCTAATGTATTGGTATTTTTATATAAGATAATATCTCCTTTTTCGGAAAATATAACCCTTGCGTATGTTGATGTGATTTATCCAGTAATATTTTTTATTTTAAGTATGATTGTGTTTTTCTTTTTGGTATTGAGACTTACAAAATCAAAATTGGCTGCATTATTATCTAGTTTCTTCTTAGCAATAATACCCTCCTATTTATTTAGAACAATGGCAGGGGTTTCGGATCATGAACCAATAGGGATGTTTGCTTTCTTCCTGGCACTTTTATCATTTACTATATCTGTGCAACAAATTGAAAAAAAGAATTCATGGAAATTGGCTACAATATTTGGAATAATTACAGGATTTTTAACCGTGTTTAATATGGCTGCTTGGGGAGGGTCTGCTATATTTGTATTATTGATAGTTCCCCTAACAATATTCTTACTCTGGATAACTAATGTAAATAAAACAGAAGAGGGGAAGAATAATCTAAAAGAGTATTTGACGTTCTATATCTCTTGGGTAATGTCTTTCATTCTATTAGGGGTGGTATTTTCTTATCCAATCACAACTTCATTGAGTTTCATAATGAATATAAGGGGAATAATTATACCTCTTGTACTAATATTCCTAATAGTAGATTATTTGGTTATGCATTTAAAAGATAAAAGGATAAAAGAAATTGGAAAATACAGAATAATCTTAAGTCTAGGTATATCAATAATTCTAGGGATATTAATAAGTTTAATATTTAATCAGGCTATAGGATTATCTATATCTAATATAATCTCTAATATACTTCGTCCATTCGGGGGGGGAAGAGTAGGGGAGACTGTAGCAGAAAACGCACTTCCATATACAACTGATTTGATGGGACAAATTGGAAAATCCATGTTCTGGATATTCTTTGGAGGAATCCTTATCATGGGTATTGATTTCGCTAGAGGAATTGGAAAAAAGAAAAACAAAGTATTATTTTCATTTTTGTGGGCATTAATGATATGTGGAGTATTACTGCATAGATATTCTACTGGATCTATGTTTAATGGAGTGTCTTTCATAAGTAAATTCTTTTACATAGGAAGCATTATTGTTTTCTTTGGAGCTTTTATATGGATATATTTTAAAGACAAAATAATTGTAAAGGGCGATCAGGTGATTTTACTTCTTTTCACTTTTTTCATGGCAATGGCAGGAGTAAGTGCGATTAGATTATTGTTCATATTTACTCCAATAGTTTGTATTGTTTCGGGGTATGCAATTGTAAAAGTTTATCAGTATGCAAGAGAGAGTAAAGATGAGATATTTAAATTAATATTTTATGCTGCTTTAGTTGGAGTTATTGGGCTTCTAATATTTGCTTCAGTGAATTACATAAACGCTATTAAAATTCAATCCACCCAGATTGGTTCTTCTGCAAATGCCCAATGGCAATATTCTATGGAATGGGTAAGAGAAAACACTCAACCAGGAGAGGTGTTTGTTCACTGGTGGGATTATGGATATTGGGTTCAATATATGGGTGAAAGACCAACAGTAACAGATGGGGGGCATGGAAATCTTTACTGGGATCATTTAATAGGGAGATATTTATTAACCACCCCTTATCCAGAAACTGCATTGAGTTTTATGAAAGCTCAAAATGTTTCATATTTATTGATAGATCCTACGGATATAGGAAAGTATTCTGCTTATAGTAGCATAGGAGGGGATGAAGAAGGGAACGATAGATTTTCATTTATACCTGCAATGGTATCTAACCCTAGCCAAATACAAGAAACAAAAAATGGAACAATAAGAATATACAATGGAGGATATGGATTGGATGAAGATATAATATACAAACAAGAGAATGGAGAAACGATCTTTATCCCAACACAAAATTCCGGAATCGGAGGGATAATTCTTGAAAAGGAAAAAGATGGATTTAAACAACCAATAGCAGCATATATCTATAATGGAAATCAAATAAATCTTCCGGTAAGATACTTGTATTATAATGGAACTTGGTATGATTTCAAAAATGGAACAAATACAGCCGTGTACATAATTCCTCAAATAAGCCAGGTGAATACAGGACTTCAGCTAGATGAAGAGGGGGCTTTAATATATATGTCTTCAAGAGTTGTAGATAGTTTAGTTGCCCAGCTTTATCTGATGAACGATCCACAAGGAAAGTACGAAGGAGTAGAACTAGTACATTCTGAGCCAGACCCAATAGAAACTTATCTTGAAAGATATGCAAATATGGATATTAATGAATTCTTTTACTTTAATGGACTTAGAGGACCGCTTAAGATATGGGAAGTTAACCCCCCTGAGAATATAATTGCTAGAGAAGAATTCACTGCAATTTCTGGAGATTATGCAAGTTTGGATGATTTGGAATTTATAAAATTATAATATGAAAAACAACATGGATAAGGTTGCGATAGTAAAATGTGGAAGTTATAAACAAGAGGATATAGATTTGGCTGTAAACAGAGTCTTGAAGTTGCTAGATTTACCTGTGAATAAATATAAACATATCCTGATTAAGCCAAATATAATAGGATATTTCAAAGAGAATTTGGATGCAATCATAACTAACCCCTCAATTGTTAAATCCTTGAAAAAAAATTTTAAAAATGCAAGGGTTGGGGAAAGCTCTTTTAGTGATACAAGAGAAAATATCAGGAAATCTGGATATCAACAATTTAAACCAATAGTTTTTGAGGAAGAAGAGACTGTAGATATCGAAGATAAAAATGCAAAAGTATTGAAACATTTTAGGCTCACTAAATCAGTTAAGGAAGCAGATTTGGTAATTAATGTGTGTAAATTAAAAACCCATCTTTTAACAAAGCTTACGGGAGGGGTAAAAAATCTTTATGGATGTATTCCTGGAAGTGTAAAACAAGTGTACCATAGAGATGCAGAGGGAGAGAAAAAATTTTCTAAACTATTGATAGATGTTTACCAAAACATTAAACCCCAATTGAATATTATGGATGCAGTTATTTCTATGGAAGGGGGAGGACCCACAGCTGGAAAACCAAAAAAAACAAATTTGATTATTGCATCTAGAAACACAATTGCATTAGATGTTGTGGCTTCAAAGATAATGGGATACAACCCAAAAGATATACTCACAACAAGAGAAGCTGTAAAAAGGAATCTTGGGAGTTATGAGGTTGAACTTGTGGGGGATTTTAAAAAAGTTCCAAACCTGAAGTTTGACAAACCATCAAGACTAAGAAGACTAATGGCAGATATATTGTTGTTGGGAGTTAAAAAGGAAAAAATTGTCGTGGATGAAAGCAAGTGTACAAAATGTGGAATTTGTGCGAGACATTGTCCTATGAAAGCTATAACCCTCAAACCTTATCCGGTAGTCGATGAGAAAAAGTGTATAAGGTGTTTTTGTTGCATTGAAGTTTGTCCAAACCATGCCCTATCCTTAAGAGAGAATTTTATGAGAAGGATGGTTAATTTTGTTAAAAAGACTGTAAATAAGATTAGATAAATAAATAGAATTTTTATGTTTTATAAAATGAAAAAGAAAATAGCTATATTTCACCCTTGGATAAAAAGCAAGGGAGGAGCAGAGAAAACTGTGCTTGAAATATTAAAAAACATAAAAAATGTTGAGCTATATACTTGGGTTTATGAAAAGGAAAATACATTTGAGGAATTTCAAGATTTCAAAATAAATGTAATTGGTAAAAAATTCTTTAGAAAATTTTCTAGGTCAAACATATTAAGAGGGGTTTTTTTAATAAATTGCTTATTTTCAAAAATACCCCTGGAGAAATATGATTTATTTTTAATCTCAACTTCGGGATTGGCTGAATTTATTACGTTTAGAAATTACAAAAAAGGGAAGACCTATGCATATGTTCATACTCCTTTGAGAGATGCTGATAAAGATATTATGAATTGGAATTTAAAAAACAGACACAAAAATATCTTTTCTAAATTATTTTACAGATTGGCTGTGTCTTTTTACAAAATATTAGAAAGGAAGGCTTGGGAAAAAATAGACTTTGCAATATTTAATTCTGAATTGAGTCTAGAGAGGGCTAGAAAAAGAAAGTTAATATCTGAAAAAAAAGCAAAAGTAATTTATCCTCCCACAGATATAGAAGGAATAAAAAATATAAAAACAAAAAACAAGGGATATTTTCTTTATCCTTCTAGGATTAATAACCCTAAAAGACAGGATTTACTTGTAAAATCCTGGAAGGTATTTTTAAAAAAACATCCTAATGAAAAGTTAATTATTGCTGGAAGTATGGAAAATAAAAAATATTACAATGAAATAAAAGAATTATCTAAAAATATCCCCCATATTGAGATAAAGACGAACATAAATAATGAAGATTTTTTTAAATTATACAGTGAATGTAAGGCAGTTATATTTATCCCTTTTATAGAAGACTTTGGAATAGTTCCTTTCGAAGCACTTGCTTTTGGAAAACCACTTATTGCAGTCGATAAGGGTGGATATTTTAAACTAATAGAAAAAACCCCTCAGTATTGCAAAATAAAAGAAGTATGCTATGAAGAGGAGATGATAAATGAAATAAATAAGTCATTAGAAATATTTCTTAATTCAAAAATAACTCCGAAGAGAATAACAAATCTATCTTACAACACGAATAATTTTATAAAGAATCTAAGCAAAACATTAGGGTTGTAAAATGAAAGAACTTGTATCAATAAACATTCCTACTTATAACAATATAAAAACATTGGGTAAGACTCTTGAGAGTATAAAAAATCAAACTTATACAAACCTAGAGATAATTATAATTGATAGCAATAGTACTGATGGTACTTTAGAGTTGATTAAAAAATTTAAGGGAATAAAGGTATATCAATATCAAGGCACGCTTCTTGGGGCAAGAGGGTTAGGAGTAGAAAAATCAAAGGGAAAGTATGTTTTTCTGATTGACTCGGACCATATTCTTAAATCGGATACAATTGAAAAAGGGGTTGAATCAATGAAAAAATACGACATGTCCTGGTTGTATGAAAGAAGTTACAAACCTCGAAAGCTCCTTGAAAGATTATATGATGCTGACAGAGTTTTAGTTCAAAATGATGCTTCTGAGTATATAGAGCCTGTAGGAGGAACTATTCTTCCAAGGGTATACAAAAGAGAAATCCTTTTAGGAGCTTTCAACAAAATACCAAAGAAGATACTCCCTCTTTGTGTTGCTCACGATCATGCTATAATATATTACGAAGCAAAAAAAATATCAAATAAAATAGGAAATATTGGAGATTACAATCACCCTGCAATCTGGCATCAAGAACCTTGGAGTTGGAAAAATTTGTTTAAGAAAACTTACAGATACGGGATTACTACAAGAAAATTGGTTGAAAACAAAGTTTACCCAGAGCTATTAAAATCAAAAAATAAGGGAAGGAAAATAAAAATGAAGTATCTGGGATTAGCTGTAAAAAGCAACATACTTAGAGCAATAAGAGCAATTCCTTATCTATATGGGTATTGGAAAGGGAGAGATAGGAAAATACCCAGCTTATAATAAATATATTTATTAAATGAACTTTTAATCATAGATTATGGATAAAAAAATAGCAATAATAATATGTAGTTATAATCAAAAAGAACTTCTTGAAGATTGTCTTAAGAGCATAAAGAAAAATACATTATATAAAAACTACAAAGTTTATTTTGTAGATGATTCTGGAAATGGAGAGATAGCTAAAGAAGTAAAAAAATATTTTCCATGGGTAGATGTTTCAATAAATAAAAAGAACTTGGGATTTTCAAAATCGAATAATGTTGGCATTAAGAAAGCAATAAAGGAATACAGCCCAGATTATTTTCTTTTATTGAATGATGACACAGAGATAATTGATAAGAAATGGATTCAGAAGATGATTAAATCCGGAGAAGAAGATGAAAAAATAGGGATATTAGGGTGTAAAATAATATATCCGGATGGAAGCCTACAAAACCTGGGAGGATATCTAAGAAAATGGAAGATTGAATTAGAAAACGATGAGAACAAGAAGAGGGTTTTTGAAGTGGACCATATAATGGGGGCTTTTTTAATGATAAAAAAAGAGGTAATCAAGGATATAGGCATTTTAGATGAGGAATTCTCTCCATATTTATTGGAAGATACAGACTATTGTTTAAGAGCAAAGAAAAAAGGGTGGAAGATAGTGAGTGTACCCGAGGTTAAAACAATTCATAAAAAAGGCAAGAGTATTGACTCTCAAGAAAATAAAAAAAGTCTTCTGGTTAGATTTAAAAACGACATTATCTTCTCAAAAAAGCACTTGAAAGGTTGGAATAAATTTTTTAGAATATTTATCTACCTGCCGTTAGTTGCAATATTTAGGAAAAAGAAAGACCAAGATAAACTAAAGCTAAGTAAGTTTAGATTAAGGAGAAACTTCTTAAGAAATTTGGGTTTGTGGTTTATTGCATTTTTTCCAAAAATATATGAAAATAAATTAAAATGATAAAAAAGATATTGTATAAGATCAGAGCAAATCGTATAGGTTATCAAGTTGGAAGAAAATTCCTATCTACCCCCTTTATTGTTAATAGCAAATTGTACAACAAGATATATGATAAAAAGATAAATAAAAATATAAAAAAACTTGACAAGGAATATCCTTATGGGCTGGAGATTGGAACAACAAACATATGCAATGCAGAGTGTATAATGTGTCCCCATACAAAATTAAAAAAAATGGGCACTATGGATATGAAGCTGTATAAGAAAATAATAGATAATTGCAAGAAGCTTAAAATAACTGCAATAACCCTTTCATTTTTTGGAGAACCCTTCATAGATAAGACAATTATTGAAAAGATAAAGTATGCAAAAGAAAAAGGTATGAGTGTTTCTTTTTATTCTAATGCCTCTCTATTAACTAAAGAATTATCTGAGAAGATTATAAATGCAGGATTAGACCATATAACAATAAGTTTTGATGGGGCAACTAAAGAGACATATGAGAAGATAAGAAAAAAGTTGAAATTTGATGTTGTTAAAAAGAACATACTTACTTTAATTGAAAGTAAAAAAAGAATGAGAAAAAATAATCCAAGTATAACCCTTGTTCTTGTTGAATTGGAAGAGAATAGAAAAGAGATAAAACAATTTTATCATGAATGGAAAGATAAAGTCCAAAATATAAATATAATTAATATGAGAAATTGGGCTAATCAGATAACTAAAGAGGGGACAAAGGAAAGCTTACATTTCAATAAAAATAAGAATAGAAAACCTTGCGCCCTTATATGGAAAGAGTTGGTAGTAGATTGGAATGGAGATGTTGTGTTATGTAACGATGATTGGAATCATTCAACTATCTTGGGAAATTTAAAAAAACAAAGTATAGAAGAAGTATGGATGGGAGAAAAAATGAGGAAGATAAGAGATGCCCATGTAAAAAGAGAGTTTTCAAAAGTTCCTCTTTGTTCAAAGTGTAATAGAAAATCTGTTTGGTGGTTAATAGATTAAAGGTTAAAGTAATCTATTTAAATTAAAGACTTCCTTTTAATATACATGATAAATAGAAGAATCTGTTTTGTTAATGGTACTTCTCCAATGTTTAATGGAGGGATTGGAAACTACCAAAAAAATTTAATAAATTATCTAAAAGAAGGAAATTTAGATATAACCTGGTTGTATAAATCAGATAAATATGAGAATTACCTCAAAGAGGGAGTAAAATATTTTGGATTAAAGTGTAACAAACTTCCTTTTATTGAGGACATATCTTTCAACATAAAAGCAAGAAGATACCTTAATAAAAATTATTTTGATGTGATTAATTCTCATGCTATATGGGGATATTGGATGAAAAATTATAAAATACAAAACTTCCAAAAATTAATACATACATACCATGGAGCTACATACCCTTATTATAAAGTGCATCTTAGAAGATTTGGAATAATAAAAAGAATATTGTTTTCTCCGTTATTATTGTTGGGGTATTTAATAGAAAAGCCTCCCATAAGAAATTCAGATAAGATAATTTGTGTTTCTGAGAAGGTAAAAAAACAAATTGAGAGTACTTATAAAAAAAGGAAAGATATTTCTGTAATAAGGACGGGTGTTGATTTAAAAGATTTTAAACCAAGAGATAAAAATAAATCAAGAAAAAGTATAGGATTAGAAAAAAATAAGATTTATGGATTGTATATAGCAAAGGGAGGATATTGGATAAAGGGATTGGACAGGGTTGTTAAGATTTCGGAAGAAATATATAAAGAGAACAAAAATTATAGGCTTATTGTTGCGGGTTCGGATAAAAATAAAGTAAAAAATCTCATAAAAAGAAATTTTATAATCTATAAAGAACAAGTTTCAAGAAAGGAAGTGCCATTTTATTATAATTCCTCGGATTTCTTCTTCTGTCTATCAAGATACGAGGGAGGAGCACCTACTCTTGTTGTATCCGAGAGCATGGCCTCGGGGTGTCCAATAATATGCTCAAAAGATGCAGAACAGGAGATATTAATAGAAAATAAAAATTGCATAATGATAAATAACTTTGATAATAAAGATGCAAAAAAAATAATTGAGATAGTTAATAATAAAAGTAAAAAACAGAGTATAATTAATAATTCAATTAAAGCGATAAAAGATATCTCTCTTGAAAAATGGGGGAGAAAATATCTTGAAATATTGGTAAAATGAAATTAATCAAAAAATGCGAGGTATGTGGAAATAAAAATATACAATTTTTATTTAAACAGCCTGATAAAAATCTTGATATAAATGAAGAATTCTCCTTGTTTAAATGTAATAAATGTAATGCTTTATTTCCAAACCCTCAACTCACAAGCAAAGAGCTTGAAAAATATTATCCAAGAGATAAATACTACTCGCTGAAAAAAATATACTCAAAAGAAGAATCTAAAAAAACTAATCTTAACCTATTCTTATACAAATTGTACTTTGATTCAAAAAGTAAAAATGTAATTATGAAATTACTATTATCTCCTATAAAATTTATTGTTAGAGGAACAAATATTTGTAAAGATAAGAAAATATTGGATATAGGTTCTGGGAGCGGACAATTTCTATACGAGATGAAAGAATTAGGTATGGATGTTTATGGAGTTGAACCTGGAGAGTTTGATAAAGAAAGTAAAAATAAATATAAACTAAATATAAAAAACTCTAATTTAATAAATGCAAAATATCCTAAAGAGTTTTTTGATATAATTACAATAAACCATGTTTTGGAACACTTAGATGATCCAAACAAGAATATAAAAGAGGTTTATAGAATATTGAAAAAAGGAGGGAAATTTATAATTGGTATACCTAATAGTAATTCTTTAGCATACAAATTATTTGGTAAAAATTGGCATCAGTTAGATATCCCAAGACACCTATGGAATTATTCAAACAAAAATATAAAGATATTGCTGGAAAGAAATGGATTTAAAATCAAAAAAATAAGATACAACTCGAGACCAAATCAGTTTGTAGTATCCTTATATTTTTCGATAGGAATAAAAAATAGAGAGGGGAAGTTAAACAGAATATTGGAAGTTATTTTCCTTCCATTAACTTGGTTTGTAAACTGTTTAAGAATGGGAGATCAGATTGAAGTCTGGTGCGAGAAAAGATGAAAAAAAATATAAATAAAATACCAAAAGTAGCGATAATAGTCTGTAGCTACAATCAACAAAAACTTCTTGATGAGTGTCTCGTGAGTATAAAAAATAATACAAGTTATAAAAATTATAAAGTTTATTTTGTGGATGACTCTGGTATAGGAAAAATAGGAAATTATGTGAAAAAAAAATTTAAATGGGTAGATGTTACAATTAACAAAGAGAATAAGGGATTTTCAGGAGCAAACAATATTGGCATTAAAAAAGCATTATCGATATATTCTCCAGATTATGTTCTTCTATTAAATGATGATACCCAGATTATTGATAAAAATTGGATTAGAAAAATGGTCTCGGTTGGAGAGAATAATCACAAAACTGGAATCTTAGGTTGTAGATTGTTATATCCGGATAAAAGTCTACAATGGTTTGCAAAAAATGGAAAGATAACTTATCTTACTAAAAAAGGTTATTTTAACATAACCAAAGAGATATCTAAAAATCAAAAAGTGAATGATATAATTGGGGCCTGCTTTTTAATAAAAAAGAGTGTAATAGATAAAATTGGTTTTTTAGATGAAGAGTTTAATCCAATATACGGAGAAGAAACAGATTATTGTTTTAGAGCAACAAAAAAAGGATTTAATCTTGTATACGTTGGAAATACAGAAATAATCCATCATGGAGGTTCATCATCTAAAGAAATTTTTAATGAAAAAGTATGGTTTATAAAAAAAAGAAATTCTATAAGGTTAGAATGGCTAAATTATGATGTAATAAAGATAATCAGATATACAACTATACACCTCGGTTCTGCTATTTTAAGCAAAAATCCCTTAAAAAAATTAAATCTTCTTTTGAATGCATATAAGCACAATATAAAAAGATTTAAAGATATTAAACAAAAAAGGAAAGAGAGAAGAAATTAGGTAAAAATATGAAAAAAATTTTAGATATTGGATGCGGTTCTGGAGAGCTTATAAATTCTCTTAATAATAAGGAGAGAAGTGAAATATGGGGGATTGATATTTCTTCTGAAAATATAAATAAATGTATAAAGAACAATAAATATAAAAATACTTTTTTCAAAATAGGGGTAGGAGAAAAATTAGAATTTAAAGAGGATTATTTTGATGAAATTTATTGTATGGAAGTTTTAGAACATGTGAACAATTTAGAAAAGACTATTCATGAGATAAAAAGAGTTCTAAAAGGGAATGGAAAACTTACTATTTCTGTTCCCTTAAAAGATAGCGAGGTCATCTTGGGAAAACTAAATCCAGATTATTTTAAACAAATTGGGCACAAAAGATTTTTTTTAAAACAAGATATAATAAATCTCTTAGAAGATAATAAATTTAGAATAAAGAAATATACCGCATATAATAGCATTGAACATATTTATTGGGCATATGCATTCAAGAAAGGTAGAAAAATAATAAGCCAGCTGGGAACAATTGATAGAAAACTTCCAAGAATTATGCGTATATTGGTTATGCTCTTATCAAGAGAAATAATTCAATTAAGAAAAAATGCAAAAAATCCTGTCCACTATATGATAATCTTAATGATGCATATAGGATACCCCTTTGGATTATTGCTGGATTCTATCTGCACTAATAAAAAGCAGAAAGTCGTTTGTGTAAATGAAAAATAGCTAATGTCTATAACTTTTTGTGGATTCTTCAAATTCTTCAAGAGTATATTGTGTCATAGGATGGGACAAAGAATTATCTCCATGATATCTCTGACATTTTATAGAACGATTAGTCTTTTTAACAGAAGAAATATCTTCTAAACATTTAACAATGTTTGTTGGAATTGTTATTATTTGGGGTTCAGCTTTTGCTAACCTATAAATATCCTCTGCTTTTCTTATGCTCCCAACTATTAGCTCTGAGTCTTTACCTTCTAATCTCGAGGCAACATAGGAGATTTCATCCAATGTTTTATCCCATGCTTTTTCAAGATACTTCTCTTTATTTAAGTTAATTATATCTTTCCAATCTTTATTATTTATAATCTCTTCCAAGGAATGTCCAGAAAGTTGAAGTATGTGTGCATCAAGCATCCTATTTGCAAACAAACTTACATACGTTGCTCCAGAATTAGCTGCACTTATCGCTTGATATGGATTCATACAAGCTGTAACATTTGTTTTTATGTCTTTTTTGGCTAGTTCTTCTACGGCTAACAACCCTCCTTTGCAAATTGGTATTTTTATTACTGTATTTTCTCCCCAACTTGAAATCTCATATGCTTGATCTAAAAGAACCTTTTTCACAACCAATGGATTTATTTTCTCCAAATTTTTTACATCTAAACCTCTTAAATCTGTTTCTAGACTTACGGGAACATTACAAAAATTATTTAAAATTAACTTTGAAGCTCCTTCGAACCCTTTTGAAATATCTCCTGTAAGCTCCATTATTCTAGGGTTTGTTGTAATTCCGTCATTAACTCCCTTTGAGAAACAATAATTTATCTCATCTATGTTGGCTGTATCTGCAAAAAGTTTCATATCTTGTCCTCCGAATATTCTTTTATTAATCCACATAATCTATCCACTATTAAATGTTGAACAACAAGATGAAATCCCTCTGTATGGGGTGTCGAATCTTTAGGAACAACTATGCAAGAATCAGCAAGTTCTTTTAGCTTCCCCCCATTAAAACCTGCTAAGCCCAAAACTTTTGCTCCTTTTGATTTTCCAATTTCTATAGCTTTAACGAGATTCCCAGACCAACCGGATCCCCCATGAACCGAAATTAACAATATTATATCCTCCTTATCTAAAAATGTATTTAAAATACCAGAATAAGAATTTTCCCATCCAGAATCGTTTATCCATGCAGTTAATAAAGCCGGATTATCATTAATGCATATTGCTTTGAACCCTTTTGTATTACTTATTTCCCTCATAGAACTATTGTTTGCAACAGTCTTCGCTAAATCTGAAGCAAAATGTGATGCTGTTGAAGCAGATCCTCCATTTCCCAATGTAAATATATTTTTATTGTTCTTCCATGCCTCAAAGAGAATATTTATGAAGATATTAATCTCTTTTCTATCAATATCCCTGATAATTTCTTCCGTCTCTTTCAAATAATTATCTATGTAGGATGTATTATCTTCCATCATATATTACCTTACACCCTTCTGTGTCAAATTTAAATGTTAACTCTTTTAATCCTATATTTTTCATAGCCTCTCTTAATTTTGATTTATCTTTTTCACAATAAAATAACAAAAATCCTCCACCTCCGGCCCCAACTATTTTCCCCCCTTTAGCCCCATTTTTAAGCCCAAGCTCATAATAATTATCAATATCCTTTGTACTCATCTCTTTTGCAAATCTCTTCTTGGTTTCCCAATGGGCATTAAACCATTTTCCTACCTGAGAAGGATCCCCATTTTCTAAAGATTTTCCTATTTCTAATCCTATTTCTTTTATTATGTTCATCTGATTCATTTTTTCTTCATCACTTTCCAAATTCTTTTTTTGTTCTTTTATCACTTCCGATGCTGATCGACTAATCCCTGTGCTAAATAACATTAAATTATTTTCGAGCTCTTCTTGGGTTGAAAAAGAGATATTCAATGGGCTAACAAGCACCCCTCCATCTTTTCTAATCTTTAGATTAATAATGCCCCCAAAAGAAGAAATGTATTGATCTTGTTTTCCAATTGGTTCTTTTAAAACTTCCATTTGGATATAAGATGCTTCCTCTGCTAATTTTTTATCTGAGATATCTTCTTTTTTGTATATATGCAAGCCTTTTAAAAGAGAAACCAAAAATGCACTTGAAGAACCTAAACCAGTTCCTGCAGGAACGTCTGAGATTGAAACTATCTCTAATGGTTCGCTTATATTTAATAACTTTAATGCTTCCCTAATTAAAGAATGCTCTATTTTTGATGGGTCTTTTAATGACTCTATTTTTGAGTATTTTAAGAGAAAGTTATCGTAAAAATCTCTTTTTTCTATAATGATATAATTATATTTATTTATAGCTACAGAAATCAAATCTCCTCCAAATCTTGAGGAATAAAAGGGTAAATCAGTTCCACCTCCTCCTAAAGCTATTCTTAATGGCGCCCGAGTAATTATCATCTTTTTATCTACCTATAAAAGATATTATATCTTTAGTATATAAATCTTTCTCCAAAAAATTTATAAATAGATAGTAGTAAAATTATATCTCCTTAATTTTTTGTTGAATCTGAGATAAATTATCAAAAATATAATCTGCAATGGGCCCATTTATTTTCATTCCTTCTTCATCATTAGAGTTCCCGATTTGAAACTCATTTTGTTTTCTCCTTAAATATATTGTTGTTCCCACTCCTGCGGATTTTGCAGCCTGGATATCTGTGAAAGAATCTCCAACCATTATAGAATTTTCTAAACTAATTCCAAACAACCCCTTTGCCATTAAAAAAAGTCCGGGTTTTGGTTTTCTGCATTCGCATGGGAGTGAAATCCCTTCTTTGTGAAAACATTCAAAAATATTTGATCTACTTATACTAAGATGTTGGCATATTTTAGTAGTTATCTTTTCATAATCTTCCATAGAAAATTCTCCTTTTAATATGGAGGGTTGATTTGTAATTAGGATTATCTCGTATCCTTTCTTTCTTGCAGCAGCGATTAGTCCATTTATATCTTCATTAAAGAATAATTCTGAAGTTTTGAATGGAGAATCGTCTATTACTTTCTCATGGGACTTACTATATTTTTTTACAACTCGGTTTACAACCCCATCTCTATCTAAAAAAAGTGCTTTTTTCATATTATAATTTAACCGCTCCCGATTCAACTTCTTCCTTTGCCTTTAGGTATCTACTCATTTGACCGACCTCCCTTATATAGCACTCTTCTGTGAATCCGTAAATTCTTAAACCTTTTTTAATAATTAATGGAAAAATGTTTTTTTCAAAAAATGATTCTCCTTGGGGGATATAATTTAAAATTTTTGGATCAATAAGATAAATCCCCGAATTCGTGAATTTTTTATCATTAGGTATCTTCTCTAAATGAACTTGCTGTTCTTTGGTAGGATTCTGAATGAATTCTTTTACAAAGTTATTTTTATCCAAGACAACGCATCCTGGAGTTGTATTCTCATCCGATATTTTCTCATGATATAGATAAATTGTAACTAAAGCTTTTTTTTGCTTATGTAATTTTATCATCCTAGATAAGTTTAAATTTGTTAAATTATCTCCATAAATAAGAAAAAAGGGTTCTCCTTGAAGGAATTCTCTAAAATGATTTATCGCTCCTGAAGTCCCCAAGGGCATTTCTTTAAATGGATATTTAATTTTAACACCTAGTTTACTTCCATCTCCAAAATATTTTTTTATAACATCAGAAAGATAGAAGGTGTCAAGAAAAATATCCTCTATCTCATTTTTTTTACACAATAAAATTAAATGTTCCAATACTGGCTTACCTCCTATACCCACCATAGGTTTAGGGATGTTTTCCGTTAAATTCCCTAGTCTCCTACCCTCCCCTGCACAAAGGATTATAGCTTTCATACCCCTAACTATTCGAATACAGTATATAAATTTTATAGTTAAAATGTAAAAAGATTTATATACTAAAAACAAAATTTTTAATAATGGAAAGAATAAAAGTCTTTTTAAGATTGGGCAAAAGACCACACCCTTCTACATATGAGATTATAGACAATCCTCCTAAAAATGTGGATTATAAGTATTCTCCAATATTGCGTTCTTCCAAAGAAAAAGTGAGTATATTCCATAAAATAAAGGTAAAAATATGGCTTAGATATATTCAAAATAAACCTCCAATAATACCCATTTTTCCAGGAGATTGTGATGTAATTCATATGACCAATAACATTCTAAACTCAAGTAAACACCCTTGGGTTACTGATGTTGAACATGTATGGAGTTTAATGGGCTTTAAATTATCAAATTTTAAAAATAAAAAATATTTTCTAAAAGTTAAAAAGATGCTCTCTTCTAAATATTGTAAAAAATTAATACCATATACTAATGCATCGAGAATGTCTCTTTTAAATAATGGTTTTAAAGAATTGGAAAATAAAATAGAAGTTGTTTATCTTGCAAAAAAATCAGTTAAAGACTTCAAAAAGACAGAGAACAAAACTCCTATAATACTTTGGATGGGGAGAAGATTTTGGGAGAAAGGAGGATATACTGTTTTAAAAGTATTTGACAAATTAGATGGAAAGGTTGATTTTAAGTTAATTGTTAGGGGGCCTGTACCTGAAAATTTAAAGAAAAAATACTCAAATAAAAAGAATATAGAAATTTATGATAGTTCTGATTTCTCATTTGATAAAAACTGGAGTGATATGTATCAAAAAGCAGATATATTTCTTTATCCAACGAATTTAGATTCTTTTGGCAATGCCTTCCTCGATGCAATGAATTACAAAGTGCCAATAGTTACAGATGACATGTTCTCTGCACCAGAAATTGTGGAAGATGGTGTTAACGGATTTGTAGTAAATCATCCTATGAAATGGCATGATAAAAACTTCCAACTAATTTATTCTTCATTTGAAGATTATATAGATAAATTAAAGACATTTAACGATGACTTGTATTTCTCCGAATTAGCTAAGAAAGTGATGAAGCTTATTAAGGATAAAAATCTTAGAGAGAAGATGGGCATCGCAGGAAGAGAGATGATTGAAAAAGGAAAATTTTCTATTGAAGAAAGAAATAAGAAACTGGAGAGAATTTATAGAGAGGCAATAAATTAACTTTTTTTAATTAATCCCTTCAATAAAATCCAATCTTCCTTATCCGCTCCTTTAAACAAAATTAAAAAACCTAAATAAATTACAACTCCAAGAATTATCTCTGCTATCCCTAAAAATATATTTATATCAAGCAGGTAATTAAACGTCCATAGGAATGCTCCCATAATTATTGTTGCACACAATGGGGCTCTTAATCCAATTCCTTTAACCTTAAAACCAAATTCTTTCTTTACATAAAATACAAGCAATCCTAGTAAGAATAATCTGCTCAATGAAGTAGCTAAACTAACTCCCCCTATCATAAACAATGGATTTTCGGAGAATAATCTTATTACTATAAAATTAAGGATTATATTCAAGATTAAAGAAAGGAAAACAGAATTACCTACCCGGTTTGATTTCTCTTTTGATTCTAGGATTATCGAATAAAGTCCAATTAGAGGCGTAGTTACAATTAAAATAGAAAGTAAATAAAGTGAAGAGGTTCCTAAAAGGTATTCATTTCCATAAACTGCTTTAATTAAATATTTAGATAAGAATACAACTCCCACCATTGCAGGGATGGATAATATTAGTAAATATCTTAATGTCTTCTTAAATCCTCTTTCAAATCTCTTCTTATTTATCTGAGTGAAAATAGGTAAAAATATACTTGATAAAGAAAGCAAAGAAGAAATTGCGATTGCTAGACTTAATGCCGAACGGTAATAAGCAAGGTATTCTGAAGATATTGCAGTTCCAAGCATTAAAGTATCTACTAATGCGAAAAAAGAAAGAGAAACTGTTGCCAGAGCCATATACTTCCAATAGGAATTCATCTTGGAAGTCTCTACTTTCTCTCTTTTACCAAAAAGAGAACTCTTATCTTTTTTGAGCATTATGAAAAATTCAAGTAAAAGGGTAAAAAAACTGGATACAAAAAATGCAATAAATATTCCGGATACAATTAATTTGTCAGATAAAATTAAGATGGCAAATACTGAGAAAAGTATCTTCAATATCTGAGAAGAAGAATCAAAAAATAAAATAGATTTTACATCTTTCCTGGATGTGAAAAAAACTCCTAAAAGTGTTCTAAATGATTCAGCGATTATAAATAAACAAGAGAATATCAAAGGATAGAATAAGAGAGGTTGTTTGTAAATATTATAAGAAAGGTACTTTGAGGATACAATTAAAATGATTACTACGGCAATGACTAAGACGAACCTTAGTTTAAAGAAATAACTTGCAAGACTTCTTGATTTTCTTTTGTCTTTCTTTCCTGTTGAATCAGAAAGGTATCTTAAAAAAGTATTTTCCATACCAAAGTCTGTGAAAGATAAAGCCAGAGTAACAATAGAAATAGCCAATGCATAAACCCCGAACAATTCTGGTAAAAGCATTCTTGCAAGAATTACAGTTAAAATTAATCCTCCAAACTTAAGAACTAGCAAAGACATTACATTGTATGCTGATCCCTTTAAAGCTATCTTTGATAAGTTTTGTGAGGATATATCACTTTTTCGCATAAATATTTAAAAGGAATTGGGGTTTTTAAACGAAATGGAAAAGAAGGGCAATATAAAAGTACAATTAGATTTTAATGTCACAAAAAAACCTCACTCATTATATAATTCGCTCTTTAATAATCCTCCAGAAGGAGTGGAATATAAAAAATCCGAGTTTAGAGGAATTAATGAAAGAAATTATTCTGTTCTTGGAAAAATATACTGGAAAATTGCAAAAGCCTTTCCATTTGTGGAGAAATTTCACCAAAGAACATTAGATGTTTTAAGGAAAGAGAATGGATTTGATTTAATACACCTTACATTTCATTTAGGAAATACAAAAAAGCCTTGTGTAATTGATTATGAAAACGCATATAATTTTATAGATATTAGAAATAGAGAGAATAAAAAAGATAAAAAAAACGCTATAAAAATTCTAGATAAAAAAAACATTAAATGTCTAATGCCCATTAATAATGAAGCATTAAAATCATTTAAATTATTTTTTGGAGAGAATGTGAGAAAACCCCAAGAAGTTATTTATCCAACAACATTTATTGAAGAGAATTTAAGAAAGAAAGTAAAAAAAGAAAATATAATGATATTTATTGGTTCCTCAAACATAGCTACAAGCAAAGCATTTTATATAAAGGGAGGTTCTGAAACAGTATTAGCATTTGAAAGATTGTCCTTAAAATATCCAAATTATAAATTTATGATAATAAGCAAGATACCCGAAGAACTAAAGATTAAGACTAGAAAAAATTTGATTATTCAAAATGTACTTCCTCAAAAGGAACTTTGGGAAATAATGAATAAGTCTCTAATATTTGTCCAACCAAATTATCATGCTCCTGCAATGGCATACATTGAAGCAATGTTTTTTAGAATGCCAATAATCACTTATAATTGTTGGGCAAATAACGAATATGTAAATGAAAAAAATGGGATATTAATAAAACAAAAGGAAATTGGACACATAAATAGACACAATATCCCTATTTATGATGAAAATATAATAAACAAAATTAAAGAGAATGCAATAGAAAATTCTAAAGAAATTGAAATTGAAATTGAAAAATTAATAAAAAATCCTAAATTAATTTCTAAAATGGGTGAAGAAGGGTTTAAAGAAGTAACAAAAGGGAAATTTTCACTTAAAAAGAGAAATGAGAAACTTTTAAAAATTTACAAAGAGGCATTAAACAATGGATAATGAAACAAAAAGACAAATAATTGAGGGAAAAACTTTCTTAATCACCGGAGGTACAGGAAGTCTAGGACATCAGATAGTTAAAGAAATGATAAAATACTCTCCAAAAAAAATAATAATCCTATCAAGAGATGAAGACAAGCAATATACCATGGCTAATGAACTTCCAAATCCTCTTATTCAATTTGAACTTGGAGATATAAGGGACGAAAAAAGAATGAGAGAAGTTACAAAAAATGTAGATATAATTATTCATGCAGCAGCATTAAAACATGTCCCTCCATCAGAAAGAGAGCCTATGGAATTCATTAAAACTAATGTTCTCGGGGCAAATAACATAATAAATGCTGCAATATATAATGAAGTTCCAATTGTTATCGGAGTTGGAACAGATAAAGCAGTTAAACCAATAAATGTATATGGTATGACTAAATCTCTTCAAGAAAAAATGATGATTGCTGCAAACAAAAAAAATAAGACCAAATTTATTTGTGTAAGATACGGTAATGTAATAGGAAGCAGAGGCAGTGTAATTCCCTTTTTCAAAAAGAAAATATTAAATAATGAACCTTTAACTATAACAAATCCAAACATGACAAGATTTTTATTGAGGCTAGAAGAAGCAATTAATTTAATATTCCATGCTATTGACAAGGGTGAAGGGGGAGAGATTTTTGTTAAAAAAATGCCTGCATGTAGAATGGATGACCTGGCTGAAGCTATGATTAAGGGGTTATCAAAAGAAAGTAATTATCCAACAAAAATTATTGGATTTAGACCTGGTGAAAAAATACACGAAATATTAGTATCTGAAGATGAAATGAGAATAGCAAAAGAACTCGGAGATATGTTTATAATCCAAGATTATAGCCATGAAGAAAATTATTCCACTGCTGAAAAAATTGAAGAATATGGATCATATAACACTAAGAGATTAAATCAAGAAGAAATAATTGAATTGTTAAAGAAAGATGGATGGATTTAAAACTATTGGTATAACTGGAGCAGGAGGGTTTATTGGGAAAGAGTTTTCAAAATATCTCTACGGTAAAAATCATAAACTAATTCTATTTTCTGAAGAGGAAATAATAGAAGACAGAAAAATAAAATATATAAAAAAAGACTTGAATAAATGCACTTACAAAGACTTTATTGGCATTGATGTCTTATTTCACTTTGCTGGTACTTCAATAAATGAGGGGGCTTTGGAAAAAAACTTTAAGTTAACTGAAATTACATTGAATAATTCTATTCAAGCGGGGGTTAAAAAATTCTTTCTAGCTTCTAGTTATGCTGTATATGGTCCTAGAAAAAATCCTGCTAAACCCCGGGATGAATTAATGCCTTTGGATGAATATTCGTTGAGCAAAATACTTTCAGAATATCTCTTGAAAAAAGAAATATTAGATAATTCTATAAAAGGTTCAATAATAAGAATATGTAGTATATATGGGGAAGAGGGAAAGGGGTTGATTAATATCTTAAGAGAAAAAATAAGAAATAGAGACAAAATAAATTTGGAGGGAGAATTTGAAAGACAATATCTTTATGTAAAGGATTTATGTAAAATATTTGATTTAATCTTATCAAAAGATAAGTGCAATCTAATCTATAATGTATCTGGTGAAAGAGTAAATACCAAAGAGATATATTCATTTTTGAAAAATAAAAAACTTGATGTACAATTTATAAAAAAACAAAAAGCAAGTTATTTATGTGAAGGAATTGATATAGATAAACAAACGAATGTAAAAAAATTCTTAAGTAATTAAAAATGCCATTCGAATTTGAAAAAACTTCAATTGAAGGAGTATATCTCATAAAACCAAAAATATTTGGAGATGAAAGAGGATTCTTTTTAGAGACTTATAAAAAAGATGAATTTGAGAAAGAAGGGATAACCGGGAATTTCGTCCAAGATAATCATTCAAAATCAAAAAAGGGGGTAATAAGAGCAATTCATTTACAAAAAGGGGAACATGCTCAAGCAAAGATAGTTAGGTGTATAAAAGGAGCAATATGGGACATTGCAGTTGATTTAAGGAAAGATTCTCCCACTTTTGGGGAATATGTTGCATTTGAGCTTAATGAAGAAAATAAATATATACTTTACATACCCCGAGGATGTGGACATGGATTTGCTGCATTAACTGAAGGAGTTGAGATGGAATATAAAAATGATAATCTTTACAGCCCTGAAAATGAAACCGGAGTTGTATGGAACGATCCTGATTTAAAAATCCCCTGGCCAGTTGAAAATCCAATTGTTGCTGAAAAAGATAAAAGACTCCTATCCCTTAAAGAATTTAAAGAAAGATTATAAAAATAAACTTGAAAAATTAATCGCCCATTCTTTTAAGTATATCACTGAACGCAGGTCTTGTTATGAATACTCCAACGCTTATTCCAATAAGTGTTGTTATTGCGAATCCTTTCAATAGTCCTGCTCCTGCCCATAAAAGAGGAAGTAACGAGACTAAAACTGTAAAGTAAGCCCCCATAATTATTGCAAATGCTCTCTTTAATCTCTGTTTAAGTGTGAGTGAAACTTTTGATCTAGATTCATCCAACAAAACAACCTGATCGTCAAATCCAGTACCAATTGTAGCCAAAATACCTGCAATACTTGCCAAATCAAGATTCCATTTTATTAATGCAGCAATACCCAGAATTATTATTACTTCTGAGAAACTTATGAATATAACTGTCAAAGATTGTTTGATATTTCTATATCTAACAAATATAACAATTGAAGATGCCAGGAGTGCAGCGATCCCTGCAAAGATTATATATTTCATAAAATCTTCTCCTAAAAGAGGGGAAATTGTATCTAGCTTAACAATTTCTAATTTGTAAGGAAGACTTCCTGTTATAAGAATGGTTTGAAGGTTATGCATACTTTCTTCTGCTGCATTATATGCCTCTTCCTGAGTCTCTCCTGAGCCAGAACCAGAGATTGCTATCTGAGTTGTAACTTGCCCTTTAAGGTCCTTACTTATCAAAAGAGTTTCAACAAGATTATCATCTAAATATAAATCTAAAGGCTCTGAAAGATATTCTGGATTAGTTGCATTTATAGAAATTTTATTTGTTATGTCTGCGTGTCTTCTTGCCGCCTCTTCGCTTAAATAAATTGTAAATATAAATCTACAATAATACCCTCCTGAAGAATCTTGATCACAAGATTGTATATACGAGCAAGTTGCATCATTTCTACAAACAGAAGCAACATCTCTATCCCCCCCGACAAACACTGTATTGTTCCCAATCTTCGCTTCGAATTTACCCTGGTCCTCAACCATTGCCTTTAAATCTTTAGGGGTTGCTCCAGCAATTTCTATAAGCATATATCTTTTTCCAGATAAATCTGAAACAGGACTAACTTTTATATCTGAAAGTCCATAAACATTAAATCTATTTGAAGTGATTGTAACTAAATTATTTATCTCATCTGAGGAAAGTTCTCTATCTTGTGCCTGAACGAGTGCCCTTGCCCCTCCTGACAAATCTAAACCGGTCTTTATTCCGGTTTTAGGTATATCTGAAATAGTTATATTTGGAGCATATTTAGTAAATAAAACAATATCTGATTCCGTAGTTGTTATCACTACCTTAATCTCCTCTTCAGAAGGAAATTTAGCTAAAATATAACTCGAGAAATCTTCGATACTCTCAATTGGTTTTCCATCAATAGAGGTAATTATTTGTCCCTGTCTTAAACCATACTCAAATGAACTTGAGTTCTGTTCTACACTTGTTATTAAAACCCCTTTTTGGAATAATGTAAATCCATTTGAAGAGATAAAAATAGACATAAGAGATAGAACTAAAACAATTATGAATATCCATATCCTGGCACTTAACTTCTTCATCTTCTATTCTCCTTTGATTTAATGTACCATTTAAGTATTGAAGCGTTTGTTATCCAGGTGTTGAATATATCAAAAAATAATCCTATTAAAAGAACTGTGAATATTTGTGTTAAAGTGACTGAAAAAGACTTTACAACGAGGAATGCTACTCCCACTGCAACTATAGATGTTAATGTCATTGTTAGACCCGTTTTTAATGCTCCACTTAACCTTTCATTGATGGAACCTTCATGCCGTTTAAGAACCCTATTTGTAAGAAGAATATCTGTGTCAACAGAATAACCTATAAGCATCAACAATGAAATAATCCCTGCGCTTGACATTTTAACTCCTAATAAATTTAATGTTACTAATGTCATCAATATATCTGCAAATGCTGCAAGAACAACTGCTGCAGAAGGAACAAAATTTCTAAAGATTATAAAAACTACTATTGCCATAAAAATAAAAGAAACTAGAATTGCGATTAAAAGTTGTCTGTAAAAAGATTCACTAAGAGAAGAACCTGTAAATTCAAAACTGCTGTTTTCATCTCCTAATTCATAACCCAAATAATCCTCCAAGAAAATCTTGGTTTCTTCAACTTCAGCGGTTGTTTCAATGGTAACTGCAATTTGCTCCCCTGTAATTAAATCGGAAACCTCCCTAACATTAACTTCTCCAAATTCTTGTACTAATGCTTCTTTTAAGGCTGAAATATCCACACTGGCGTAAACTGTTGCTGAAGTTCCTCCCTTAAGAGAGATATCTTTCAAGAAAAAATCATCGTGTTGTGAATAAAAAATTCCCATGTAAATAAAGGAGAACACAATTAATACTAAAGGGATTAACAATAATTTCTTGTAATACCTATCATGCCAGTGTTGTTTATGTTTTTCTTGTTGTCCTTCCATATATTCTCCGTATTCAATGCGCGAGCCGGGATTCGAACCCGGGTCATCTGGTTGGAGGCCAGAGATTCTGCCGCTGAACTACCCACGCATAAAATAAATACTAAATTGGTGGTTTTAAAGGTTTTTGATACTTGAAAAAACGTAGAAACAGATTTATTAACTAAAAAATATAATTCAACAAATGAAAAAATTGAAAAAATTCCTTATAATTGAAATAACAATACTCCTTGTTATGATCCTAATAACGATTATTGAAAAAACTAATTTTAAAATATTCAAGGAGATCTTCACAATTATACAATCTCCTTTATCGTGGTTTGTTGGAATCAGTACTTCATATACATTCTCTAATGCGCTCCAGGTTGGATTCTTCACCTTGTTTTCAAAGAAAACAAAACAAGAAGGGAAAGAAAAGGGGGATTTTTTTGCTGGATTTTTAGTTACTTTGATAATAACGGCTTTTACAGCTCCCCATCTATACAAATGGGCGGGATATTTTTTCACTGAATTCTTTGTATATTTCCATGTTATAGCACTACAATCGATTGTCCTTATATACTTTCTTTTTAAGATGAGGGGGCATTATAGAATATCTTGGAGTTATCTGCTGACAACAGAAGCAATAGTAATCTTATTCTGGTGGATTATCAAATATCTTTTGCATTAATAAAAATTATGCGCTCGGAAGGATTTGAACCTTCGACTCCCTCCTTAGGACGGAGGTACTCTATCCAGGCTGAGTTACGAACGCAATGCGGATGAAAGGGTTCGAACCTTTGCAAGCACTGAGCTACGAGAGCCTTAATCTCGCCCGTTTGACCACTCCGGCACATCCGCGAAATCTTTCTAAAAAATCAAGAAATCGAGCATATAAAAAGGTTTATAAATCCAAAAGATGAGATAATTTTGAGACGGCCATAATAGGTTGGTAACACCTGTTCCCTTTCCGAACACAGAAGTTAAGCAATCTATGTTGTTATCGGTACTGTCCGGAAAGATGGGAAAATAGCAAGCTGTCTTAACTTTTTTTTAAAATTTAATAATTACTTAAAAAATTATTCTATCACTTTATACCCTTTCATCTCTAACACCTTTCTAACAGAATCGTCTATTGATTTTTGAGAAAGATTTCCTTTTAAGACTGCTTTTTTTAATTCGTCTCTTCTTTTTAATAAACTTTTATAACCTGAACTTATATGAGTATCTAAAATCATATCATTTCCAGCAAGAATTAAATCTGGATAAGCTTTCTTAAAATTAAATAAATAAGAAATCCTTAATCCCATCATCGTTACAGCATCTGTAATAATTATGCCATCAAATTTTTCCTTTAATGGCTTAATAACCTCAGGAGAGATTGATGATTGTTTACCTTTTGAATCAATTGCACCGTAAACAATAGGGTGTCCCACCATAACAAAATCTGCTTTTTCTGAAATTGCGAAGTTGAAATAATCTAATTCTTCTTGAGAGATATTTGTTTTATACTTAAACAAGTGGGGATTTCTAACCATGCTTCCTCCTGGATAATGTTTAGCGGTTGCTAAAATACTTTGGTTATGAAGTCCTTTAATATAATTTGAAATTTTTTCTTTAATTTCATCTGGAGTTCCAGTAAATGTTCTCCAGGGCCAAACAGTGTTTTTGGTTTCTACAATTGGGGAAAAATCAAGGTTAAATCCTAATTCTTTCAATATTTTACCATGCTCTTTTCCTAAATTATAGGCTTCTTCCCCAGATGTAATATCTCCAAATGAAGGGGAGTTGTAAAAATTAGAAAAGGGGTTCCAGTATCCCTCCATATCTGTTGAAACAAAAAGTTTTATATTTGAATTATCTTGATAAAAAGAAATAGTATTTTGATACTCTTCCTTTGATTTTAAATCGTTAAGAAAAATTCCTCCGATATGTAGCTCGTTTAGATATCTCTCATCCAACCCGATAGGTTTAACAAACATTAACTGCCCTATCTTCTCTTCTAAGCTTAAGTTTGAAATATTTATTGTTTTATCCATTTCAAATTCATAAGCAGAGGTAAACAAAGTTAATAAAATTGTGGGTAAAAATAAGCAAATTATTAATTTAACGCCTCTCATTTAAGATTTCTTGAACTTTGCAACCAGCTCTAACTGGTCTTCTTGTCCTAAGAAAATTGCTCTGCAACAGAACCTTTCAAGTCCAAGTTCATCTAAAACTTTCTTTGAACTTTCTCCCTGAGCTACTCGTTTTTTGTATTCTTCCCATAAGTGACCAATAGGTTTACCACAGGAAAAACATCTAACTGGAATTATCATATAATTAATGCTGAAAGATTATTTTTAAAGCTTACTATCTGAGATTTTAACTAAAAATATGAATAAACATAAAAAAAGAGTATAAATAATTACACAAAAATTTAAAAACTAATTTCTATTAAAAAAATGATTAGGATAAAAGAGAGGAAAAATGACAAAAAAATGTATCTATTGCAAGGGAGATATTACTGACGATAGGGCGCTTGATGTTTGTAATAGATGCGGAGTTGGTGTCTGGGGTGAAAAAATGTTTAATGCGATTCTGAAAAATATGGGAGAGGCAAATGACAAAGGAGATTTGTGTAACTCTAACATTGCTATGAGTGAACCTCCAACAAAAATAGGCAATTCTAGAATAAGTTTTATGTAATGGATAGTTTTTTAAATGGAATTTTTCTGGGTATGATATGGCAGTTAGAAAATCTATAAGGACAAGGGGAAAACTTCAATTTAGTAGATACTTTCAGGATTTAAAAAAGGGGGATTCGGTTACAGTTGTTGCTGAAAAGTCATTAAATCCGACTTTTCCAAAAAGACTTCAGGGAAGAACAGGAAAGATTGAAAAGAAGATTGGAAGAAGCTACTGTGTAAAAATAAAAGACCAGACAAAGGAAAAAGAATTTATAATCTCTCCAATACACTTAAAAAAGATAAAATATAAGGAATAAAATGATAAGAAATACAACTCCCTTAAGTATGGCAGAATCGTTGGAATATATAGAAAAGGATAAAAGAACCGAAAAACCTGCTGCAGATTTCATAAAAAAGTTTGTAAAGATAACTCCAAAGGAAGCTAAAGAGCTCAGAAAAAAGTTAGAAGGTTTGAATAATATCAAAATGAATGACATCACAATTACCAAGTTAATTGACGTTCTCCCCGAAAGAGCTGAGGAGGTTAATAAGATATTTATTGATGTCAGCTTAGATGAGAATGAAACAAAAAGCATACTTGATACAATTAAAGAATTTAAATAAAGAAAATGGAAAAAGAAGAAAATGCAATAATCTTAGAATATCTTCCGAATGGATATCCTTTAGAGAAGAAAATGATGCCTATAGCACAAGCTATAGGAGAGAAGACTTTAGTACTTCTTGAGCTTGTACCAAGAAGAGGGGTCGATTTAAAGATTGGCGAGAGGGTTTACATTGGGGAAGGAAAACGAGATAAGGTTTACTATATTCTTGGAAGATTACATAGAGAAAAATTAACTGAAACCGCAAAACACCAATTAGGAGAATTTATAAAGCAAATTGTTAAAGAAAGAGAGAAAGAATTTGTGGAATTTTTCAACAAATCTGATGCAATAAACAAAAGAATACATCAGATAGAGATGCTTCCAGGTTTGGGAAAGAAACACATGCAAGAGATACTAAAACAAAGAAAAGAAATGGAATTCGAATCTTTTCAAGATATGAAAAAAAGAATACAAAACCTTCCAGATCCTGAGAAAGCCGTTGAAAAAAGAATATTCCAAGAATTAACAAACATAGAAAGATATAATCTTTTCACAAACAAGTCATAAGATGGCAGAGAATATTAAAGTTCAAAACAAAAAACCAGAGTATGTAAAACCTCAAGAAAAACGAGAAGAAAGATTAGTTAGAATTCTCTCAAAAGATATCGAAGGAAAGATGAAGGTTTATCCAGGATTGACTAAAATAAAGGGAGTGTCTTGGACATTTTCAAATGCTGTTTGTAAAACATTGAAAATTGATAAGAATAAAACAATAGGTTCTCTTACCGAAGAAGAAATACAAGCTATATCTAATTTTATAAAAAATCCAAAATTGCCAATACATATAATGAACAGAAGAAGAGATATTGAAACTGGAGATGAAAAGCATCTTACAGGTACAGACTTAGACTTAAGAAAAGACTTCGATATAAAGAAATTGAAGAAGATAAAGAGTTATAGAGGACTAAGACATACATCTGGACTTCCTTCAAGAGGACAGAGAACTAAAGCGCACTTTAGATCAAATAGAAAGAAAGGTTCAGGAATTAAAAAGAAAAATACAGAAGGGGCTGCTAAAGCAAAAAATTTTGCAGGGATGAAGAAATGAAAATAAAAATTTTAAGTTCAATTGAAAGGAGAAATTTCAAATGAAAAGAAAACATAAAATATACTCTAGACCAAAAAGACCTTTTGACAAAGCAAGAATAGAGGAAGAAAAAGGGATTGTTGAAGAATTTGGGTTAAAGAATAAAAAAGAAATCTGGAAAGCAGAAGCTAAAATAAAAACAATAAGAGAAAAAGCAAAAAAACTAATTTCAGCAAAACCTGAAGAACAGCAAATCTTATTCAGTAAATTAAATAAAATGGGATTAAAAGTAGATTCAATTTCTTCTGCTTTATCTCTTGACAAAAAAGATTATTTGAAAAGAAGATTACAGACGGTAGTTGTAACGAAAAAGCTTGCAACAACCCCAAAACAGGCTAGACAATTAATAACTCATAAAAAAATATTGGTAAATGGGGGAGCAATTGATAGCCCTTCATACATTGTCCCTGTAGAAATGGAAAACAAAATAACTTTAAAAGAAAAGAAAATTTCAAAAAAGAAAGAAGAAGTAAAGGAGAATAATGAATAAAATGGCAGAAGAAGAATTAGAAAAAGAAGATATCGAAGAAGAAAATATTGAAAAAGTGGGTACAGAAAAGAAAGCAGAGATAAAGAAAAAAGAAAAAGAAATTGAAGGAGTATTGAATATTTATACTTCGTTTAATAATACTATTGCTCATGTGACTGATGCTTCTGGTAGAACAATAACAAAAGTTTCTGGAGGAATGGTTACAAAACATAGTAGACTTAAAGCAAATCCTACTATTGCAATGTTTATTGCAAAAAGAATATCTGAAAATATGAAAGATAAGGGAATAAGATCATTATATGTTAGAATAAGAGCAAAAACAGGGAGTACTGGACCTGGGCCTGGAGTTAACGCAATAATAAAAAGTTTATCAAGAGAAGGGTTTAAAATAATAAATATTCTTGATACTACAAGAGTGCCGCGTGGAGGACCTAAGAAAAAGGGCGGAAGGAGAGGTAGAAGAGTATAAAAGTAGAAAAAACAAAAAATGGAAAACATAACTAAGACAGACGAAAAGTATATCTTCAGGGAGAGTATTGAAGATAGTTTAGCAAATGCTATAAGAAGATATGTTGGACAAATTCAAATTGCTGCAATAGATGATGTAGAAATATCAAAAAATGATTCTCCTCTTTACGATGAGACTCTAGCTCATAGATTGGGTTTAATTCCTTTAAAACAAAATTCAAAAAAAGAGGGGAAAGTAAAATTAGCCTCTCGAGAGAAAGGGATAGTTTACTCTGGGTCATTAAAGGGAGACTTTGAAGTGGTTTATGATAAAATACCATTAACATTATTAGGTGAAGGACAAGAAATAGAATTGTCTGCGAATATAAAGGTTGGAGTTGGAAAAGATCACGCTAAATTTTCTCCAGGCATCATGAATTACAGAGAGGCTTCAGAAATATATGCAGATAAGGAAATCGTTGAGAAAATAAGAGTAATGTTTCCAAACATAGAAACCAAACAAAAAGGGGACAAATATATGATATTGGACAATGGGTATACTGAAATTACAGATATATGTGAGGGGCTTGCTGAAAAATATAATAAAAAAATTGAGATAAAAAACACTGGAGAGATGATAATTACTTTAGAATCATTTGGACAAATGGAAGCAAAGAGTATATTTAGTAAATCTATTGAAGCTTTAAAGAAAGACTTATCTGAACTTGGAAAGAAGTTTAGTAAATAAATAAAATTATAATTAAATAGAAGGCTTATTTTTTAAAGAAATATATATGAATATATTTTCATATGTTTTTAGAAAAAAAATGATAAATCATAAAGAGATGTCCTTTAAGTTCTCATTAATAACTAAGCACATCATTTATCAACTCGAATTTGAGCAAAGCATAATGATAAGTAACCAGTATTTGAAGAATCAAAACAATTCCCAAAAGCATAACTAAGATTACAGGCATATATTCCCAAACAAAGTTAAAGAAGAATCCAATCTTCATCCAAATTGTTTTCATAGTTGATTCCTCCTATAAATTTTAAATCTAGAAAATTAATATTAATTGATTATATCTTGTTCTGCTTAGATGCAGATTATTGTATTCAAAGAAAAAGAAGGCTCCTGCGAAAAGAGAGTTATGGCAAAAGAAATGCAAGAGCCTTCAAAATCACACAATTAAGTGTAGGAAGAATTTTTGGTAAATCTAATTTGAGAACTAATCACTTCTCTCACCTCTTTTTTTACAAGAATAAATAAGGTCGGCGATAAATGAACCTATCATACCAAGAAAAGCAAGTAAAGTTATTATGCTCCATGCTGTAAACAAGGAATGTCCAAAAGAGTATCCTCCTTTGTAAGGTTCTCCAAAGATCTTGAAAAGGATAAAATCAATTATTAGCAATGCAAGAAAGATTATAGCTAATTTCTTGCTTAAACCCCCTCCTTTTATTGAATTTGGTAATTTCACTACTCACCTCCTTTCTGAGTTAATTAAAATCTCCATTAAATGAAACTGGCTTATCCTGAGAAACTTCAATCTTAAAGTAGTCTGGCATATCAGAGAGTTTTACATTCTTTTCAGGTAGTCTTTTAATGTTCTTAAAGAGAATTTTAACTCTCGTAACTTTACTTTCTTCTATGGTAAGAGGAAAGGTAGTATCCAGCGTTGAAACACGGACAGAAAAGTTATACTCTCCAGGACGTTTAGCGATAAATAATGAGGTTTTCTCTAATGTGAGATTGCCTCCAGGAAGATGTCCTTCGTAGAATTTCTCTCCTTTGAGAGTTAGGAAGTTAATACGTTCAATAAATGTACTATAGATTGAATAATTGAATTCACTATCTCCTTCTCCTGGCAGATAATAAAATTCTACATACCCTTTTGGAGATCCACTAGGAACATTGTCAATAACTTTAACCGGAGAACATCCAGTAAAAAGAATGACAAAAATTGAGGTTAATAAAAAAAATGATTTCATGCGTTTCCTCCTATTTTTAAAATTAAAAAATAAATAAAGTACTAAAACAAATTAAGCACGTATACGCTTATTCTTTTCTCTATCCATAACTTGGTGTTTCCGATTGTACCTCTTTGTCTTTTCAACCTTCTCTGGGTTAAGCAGAGCAATCTGAGGAATCTCTTTTTTTCTGGACTTCGTATTTTTAACCGATTTATTCACAGCTAGATCCTCCAAAATTAAAATTAAACAACAGTAAAAGTAAATAAAACCCCCGAAAGGGTAATCTTCTCGGGGGTTTTTCTAAGACAAGGGGAAACATAGGGTGTTACCTTTTACGTATCTCATCGCCATTCTGATCAAGGACCCAGAATTTATTCCCGCTTGCTTCAACCAAAAGAGTTGGAATATTGTCAAACGGAGGGGTCCCGGCAGGAGATTCTTTCAATATCCAAACCTTCTCATCGGGTTGCCTGTGAAGAAAATACTCATACAAATTCAACACCTCAAGCTGAAAGGTAGGAAACTTCGTCACAACAGATGGAAACAGATACTTAACGAGATAACGCTCTTCCGCAAAATCAGTAAACTCAAGGGGAAACAAGGAAACACGAAATTCTGTTTCGTTCGATATGAACTTCTCCTTGTCAACCTGGACTGTTATAACTTCCCCTGGTTCGAGTTGAGAAACAAGAGATATAAATCCCTTGATAAGTACCTGCTCGCTTTGCTTTGGCAGCTGGGGTGGGGGAGGAGGAGTTTCGACAACAGCCTCTTTTTTCTTACAACCTGCTCCTAGAGCAAGTAAAAAGATTACTACTAAAAAAACAAACTTTTTCATACGCGTAAGAATTAAAAGTTAAAAACTAAAAACTAAAAACAATTTGTCACGTTGGGTGTTCAGCCCTTTTTGAACAATTTCTTTAAACATTTTTTAATATTAAGAATAAAATAAGCAGAGTATATGTTGTTCTGTTTAAACAGAAGATTATTTTCAAAAGAAAAGGATATCCCACAAAGGAGGTATCCTTTTAATTATACTTACATACCAGGAATTTCTGGTAAATCAACAAATTGCCATATTGACAATATTATTGAAAGTGTGATAAATGCGAATATAATCAAGAAGATGATTATATTTTTGCTTACCCTCTGATAAGAATCTTTCTTATTTACTTTTATTATTAGTAATATTGAGAAGATAAGCATAACCAAAATAATAATAACTGCCGCCATAACTTTAATTATTTTGTTTGCATTGCCATAAGATATAAACAGGAGCCTGAAGCGGCCATCCAACAAGCCATTCCGTCAAAATCGCAAAGGAATTTAAGTACATCTATTGAATCGTAATGGTTTCTTATTGCCCTGTAACAAGCAAAGAAGTTTATTCCCTTAACTTGCTGTTCGAGGTATTTATCCGGCATCGGATAAAAGTCATTGGTTTGAATGATGTTATCAATAACAAGATATTCGTCGTGCAAGAAGTTTTCAAAGTTAACTCCATACATACTAACATTGCCTGTTTTTGATTGTAAATCAAACCGGGTAAAATCAATCAGATTGATAAAGTATATGTCTCCGTCTGGAAGTAATCCGGGTTCCATCTTTACAATCTGTAATTCTGCCACTTTTACAGTATCACTTTCGGTATAAATATAATATGGTAAAAACATTTGCACAGTCTCGTCATTTTCATTCTTTTGAATAGTGCCTGTGCTGTACATCCCATACCGACTAACTGAACATTCATATTTTGTCCAGTCCGGGGAATTAAGAAACTCTCGAATCTCCCTTGGTTGAGGATCAGGAGGATTCAATTCGTTTTTCTCACAACTATTTATAGCTATAAGAAAAAACATCGTTAAAAAAATAGATAATTTTTTCATTTGACTTTCACATTTAGTTAAACAATAAAATTCATAATTAATCGGAGGATATGTTGTTCTGCCCAAAGCAGAGTATTGCATTCAAAAGAAAAAAGGATTCCCCCGAGGAAATTGGACAGTTTTACGGGTTATACAACGAGGGAATCCCAAATCATAAAAATCAAAAAGCGCATCAAAAGCCTTTTTCTAACCAACTTCACAAATGGTTACCTTAATAATGCAGGCTAATGATTACAATTAAAATTAGCACAGCTGAAATAACGGTCCCAACTATACCTCCAAGATAATAAAAAAGAATAGAAGTAGAATCTATACCTATTTCTTTAAAAAAAGGAGTTTCATCCTTTAGTGAAGCATATCTCTTGGGTTGCCTAATATATTTCCATACTGAAAATAATATAATACAAATCAAGGGATAAAATGGAAGAAACAAGAGAGAGATTACCCAGAGGTTTTGGTATTTGTAAAAGAAATTATCAAAGAATAGCAATGAAAGGACAAAGTATGCGCCTAAAACTATTCCGGATACAGAAAAGAACAAACGATGTTTGCCTTTAATCTGTCCAATTAAATTACAAACTATTTTCATGGCATTAAATATTAATGAAGTTAATAATAAGAAATAACAAGTTTAAGTCTTCTACTGGAATATGGATGATCTCCGCTATAAATTTCACCCCACACATAGTTTGCCCCCGCTGAAATAAGGAAACCATAATTAGCTTTTCTCCCAAGAACCCAATCCTGGACAAGATAAGTAACATCCCAAGAATGCCAAGAATAAACTCCCTCAGGTATGAAATCTATCTTTTCTATAAACTCGCTTTCTGGCTGATTCGTCCAAGAAACTTCTGATTCGCTCCAGGGACCTTTTAGTTCGCTAAGGGCTATTGAGGGATTCACGCCTTGAACGTTACTTAAAGCATAACCATATACTTCTAACCTAGCAGAAAAAATCACTGCGTTTAGGGGTATCTCTCCAAGAGGGAATTGAAAGAGCATTCTATTCATTTGTTTAGAACCGCTTAAATCCCCATCAGATACCACACTAATTAAAGAATCGTTAGGAAAGTTATTGTAAAAAGAAGCGCCATTAGAGTAAGTAGATATTTGTATCCCGGCATCTTTCCCCAAGGGTCCTGGTTGAATTGTTAAATTTCTTAGGGGAAAATTATTATTCATCCTTTGCTGTAATCTAAGTAAATCTTCCGTTCTATACTCTAAATCCTCCACATAACTTGCATATTTATCTAAGCCCATACTTGCTAAGGAGATTAGACAAGAAGTTGGATCGGGGCTTGAAATACAAGAATATGCTGTTGAGTTTAGTTTGTAATTATCAACAAAATCTGTAAACCCGTTTTGAACATTTGCGTCATCAAAGAAATTATCTGCCATTTTAAGAAAATAATTGCCGCATGTCCAAAGTGCAAGAGGAATCGCAAAACCTCCTGATATAAGAGCTGCTGCTCCAGAAGTAACGCATGGGATTGCTCCAACTATTCTTCCTGTCCACCGAATAAATTCTGCCTTTGAGAGGGTTGAGTTGTCTGATTTTAAATTAGATGGCCAAACAAAATCAGTTTGAATCTCTCTAACAACTTCAATATCTCCAGAGGGAAAAAGAATACCTAAATCTACTTTGTTCCCATTAAAATTACTGAACATAAATATAAAGTCATCGGCAAATACTTTGTCTGGCAAACCTTTATCATTAAACATAATCCCATAGTCCTTTTTATTTTTGAAAGAATGATAAAGTACAAACTTTGGGAGAGAATTCTCTTCATCAATAAAAAAATATTCTTCTTTACCAACAACCCAATAATCCCAATTAGATTCGTTGTGTACATAAACCGCGCTGAAATCTGGAAGGGGTTTTTTAATGGAGGTGAAAGGGATTTCTATGTAAGTTAAATCATCCGAAATAATAGGTACTGAAGAAGAAAAGAATGGGACCAAATCTTCATCTAAAATCTCAAACTTTTGCAACCCTTCTGGAACTCTTGAAAGATAAAAATATCCCTTTAAATCTGTAAAAGTGAGTATGTTCCCAGAAACCCTTATTCCTAAATTAGGAAGAGGGTGGGTTTTGTTTCCAAGAAAAACATATCCTTCAAGTTCTCCGAAGCCGCTTGGAGGAGGATCCTCATCACAGGATATTGCAATAAATATCCAAAGTGAAAAAAAGATAATCTTTTTCATTTGAATTTAAATTTTAAAAGTTATTTAAAAATTGTAAACAAATCCTAGAGACCAGAGCAACCTATTTTTTGTATCTGGCTCGGTTTGTATATACTCTGTAAATGATCCATTAATCAAGATATTCTCGTTTAATTTAACTGTTTTTTTCATCCCAAACATATGGGAAGGAGAATTTTTTTCATAATGGAAAAGAACATAGTAGAAATCTACTCCATTCAAATAAGAAGGAGAGTAGGTAAATTGCTGGAAGGAAAATATGAAAATTATATCCTTCAAGGAAGCTTCTCCAACTTCGGGTATACCTGCAGACCATCCAAACCAGTGATTTGTGATTAACTGATTTTTAAATAGTTTAAAGCTAACCATCGGACCTGCCCAAGGTAAATTATGATAAATCCCTCCACTTGGCTGGAGAATAATATTCTTGTTTATTGGAATATCATAAACAATCTGGCCCAAAACTCCATTGTAGCATGCCCATATTGAATTCTTTCCGTTTGAGAGGAATATATCTGCATTCAGTCCGGAACTTAAGGGAGTTTCTCCAGTAGTGAGTGCAACAGAAGTAACTTTCCATCTTGAATCTATAGAAGATTCCTGCCCAAAAATTAAGCAATCTGAAAATGCAAGAAGAAGAGCCGACATAATGATAATAATCATAATTGTCCTATAACTGATATTTTGTAAATTTTTCATCTTTTTATTTATTAATTGGATAATAATTTCAAATCATTCTAGGAGAAGCTCTATTTTCTTTTTTTAGAATTATTTGTAGAACTTTTTTCTTCATGAATTGCATCGTATATATCTTTAGAATATTTATCAAGTATCTTTTCATAAATTAAGTTCACAAAAAGATTAATTCCTAACAGAGAAAAATAGACTATAGAGCAGATTAACGCCCATTTAAAGTTCTCTTGAAGAAGAGCAACAACTATTGAGAAGATAGAAAATATTGCTAGTAAGGTTCCCCCAATATAGGAAGAAGACAATATTGCTAATCTTTTTATTTCTGAAATCTTCTCAATAAACCAACAGAGAGTAAAGATAAGTATTATACCAAGATTAATTATTAACCCAAGAGTTCCTTTGCTTAAGAAAGAAATTTCATACTCTTCTCTTAGATAGATTATATTTCCAATTTTCTTTCCATAAACTTTGGTGTTAATCTCGTCTATTTGTGGCCACTTTTCTTTATTCCTTTTGTGACTAATTGTAGAAAAAGCAAGTATCTCCTCTCCGTTGCCACAGAAATAAACTTTAGATACTGTATTCTCCCCTTGCTCCGAATAAAGATTAAGTGCATCTCCGGGGTAGTCTACATAAACACTATCAAGAACTATATCTTCCTCTGAAAGATAAGGGAAATTAATTTGGGGATTATAAAATAAATGAAAAATCCATCTATCTCTAGTATCTGAAGGGTAATTCATCTTCCAGGAATAACCTAGAGGATCTCTACAATCCTGGGCAGCAAGCTTACTTATGCCCGCAAGAATAAAGAATAATACCATAAATATAATCATAGCAAAGAAACGGGCAAGTTGATTTGTTGTTTTCATGACCTTAAATTTTAAAAGTTATTTAATTTTGGACAATTTTGAATACCGATCAATAAGTTTCATCCCTCCTTCTTTAAGAAACATTTCATATACGAGGTAAAGTACAAAAAGGTTGGCTAATATTGAACCAATAAGAATTACGAGAATAGAAGACAAAGTATTTGAAACTCCAGATAGAGCTATAAAGTAGAGGCAAGAATAGCCTAGAATGCCTTTGAAGAGATATGCATAATAATATCCCCACTTATAGATTTTACCTGAACTGCTACCTGAGTAAAGGAAGGGTTCAATAAGACATATGTAAGTATATATGTGTGCAGGAAAAAGAGGCAATAGCATACCAAGTATCCAAGTTAGTTTTCTAGATTTCAAAGAAAAAGCATATGAAATCCATTGATTGAGGTTTAAAAGAAAATTTTTCATGACTTTAAATTTTTAAGATTAATATTAATAAATTAATTATTTGCAATTATTTTGTATTCGCTTTTTAGGTTAGTTGTTTTCGGTGTTTTCAGGTATTTCGCGTGCGCGAATTCGCGTGTAAATAGGAGGTATATTTTGGGGTAGATATTTAGAGTTATTCTAAGGGTGTTTCGGGGTATTTCAGGTGAAATGTCGTATTGATTTCTAGGTAATTTGGTAGATTTATAGAGGTATTTCTCGTGTTCTTTTGTCTTATGCAATGTCTTGTTCGACAGAGCAATTGTTTCACATTGTTTAAACAACAAAGTGATTTGCACATCAAATTTAATTCAAGACAATATATTATTCAGCATTTGTAATCTCAATAAATTGAAATTGTTTTTACTGGTCTTGTATATTATTTTGTATTTTATTTGTAATGGTTTTGTGCTTTGTGTGTTTGATTTGTTTTATTTGGGGAATATGATTAATAATGAGGTTATTTATTTGTGTATTTTATTTGTATTTAATTTAATTATTTTTTTCCAGCCTTTATCGCTTCTTTCTTCTTGTACTTTTATTAATCCTTTAGAAAGTAACTTGTTTTTGAGGATATTCCCTTTTCTTGTAGATAATCCAATTTTATTGTATAATTCAACTGTGCTATTCTTATGATAAGGGTTCTTTTCTAGAAAATCTATGAATCTTTGTTCTTCTGAGGAGCTTCTGTAAAATGAATCGTCCTCAGAGCTAACTTCAATAACTTGGTTATGAATTATTTCTTCATTGGTTGTATTATTAGGTTCTTCTCTAAGATGATCTAATTGATTAGTCTTAATTGAGTTAAGATAATTGGACTTAGTTAGTATTCTCCCAAGAGCATAATTTCCTGCTAAAAAGACATCTGACTCCTTGTAGAGTTTTTCAGAAAGTCCTTCTGAAAGTATTTTTTCAGCTTCCTTTATTGTTTTTCCTTTTTCAACTTGTTTTTTTATAAAATCATAAAGAACATCTTGAGTACTAGTTAATCCTGTTATTTCCTTTTCATACCCTCTATCTTCTATTCTTTCTATTATTTCGAGATTGCTCTCTTCATTTTCAGTTATTTCGGGTATTTCTAAGCTTATTTCTATTTCATTTTGAGAGGGAATTAATGCTTCTCTAAATTCAGGGTCGCTTTTCTCAACTTCTACCCCTTGGATAACACAATCCATTTTACTTGCGATATTCTCATCTGAAATTGTAGAATTTCTTAAATCAGTATAAGGGACTTTTATTAGGAAAGGAGAGGTGTATCTTTCTGAAAGTTTCACAACTGCGAATCCCACAGGTAATTGAGTAAATATCTCTCTTTTCTCTGGCAATTGCATTATAGAACTAACATCGTAAACATCCTGTGGTAATTGCTGTTGGAATGCGATATGGCAAGCGCTGTTTCCTTTCACAGTATCACTCAGTTTTGAAATATGTTGATCTAAGCAGATTAAACAAGTTCCATATTCCCTCATTTCTCTATAAATCATATCTGTAACAGATTCCGAAACAAAGTATGTTTTACTCTTGAGAAAGATATTATGTGCTTCATCAACGAGTATAGCATGATTAAATGTTTCTTGATTCTTCTGAGAATTAGCTTTTTTTAATTTGAAAATATAAGTTAAAATATATTCTGCAAAAAATTTCTTTTCTACATTTCCTAGAGAATTTAATTCAAAAATAACCTTTTTATCAAATAACTCATCAACAGATAAGCTTTTCTTTCCATCATAATTTATTACTTTACCAAAGTCTCCGAATGTAAGGACTGTTGCAATTCTAAGAGCACTTTCATACCAAGTTGCTTCTCTTCCTCTTGCCTCTCTTGATTTTATCTCAAGCATTTTCTTAATGTGCATCCAGTTTGGATAGTGCTGTGAACCCTTGTAAACTTCCCATCCTTCAAAGACTTCATCTAGTGTTTCTAAAAGTATTTTGTGCACTCCAAAAGAAACACAGAAGCTTTCTGTAAGCAAATCACATAAAGTGTTTATCCATTCCTTGGGGGAAACCCCTTTTGGAGGAATATTTATATTTGTTTTAAAGAGGTTGCTTATAGAATTATTTCCAACTGTAAAACACATTATTGAGGGATCTGTATGGATTAAAGATCTGAAACTCTTTTTCCAATCGAAAACTAAAAAGGGTTTATCTTTCTCTATAAACTTTTGAAGAATATTTAATGCCAAAGTTGTTTTTCCACTCCCACTCATGCCGCTTATACAAACGTGCCTTGGCCAGTCTTGTTCCCTTAGTGCAAATGGGAAAAGTTCTTTATTTGCATAGATTACTTTTGAAAGTTCATACTCTCCTGAAACTGCGCTTTGTTCAGGAGGTTCAAGCAAAACTTTTTTATCTAAGAACTTTCCTAAGTGTTTTTGATATAAAGCACTTAAGATTTGAACTATCTGGCTTCTCTCTTCAGGAGATTCAGACATTGAATATCTAAAATAAAGTTCATCTATTTTATTTCCAAGTATTGGTTTTAATTTAGTGCTAATTTCTTCTATAGAAAGAGACCTTTGAAGAGTCATTTAATCCTCACTCAAAATATCATTTAGTTCCTTCATCCTTCCTTCTTTCTCGCTAAGTTCCTTTTCATATGCTCTAAGCTCTTTTTTCAGGAGAGCGATATCTTTCCAGCAGTCAATTTTCTCGTTAAGTTGAAGTTCAGAAATCTCAACTTTCTTGTTTCTAAGAGCATTCTTTTCAATCATTGCCTCATTTTGTCCAAGAGCCCTTAGAGTACTTTCATTTCCAATTATAAGATTATTAATTTCTGATTTTATATCTTCACCCTCTTTTATAAATTCTAAACTAAGTTTCTTTCTTTCTTCAATTAGATATCTTATCTCTTGAATTGCTTTTTTTAAGGAATCTATTCTTTCTTGCCCAACTGTTTCTAGGAAGGTTCTATCTGAAAAACCTGTTATTTCGGGTTTTTCAAGCCCTATGAAAGGGGTTTTATCTTTAGATAAGCTTCTTAATTCCATGATTAATTAGTAGTAACATTATTTATAAACCTTGCTATTTTATACCTACTATTTAGTTACATCAATTTAAAAATAAAGGTTTTTATATAGCCCTATTTTTGTAACAATATTAGTTTGTGGGTGTGCCGGAGCGGTCAAACGGGACAGACTCAAAATCTGTTAGCTTAGTGCTTACCTAGGTTCGAATCCTAGCACCCACATAGGGCAAGATTTATAAACCGATTCTAATTAACAAATTTATCTGTGAGCCAAAAGGAGCTCCCAGGTTCTGCGAGCGCAAGCGAGAGTAGAATTAGTTTAATTCTATATCGTTTAAAGTCTTGTTTATACGAAAAATGAAGTCAAAAACAAAAATATCCAAACAAATGGAAAGGAAAAGTAATTCCGAACTAATGGAAACAATTATAGCTGGCAAAAAACAGGAAGCCTGGCTTGGAGTTAGTGGGATTCTTTCAAGTCCAAGGAGAAACAGAATATGTATAAATCTTGAGCAAATAAACAAAGATTCCAAGGCAGGGGAGATAATTGTTATCCCTGGCAAAGTACTTTCTCAGGGAGATATTGATAAAAAGATAAAGGTTGTTGCTTTTAACTTTTCAGACAAGGCAAAAGAAAAATTATTAAGTGCTAAATGTGAAGTTTCAAGTATATTAGATGAAATTAAATCAAATCCTTCTGGGAAGGGAATGAAAATATTGAAAAAATGAAAATAATTGATGGAAAAAATGCAATACTTGGAAGATTAGCTACTTATGCTGCTAAGGAAGCCTTAAAAGGAGAAGAGATAAAGATAGTTAATTGTGAGCAGATAATAATAACTGGGAATAAAGAGTTTATAGAAAAAGATTTTAGGGAAAAAAGAAGTAGGGTGGGTACAAGACAAATTGGTCCAAAGGTTTCAAGAACAAGCGAAAAAATTGTTAAAAGGGCTATAAGAGGTATGCTTCCAGATCATAGAGTAGGAAGAGGAAGAGAAGCGTTTAAAAGAATAATTTGTTATGTTGGAGTACCTCCAGAGTTTAAAGATATTAAAAAGATCTCATTTAATGATGAGAACAAATTAAAATACATCCAAGTTAAAGATATTTCAAAATGAAAAAAATAATAACCTCCGGTAAAAGAAAGACTGCAATAGCAAAAGCCGAGATAAAAGAAGGGAATGGAAAGATAACAATAAATAAAGTAGATTATAAATATCTTCATAAATTTGATGTGTTAAGAATAAGAGAACCCCTGCTTATTGCTGAAAAAGTTCTAGGAAAGACAAACTTCGATGTGATTATTTCTGTTAAGGGAGGAGGAGAGAAAGGACAGGTGGAAGCTGCAAGACTTGCACTTGCAAGAGCAATCATAAAATTCTCTGAATCTACGGAACTAGAGAAACAATTCTTGGAATATGATCGTAATCTTTTAGTTGCAGACGTAAGAAGGAAGGAAGCTAATAAGCCTGGAGATTCAAAAGCTAGGGCTAAGAGACAAAGTTCTTTCAGATAATTTTATAAAAGAATATTTCGTATACTACCTATGGTTAAAAGGGGTAAAAAGGTTAAGTCTGATAAGAGAGTTAGCAAGGATAAAAAAGTCAATTGGGTTTTAACACTTATAATGTCTATAGTCTTTGGATGTTTAGGAGTGGATAGATTCCTTATGGGACATGTTGGGCTTGGAATACTTAAGCTAATAACTCTTGGAGGATGTGGGGTTTGGTGGTTGGTAGATTTAATATTAATCGCAACAAAACACAAATTTAATGGAATTGAATGGGTTCAAGATTAAATGAATTTTTAAGCAAATTAATTACTTTAAGCTATTCTAGATATAGATTTTTTACTTTTTTAGGAGTATTAATTTTATTAAGAATACTTCCCTTTTCTCTTATTGAAAAAACCCATAGCTTTTCAATTTGTTCGATACTACTTGGAAAATATTGCTATTCTGTTGGTATAACTCGAGGGGTGGCAAGTTTGTTAAGAGGAGAATTTCAAAGAGCAATAGAATTTAATCCATTGTCTTTTTTAGTAACCCTCGTATTGGTTTTATTTATATCCCATGACTTCTTCAAAGGATTTATAAAATATAAAAAACAATAAATAATATGAAAAAAGAAGAAGAAAAACTAAGAAAAGAAAGAGGAGAAGCACTGATGAGGATTCCTGTAGGAATAATATCTGGGATAATAATTTATGTCTGGGCTTATCTCATAGGAGTTTTCTTTATTATAAATTTAATATACAAAATATTTTCGGGTAAAAGAATAGATGAACTTGCAGCAATGTCTGAAACATGGAACACTCAAAATTATTATTTTATGAGGTATATGACTTTCTGTTCTAATGAAAGACCTTTTCCTTTTGAAGAATTGAAAAAGGATATGAATAAAATTTAGAATTAATTTTTCTTTATACTTAATTTTTCCAGTTTGTCTTGAACATGATTAAATAAAGTAGTTGAAACCAGAGGTTTGTGTTTTCCCTCGTGAATTTGTCCCCCAAATCTGACTTTTCCCACATATGCGAAGTTCCTCAATACCTTTTTTAATCCGTTAACTGAAAGTCTATGTTTTGAGGCAAGTATGGATAGATTAATATCTGGCTGAAGAAACTCTTCAAAAATCTCTTCTACTTCCCTTGAATTTTGTGCAGGGATTAATATTTTGTCGCGTAAATCCCATTCGTACCCAAAGGGGGCTCTCGACATATGCTTCCCTTCTGAAAACTTTTTTATCATACCTTTTTTCTGGGATTCTCCTCTATTTTCTTTGGAATCATGTTCTATTTCAAACTCATGTCCGCATTTTGGGCATTTCATTTCATAACCTCATCTATAGGTGATTTAATTTTTTTAAGTTCTTCTCTTGAAATATGGGTATATATCTGGGTTGTCGAAAGATCACTATGTCCCAACAACTCTTGTATTTTTCTTATATCTGTTCCATTCTCTAAAAGATGAGTTGCAAAACTATGCCTTAATGTGTGACAATGAACATCTTTATTTATCCCTGCCCTTTTCCCTGCTTTAGAAATAATCTTTTGAAGATTTCTTTCAGATAATCTTCCTTTTGGTCCCGTAAACAAATATTCTTTTTTTTCTTCTTTTTGTTTTTCAACTTGAGTCTTTAAATCTTCTAAAAGAAATTCTGGAAGGTTAAACACCCTATCCTTTTTACCTTTTCCCTGACGAACACTTCCAATTTTCTCCTCGAAATTTAAATCTTTAACTTTTAAATTAACTAACTCTGAAACTCTAAAACCACAAGCATACATAAAAGATACCATGGTCTTAGATTTTTTTGTATCTATGGAATTGATAAGTGTCTTAACTTCTTCTTTTGTTAGAACAGAAGGTATCCTTTTTTCTTTTTTGGGACGTTTTATACTAAGGGTTATATCTTTATGAAGAATATTTGTGAAAGAGTACCTTATTGCAGAAAGAAAAACTATGATTGAAGAAGAGGAAGCTTCTCCAAGCTTCTCAACAAGATAGGACTTTAAGTCGTCTTCATTTATTTCTTGAGGTTCTTTTTTGATATAATCAAGAAATTTTCTGTTACAATCAAGATAATTTCTAAGAGTATATTCAGAGTTCTTAGATATCTTTAATTCTATTTCAAGTTTCTTTAAAAAATCTTCTGAATTCATTTGCCTTCCTCTTTTAAGTTAGATTATAAATAAAATTATACGAACTCGTTTAAATATCTTTAGATAAACCTATTTGGGTTTATTGTTTTTTGAAGAATGTTTCATCAACTCTTTTTGATTTATCAACATAATTGCTACTGCACCCGCTATAAACCAGGGGTTCCAGACAAATGCTAAAATCAAGAATAAAAGTGCTAAAATGGAAAGTGAAAATAATCTTAAGTTAAACATTTTAGAAAGAATTAACTTCCTGGAGCAACCGTTGCCCCAAAGATTATATTACCTTGACAGGTTCCAGCAACCCCTAAAGGAACGTAAATTCTCCAGTAAGAAGCGTTAATTGCTTCATTAAATGTATCATTCTGTCTATAATTCAAATCATATTTTTTAACCACGGGGTAAGAAGTTAAATTGGTATAGTTTGCAACAAATTGGGCAAGATCTAAAACTCCGGGATTACTATTGGTTAAATTGTATTTCTCATTCTCTATACTGATATTTTTTATAAAACCAAGCGTACAATTCATTGCATTACCATCTTCCAATGCAAACCCGTAACCGCTCAAAGAAAGATTAATTTTAACATTTCCATAATTGGTTACATTTGAAACGTTCTCTAGAGAAACTTCTGTTGCATTTACTTCTCCATAATAAATAAAATCGGGTAATCCTAAAGCCAACAAACTGGAGATGTTAATAATATCACTTCCATATCCCACCTTATTTTTTGAATCTGATACTTTAAGAGTACAATTCCAATCTCCTGCATTTGTATAATACCAGATATCCATGCTGCAGTTAATCCATGCTGTATATGTATCGTCTTCAATTATATCACAGGAATAGTTTGTATAATGATAGTTGTTATCATTTCCATCAATATAAGAAGATGAGACAGAGTCAAAAAATGTAGCAGTTGCATTGTCTATATCTTGCCACCCGTTGAAGTCCGTAGCTAATCCTGAGCAGTAGATTGTTTTTGTGGAGTTTGGGATAAGTGAAAGAGTGGAATCATTGTTTTGAATCGTAACATTCGTTAGCTCTGGGAAAACATTCCCCACGGTTAAATTTGTAATTACAGTAACATTGTGTTCTCCCACCCCTGCAAAAACCTCTCCAGGGAGAAAAGAGAATAATATGATGAGTAGAGCTATCTCTAATAAAATCAAAGATACTACTGTTTTTGTTTTATTTTTTAATATCATTTTAACCTAACTCAACATAAAGATAATATGCGGTTGATCCCGAGAATCCTTGTGATCCGTTTTCTGGAACAAGCATCTGGAAATCATATGTATTTCCATCATAACCTACTAAACCGGGTTCTAGGATTGTTGCATAAATAATGCTAGTTCCATCATACAATGCCATTTCTTCAAAATCATCATCTTGTGTACCATCACTTACAAAAGTGTTTAAAGTGGGGCATTCATTTGCACTAAATGGAGTTCCCGCGACATAAAATAAATCATGAGTTCCAGTTTGGAAAGTGGTATTTATAGTATCCTGCCTTAAAGAAATATTATGAAACAGCGCCACATCTTCTGTTGCAAGAGTAGTGGCAACATCTGCACAATCAATTAGATTCCATTCTATTGTCGAGGAATCTCTTGTTGCATAAACTCTTCCGGAAGTTACAGCAAAACTCCAATCATAAATAGTTGAACCTGCAGAATCATCCAGTGTGAATGCAGCAGTAATCCATCCTACGAAAGCTTTCCAATGAGTATTTTGAACTGTTGCAGACAAGTTTAATGCTGCAATGTATCCCCCAGAAATATTGAAAAAACCTGCTGCAGTGGTATTCATAGTCTCATTCCAAACAGAGATAACCTCGCTTGGACCTACAGGGTCTGCCGCGGATATAAAAATATTTGATGAAACACAAATTGAAAATATTACACTTGCAAATAAGACAAATGCAAATAATGCTCTGTTTTCTCTTTTTTTAAACATATTTTCGGTTCTTTATTCTCCTTCTCTCTTGAACTTCTTTTTCATCAATTTAAAATAAAAAAATAAATTATTTACTCTAACTCTACCCAGAAGTAATAAGTAGTAGTCGAGGTATCTATTAAATGACCATTTTCTAATACAAGCATTTCAAAGTCATGTGCTCTCCCATCAAAACCTAGTGGACTTTCTTCATCCAAGATAGATGTAAAAACTACGCTAAGAGTTGTAGGGTCATATAATAAAACTTCCTGGAACATGCTATCTGTTGCATTTTGATTAGATGCAAAGATGTGTGTACTTGCACACTCTCCTGGAGTGAAATCAATATTGTTTGTATAAAACAAGTCATGAGTGAGACCAAATCCATTCTCATGAGTTCCACCTACAGAGAAAGTTTCATTAACTCCATCCACATCGTCTGAAGCTATTCCAAACATTGCTTCTAAATCTTCAAAATAAGTTCCAAGTTCAGTTTCTAAACACTTGATTGTACCCCATGTAATTGAATCATTGGTAGAGGCATAGATTTCACCCTCTGGAGAAGCCAAAGACCAGTTGTACATAACATTGTCAGCGCTGTCTGCCAATTGGATTGTACCTGAAACATTTCCAAAATAACCTTGCCAGGACTGAGTTATAGAAATACCTGTTACCTCAAGTTCAGTGATATTTCCCGCAATAGCAAAATCACTATCTGCAGCGGTCGCATTCATCCTTGAACTGGTTAAATTTGTTACGTCTGCACCAAATGGTTCTACAGCCAAAACTGTAAGAGACAAAAATACAATTAACAAAATAGAAAATAGAAACAACTTGCCAAATTTACCCATCTCTTTTTTTTATCCTCCTTTCAATTTTAAAAACTTTTAGTTTTTATAAAGTAAATTAGCAAGAGTGATTTATAAATCTTTCGAGATTAGATGTAAACTTCAAGGACAACAACAGGTAAGTTAAAATATAATTGATAGGTATAATTAGAATATCTCTACATAAAATATTGCGGCTCTCGTGTCCGTAGTTCTATATTCTCTTAATTTGGCAGGTACTCTTATCTCATAGTCATACGTTCCATATGTTCCTTCTTCATTTTTATTTATTGGCGAAATAAAAATTAAATCTTCCTTATCTGCTAAATCAAATTCTCCATTTGTATCATCAGAATAATCCCATAATATTCCCGTAAAAAAATTAGAATTATTTGTAGAATTAATTACCGGAACATCGTGTATGGAAGTGTCAAAAGAATAAATATTTGAAACATATTTTGGAGCCCCAAAATCAGTATATGTGAGATAAATTGAATCCGCATATCCTGTAGAATTTAAAAGAGTGTCGACCTCTTCAAAATCAGATGTGCTATCTGAGTTTAATTTTGTTTTTCCAAGAGATTGTAGATTTCCCCAAGAGATGTAAGAATCATAGTCTGTGATGTAAACATTTCCATGATTAAAATCTTCTGTGCTCCAATTGGTTAATCTAAGCTCTAAAGAATCGGCCAGCACCAAATTACTAGAAGATAAAACATCTCCGTAAAAAAAGTGCCAAGAACCAATATCAATGCTCTTGCTTGCTTTATTGTTAGATTCATTCAACTCAATAAAACTTCCATTAGTAGCTAAGGGAGGATCGACAACGATAAATATTTCTGATGGTCCCATCTGTGAAGACCAATCTTTGGTGATATTTATCTGACTAAACATAGAAAGATTTGTATATATATCTGAACCAATTTTAACCCCTCCCAAATCTGGATCTCCCTCGTAAAAGCTGATAGTTACATTTCCAATATCTACTCCTGCAAGATTATGTATTGTTGCAGTTATCTTTATAACTTGATTTTCTTTTGGATTTGAATTATTAAAAAATATTTCTGATGAATTAACAAAAAAGTCTGGATAAGTAAGGTTAAATTTTCTCAATTCGCTTATATTTGTATTTTTCATTTGGTCCCAACAAGTAACATTCCAGGAGTGTTCTCCCTGTCCCAATACGGAAGTAAGAACATATTCTCTTTTTGAAATATTGCTTGTCACCCAAACATTAGGCCTTCTTACTATTCCATCTATGGTTAGATTACATTGAAGAATATTATCCAAAACATCTATTGCTGTCCAATTAAAATAAACTCTGTCTTCATTGAAATCTATGCCAGAATTATTTTCTGGAGAGTTCAAAATTATTAAAGGAGGAGAGAAATCCATGGAGAAATATTTGTGAGTTGCATTTGCATATGAAGGGATAGGATTATTTGTATCAAAACATCCCACCGTCCAATTATGTAATCCTTCTGTTATACCCGAAATAGTAAAATTAGGATTTATAATTAATTGAGCAGAAGATTTTGATTCATTTGGAACATCGTCTATGTATAAAGTACAATTGTTGATTATCTGTGCATCTTCTGCTAAGTAGTGGAAAGTGACTGAACTACCAAAACCATAAAAATCATCATCGGGGGTATAAAGAGTGATCTGAGGAGGAGCATATACTGTAAAATTTCTTGTTTCACTTGTGTTGGAATTCTCAGCATTGTCTATACATTCGATTGTCCAATTGTAACTTCCATCATCCAACAAATACGGGTATATTTCTGGAGTTGAATTTTCTGCAATAACTTGATCATAAAAAATATCATTGATGAAAATACTACAAGAGATGTTTTCATTTAAATTGTCTTCCACTGTAAAATTAAATAAAACTTCATTCCAATCTAAGGTTTCGTTTGGTTCAGGAAAGTTAAGAACAATATTTGGTGCTTCTGTGTCTATGTATAACGTCCTATTTTCATCGCTACCCATTACTCCTAAAGAATCTACACAATAAACATTCCAGGTATAATTCCCTTGAGGAAGAACCTCATTGAAATAATTAGAATTATCGTTAATTATAGGTGTGGAATTAACAGCTACAAAAGAATCATCTATGTATAATGAACAATTAACAATGTCCTCTTCATATTTGTAAGCATAGTACTCAAATTCTATTTCTGTATAATTAATCCATAAATCAGGTTCGGGAGATATCAGAATAACTTCGGGTGGAGCAAAAGTAGTAAATGATCTTGTTTCGCTTGTATTTAAATTTCCAGATAAATCCGAACAAGAAACATTCCAAAGATGTTCTCCTGAGATTAAATCCCTTGTAATCAAATTTATGCTATTATTTTCTAAAATTAAAGGAGTTATATTATTATCTACAGTAAAATTACATGTTAAATTTTGTGCAAGGTTATCTCTAGCTGTAAAGTTAAAAGTTATTTGTGAAGAATAAATTACCTCTTCATCTTCGGGGTAAGTTAATTCTATTTGTGGAGAGGAATTGTCTCTATAAAAGAATCGTGTTTCTGAATTGTTTTGTAACCCATATGTATCAAAACATCTTACATCCCAGCTATAAAAACCATCAGATAAATCGGTTATTGAAAAATTTGTTAATTGATTGTTTAATGGAGAGTGAGCTACATCTTTGAAAGAATTATTTATGTAAAGAGAACAATTCGAGAGATTAGTGTTATCTGAAGGAGTGTATTGTAATAAAATATTTTCTTTAAACCAAGTTAAATTTTCTGTAATTAAAGAAATCTTTGGAGATTCTCTAATGGTTATCTCTCTATTTTCACTGATATTATAATGTCCTGCAGAATCTACGCAACTTACATTCCAAACTTTTAAACCATCTGTTAATCCAATTATAGGTCTGCTTGTATTTGCATTTCTTGTTACAACTATATTATTATCATATTTCTCACCTACGCTTAAATTACAAATTAGCTCTGAATCAAGATTATCTGTAGCATTAAAATAAAAACTTAAATAAGAGGATTGTGAAATTGTTGAAGTCTCTGGATTTAAGAGATAAACAATAGGGTTTTGTGTATCTACATAAAAAGATCTTGTAGAAGCAAGTGTACTATATCCTCCATTATCGGTTATGTTAACTGTCCAATTATAAAATCCATCTTGAAGCGAGAGTGTAAAATTGTTGTATGCTTTATTAATAATTAGGGATTGGTTCGATTGGTTGTATGTTCCATTTAAATATAAATCTGCAACATTTAAGTCATTGTTGTCAGAGGCATTATAAATAAGAGTAACTAATGAAGTATTAAACCACCAATAATTAGAGGTTATCAAAAATATTTCTGGAGGAACATCATCTATATTAAAATGGAATGTTTCACTTGTATGGCTCCTTAAAGAATTATCAAAACATGTAACATTCCAATAATGTGTTCCAACGTTTAAGTAACCAGAATTATAACTTGCATTTGTTCCATTTTCAACATAAACTCCGGAGTGAATTGTTTTTCCATCTAATATAACATTACAACTAAGATTTAAATCCATATTATCTGTTACATTAAAAACTAAATTTAAATTATTTACAAGGTTGTTTGCTCCATCTTCAGGATAAATTAATTTAACAAATGGATTTTCTAGATCAACATAAAATATCCTTGTTTCATTTGAAGCTGCTTCTAAATTAGTCCTATCTGTGGCATTAACACTCCAATTATAAATTCCTTGCCCAAGAAAGATTGTAAAATTATTAACTGCATTATTTGTTATTGCAGATTGGTTTGTTTGATTTTTTTGCCCATTCAGGATTAATGTTGAATTTGCAAGATTGTCATTTAAATCAGAAACATTGTAATAAAGAACTACTTGAGATGAATTAAACCAAGTTAAATTGGTTGGAGAAGTTAAATTTACGCTTGGAGGAGTTGCCCCCGCAGAAGTTACCGTTACAGGGTTTGTTGTTGTCCCATTATAATTATCATATGTTCCAACTGAAATACATCGGATATTGTTGTCTGAAGAATAAGCATTCCCTCTTATAACAAATGTAGTGTTTTGAGAAACATTTGTTACATTCCCTAAATAATGGGGATTAGTTTCTCCTGAGTTTAAAATAAGATTTCCTGAAGAACCTATATTGACCCATCCTGAAGTTGAAGTGTTTCTTTGAATGTACACATTAACATTTCTGCAAGTTCCAAAAGAACAATTAACTTCGCATGTTGCCTCGAAAGTGTCTTCTTGGGGAACATATGGATCAACTAAGGGGGAAACTAAGTCTGTATGTAAAAATCCTTCTGTAGTTAAATTAACAACAACATAGGAGTTTGTTCCTGAATCCCAAGTATGAGTTAATACTTTATCTTTATTATGAGTATTATATGCATTAATAACTAATTTTAGTCTATCACTTTGTCCCAAATAGATATCTCTATCTATACAAGTAGTGTTTGTTCCTGATGCTGCATTTTCAAAAATACCGCTATTTGCATCATTCCCTAGTTGACATATTAAAGTATCTGTTCCCCCCCTAGAAACATAAAGTTTCCAAGTTATTGCAATCTTTCCCGCAGGGGTTGAAGAGCTAAATGTTCCAGAAAAACTAATAGGGGTTCCAGAAGGGATAACAGCCCCATTATATCCCATATATTGGGAAGTTGCACTAACTATATTTGCTAATCCTCCTGCACCAATATCAAATATAACAGAATTCGTTGTTGCATCCTGGGTGCTTTTTAATTTTATTTCTGCTAAAGTATTTCTGGAAGGATTAAATGTTGAACTTTCATATAATGTTCCTGTAAATAATTCGGGGGTTATAGAGACATTTATTGTCCTATTTTGGCTGAACCCTGTTCTACCTCCTTCATCAACACATGAAACATACCAAGTGTATATTCCATTATCTAAGAATTCATTGAAGGTCATATTTGAATTTTTTGTTATTGAATACTCTGTTTTCTTTAATTGATTGTTTATATATAAAGAACAATTCTCAACTGAAGATAAATCAGAAACATTATACACAAAATATAAATTATCATCGCTTGTTATTGTAGAAGAGTTTGGAGGGTAAATTAAATTAATTATTGGAGCAGCTAAATCAAATGAGAATGTATAATTATTTGCTCCAAAAAAACATCCATTAGAAGAGTCACAGCATTGTATATTCCATATATAATCTCCAGAAGAGGAATAAGTTTTGTTTATATAATTAAAAGTGTTATTAAAAATTGTGGATTGATTTGTTAAATTTCTATGCCAACTTCCAGTTGAATTGTCCCACAAACTGCAATTCAAAAAAGTAGCAGAAGAAATTGGAGTAAAATTAAAGACAACATTTTG
>CAZTCF010000005.1:0-44243 GCA_964612685.1 Candidatus Woesearchaeota archaeon
TCTTTAGCTTTAGGTTTTCTTCTGTCCAAAGATAAGTATGTAACATAGCGCGATATAACTCTACTAGCGGGAGTATGACCCAATCGAGCATTAATTTCATCTACAGTCCATCCTTTTTTTAATAAATCACAAGCCATAGAACTCCTCAAGTCCTTCCAAGTTACACTTTCCCCTCCTGGAATGCATCTAACGCCGGATAATTCTACTGCTCTTCTTAAGAATTTATCTGCTGCCTTCATCTCAAACTTAAATAATCTGTCTTCAGTATAATATTCGCTTAACTTTCTTCCTCGAATATATTTATTAGAAACCTGTTTATATGTTGGTTTTAAGTTATCTAAAACTATATCTAAAAATTCAACTGTTTCTCTGTAATTTGTAATTTCACTTCTTGCAGTTCTGCTTCTTTTCAATTTATCCTTGCTTAAAATTACAAGGTATTCTGGTTCATTTGTATCGGGGTTAATCTGTTTCTGAAAATCCTTTTTTTCTAATGAAATTAAAGTTCCTATATTCTCACCTATATCAAATGCCAGCCATAAAAGGCATTTATGTTCTGGTGCAAGTGCACAATTAGCTATTTTTCTAAAGCTTTCTTCTTCAATGAATCGTACTTGTTTATTAAACTCTCTACCACGAATAGAGAATTCTTCAAGTATATTTTCAGCAATATGATTCTTATTCACTAAGGCAAAAAACTTCCCTCCTAACATTTGATAATATAAACTTCTATCTTCATACCTTTTTCCTTTATGGGTTTTTATAACACCATCTTCTAAATCATCAATAACTTTCTTTATCTCTTCTTCAGTAAGATCTTTCCATGATTTGTTATTAAACCATTGATTAATTTTCTTTATCCTTGTTATATAATGGGTTAATGTTTTATAAGAATGTTCGTCTACTTCTGTCAATCCCTCTTTCCTTTTTAGCTTATATTCTTCAAATTCAAAGAATTTTCTAATGACCTCTTTATTATCTGAATTAATTATTGGGTCTTCCAAGAGTAATTGTTTATTTCGAAGGTATCTTTCTTTAAATGTCATAAATATTATGACAACATGTAGTTTAAATATTTATCTATTTTATATGGTAACCTTTTGGATAAATTATGTGTAAACGAGAGGGTCTACCATTAGCCTAACGGACCTTACAAAAATAAAACTTTCGACCACTTTTAAGCTTTTTCATTATCAATTTTTCACAACATTTTTAAGAGAATAATCCTTACATTAAATAAGGTAAAAGAGATGATATATTTCCCAATAATTGCTGCCATAGCTCTTGCAGGAGGAACTGTATTAGAAAGAAGAATACTAAAAAAAAGAGGAGTGGATATAAAAAAATACCAAATACTTGAATTTTTAGCGATCTCTTTGATCCTAATCCCTTTCCTTTACTTTTTCTGGAAAGTAGATTCACAAGCATTGGAGTTAAAAAACATATTAATATTTGTTGTTGTAATAATAATTTCAATAGTTGCAAACCTTTTTACCTTCTATTCTATGAAAGGAGATAAAGTAAGCAATCTTGAACCTGCAAAGATGCTTGAACCTCTATTTACTATCCTTTTAGCAATAGTTTTTAGTTTCTTTGTTGAAGGGATTTATGAAAGCAACACTAAAGTTTTAATTGCATCTTTAATCGCAGGATTAGCCCTTATTTTAACCCATGTAAAAAAAGAACACTTAAACCTAAATAAATATTTTATAGCAGCAATAATAGGAAGTTTCTTTTTCGCTCTTGAAATAATAATATCCAACTTAATACTTAGCTATTATTCTCCAATAACCTTCTACTTCTTAAGATGTTTCGGAATATTTATTTTAAGCGCGATATTTTTCTATTCAAAAGTATCTAATGTAGATAAAAAACTAAAGAGAGATGTTTTATTTATTGGAATAATCTGGGTAGTTTATAGAGTTCTTGCATACTATGGTTATCTGAATATTGGAGTAATATCTACCACATTAATATTAATGTTAGGTGCAGTACTTACTTACATATTCGCAAAAATATTCCTTAAGGAAAAAATAAATACAAGGAACATAATTGCATCTGTAATAATACTGGTATGTATAGTTTATGCTAGCTTTGCATGAGAAGTTATTATAATTAATATTTAATTAATATGGTTATCAATAATCAGCATATAACCTTGTTCAACTCACAATTAAATTATTGTTAATAAAACTCAAATGAATTAGAATATTTTACCTTGATAATAATCACGGAATTATCTCAGGTCCAAAATATCTTTCAAACTCAAAATCATATTCAAAGATTATTTTTTTATCGATTAATTCTCTTATCTCAGGAAGTTTATCATTAACTCCCTCTATCAAATTGAATATAGTATTACAAATTAATTCTTCTCCCTCTTGAGGCCAAAGCTTAGCATAATTGCTATATAAACATCTTCCCCCACATATTTCCAAATATTTACAAGAAATGCAGGGTTCATTAACATAAATCTCCTTTAAATCCTCTTTAGGTTTATTTAAATCTCCACAATAAAAATCTTTAATTCCATTCATTATTGGACAAGCAACAAGTTTACCATCAGTTGAAATAGTGTAATTTGCATAACCAGACCCACACTGAAGTTTTGTCGTTTTATCATAATATAAACAATCGAAAATACCTAAGAAAGGATATAACTTAAGAACTTTCTTTTTCTCTTTCATATACTCAACCCAAAAGGCTAACAGTCTATCTATTGACTTATTATACTCCTTAACAAAAACCTTAAACTGATTTTTATTGAAATCATGTTTATAGAAACCTGCATCAATCTGCCAATGAATTGAATCAAAAATATGCCTCTCGATTAATCCCACAATATGTGTTACTTGTTGGTAAACATCTGAAAAATCCAAAGTCATTCTTGCAACAATCTCTCCAGAATACCCTTTTTCTCTTATCTCAACAAGATTCTTCAATACATTGTCATATGTTCCAAATCCCCGGTTATAATCCGTTCTTCTTTTATCTCCATCAATTGAAACAAGCATCTTAGACATCTTTTTTATATAAATTAAAGGAATCTCATTAAGTAATTTGCCATTTGTTTGCATACAAAACCTTATCTTTTTTTTGGATTTTTCAATTTCATCAATTATCTCCTTCATTTTTTGAAAATTAACAAGAGGTTCTCCCCCATAAAAAATTAAAGTATCCCCCTCTTTCAAGAATTCAGCAATTTTAGAACCCTTAACAACAGAATCTGAAGGAACTTCAAAATCAAACTCAAACTTATCTTTAAGAGCATTATCAAATTCTTCCATTGATTTCGCATAGCAATATCTACACTTGGAATTGCATCTTTCCGTTAAAATGATATGATAATACATGAAAAAAACTAGAATAACTTGTTTTTAAGTATTATTGAGGAGCAATTTAATCAATAATAAACTCTAAACCGGTCATTTTAGACATTTCTTTAGCGTGCTTTTTATTTGGCTTAACCCAATAACTACCACTCCTATCTGAGAGAAAATATTTCCCATCTATTTTTCTAAATCTCCCGGCACCAATTAAAGTATAATCTTTTCCTTGGCTTACTGGAATTTTAATCTTCTCACCATTAAACTTCTCTTCAAAGGTATTATATGGAATTTTCAAAGCATTTAATAAATCATTAAAAATATGTCCATGTAATAATTTTCCTGTACCAAACCATAAATAAAGTTCATTATTAGCACAAACCTGAATAAACTTTCCATCATTTTCTTCAAAATTATTTATTATTGAAACTTCTCCCATCTTACTCCAAACTATTCACAAAATCTCCTCTCCCATCAAAATTCATCTTTCCTTTTTTATCGGGTTTAGATGCAATCACATCATCTATCCTTAGAATCATATTCGCAACCTCTGTTGCAGAATCAATTTCCTGACTTTTAATATTGTAAGGCTCTATAATCTTGGCTTCAAGAACATTTCCAATTTTATTCTCAAAAAGATTTAATCCAGCATTCTTATCTCCAGAATCGTGTCTAGCCCTAAGTTCTGTTAAAATATCAATCGGGTCCATCCCAGCATTTTCAGCAAGAGTTACAGGGATAAATTCAAGTGCATTTGCAAACTCCTCGACAGCAAGCCTTTCCCTTCCTGAAAGACTCTCTCCAAATTTCTTCAATCTTCTAGAAACCTCCATTTCAATTGCTCCTCCACCTGGAACAACCAACCCAGACTTCAAGACACATGAAACGTCTCCCAAACCATCTTCTATTGCCCTTTCAATTTCATCCATAACATGTTCGCTACCCCCATGAACAAGAATCGTTACTGCCTTTGGATTTTTACATCCTTTAATATAAGTATAATTATCATCTCCTCTCTTAATACTTTCAACAATCTCAGCAGAACCTAATTCAAACTGAGTTAAATCGTTCAAATTACTTACTATTTTACCTCCTGTTGCCTTTGCAATTTTCTGCATATCGCTTCTTGGAACCCTTCTACACACATAAATCCCATTTCTACTCAACAAAAAACTTGCAAAATCATCTACTCCTTTCTGACAAAAAACAACATTTGCCGTTGATTCTTTAACCAAGCTGACTATCTCTTTTATTGAATTTTCCTCCTGAAGTAAAAAGCTTTGTAACTGTTCTGGTGAAGAAATAGAAATCTCTGTCTTTAATTCAAGGGATTTTAATTCTAAAGGAATATCTATAAGTGCTATTCTCGCATCCTTTATATAAGAAGGCATATCCAAAGAAGTTCTTCCCTTATCTATAACAATTCCAGAAATTAATTCTGTATCCCCTATACCCTCTCCTCTTGCTTTTTCAATTTTTATATTTTCCAAATCAACAATACCTCCCTCCTCAATTTGACTAACAGCTTTTACAACTATCTCAGAAAGACTCTCTTTGGAATCTTCCGCCCCTTTTCCAGTCATTGCAGTCATTGCAATTTGTTTTAACACATATTCATCCTTGAATTCAACTTTCATAGAAAGCTCTTTTAGTATCTCTTGTGTTTTCTCAGCAGCAATTCTATATCCCTTAACAATCACAGTTGGATGAATCTTATTATCTAGAAGTTTTTCAGCATTTTCAAGAAGTTTCCCAGCAATCATAACTGCAGAAGTTGTTCCATCTCCAACCTCAGATTCCTGCGTCTTTGAAATTTCAACCATCATCTTTGCGGCGGGATGCTCAATCTGCATCTCACTCAAGATAGTTGCCCCATCATTTGTAATTATAATATCATTTAAAGGAGAAACAAGCATTTTATCCATTCCTCTTGGCCCTAAAGTTGTTTTAACAACCTCCGCAACCATCTTAGCCGCAGCAATATTATTTCTCTGAGCATCCTTTCCAATTAATCTTTGTATATCTTCAGGCATTAAAGTTATAGGTTTATTTGCCATCTTTCACATCCTTCTTATTTAATTCGTTAATGCTATCAAAAACCCATTCCTCAACCTTATCTGTTAACTCAACAATTTTCTTTTTTGAATTTGTCCTTACAACGCTCCTTCTAGAGGAATCAAGAAAATAAATAGAACCATATTTGTATTTATCCTGTTCAAATGAAATCTTTTCTATAAACAAACTGATATCCTCATAAGCTTGCTGAGATTCAATGCTGATCTTAGTTTTATATTCTTTGTCTAACATATTATTCCAACCACCATTTAATAACAAATATCCCCAAATCTTTTATTTAAGCATTATTGTGTTAAAAGGCAATATTCCTCCCTTTTTTAAAAAAGACTTATATTTCTCAAGTAGTAAAAAACGTTTATAAGTGTTAAAAACCTGTAAAAGTATGTATAAAATACTCGTTTCAGATATAATGACACGAGAACCGATAACAACCCATCCTAGTGCAAATCTTCTTGAATGTGCTAAGAAAATGGTCCAAAAAAAGACTGGAAGTCTTCTCCTTGTAGATAAAAAAAGGTTGGTAGGATTAATATCCAGACACGATATTCTTTGGGCATTAATAAAAAAATCAAAAGAAGATCTCTCAAAAATACAGGCTAAAGATATCTCTCCCAAAAAAATAGCAATAATAAAGCCTTCTGCAAGCTTAGAAGAGGCTCTAAAAAAAATGAAAGAGTCTAAATTCGAAAGATTGCCAGTAGTAGATAATAACGAACTTGTAGGAATAATTACAATAAAAGATATATTAAGTTTTAATCCAGAGATTTACCCTGAGCTAGAAGAATTTGCACAAATAAGAGAAGAAACAAGAAAATTAAAATTAGTAAAAAAGGCGAAAGAAAAAGATAAAACTCCTTTGCATGAAGGAATATGTGAAGAATGTGGAAATTATGCTCCCTTGGAGAGATATAAAGGAATGTTAATGTGTGCTTCTTGCAGAGGTGCTTAAATCTAATTAAAAATATAGAAAAGCAACTAAAAAAATTTCTATTTTCAAACAATTTTTTTATTTTATCGACGACAAAATAGCAGAAAGGTTTATAAACGGACCATTCTTTTTTAGAAGAGAATGAGTATAACAAAATAAAAAAGAGAAGATTTTTTAAAAAATGACAGACAAAAGAGATTATACTGCAAATGATATCAAGGTATTGGAAGGGTTAGAAGGAGTCAGAAAAAGACCAGCCATGTACATTGGTTCAACAGGGAAAGAAGGACTACATCACCTTGTCTACGAGGTAGTTGACAATTCAGTAGATGAAGCATTAGCAGGATTTTGCACTAAAATAAAAGTAACCCTAAATAAAGACGGGTCCGTAACAGTGGAGGATGATGGAAGAGGTATACCTGTAGATCCCCACCCAACATACAAAGTTCCTGCAGCACAAATAGCACTTACAAAACTACACGCAGGAGGAAAATTCGATAAGAAATCATATGCTATCTCCGGAGGACTTCATGGAGTCGGAGTATCATGTGTTAATGCTCTCTCCAAAAAATTAATTCTTGAGATAAAAAGGGATGGCAAAATACATGAACAAGAATATTCAAGAGGAGACCCAACAACAAAAATGAAGATTATTGGAAATACTCCCGGGACAGGAACTAAAATAACCTTCTATCCAGACGAACAAATATTTTCAACAATAACATTTGATTTCAAAACGTTAGAAACAAGATTCAGAGAAATAACCTTCTTGAATGCTGGTTTAAAGATAGAATTAAGAGATGAAATAAAAGATACAAATCAAGAATTTTTCTCAAGTGGAGGATTAATTGAATTTGTAAAATGGATAAATAAATCCAAAGAGGTATTGCACAAACCAATCTACTTTAAAAGAGAAATGAGTAATGGTTCAATTGAAATTTCAGTACAGTATAATACAACTTATCAAGAAAATATTTTTGGTTTTGTTAATACTATTAATACTGTTGAGGGAGGAACTCATATATCTGGTTTCAAAACAGCCTTAACAAGAGTAATAAATGATTATGCAAAGAAAAAAGATATCTTGAAAAATGATTCATTTTCAGGAGATGATGTGCGTGAGGGATTAACCGCAATAGTAAGTATAAAACTGGCAGACCCACAATTTGAAGGGCAAACAAAAACAAAATTAGGTAACTCAGAAATCAAAGGACTTGTTGATTCAATTGTAACTTCTGCCCTAACAGAATTTTTTGAAGAAAATCCTCAAATAGCAAAAAAAATAGCAGACAAATCTATGGAAGCTGCAAAGGCTCGTTTAGCTGCAAAAAAGGCTAAAGACTTAGTAAGAAGAAAAAATGCATTCTCGCTTGGGGGATTACCTGGAAAACTTGCGGACTGTTCCAATAAGAAATCAGAAGACACCGAATTATATTTAGTTGAAGGAGAGAGTGCAGGAGGCTCAGCAAAGATGGCAAGAAACAAAGAAGTACAGGCAATACTTCCATTAAGAGGTAAAATCCTTAATGTGGAAAAAGCAAATCCCTCAAAAGTTCTTTCAAGTGAAGAGATAACAAACATGATTACAGTTATAGGTACAGGTATCGGAGAACAATTTGATGCAACGAAAATAAGATATAATAAGATAATATTAATGACCGATGCAGATGTTGATGGAGAACATATTAATACTCTTCTTTTAACATTCTTTTTTAGATTCATGCCTCAACTTATAGAAAATGGACATATCTACGCTGCAATGCCTCCATTATATAGAATAAGAAAAGGACAAAAAGATGTTTATGTTTATACTGATGAAGAATTAAAAAAAGCCTCAAGCGAAATGGGGGTTAGTGAGGGAGGAGTTACAAGGTTCAAAGGTTTAGGAGAAATGAACTCAACACAATTATGGGATACAACAATGAATCCTAAAACAAGAAAAGTTAAAAAAATATATATTGAAGATGCTATTGAAGCAGATAGGGTGTTTTCAATGCTTATGGGGGATGATGTACAAGCAAGAAAGGAATTTATTCAAGAAAACGCACACGAGGCTAAACTCGATATTTAAATAAAATGAAAAAAGGGAAACTAGCAACACCAGAATGGATACTAGAAGGATACGACTCTCCAGAAGAGTATGCAAAAGCCAAAGGCAAATCCACTCCAAATAAAAAGGAAGGAAAAGTATTCAAAATAAAAGTTTGTCCAAAGTGTGGAAGTGATGATGTTGCGATAACTTTAAGCAACTTAGATTCAGAAGAAGAAAGTAATACTGGAAAGCAATGGGAATGTAAGAAATGTAAATGGACTGGTTCAAATATAAAAGAAAAAGAATTAACTGAAGATGAATTAATGGCTTTCTTAGATAAAAAAGGAGAAGAAGTTGCATAAGATGAAAATAGTAGCAGTTAGTGGTTATTTTGATCCATTACACATAGGGCATATAGAACTTTTCAAATTGGCAAAAGCTCTTGGAGATAAATTAATTGTAATTGTGAATAATGATAAACAAACTGAGATGAAAAAAGGAAAATACTTTATGCCAGTTGAAGAAAGAGGAAAAATAATACAAGAATTATCTTGTGTTGATGAGGTTTTCATAAGTATTGATGAAGATAGAACTGTCCGCCAGTCACTTCAAGCAGTAAAGCCACACATCTTTGCAAATGGAGGAGATAGACGTAATGATGAGATACCCGAAGCAGAAGTATGTAAAATATTAGGAATAGAAATTATTGATGGACTGGGATCAAAAATACAATCATCATCAGAACTAATTAAAAGGTTTAATGAAATAAGAGTACAACAATAAAAATGACCCCAAATATAGATCCAAAAATTGAAGAAGAATTAAAAAAAGGAATAGTTCATACCGAAGTCTCAACAGAGATGAAAAAATCTTACTTAGATTATGCAATGAGTGTAATTGTTTCAAGAGCTATTCCTGCAATAGAAGATGGGATGAAACCCGTTCAAAGAAGAATTTTATACTCAATGTACTTAATGGGATTAAAACCAAATACTCCTACAAAAAAATCTGCAAGAATAGTGGGAGATGTTATAGGTAAATATCATCCTCATGGAGACACTGCGGTTTATGATGCAATGGTAAGAATGGCCCAGGATTTCTCATTGAGATACCCTCTCGTTTATGGACAAGGAAATTTTGGTTCCATCGATGGAGATCCCCCTGCTGCTTACAGGTACACTGAAGCAAAATTAATGCCAATAACCAACGAACTCATCCAAGACATTGAAAAAGATACAGTAAATTTTACCCCAAACTTTGATAATTCACTAAAGGAACCAGAACTTCTCCCAGGGAAACTCCCTACATTGTTGCTAAACGGAGCTTCTGGTATCGCAGTTGGTATGGCGACAAATATACCCCCACATAATTTAGTAGAAGTATGTGATGCAATAACAGCCTACATAAAAAATCCAGAGATAACTTTCGAAGATCTTGGAGAAATCATCACAGGACCAGACTTCCCAACAGGGGGGAGTGTACAAGGAGATATGACTGAATTATACAAAACAGGAAGAGGAAGACTAGTAATGAGAGGTAAAACTACAACAGAAACAATAAACAAAAAGGAAGCAGTTGTGATAACAGAAATACCTTACATGCTTAATAAAACAACTCTTGTAGAACAAATAGCACAATTAGTACAAGACAAAAAAATAAAAGACATCTGGGATTTAAGAGATGAATCTTCTAAAGGTAAAATAAGAATTGTATTAGAATTAAGAAAAGAAGCAGATCCAAAATTTATAATAAATTCTTTGTATAAATATACAAGGCTTCAAGATTCATTTAATGTAAACTTCCTTGCACTTGCAGGAGGAAGACCAAAAGTTATGAATATCAAAGAAGTTCTTGAATATTATGTGAGACATAGAAAACAAATAATAACAAGTAGAACAAAATTCGAACTAAAAAAAGCGAAAGAAAGACAAGAAATTGTTGAAGGATTATTAGTAGCATTAAAAGATATTGATGGAGTTATAAATATTATAAGAAAGTCAAAATCTGTTTCTGAAGCTTCTGAATCCTTAATGAAAAAATACAATTTATCCAAAAAACAAACTCAAGCTATACTTGAAACAAAACTACAACAACTAACTTCTATGGAAGTTGAAAAACTAAAAAAAGAAGCAGAGGAATTGAAACAAAAAATAAAAGAATATGAAACAATATTAGCAGACGTAAAAGAAGTTCTAAAGATAATAATAAAGGAAGTAAATGAACTTAAAAAGGAATATGGAGATTCAAGAAAAACTCAGATTCTTAAAAGCATTAAGGAAATAAAAGAAAAAGATTTAATCCAAGAAAAAGAGGTTGTAGTTACAATAACAGATAAAGGTTATTGTAAAAGAATGGATGTTCAATCTTACAAAGAACAAAATAGGGGAGGACGTGGAGTTATTGGAAGTGATTTGGCTATGGGAGATTTTGTAAAGCAACTAATAACATGTTCAACACACGATTATTTAATGTTCTTCACAAGCAGAGGAAGAGTATTGTGGCTGAAGGCATATGATATACCTGTAGCTGAAAGATATAGCAAAGGTAAAGCATTAATAAACATGCTTGGATTAAAGGACGAAAAAGTAACAAATGTTATTTCAGTTAAAAACTTTGAAGACGATTTATTTATGACGACTAAGCTAGGAATAGTAAAGAAAACCCCCTTAAGCAATTTTTCCAATCCAAGGGCTTCAGGAATAAAAGCTCTCAACTTGCCAAATGATAATTCAGATTTCTTAATAGGAATTGAAGTTGTCAAAAAAGACCAGGAAGTTCTTTTAGCCACAAAACACGGGAAAGCAATAAGATTTAACTCTAATGATGTAAGACAAATGGGAAGATCAAGCTATGGGGTAACAGGAATAAAACTGGATAAAGGAGATGAAGTAGTAAGCTTGGAAATATTAGATACTCCCGCCATCCTTACAATAACTGAAAATGGATATGGAAAAAGAACAGAAGTCCAGGACTACAGAAAAACCGCAAGAGCAGGAAAAGGAGTAATTAATGTTAAAATATCTGAAAAAACGGGAAATGTAATAACAACAGTTTCTGTTAACGACAAAGATAGCATAATTGTAACAACGGCTAAGGGAATAGTAATAAGAACTTCTCTCGAAAGTATAAGAGTTATGGGAAGAGCTGCACAGGGAGTCAGAATAGTTAAACTCCAACAGGGAGACCATGTTACAGATTTGACAAGAGTAGTTGAAGAAATTTAATCCACACTTAGTATTTTCGATAACAATAATTCTTTTAAACTAAATTAAATTTTTCCAAACATATGGCATCTTTACCAGATTACATTGGACCTGCAGCGTTTGGAATTAAATTGCCTGTAATACAGCCTGGAGATGATATAGAAGATATTGTATATTATCACCTTAAAAAATGCGATAAAGATAAATTACTTGAAAATAACTCAATAGTCTGTATAACAGAATCTATTGTTGCTCGCTCTCAAAATAATTATGTAAAATTAGATGATGTTGCAAAGGATATCTCAATCAAACTAAAATTAAAAGAGGACTCTAACATAGGAGTTTTATTTCCAATTGCAAGCAGAAACAGATTTTCAGCAATTTTAAGTGGGATAGCAAAATCGGTTCCCAATGGGATAGTATATGTTCAATTCCCAGTTGGAAAAGATGAAGTTGGAAATAGGTTAGCAAACCACCCCATAACAAAGATGAATTATTTTGAGTTATATGAAGAGATAATAAAACAAGAAGGAGCAATACCTTTTGTAATTGAAAGCAATAAATACGATGAGTTATATTGGGCAGATTTAAACGGAATGCTCGTCTCTTCAATACACACAAGGAGTGAAGATTTACAAAAGGTAAAAAAACATTTCAAAAACTCAATAACATTGCAGGACATTTGTAACGAACCTGTAGCTGGAAGGGATGGTTGGTCTGAATGGGGGGTTTTAGGAAGCAATCTATCTGAAGGAAAATTAAAACTTGCACCAAGAGATTCAACATTTCTTGCACTTAACCTCCAAAAAAGAATAAAACAGAACCTGGGTAAACATGTGGAGGTGATGATTTATGGAGATGGAGCATATAAAGATCCAAGCACAGGAATTTACGAATTGGCTGATCCAGTTGTTGCTTTTGGATACACGCCTAATCTTGAAAACCAAAGAGAAGGGGTTAAATACAAATTTCTTGCAGATAAGGGGCTTGCACAAGGATTAAACAAACAGCAAATAGAAGAGATGATACTAAAAGAATCACAAGAGATGCATGAAGCAAACAGCATTAAAAAGGAGGGTACGACACCCAGACCTTTAAAAGATGTTGTAGGATCATTAGCAGACTTGCTTAGCGGATCAGCAGACGCAGGAACACCAGTAGTAATTGCAAGAGGAATCCTAAAAAATAAATGAATAAGTGAAATCAATATTTCTTATTTATTTGTACTTTCAATCTCTCCTTTTTATGCCTTCTCTGTCTGTCTTTTTCAGTCACAATAAGAATAATCAAGAAAATTATCAGCCCAAAAAGAAGCAATGCTACATAGCTTAAAGTATTCAAACTTATACCAAGATAAGAAACGCCCATAATAAATTCAGAAAATTAAAGTTTTTAATGATTATTGTAACAGAATCACATGTAAAAAAATAACATTAATTCAAAAGATAATATTTTTAAACAAAATATTCCTTTAATATAGCATGGGAAAAAAAGAGGAGAAACTTCTTAAAAGTATTTTTAATAATAATGAAATTGAAAATGCTAAAAGATTAAACAATAAATACAATTCAAATATATATAAAAAACCCACCCAAAACAAAAAAGATATTTCTCTAGATAAAAACCAATCCAAAAAAGAAGATAAGAAAGAGTACAAAGGAAAAAAAGGAAAAGAGTCAAAAGAAGAAAAAGATGATTACTCCAAGATTTTTAAGAAAGAAAGACGAGAACATGCTATGATGATTGGTTTAACGGTAGCCATAGTACTTATGCTAATCTTCATTGGATATAGTATGTATACATTCTATAAGACTAAAGCCGAAACCTCATCACAAATTTATTCTCTTAACGGAAGTATAACTAATTTGAGTGAAGAAAAATACCAGTTAACATTAAATAATACAAACCTAAGCACCGAGATAACATCCCTTAAAAAACAGATAAAAGATTTGAATGATCAGGTAACCGCATTGGTTGAAGAAAGAGATAGTCTAGAAGATGAAAATAGCAATCTAGAGGAAGAAATTGAAACTATTCAAGAAGATTATAATTTTTTAGAAGCCGATTTAAGTGATTGTCAAAGCGATTTAAGTGATTGTGAAGACCAATTGCCTTGAATTAAATAATTACTCTGAAACATTATCACTATCAGATTCATTAATTATCTCAAGTTTTTTAATAGAACTAAAAGGAATAAAACCTCTATATTCATTTTTCCCCTCTTCCAAATCCACTAATTCCACAACTCTTTTTTCATTATTTATTCTTCCAGTTACCTCATCACAATCTTCTTCAGAAGTTATGAATTCTATCCTAAACCTTAATATTTCATTTTCCATACCCTAAAAAAAACTATGTGGTTTATAAATTTTAGTGTAAATCGGTTCGCTTTTTATTTTTAACAATTCCCTGAATCTTGTCCTCAATATTTCCTTTTCCAGTTAAACCTTCAGGTATCTTATATTCAATCCATTTAACATTCTTCTTTTCAATAGCCTCCTTTAAACTCCTTTCTTGGGAAGACAATTTTGAGTTTCCACTTTTTACTTCGACAAAAACAACTTCATTTATCTCCTTTTCATCCATACCCTTGAAAACCAAGAAATCAATGGGCTTTCCTATAAATTTACATTCAGTTGGCAAAAAATTAAAATCTGGTAAATAGGGAGCCAATTGTTCCGAAAACTGTCCTCCAATAACTGCCCTAGATTTCAATATAGCCTCCTTTTTGTAATCAGGAAGCTCGCCCTCCCAATATTTATCCCTCCTAATACTTCCAATCTTAGTTCCCAACCAATAAGCAAGAAACAAACCAATTAAAATAACAAGAAGATATATTAAAAATATTAATTGCATAACAAATTGAATAAAATCTCTTTTAAAAATATGTCTCTTAAAATTATTGTGTATATAATAATACTTAAATACCTTAAATTAAACTTAATCCAATGAGAAATGAAGAATCTAGAATGAGTTTGAATCATCTGACAAATATTAAAAATAAAAAATCAGAAAATCCTGAAATAAACGAACTGGAAAGATTAGCAATTAAATTTGGGAGAAAGTTCAAGATGATTGCAATAGAAAATAATTCTGTATATGGTTATATCGAAAATAGAAAAGAATACTTAGGAAATAAAACAGAATATTACAAATATAGAAAATTAAAAACAAAATATTCCTTAAAAAATGAAAAATCTCAAACCGAAGAAGATAGAGCTCACAAAAGTTTTTTAGAATCTTATAAATTATAAAATAAAATTATTTTTTATCTCCAACAACTTTCTTTCCTCCCAAATAAGGTTGAAGAGCCTTAGGAACTTTTATTGTACCGTCCTTCTGTTGATTGTTTTCCATTAAAGCAATCAAAGCACGAGGAGAAGCAAGAACTGTGTTATTTAAAGTGTGTGCAAAATACCTCTTACATTTATTCTCAATTTTTATATCGAGTCTTCTAGCCTGAGCGTCAGTCAAATTCGAACATGATCCAACTTCAAAATATTTTTTCTGTCTTGGACTCCAAGCCTCAACATCACAAGACTTTGCTTTTAAATCAGCAAGATCTCCAGAGCAACATTCAAGCACCCTAACAGGAATATCTAAACTTTTAAACACCTCTACAGTAAAATCTTTCATCTTTTCATACCATTTATAAGAATCCTCCGGTTCACATATAACAATCATCTCTTGTTTCTCAAATTGATGTAATCTGTAAAATCCTTTTTCTTCTATCCCGTGTGAACCAATCTCCTTTCTAAAACAAGGAGAATAACTAGTAAGTGTTATAGGAATATCCTTAGAATTAAGTGTCTTTCCTATAAATCTTCCAATCATAGAATGTTCTGAAGTACCAATTAAATACAAATCCTCTCCCTCAACCTTGTACATCATATTCTCCATCTCAGCAAAGCTCATAACTCCTTCTACCACCTTTCTTCTTATCATAAATGGAGGAATAACATAACTAAATCCTTGTTTAATCATATAATCTCTTGAATAAGCAAGCATTGCAGAATGTAAAACGGCTAAATCTCCAGTTAAAAAGTAAAATCCATTACCAGATGTCTCTCTTGCAGAATCAAAATCAACACATCCAATTTTTTCAGCTAATTCTGCATGGTGAATAATATCATATTTTGGAATTTCAGGTTTCCCTATTCTTTTCAATTCAACATTTTCATTGCTATCTTTCCCCAATGGAACAGATTCATGGATTATATTTGGTATCTTATACATTATTTTCTTTATATCTTCCTCAATATTCTTCCTTTTTTCTTCAATCTCAGCAATCTTATCTGGGATTTCTTTTGCCCTCTTAAGAAATTGATTTGCCTTCTTTTCATCCTTTTTCTTTTTAGCCTGATTAATCTCTTCAGAAACCTTGTTTCTTTCACTCCTTAATCCGTCCTCCTCATATTTCAGTTTTCTCCATTTTTCATCTAAAGATATAACTTCATCCACAAGTTTCAGTTTATCATTCTGAAACTTCTTTTTAATGTTCTCTTTTACGAGTTCTGGATTTTCACGAATCAACTTTATATCAATCATAGAAATAAACAAATAAACATTGTATTTAAATTTTCCTTAAACAAACCTTTAAAAATAATTAATGCTAATTCATAGCATGGCAGGAGAGGTGGGAAATATTAGTTTAAGAATCACTGAGGTATATCACGAATTTATTTCAAGCTTACACCCCTGGCTCCAGAATTTTATAAATATTGCACTTCTAGCAATTCTTGTAGCATTATTCTTTATTTTTATATGGAAACTCTACCATATCGTTTCCAAAAAAAATCTTCTAGAACTTAATCTAAGACAATATAATAGAAGCTATCATCCGGGTTTAAAAAAGTTTTTTGGAATATTGCTTTATCTTCTTGAATATGTAATAATTTTTCCATTTTTTGTGATATTTTGGTTTTCAATGTTTATGGTATTCATAATGCTTCTTGCAAGAGGACTTGAACTTTCATCTGTTTTAACTATCTCAACAATAATCATAATAGTAATAAGAACAACTGCTTACTACAAAGAAGGTTTATCAAAAGATATCTCAAAATTACTTCCGTTCACCCTCCTTGCTGTTGCAATTACCGAAAAAGATTTTTTCAATTTCGAAAATATTTTCTCACGGGCATCTGAAATACCATTATTCTTTGAGAACATATTGGTATACGTGGGGGTAATAGTTGCTATTGAAATAATACTTAGAATTTTTGATTTATTGATATCTTTGTTCAAAGGAAAAGATTTAGAAGAAGAGGCAAATGAAGAAGAAGTTCCAAAACCTCTTAAAAGAAAAAAATAAAATTTAATCTCTCTCAATATGTGGATGTTCTTGTCCCTCACCCAACCTTTCTTTTAAGTCTTTTATTTGTTTTTCTCTCTCTTCTTTATAAGAATCTTTATTTTCTTTTGCCTTCTCAATAACTCTTGCTGTGTATTCCCCTCCCAAAAAGTGAGGAAGAATAACATAATCTGCTCCAGCTTTATACAAATCGAATGCCTCCGAAATATGCCTGGCAGTAACAATGAGTATCGCGTTTTTATTTTTCTTATGAATCAAATTGAGTATTGTTAAATTAATATCTTTTTCCGGAATCGTAGAAACTATTAACTTAGCTTTATGTGCTTTAAGATCCTCTAAGAATTCCACATTAGAAACATCTCCATATATACAAGAAATACCCTTTGAACAAAGTTTCTTAACCCTCTCAGGATTAAAATCTACAACCAGATATTCTTTATTTATCTTAGAGAAGGATTTCATTATTGAAAAACCAATTCTATTCTCTCCAAAGAGAATATATTCATAATCTTTTGAAGGGATGTTTTTCTCTTTCATCTTTTTCTTTTCAAATATAGAAAGGTACTTAGAAATAAAAGGATAAATCTTCTCGGAATAAATCACAAGATAAGTTGAACCTGCAATAGTAATCAATCCAATAATTGTAACAAAAGAAAGAATCTCATTTGAAAGATGGCCCACTTTAACTCCCAACGCGACTAAAATTAAAGAAAATTCGCTTATTTGGGCAACAGTAAGTCCTGCCATAAAACCTGTATTTTTACTATAACCAAATCTACCCATAATAAATACAACAATTAAAGGATTTCCAATTAGTATGAAAAGGGATAAGACTATAGCTGGAATAAGCATATCATGCATTCCAGAGAAAACCATCTGAGACCCAAGAAGTACAAAAAATGAGATTATAAAAAAATCTCTAAGGGGTTTTAACCTTGAGCTTATTTCATAGCTATAAGGGAACATTGAAAGTAAGATACCTGCAACTAATGCTCCAACTTCAATTGAGAAACCTAAAGATAAAAATAATGCTGATAGTCCAAATCCCCATCCAATTGCAAATACAAACAAAAATTCTTGAGATTTCTCAAAGAAAGAATTAAGTTTCGGAAGAAGATAATGAGTAAACGCAAACAAAACTAAAAAGGCACCTATCCCTTTTGCAAGAAGAAGCAATATTGAAAACCAAGAACCATCCCCTCCTGCTAACGAAGATACAATTATTAAAATAATAATTGCTATTAAATCCTGAACAAGCAAGAAACCAATAGAGATTCTTCCGTATAATTTATCTAATGCTTCTTTATCAGATAACAACTTCATTATAATAATTGTAGAAGAAAACGTAAGGGCAATTGCAATGTATAAAGAAGTGACATGTGAAAACCCTAAAACAAGACATATAAGATATCCTATTACCAAAGTGAAGACAACCTGACCAATTCCAGTTATTACAGAAACCTTACCTACCTCCTTCACAGACTTTGGATTAAGATAAAGTCCAACAATAAATAACAAGAATGCAACTCCCATCTGAGAGAAAGTTGAAAGGGTATCTCCAGAAGGAATAAAATCCAAAAACACAGGACCAATTAAAATACCTGAAAAAATATATCCAATTATAAGAGGTTGTTTGAATATCCTCATAACGAGAGATACTCCTAAAACAATCAATATTATCAAACTCAAATGAATAAATACCTGTTCCAAATTATTTCACCTCAGAATATTTAGCAAATAATCCTATAAAAAGGTTTTTAAATCAATTTTTTATAAGTGTAGTATGGCAAAGGTACGGATAAAACTTAATAGCACAAACATAGATATGTTAAATAATATCTGTGATTCTATAAAAGAAATAGCAAAAAAATCCGGAATAAATATAATAGGGCCAGTTCCATTACCTACAAAAAAACTTAAAGTCACAACAAGAAAATCCCCCTGCGGAGATGGAACTGCAACTTTCGATAGGTTTGAAATGAGAATCCACAAAAGGCTTATTGACTTACCTGCGAACGAAAAAATTCTTCACCACATTGTTAGAATGCAAATACCTAAGTCTGTTAACGTTAAAATTGAAATGAAGGACTAAATAAAATTAGTAAACAAAAACATTTAAAAAAATATAATCTTTGAATAATCTATGCACAGACATATGCATTTAAAAAGTGTGGGAGTTATCATAGCATTAATATTGCTGGTAGTTTCGGCACTATTCATAGGAAAAATGACAGGAAATGTAATAAACTCACCAACAAAAGTAAAGCTAGAAACAAATTATGGGAATATAGTTATTCAGCTTTATGATGATATGCCTATAACAACGGGCAATTTCGAAAAACTAGTTTCTGAAGGATTTTACGACAATGTAATATTTCATAGAGTTATAGAAGGATTTATGTTACAGGGAGGAGATCCTACAGGAACAGGAATGGGGGGTCCAGGATACACCATAAAAGATGAATTCACTCATGTAGGGGGAAATAAAAATAACAGAGGTACGATATCTATGGCAAATGCTGGTCCAAACACAGGGGGTTCCCAATTCTTCATAAATCTTGTTGATAATAATTACCTAGATTCTAAACACCCTGCATTTGGAGAAGTTGTCAGTGGAATGGATGTGGTTGACAAAATAGGAGCTGTTCAAACAGGAGCGGGGGATAGACCTCTAAAAGAGGTTGTTATAATTAAGGCAAGTGTGATGAAATAATTCTAATTCTATTTTGATTAAACCAAATGAAATTAGGTTACAAAATGTCTCAAACTCATTTGTAATAATTAACCCTATTAATAATAAGTCGAACAAGGTTTATGAAATGTCGCTAAGATAATAATAAATCATATCTTTATTTTTGAATCAGCTACTTTGTCTGAATGAACATTCATCTTCCCCTCTCTCAAGCAGTCCCAGCAAGTATGAACACTTCCATCAGCTTCTTTAACAATTCCAGTTCCATGACATTTAATACAATCGTTTCCCATATTAATAAAAAATATAACTAGTATTTAAGATTATTTACTCCAAGGAATATATTCAAAAATACACTAAAATTCACGAAAACATTTATAAAAGAACCTTGATTAGGTAAATGATGGAAAAAGATATAGGCAAAATAAGAAAAAATGATACCTCTGAAATCGTAATAAGAGTTGATGACTTTGGGGGAAGAAAGGGTGTAACAATAAGAGAATTTGTCACATCTGATAGATATACTGGATTCACTAAAGCAGGAGTTAGAATACTTTCTCCAGACTTTGAAAAATTTAAAGAGATGATTAATTCTATAACTTCTGAAGATATGGCAGATGTTGAAGGGGGAAGTTCAGAACCTAAAGAAGCAAAAACCCCAAAGAAGAAACCAGCAAACCAAGAAGAATTGCCTGATTATTAAATACCTTCTAAACTTCTAAAATAATTGAAAGCTCCAAAACCTTTAAAAAATATTTTTTTGTAAATATATTATGAAAAGTAAAACAAAAAGTACAATTACAACAATTATTATAATTCTTGTTATAGCTTTAATAGCAATTTTTGCACTTACCAAAAAACCTGCTGAAACAGATGAAGAGCTTGCTAAATGTATTGGCTCAAAAGCAATTCTTTACACACAATTAGGATGTCATGCTTGCGAAGCACAAAAAGATTTATTCGGAGAAAATTATCAGTATCTAAATGTTGTCGATTGTTGGTATGAAATAGACAAATGCAATGAGATAGAATACACTCCAACCTGGATAATAAACAATGAAAAAGTAGTAGGAGTTCAAACAATTGAAAAATTAAAAGAATTAACTGGATGTTAAAATTCTGCTAAAAAATAAAATTATTTTAATTGTTCTTAAAAAAACAAAACATTTAAATAGTATTATGAATATATATTCATAACTAAAAACAAATAAAACAGGAGTAAAACAAAAATGCCAAACTGGAAATTAAAATTTCCGTAAGGCACTTTAAACAAGTTAAAATGCCAAACAGAGACGGAACTGGACCTCAAGGAAAGGGTTCTAAAACAGGAAGACAAATGGGAAACTGCAATGGAGCGGCACCTCAACAAGGATTAGGACAAGGAAGAGGGCTAGGTCCTTGTGGAAGAGGAAGGAGAGGGGGATGTGGAAGAGGATTTCAACAAGAAAACCTCCAAAAACAAGATTAAAATGCCACGCCCATGTAAAAGAAGAAGAATTAGGGGTAACCCTAATTCAGACTACTTTAAACCAGCAGGAATCCCAATAAGAGAATTAAAGGAAATAGAATTAGAAATATCTGAGTTTGAAACAATAAGACTTGTGGATTTTCAAAGAACTTCACAAGAAGAAGCTGCAAAACAAATGCAAATTTCTCAACCAACACTTTCAAGAATATTATCATCTGCAAGAAATAAAATAGCAGATTCGATAATAAACGGAAAAGCAATAAAGATAAATAAAATACAGAATGATTTAAATTAACAAAAAGAGAAATACAGAAATGGAAAATCTAAAAATATATTTATTCAGACATGGACAGACTTCATTCAACAAAAACAAAATTTTCACAGGATGGAAAAATCCTAAATTAACCCCCTTAGGAAAAAAACAAGCAAAAATAATTTCAAATAAACTAAAAAATAAGAAAATTGATGTTGCTTTTCAAACAAAATTATCTCGTTCTAAAGATACATTAAAGATAATTCTTGAATTTCACCCAGAATGTAAAAGAATAATAACAGATAACAGAATGATTGAAAGAAGTTATGGAGATTTGGAAGGGACGAAACATAAAACATTTATTGAAAAAATAGGCAAAAAAGAGTATAATTTAATAGCCTATGGAGATAATATAGAGAATTTAGAATATCAAGAAAGAAAGAAAATTGAAAACTTCTTAGGAAAAGAAGAATATAACGCAATACACAGAGGATATGATATTGCGGCTCCGAATGGAGAAAGTTTTGCAGATGTTGAAAAAAGAGTTAAAGATTTTATCAAATACTTAATAAAATTCATGAAAAAGAATAGAGTAAATGTATGTATATCTGCTCATGGAAATTCAATAAGATTATTTAGAAAAATAATGGAAAGGGCCTCCAAAGAACAGGCAATAAAATGGGTTATACCTTACGATAAATATTTCGAATACAATATAAAGCTACAGAAAGATTTAAATTAATAATTACCCAAATAAAAAAATGGTCATATCCGAAACATTCACTTTGGGAAGGATAACATTATTAGCACTCGCAGATTCTGTTAATCCTTGTGAAATAGCAGTTCTTGCAATGGTATTGATTTCTATACTTCTTGCAAATCCAAAAAATAAAAAGAAAGTTCTTTTGGCAGGATTAGCCTTTTCACTGGCAGTATATATTGGATATCTAGCTTATGGAATTGTAATAATACAGTTTTTCAAAGTCTTTGCTGAATTTCTGAGAGAAAGTTCAAAATATGTGTATAGTGGACTAGCAATTATTGCAATGATAATTGGAGCCTTAAATATAAAAGATTTTTTCTTTTACAAGGCAGGAAGTATTGGAACGGAAATGCCATTGTTCATGAGGCCAAAAGTTAAAAGAATAATTGGAGAGATAACCTCTCCAAAATCCGCTTTCTTAATTGGATTTATAGTAACATTATTCCTTTTACCATGTACAATAGGCCCTTATATAGTTGCATCGGGATTATTATCTGAATTGGGAACATTAGCTGCTCTCCCATGGCTGTTATACTATAACCTGATCTTCATACTACCAATGATAATAATAACTTTAATTGTGTACTTTGGACTTGCAAGGGTAGAGGATGTCTCTGGATGGAAAGAAAAGAACATTAGAAAGCTTCATTTGATAGCAGGAATCTTACTTTTCTTGGTAGGATTAGGAATCCTAATTGGTTGGATTTAACTTTTTAAGAATGAATAACAAGTTTTTTAAATAGAAATCACATAAAAAAATCAGTAACAATAAAATATGATACAAGTATCATTAGACAGCGAACCACCCCCCAGAATCCTAAGGGAAAAAGAAACGAGTAAAAAGAAGGATAAAACTCTTAATCAATTGGTTATTTCTTTAAAAAGTAAAATAAGTAGCAATGACTTAAAAAATAAAAAGACTGAAAAACTCGAAGATAAAATTAAAACAAACTCCCAAAATATATCTTCAACACAGGATTATTCTTCTCTTGAAAGTTATTTTTCAGAGGAAACAATAAACCATTCTCAAAAAGATATTAGATTTGTAAAAAGAAGTTCCAGCAACGGAGATTTAAATAAAGAAGATGTAAATTATATAAAAACCAATGAAGAAGATAAAGAAAATTCAAGTTTCTATTTAAAAAACACCGAATATAACTTTATTTCTTCACAAACATTTATAAAATATAATAACAAAAAAGAAAACAACTATTCCGAATCAAAAGAACAAGAGAAAAAAGAAATTATCTATAACTTACGTCCTTTTGAAGAAGATAAACAAAGTGAGGAAATAGTTATAGAATGGAATGTAAAGGTGTACAATTAGCAGATAAAACAAAGGCAGAATCAAAGGAAAAAAATACTGGACAGGAATTTCAAAGATTTATAACTCTAGACGAAATCTCTAAATTATTTGAACTAGATAAAGACGAATTAAAAAAAATATGTAGCAAATATCCTGCAAGAATACCCAGTTATTACTTATCTTTAATAAAAGAAAAAGGGGATGGGGTTTACAGACAATGTATCCCTTCTTCCGCGGAGATATACGATTCTTGTGGAGAGGAGGATCCATTAGATGAAGAACCAGAAAACCAAAGAAGAAAAGATGTTCCCTCATTACTAATTCATAGATATCCAGATAGAGTCTTATTTAGAATTTCGAATTCATGTGCAATGTACTGCAGATTCTGCACTCGAAAAAGAAAAGTGGGGGATGTAAATAAAAATCCAACCTGGGAAGAAATTACAAAAGCAATTTTATACATAAAAAAACATGAAGAAATAAGAGATGTTATCTTATCTGGAGGAGATCCGCTAATGCTCCCAAATAAGCTTCTTGAAAAGATAATAAAAACAGTATACTCAATAATTTCCAAAAGAGAAAATGGGATAATAAGGATTGGTACAAGAATACCTTGTGTACTACCTCAAAGAATAAATCAAGAGTTATGTGATATCCTAAAAAAATACCATCCGATTTATATTAACACACATTTCAATCACCCAAACGAAATAACTCCTGAAAGTAGGAAAGCATGCGAAATGCTTGTTAACTCCGGGATACCGGTAGGAAACCAGACAGTATTGCTCAAAGGAGTTAACGACAATCCTGAAACAATGAAAAAATTAATGCTTGGTTTGCTAAGTATGAGAGTCAGACCATACTACATTTACCAATGTGATCCTGTAAAGGGTGCAAACCACTTTAGAACGAAAGTTGAAAAAGGACTAGATATATACAAATCCTTGAGAGGACACACCTCCGGACTTGCAGTACCTCAATTTGTAATAGATGCCCCGGGGGGAGGAGGAAAAATACCTCTTCTCCCGGAATACGTTCAAAGCATAAACAATGATAAAGTAATCTTAAAAAATTATGAAGGAAACCTGCACGAATATCCTCAAATAAAAGAAGATTTATAATTTAAGATGGAAAATATGGGTCTAAAAATATGCATTCTTTTAATACTTTTAAATGGGATTTCTTTAATTATACTTAAAAAAATTAAATTCAAAGAAAAAACTTACAGTTTTCTTGGAAAAATCCTGCTTGTTCTCAATTTAATCTTAATCTTCTTTCTTGCTAAATTATCTTAATTTATATATAAGAAGATTTAATCAAAAACTTTAAAAATAAATTTTTATTATTCAATTAAAAGAAGTGAATAAAGGAGGAAAATATTTACATGGAAGCTAATTATATCCAACAAAGAATGGCTGAATTGCAAAGAAGTGAAGAAATGGCAGATGTAATGGGAAGACTTCTTTCTGGAAAACAAGGATACAAGGCAGTTGTAGAAAAAAAGATAGTCAAAGTGAAATGTACAGGATGTGGGATAATCTATGAATGCCAAGTAAAATTCTGCCCCGAATGTGGAACAAAGATTGAATGGCCTAAAGCAGAGTAATTGAAAACATTTTTAACTACTTCTTATATATTTTTTATATGGAAGAAAAAATCCGACAACCAATAGTAACTGTATGTGGACATGTAGACCACGGAAAAACATCTATTTTAGACTGCCTTAGAAATAGCTGTGTCCAAGCTGGAGAATGTGGAGGTATAACCCAAAAAATATCTTTTACATCTTATCCAATGAGTCAAATGAAAGCAGCCTGTCCTTTAATTGACAGATCAGGTATAAAAATCAACATATCCGGATTTCTTTTAATTGATACACCCGGACATGCAGCATTCACCAATCTTAGAAAAAGAGGGGGTTCACTAGCAGACTTAGCAATTTTGGTGGTAGATATAAATGAGGGAATAAAACCTCAAACAGCTGAAGTAATTCAAATCTTGAAATTACACAAAACTCCTTTTATTATTGCGCTGAATAAAATAGATAACATATCTGGTTGGAGAGCCAACCAAGATAAACCTTTAAGGGAAAGTATAGAAGGACAAGCACAAAATGTTAAACGAATTTTTGATGAAAGATATATGACGCTAATAGGTTCACTAAATAGTTTTGGTTTTGATTCGGATTTATATTATAATATATCCGATTTTACAAAAAAAATTGCATTAGTTCCCTGTTCGGCAAGGACTAGGGAAGGAATACCAGAATTAATAATGATGTTATGTGGAATAAGCCAAAAATATCTCTCAAATAAATTAAAGATTGGAAAAGAGCCAAAAGGAGTACTTTTAGAAGTAAAAAAAGAAAAATCAACAAATTATATTGAGGCAATTTTATATGATGGAGAATTAAAAAAAACAGATGAGATTGCTATTGCAAATTTTGATACAGAAAAACCCCCTATAGTTACAAAAATAAGAATTTTAGAAGAGATAGAGCCTTTATGTTCAAAATTTAAACCAAAAGAATTTGTACATGCATCGACTGGGATAAGAATGCAGCTTGTTGAGAAAGAAGAAGTACTCCCCGGAATGCCTTTTGAGATATACAAAAACAACCTAAATGAATTAAAAGAAAAATTTAACAAAGAAGTTTCTGAAAAAATAAAAACAAAGAAAAATGGAATAATTGCAAAGGCGGATTCCTTAGGTAGCCTTGAGGCACTGCTTTTCCTTCTTGAAAACCAAAAAATACCAGTATTGAAAGCAGGTATAGGTAACATAAACAAAACAGATGTAATAAATGCAAAGGCGAATATTGAGATAAATGAACTAGATGCTATAATCGTAGGTTTCAATGTTTCAATAGATGAAGATGCAAAGGAATTAATAAAAGATCAGGGAAAAAATATAAAGGTTATAACAGAAGAGGTGGTGTATAAATTAATAGAAAATCTAGCTGATTGGAGAACAGAAAAACAGAAAGCTATAGAAAAGAAAAGACTAATGGAACTGGCAACAATTTGCAAATTGAAAGTTCTTCATCAGTATGTTTTTAGAAACACTAATCCTGCAATATTTGGTGTAAAAATAGAAGCAGGTAAATTACTCCATCAAACCAATTTCATTGATGAAAATGGAGAAAAGGTAGGGAAGATAAAAAATATACAATCAGAAAGAAAATCAGTACAAGAAGCAGGGGAAGGTATGGAGGTTGCAGTATCTGTCTCTGGAATGAACTTTGAAAGAGTTATGAAAGATAAAAATTTTATTTATTCTGATATGGGAGAATCTCAATTCAAAAATTTCAAAAAAAACAAAGACTTATTAACCGGTTCTGAAATGAAGGCCATTCAAGAAATTGCAGAAATAAAGAGAAAAACAAAAGCAGATTGGGGAGTATAATTGCAAAGCTTTAAAAAGAAAAACTAATAAATGATATAATGAAAAAAAAGAATTTAGGTGTTATAATTGCAATATTGGCGATGATTTATTCATTTTCAATAATTGTATCTGCAGAACCATGTAATTTACAAATCTCATTAATAAATCAAGATCCATACCCTGCAATACCTGGAGAATATGTAAAAGTAGTTTTCCAAATAGATGGCATACGAAATACTGAATGTGGGATTGTGACATTTGGAATAAAGGAGGATTACCCGGTTTATCTTGATCCAAATGTGGTAAATCCAATAACAATAAACTCTGGGATATATTCAAAGAACTATGGTTCATTCTATCTTGCCCCCTATAAATTAAGATTGGATGAAAATGCTCTTGATGGAGAAAACCCAATTGAAATATATTACTCAACAAAAACCGCTTCAAGTATAATTAAGGAATTTGATATAACTGTTGAAGATGTAAGGGCGGATTTTGAAATTCATGTGAAAGACTATGACTATAACACAAAAGAATTAACATTTGAAATATTAAATATAGCTGAAGCAGATGTCGAAGCACTTACTTTGGAAATACCAAAGCAAGAGAACATTGAAATAAAAGGAGCAAACAGAATAGTTGTAGGAGACTTAGATTCAAATGAATACACTACAGCAGATTTTGAGGCAATTCTACCAGAATCCCAGAGTACCATAAACCTAAATATAATTTATACAGATTCTATAAACACAAGAAGAGAGATGCAAAAAGTAGTTGAATTTGATTCCTCATATTTCATAGACAGAAATGGAGACAAAAAGAATCCTCCATATTGGTTATTTGGATTAGTAATCCTTGTAATTGTTTTTGTTGTTTGGAGAAGAATCAAGAAAAAGAGAAGAGAAGAAGAAAGAAGAAAAAGAAGAGCAATGAATTAAATTTAATTCTATACTCCATAATTTAATTATCAAAAACAAGGGTTTAATCAGCACCTCTAATAAAAAATTAAGTTATTACTCCTAAAATTCCTTATTAATTATAATAGTAATTAGGTTAAACCAGACTATTAGAGATAACAATTTTACTCATATCTCAAAGCACTAACAAGGTAGTTCATTAAATTACTCATTCTATTCGTAACGTAAAGCATCAACAGGATTAACCTTTGATGCATTTATTGCAGGCCATGCTCCTGAAACTGCTCCTGTAAGTGTTGCAAAGGTTATACAAACTATAAACAACCAAATAGGAAAAGAAGGTTGCAAGAATCCATAACCCACACTTTCAATTATCTTACCTCCTAAAAAGCTAAGTGCCCATCCTAAAATAACCCCTAAAACTCCTGCAACAAATCCTAAAAATGAACTCTCAAACAAGAATATCTTGAATATCTCAGAATTTTGAGCACCTATAGATTTCATTACTCCTATTTCCTTAACTCTCTCTAAAACAGAAGTAATCATAGTGTTCGCGGTATTAACCGCTGAAACAAAAACTGAAATTAAAGCAATCAAAATAATAAACCAAATAACAATATCCAAAGCAGTTGAATAAGATTCAATCATATCATCAAAAGACTGAACAAAAAAATCTTCTTTACCTTCATCCTGCCCCCTTTCTTTTCTTAGATTTCTTTCAATATCCTTGACAACTCTCTCAATATTACTTGTATCTACTTTAGCTACGATCCAATTATAAGGAAGTGTGGTATTTGCATATAATTCTTCCATAAAATCATTTGTTGTATAAATCTGGGCATCGTCAGGGGCACTTCCTACAGCTTCATAAAATCCGACTATCTTAACTTTCTGTCCATTTAGAATTATATTGTCATTTAATTCATAAGGTTTAGAAAATATTTTGTCAGGTAAAAGATAATTATAACCTACAACAACCCCCTTATCTCCTGGCTGCAGTTCTCTTCCGGTATAAATATCTATATTAAAAACGTCCATTATCAAAGGTTTTTTTGGATCATACCCTATAATAGAAACATACTTTTTTACTCCGCTTTTCTCGACCTCAGCACTTTTAAAATAAATCCCAGTTGCAGAAAAAACTCCTGAGGTTGTCTCAACAACATGAACTTCATCTTCTGAAAAAGCAAAGGTGTCATCTAAACCTCCAAATCCTTTTGGCTGGATTAAAACCTTGTCCGCAGAAGAAGCACTTGACATTTCTTCAATATAATCGTATAATCCTAAACCAAAACTAACAAAAATAAAGATAGTTGTAATCCCCGCGAGTATCGAGATGATAGTAAAAGCACTTCTTGTTTTTCTTTGTTTTATATTCCTTAATGAATAATTAATTGATTCTCTTGATATCATTTTATCCTCTCAGTGCCTCAACTGGATTTTGTTTGGCTGCTCTCATAGCAGGAAGAATTCCTGCAAATGCTCCTATTAAAAAACTTCCCAATAAAGCAAAGAATACCAGATAAAAACTTATCTTAGGCTGAACTTCAGCTCCAATAAAACTGTTTATTCCAATAATACCAAAATATCCAAAAGTTACCCCAAAAAGCACTCCAATTGCACCACCTATTAATCCTAAAACTCCTGACTCAACAAAAAACTGCATGAATATTTGATGGTTTGTTGCACCAATAGCTTTCATTATCCCAATTTCTTTTCTTCTTTCAAGAACAGAAGTAGTCATAGTATTTATTATCCCAATTGCGCCAATAAAAATAGAAATAGAAGCAACAATAACAATGAAAATAGTTATCGCGTTTAAGATGCTATTAACCTGTTCCAAAGAAGCTTCTGGGGTGGAAACAGTAAAATCTTCCTCTCCAACTTTAACATCTCTCAATCTTCTTAATAGCTTTTCAATGTCTTCTTTTGTTTTATCTATTTCCTCTTTATCTCTTGGAAGAACAGCAATAAAATCCCACTCTTCTATAGAACCATATAAACTCTCAACATCTCTTTCATTCATAAAAACGATGTTATCAAAAATAAAACTCCCTTTTTTTTCTACAATTCCAATAACTTCAAAATCTCTTCCCTGAATATTAACTGTATTTCCAGGAACAACTTCTCTATCTAAACCAACTTTATTCACATAAAAATTATATCCCATCAAAACTTTTCCTGAGTCCCCATCTTCCAATAATCTTCCTGCAGTAGTTTTTGCTTCAATCTGCTGATAAAGAATATCTCTATCATCTCCGGAAGGAATATTAGTTGCATATCCAAATATCGCTTTATTATTAAATTCCAATCTCCCTGCAACTATAACCCTACCTACTGCAGCCTTAACGCTGCTTAGTTTTTCAATTTCTTCTAAATCTCTTTGAGTAAGAGGATTAACTTGCCCTGTACCAGGAGGACCAAAACCATTTCCAGCACCCTCCACAGTTATCAATTCTGTTGCTGAAACTCCAAACTGAGAACCTACAGCAGTTTTAAGACCATTACTGAGAGTTATAAGTGAAACAACAGCAAGAATACCTATACAAATACCTAAAAGAGTTAAATAACTCCTTATACCTTTTTTCTTCAAGTTTCTATATGCAAGAATAAAATAATTCATTTTACTTCTTCCTTTCCTTGGTTATCTTCTCAACTTTTCCATCCTTAAGCCAATAAATTGTATGGGCATATGCCTTGGCTAATTCGGGTGAGTGAGTTACAAAAACAATTGTTCTTCCTTCCTTATTCAATTCTGTAAGAAAATCCATAACTTTCAATCCAGTTTTGGTATCTAAATTTCCAGTCGGTTCATCTGCAAGAATTACCTCGGGATCGTTTGCCAAAGCTCTTGCAATAGCTACTCTCTGTTGTTGTCCCCCAGAAATCTGGTTAGGATAATGTTCTTTTCTATCATACAAATCCAACCTATGAAGAATCCTATCTGCCTTGTCTTCTCTTTCTTCTTGAGAAACCCCCTGAAGAGTCATAGGCAATACAACATTTTCAAATACAGTAAGGGTTGGAATCAAATTAAACTGTTGAAAAATAAAACCGATATTTTTCCCCCTTACCCGGGCTAATTCGGATTCATCCAGAGAAGAAATATCTTCTCCATCCAAAAATATGTGCCCCTTAGTTGGCATATCTAAGCTTCCAATAAGATTCATCGCAGTGGATTTCCCAGAACCGGAAGGTCCCATTACCGCAACAAAATCTCCCCTTTGAATATCAATGCTAACATCGTCAACTGCCTTCACAACATTCTCCCCCATAGGATAGTATTTAGCTACATTTCTTAAGTGGATAACAGTTTTATCAGAATCCTTCTCTTTTTTCATTACTAGGAAAAAAGAATACCATTAATAAATCTTACCACCCAAAGGTTTATAATTAAAAAAAATACAAAAATTCAATGAAAAATAACTTAATAAAAATTCTTGGAACAATAGCCTTACTATCGATACCTCTGAATATAAACCAGGATGTAGCAATAAACAAAAAATATAACTTAGAGGTAGAATCTCCAAAAATAACTAAATCGGAGTATATTGAAAAAATAAGTGAAATAAATGATAGATTAAATGCATTAAATATTAAAAAAGAATTTTTCTCCGAAAGATTAAAACACCAAGATATTTTAGATGAAATCAAAGAGAAATACACAAAGCAATTAATAGAGACTGAAAAAGATATATTGAAATACAAACATAAAAGAGATTCTATTTACAAATTGTACTACAAAAAATAGTTTCACCTAGATTTTATGAATTCCTTTAACAACTCAAAAACCTGTTTCTGTTTATTAGGTAAAAAATTAATTGAACCTGCATTCTTATGTCCCCCTCCCTCTACGAACGCTTCAGGGATTTTCTTATCTAAAAATTTAATCAACTCATGTACTGAAAAATTAGACTCATTTGTTGCTCGGATTGTAATTGCAGTAGCCATAACTCCCACAGTAACTAAATTTGCAATTCCTTTCTCTTCTTGAAGAGAATCGTGAACAAGCCCTACAATTCTTCCGGGTTTAGGAAAAAAACCGAATCCAGGGAAAAACTCCTCAAAATACAAATATTGTAAGTTAACACTTCCTATCTTTTCCACCTTAGAATTGGACTTCCCAATCTTAAATCCCTTTTTATCCAGTTCTCTTATATAAGGGGCCATTAATTCCACGAGCTGTTTTTGTTTACTTCTTGGTTCACCAAATAAAACTTCTATATATTCTCTAACTTCCATAAATCTTACTTTTGAAGAAACATACTCAATAACCAAAGAAATATCTGAAAGCAATTCTTTTGTATATCCCTCCTTTTGAGCAATCTTAAGATATTGACTCATTAATTCGGGATTAGCTATATCTATTCTATCTGCAAATCCAGCTAAAGCCGGGATTTGTTCTATATTTTTTACATCCGGATTTATAAATCTTGAAAGCTCTGCACACAACATTCCTGCAGAAAACTTAGCCCCGTCTTCATTAACTAAAAATGGATTAATGTGAACAAGTACTTCTTTAGAAATAACATCTTTATCAAAATAATGATGGTCTACCACAATAAAATCTGCTCCATGAACTTTTCCTTGTTTTATTCCCATCAAATCTTCAGGAGAGGAACCATTATCAGCAATTATAATCAGGGGCATCTTATTTGAATGCTTCGCAACATTTCTAAGAGAGGTTGCCATATCCCTTATTGAATCATCGATCTCATAAAAAGGGGCAGCACAGGGGGCTCTTGTAAAAAATTCCCAACCTGCCTTCTCAGAACTATGCTGTTTACCAATCAATGGGAGTATTGCTCTTTCAAGGGCAAATCCAGAACTATATCCATCTGCATCATTATGGTGTCTTACAATTATGGGCCTATCCTGAATTATAGCCAACCTTATTTGAGTTGCAGCCTCAATAAAACTATTTTTAAGTTTCTTAAGAATATTGTTTTCAACCAAAAAACTAGGCGGGATGACCTTTGCTCTTTCCTTTTCTATATCCTTCATTGACTCAAGAAAATGTTTCTTATTTGTTTCATCAAGAACGTTTATTGATTTTATTTCGCCTTCAATCTCTCCCTGAAACTCCCCTATCTCTACAACAGCCCTAATAATTAATCCCTCAACAATATCAGGATATGCTCTAACTCCTGGCTTTATAAAACCCTTAAGAGAAAGATTTCCTGTACCATCTGAAACAACAAAAACTGTGGGTCCTCCTGTCTGAACAACCTTATTTACATGTGCCGTAACAGAAACTACTTCTTTTATACCGCTTATGTCCTCTATTTTCTTCTCAGAAACTCTCTCGTTCACACTAGAATTCTTAACAAATTTTTGTTTTGAATTAAAATTCTTTGAAAAATCCTTCTTGAAATTTTGTTTAATATTTTTTCCCAATTTATATTTACTCTTATCTTTATCAATCAAGGTAATAATAATTGATTTAAAAAGCTTATCTTTACAAAACGAATGATTTAAAAACCATTTTTCAATCTAAATAACATGCCATTTAAGATAAATATAGGAACTAAAGAAGGTAAAACTTACAAACTAGAAGTAGAATCAGAAGAATTAATTGGAAAAGCTCTAGGAGAAAAAATACCTGGAAAAGATGTTTCAAAAGATTTTGATGGATATGAATTTGAGATAACTGGAACAAGCGATAAATCTGGATTTACTTCAATGAAAGATGTTGAGGGAATAGGACTAAAAAAAGTTCTTCTTACATATGGAAAAGGAATGCACAAACGTTCAAAAAAGGAAGGAAAGAAAAAAAGATCAAACTCTACTCCTAAGGGATTAAGATTAAGAAAAACGGTTAGAGGAAAAGTAATCTCTCCAGCCATCATTCAAATTAATCTAAAGTTAATAAAAGAAGGATCAAAAAAGTTAAAGGAAATTTTCCCTGAAGCAGTTAATGAAAATAATTCTGAAACAAAGTAAACCTCCTCTCTGGAAATATTTAATAGCATTTCTTTAATTTTAAGGAATACTTTAAACACAAAACCCTTAAAAACTCCCCTCTCCAATCAAGACTAATGACAAAAGTAGAAAATTTACCCGAGATTAATGTAGGAGTTGTTGGACATATAGACCATGGAAAAACAACTCTACTTAGCAGATTAACGGGTAAATTTACAGATACCAATTCTGAAGAACTTAAAAGAGGTATAACAATTAAATTGGGGTATGCACAAATAGTAATCTACAAAGATGGAGAGAATTACAATACCAAAAAAGGAACCCCCCAAAGATATATTTCGTTTATAGATGCGCCCGGGCATGAGATGCTCATGGCAAATATGCTCTCTGGAGCAGCAATAATTGATGCGGCAATTTTGGTAGTTGCGGCAAATGAAGGTATAAAACCACAAACAAGGGAACATTTTATGGCTCTACAAGCAAAAGGGATAAAAAATATAATAATAATTCAAAATAAAATAGATTTAGTATCTAAAGAAAAAGCTCTCGAGAATTATAAAAAAATAAAAGAATTTGTAAAAGGAACAATAGCGGAAGATGCTCCTATAATTCCAGTTTCGGCACAACAAGAAATAAACATTGACAAAATTTTCAAGGAACTCTGCAAACTAGAAATAACAAAAAAAGATGAAAATTCAAAACCAATATTTTTAGTTGCAAGAAGTTTTGATATCAACAAGCCTGGAACAGATATAAAAGATATTCATGGGGGGGTTTTAGGAGGAATATTAAAAAAAGGAAAATTAAAAATCGGAGATGAAATTGAAATAAAACCGGGATTAAATATAAAAAAGAATAATCAAACAACCTACCAGACTTTAACTGCAAAAATAATATCTATGTATAAGGGGACAGAGAGTATTAAAGAAGTTTCTCCAGGAGCAAGCATCTCTATTGAAACGTCTCTAGATCCAACACTAACAAAAGCAGATTCATTAAATGGGTGCGTTGTATCATTAAAAGGAAATCTTCCTGAGATAACTCACAAACTGATTATAAAAACGAAATTGTTTGACGAAGTTTTAGGTATGGAACAGCATCACAAAGTAGAGCAAATAAAAACAAAAGAAGCCCTAATGATATCAGTAAATACCACAATAACATTGGGAGTTGTTGAAAAAGTCTCAAAGGATTCAATAGAACTCCTTTTAAATATACCAATAATTGCACTTAAAGGAGACAATGCAGGGATAGCAAGAAACATAAATAATCACTGGAGACTGATTGGTTTTGGAGAAGTTATATAAAAACTAATTGTAATGATTGTTTCAATAATTTTTGAACTCATAAAAACTTTTATAAATAACTTCATCTTAAAATAAACATGAAAAGAAGGTTAGCTGTACTTACATTTGCATTTATTCTAATTAGCTTTGCTGGAATTGCTTTTGCTGAGGAATTAGAAGAAGTTGGAGGAGGTCCTGTACAATATGGGACATGCGGAGACGATATATGCGATTCTGGTGAAAACACTTCAACTTACCCTTATTATTGCCCTCAAGATTGTGATAACTCAGAAGAAGACATTGTTTTCTGCACACAGGATGTCAAATTATGTGAAGACGGTTCTTATGTAGGAAGGGATTCTACGAATGATTGTGAATTTTATGCTTGTCCTGGAGAAGACGATGATGAGATGGAAGATGACGGTGAAGATGATGAACTAGAAGAAGAATTAGAAGAAAATGAGACAGAAGATGAAATTGAAAATGAAGAAGATGAGATAGAAGAAGAATTGCTAGGCTCTTCATGTGGAACGGTAACTCCCGGATATCAAAATGAATGCTGCATACGTAAGGGATACGAAGGGTGGGATGAAGAAGAGTTCAAATGTATTGGAGAAAGAAGTAGAGAACAATCAAGAGAAAGATTAGGAGAATCATGTGGAACAGTTACTCCTGGAACAGAAAATGAATGTTGCCAAAGAAAAGGGTATGAAGCATGGGATCCTGAAGACTGGGAATGTGAAGAAGAAATTGATGAAGATGAATGTGAAGAATGGAATTGTACTAAATGGAGTGAATGCTCATCAGAAGGGATAAGAACAAGGGAATGTGTTGCATCTGGATTAAATTGTACAGAAGATGATGAAGATGAGAATGAAACAGAAGACCTGCCAAAACTTACAAGATATTGCTATGAAGAGAAAAAATTAAGACCAAATCATGGAACAATAGAATGTCCTGAAGAATGTATTTGTTCTGGTTCAACAATAAAATGCTCATTTGAAAACGGCACAAGAATAATGACTGTTTATGCTGGAAATTCAGGGAATGTAATAGTTCAAGTTAAAAATCTGAATATGTCTACAAATGTAACCTTATACAAAGGAGAAAACGGAAAAGTTTACGGTATATTCGAAGACAATGAAACAAAAGAAATAAAACTTCCAGATGAAGTTATAGAAAAATTAAAAGAAAAGAAACAAAAAAGACTCCAACTTCAAAACGAATCTATCAACTTAACTGAAGACGGATATTATCATGTTGAAATGAAAAAGAAAGCAAGACTATTCTGGTTAGTTCCTGTTAGAGAACATGTACAAGCAGAAATAGATGCAGAAACTGGTGAAACAGTGAAAATAAGAAATCCTTGGTGGGGATTCTTAGCTAGAGACATGAGAGAAAAGGGAAATTACACAGAAACTGAAGATTAAACCCCCTAAAACTTTATAATCCTCTTTTATTTTTAGAACCAATGGTAATATATTCCCATTCAAAATTATCTACATTTGAACAATGTCCTTTAAAGTACAAATTAAGATACATTGATAAAATAAAACCAGAAATAGAAAAAACAATAGAAGCTCATCTTGGAACATCAGTTCATGATACCTTGGAATGGGTCTACAATTCTGTAAAAGAAAATTCTGAAAAATCTCCTACATTGGATGAAATAATAAATCACTATATTGACATATGGAAAAAAGGATTAACAGAAGATATTTTAATAGTTAAAAAACAATTAACTCAAACAGATTATTTCAATAAAGGAATACAATTTCTTGCAGATTATTATCAAAAACACTATCCATTCAAAGACGGAACAATTGAATGTGAAAAAGAAATAACAATAAATCTTGATGAAAATACCCAGATAAGAGGATTTATTGATAGATTAGTTTATGATATAGAAAATAATAGATATGAAATACATGATTACAAGACAGCAAACACACTTCCAACACAAGAAAAAATGGACCAAGACAGACAGCTTGCATTATATTCAATAGCTATAAAAGAAATATATGGGGAAGATAAAGAAGTTCTTTTAATCTGGCACTATTTAGCATACAATCATAAAATAATATCAAAAAGAACCCAGCAACAACTTGAAAATTTAAAACAAGAAACAAAAAGACTAATAAAAGACATTCAAAACACAAGAGTATTTCTTCCAAATAAATCTATTTTATGTGAGTGGTGTGAATACAAATCAATCTGTCCTGAATGGAAATTTGAAATAGATTCAAAGATATCTGAAAAAATTCTTTCAAAAAAAGTAAACCCTTTTCCAGAGTTTAAAGATAACGAAAAGAGAGATAATTTAGATATATGGAACTAGCAATAATTATACCAACAAAAAATGAGGAGGATACCCTTCCTTATTTAATAAGTTCAATAAAAGAACAGAGCATTAAAGATTTTAAAATTATTGTTGCGGATGCAAATTCAAAAGATAAAACACGTAAAATTGCAAAAAGATACAAATGCGAACTTGTAAATGGGGGAACCCCTAGTCAAGGTAGAAATAGGGGAGCAGAAAAAGCATTGAGTTATAATACAAGCATCCTAGTTTTTATTGATTCAGACATGCTATTTCCTTCAAAAGAATTCCTGGAAATATCAACTAAAGAATTTAAAAAAAGAAATTTAGATATTGCGGCAACATTCCAGATGCCATTCGATACAGAAATAAAATTAGATTTAAAAGATATAATCCAAACATCAAAAGAAACAAAAGACTGGAGGTATAGATTATTTTATAATTTATCGAATAATTTATTAAAAATATCTCAAAAAAAGAAAAAACCTTTTGCTCAACCTTGTATCTTTATAAAAAAAGAGGCTTACGAGAAAATTGGAGGGTTCGACGAAAGAATTGAATTTGGAGAGGATTCTAAATACATTCAATACGCTGTAAAAAAGGGTTGTAAATTTGGAATATTAAATGAACCTGGAAAGATATTAATCTCTCCAAGAAGATTCGATAAAAATGGATTCTGGAAAATGTTAGGAGTTTATATTTATCTGAATACATTAATATTATTTGGACACGAATTCAAAGTAAATGGTAAAATAAAGTATAATAGAAGATAAACAAAATATTTTCACTTCTTTTTTCTTAAACTAATCAAGCTTATTTCGTTATGAGAACCCAATCTCATTGGAGGGCCCCATGTTCCAGTACCTTGAGATACAAAGACAGATGAATTACCAGATTTAGATTTATAGAGACCACTTGTATATTGGTAAAGTAATCTTACAAATAAGCTAAAAGGAAATATTTGTCCATCGTGGGTATGTCCGGCAAGATGCAAACAAATACCTTTTTCTTCAAGTTCCTTAAGCTTAAACATAGGAGCATGATAAAGAAGTATGTTAACTTTATTTTTATCCAATTTCATTTTTTTAAGTTTGTAGGATATCTCCTTCCTTGAATCAGAATAATCAATACCAATAAAATTAATTTCCTTATACCTATTATCGGCATCTCTTAATATTTTCATCTTCAATTTTTTAAGCACGGGAATAACTCTATCCAACCCCTCATAAATCTCATGATTACCTATAACAAAATACACCCTACTATTTATTTTATTTATAGGTGAAAGAATCTTTTTACTGATTACACTGCTACCATCAACTAAATCTCCGGTTATCACCACTACATCTGGATTTAAAGAATTTGTTTCCTCAACAACTCTTTCAAGATATTCTCTTTGATGAACTGCCCCAATATGTAAGTCGCTTAAATGGACAATCTTTAATTCTTTTTTTAATCCTTTAATCTCAATATCTACAAGATTTATTTTTAGTTTTCTTCCATTAAGAAGTGCAATAAATGAGAAAATAACAACAAATGAAAGTACGACTGTGGAACCTATCCTCTCATCTATTTCAAAAAACAAAAGAACAAACTTGTAAAACAAGAATGTACATATTGAAAAGAAAGCTATCCCTATCCAAATAGAAGCTATTCTATAAAATATCTTTGTCAGAAGCATAGGCCTATATCTCTCAAATATAACTGTTAAAGGGTAAGAGAAAGACAAAAATAAAATTAATAAAAAGAAAACAACCCCTCTATTAAGATTCAGTGAATAAAATATACTATCTATAAAAAGATAATTAATTAACAAAGAAAATAATACAAAAACCGTTATTATTAACACAAACCTCTTTTTTTCCATTCTCTAAAAAGTAAATGAAAATGTGCTTTTAAGGCTTACTAAATCAATCCTTAATAAGATGCTTAACAATCTCATAAATATCTGGATGATATGTAGGTTTAATCATCCTTACATGGAAGAAATCTACTCCTACACAAGTCCCATTGACATAAATATTTTCAGCCCATTCTAGATAAGCGCTCTCATTCTTAACAATACCATCTCCCTCTGAACCTTCAAAGGGACAACCTAGACCAATTAGGTTGTAAACAGGAATATTAGGGGGAGGAGAACTGCTTAATTCTTTCATAAAAAGGCTACTTTCATTCATCTCACTACATTCTATATCTGCCCCAAATACTGCACAAGAATTAAGTATTAATCCATCTATCCCATTATTTGGCCCTCCAATTAGTATAACTCTATCTAAATCATCCTCTCCATATAGTTGCATATATCTTCTTGTTACAAGACTGCCCATACTATGTGCAACAACGATTACCTTTTCTTTCCCAGTCAAATATTTAACATTAGAAATAATTTCATTAAGACGAGAAGAATAAGTATCGATGCTCTCTAACTTAGATTCAAGGATAAAAGAATCTTCTTCCGTAATCAATGTGTCTAAATAATAAGTTGCTTCTACAACAATAGAATTATTTATCCTTCCAAGATACCCTTGAGAAGAATCTTCGTATTGACTTCTATAAAAATACCCTGCATCAAGATACCCATCTTTTTCAAGGGCCCTAGCCATATCGCTAAAAGATTCCATACTTAATTCAGCCGAAAGCTTTTCATTAAAACTGTGTCCATGTACTAGAATTACAGGATAATTCAAAGAAGGATCCTTAATACATTCATAACATTCATTTTTAAAACAACAAATAGGAGGGGGTTCGGGTAAAGTAAAATCTGAACTATAATCTGTATAATTAATATATATTTTTTCTATATTCGCTGGATAAATCGAAACACCTAAATTCTCATCTCCATAAATCCCATGAGCGCTCTCATTCTCCAAAATAAATAAAAGATTTTCCTTCTCTACCCAAACTCCATTAAACAAGTTAAATTTATTATCAAGAGTATCAATCTTCTTAATATCAATAATCATAGAATTAAAATTTCTGACAAAAGACTCAACAATTGGAATGGAATATCCAGTAAAATTATATTCTTCCAAGAATAAAATTTGTGCGCGCATTAAACTGATATTATCAACAAGAGAGTTATAAGATAAAACCTCGTTTGAAATAGAATTATTTAACCTAACAACTCCATTAAAAAAATCAAGAGTATCTTCTCTGACACTTGAAATATCGGTTCCAAGTTTAGAATATTCTTGTTTGTTATACAAATAATTCAATCTATCGATACCTACAAAAACTTTACTTGAATTAGCTTTAAGAAGATTATATCTCGCCTCAAATTCTGATAAATTTAAAGGAGAAAGATACAAATTTGTGTCGCTTAAGATATCTTCAGCAAGATAAAACATTCTATTTAGCTCTTCAGTTTCATTTCTTAAAGCATTTTTTATTAAATTTTGAACATCATTCAATTCATAATTAACAGATATAATTCTTGTTCTTAGTTTAGAAAGATTACTATTTACATAACAAAGCCTCCCCTCTTTAATTGTATTACATTCCAAAGACAACTTGTACAACTTCTGGCCATATTTCTCATCATTAGAACTTATAGTGTATTCCTTGGATATTGGACCTGAAGACCTAAAGTATACTGATTCATAATCAAGAACTCTGCTATCTGACAAATCTTCAAATTTAAATGAACAATTTGCACTACAAAAAGGGTTAGTAAGAACCCTTGCCCTAACATCCAATTTTGTCTCTTCCCAGTTTTTTAAAAAGAAGCTCTGTTTGTCAACATCAAGAGAAATTAATAAATCATTACCCACAAGAGATTTAAAATAAAGATAAAAACTAAAGAATAAAAATATTGAGATTATCATAATAATAAAACCCACGGTATGTGCCCTCTTTTTTCTCCTCTTTATAGCCCACTCACTATCCGAGTTTTTATTTTTCTTCCCGCTAGAATTAGAATATATTAAACCTGAGACTAATATAAACACAACTATCCCAACTATCAAGCTTAAAACAACACCAGTTTGTACAGGAGAAAAATCAAATTTATACAAAATCCAAGCTAGTGCAAGTCCAATTAAAAACATAAATCCGACTATCAACCTCATACTCTAAAAAAGAATTGATAGTTTAAATTCTTTTTTAAAAATTAAGAATAAAGTACATAAATTATTAAAAACATCCAAAATTATTGAAAAATATGAAAAAAGTGGCAATTATAGGTTCTGGACCTGCAGGAATATTTTCTGCACTTGAACTCTCAAAAAACAATTCAGACATTGATATAACCCTCTTTGAAAAAGAACCTTATTCTTCTGGAGGAATGATTAACGACTGTAAGCTTAACCTATCCCATAAAATAGGTATGGATATAAAAGAACTAAAAATATCAGAAGATGAGGCGGAAAAATTAATAGAATATATAGATAAAACATTTTTAGAAAATGGAGCACCCGGTAACCTCTATGGAGTAAATCAAGATAAAATAAAAAAATTACAATATAAAGCAAATCTATGCAATTTAGAACTAATAAGTGCTAAGCAAAGACATATAGGAACAGATAATTCCAAAGAACTAACAAATAGATTTAAAAAAAAACTTATAAAAGAAGGAGTAAATATACAAACAAAAACAGAAGTTAAAAATATAGTAAAAAATCCAAGTAATGGTTTCGCAATAATCTCGTCAAAAGATAAACAAGAAAGCTTTTCTGAATTTGATTATATTATCTCCGCACCTGGAAGAGCCGGTTCAATATGGTTTAGAGAAGAAGCAGACAAATTAGGAATAAAATATCTCTGGGGACCGGTAGATGTAGGGGTTAGAATTGAGATGTTAAAAAAGAACTATGATGACTTAACAGACATCCTTTATGACCCTAAACTTATAATGGACAGTCCAGACAAAGAGTTTACAAGAACTTTTTGTACAAATCCAGGAGGAAGAATAAGGTTAGAAAAATTAATTGATAATGGAGAAACATTTTCTATAATTAATGGAGATGCAAACAAAAATTCAAAAACAAATAATACGAACTTTGCAATTTTAACAAGGTTTTATTTAACAGAACCATTAATAGACACCCGTAAAGAAGGTTTAGAACTAGTTAAAAGGGTTAACAGATACGGAGGAGGGAAACCACTTGTACAAAGAATGGGAGATTTTTTTGATAATAAAAGAACTAAAAAAGAAACTCTTTTAGAAAATGGATTAATACCAACATTAAACCCCTCATTTTCTACTCCGGGAGATATTAATCTTGCTTATAGCTATAAAGTAGTAAGTAAAATAAAAGAATTTATTGACAGATTAGATCATCTTGCCCTTGGAGTAAGAGCAGATAAAAACAACCTAATTTATGCCCCCGAGATAAAATTTTATGAAACAAATTACATAACAACCCCTGATTTAGAAACAAACATTGAAAATCTTTTTGTTGCTGGAGATGGTGCAGGTAAATCGAGAGGGATAGTTGGTGCAGCATTAACAGGAATAATTGCCGCTAGGGGGATATTGGATAAAGAAGGAATTGAATACAGAAAATGAAAATAATTCTATCTTCTGGGTCTTCTTCCAGAATTTCTTGAGTTAGGTCTTCTATTTCCCCTACTAGGATCTCTTCCACCATCTCTAGAATTAACTCTTCCGCTAAATCTATTTCTTCTACCTGAATCTAAAATTACCCTAACCATTTTTATTTCAGGCAATTCCTCAGAAGTTATGTTTGTCTCTCCAGAACTTAACAAATTATTGAAATTTTCATAATCTCTACTTGCCAAAATTGTTATAGCTTTCCCTTCTTTCCCCGCTCTTGCAGTTCTTCCAATCCTATGAATATAATCTTTTGAATCGGAAGGAACTTCGTAATTGTATACATGGCTTACTCCTTTTATATCCAGACCTCTTGAAGCAACATCAGTACAAACCAAAACCCCCAATCCTCTTTTATGAAAATCATCAAGAACCTTTATCCTTTTATTTTGCTCAATCCCTCCATGAATTGCTTTTGCGTTAATTCCTAAAGATATTAAATTATTGGCTATAAAATCAACGTTTCTTCTTGTATTACAAAACACCATAACCAAATCTGCATTTTCATTTTTCAATAATGTAACAAGTAAAGAAAACTTTTGATAATCAGGAACATCATAATAAACTTGTTTAAGTTTAGAAGCATCTACATGAGATTTAACAGAAACCTCAACAGGATTCGAAGTATATTTTTTAGATAAGTAATCAATCTCAGGAGAAATTGTAGCCGAGAACAACATTGTTTGCCTTTTATTTGGACACTCATGAATTATAGTTTCCACATCTCTTCTAAAACCCATATCAAACATCCTATCTACTTCATCTAAAACAAGAAATTTAATACCATCTAACCTCAATGTTCTTCTGTTTAAATGATCTATAAGACGACCAGGGGTTGCAACCAGGACATCTGTTGAGTGAAGTTCCCTTATCTGGGAATTAATATTCATCCCCCCATAAACTGCTAAAACATTTAATTTCTTATTCTTACCGAAATTTCTTATTGAAGTTGCAACCTGCTCGGCAAGTTCTCTCGTTGGAGTTAATATAAGTGCCTGAATTTTTCCGTTTGGTTTAAGATTTTCTATAATTGTAGAAGCAAAAACCAGAGTTTTTCCACTTCCAGTCATAGCTCCTCCTATAATATCTCTTCCAGCTAACGCTAAAGGTATTGCTTTTTCCTGAATTTCAGAAGGTTCTTTAAAACCAAATTGTCTAAAAACATCTGTTAATTCTCTGGTTAAACCTAATTTAGTAAACTTTTCCATATTAAGAAATGCAAGATATAATCTAAAAAAATTATACTTTGGATACTTTAGTTGCTTTTAATCCTCTATCTCCTTTCTCAGAAGTAAATTCTACCTGATCATCTTTATCGATAGAAACCCCTTCCTTAAAAGCGGATTTATGCAAAAAGTAATCTTTTCCGTCATCTCCGATTATGAAACCGAATTCTTTTTCACGATTAAAAAACTTTACTTTTCCTTTCATCTTGTTGTTTTTCTCCTTTATGCTATATTTTATATTGGCAAAGCCAATTAACAAAAAATCTTCAAGAAATATTT
>CAZTCF010000006.1:0-37171 GCA_964612685.1 Candidatus Woesearchaeota archaeon
CTCTTGTGTAAGATTCAAGCTCACGCGAGAATTTCAGCATAGAGCTACTAATAGCCTCATTTGTATGTCTGAACATTTCAAGATTTTCTGTTACTTATTTTTTTGTTATTTTTTCTGAATATTTAATATTGTGAAAAATTTTATAAACATAATTTTTCTGAAAGTTCGATGGAAAACGAAAAAGAGAGAAAATGTGTTGTAAAAGACAAGATATATGACTTTTATTACCAGGTTGGGGGAAGATATGTGTCTTCTCCTCATGAAGGTATTCTCGAATACAAACAAATCCCTGAAAATGTAAAAAAAGATTTTAGATTAGAAATAATCTTTTTGGATTCTAAAGAGGGTTTAGAGCTTTTGGCAAGTGAAAAAGAACCCTTTCCAAAGCATTTAAAAACCAAATATTTGTAGGTATTTTGAACGTAGAATGAAGTGGATTTAGTGATTCGATGTTGATTTCGCGGGTTCGGCTGATTCTAAGTTAGATATTAGTGTAAGGAGGATAAATAAACATGAAAGTATACGTTGGCAATCTGCCTTTTAGTATAGATGATGAAGGCCTGAAGAAAGCATTTGGAGCATATGGAGAAATTGAAGAAGTTTCTGTCATTAAAGACAAATTTTCAGGAAGGTCTAAAGGATTCGGATTTGTTACATTCAAAAACGACGAAGAAGCTAAAAAAGCTATAGACGCTATGAATGACAAGGAATTTGAAGGTAGAAACCTAAAAGTTAATGAAGCTAAGCCTATGGATCCTGATAGACCAAGAAGAAGTTTTGGTGGAGATAGAAGAGGCGGGGATTCAAGAGGACCTAGAAGAGATTTTGGAAATAGTGGCGGAAATAGAAGAAGATTCTAATTGTGCTACCCAAAGTCAAAAATAATTTATTTTTTTATTTTTAAAATTTAAGTTGGGGTGATTTTATTGATTGTTCGGAGAAGAATTACAACGATATCTTCTAATTGCAACAATTCTTTTAAAAAGAATTTTCTAAGCATCTTATATGGTGCGCGATAACATACTCAGAACAAAATATGGAGACATTTTTGTAGTAAGGGAGTATAATGATGGAAAGATAGTGTTTACACTTAATGAAGAGGAATCTATTATTCTTAAAAAGTATGATGATGAATCATTAAAAAAATTTAAGAGAATGTATGATGACTTAAATGAACTTATGGATATATTCAAAAATCCTACAGTGGGCGATGTAACTATGCCTAAGTTTGAATTACTTTTACAAAAAACTGATAAGGCAATAGAACGCTATGAAAGATTAGTTCCTGAAGAATTCAGAAATAAATTAGGATTTGATAAAAGCAAATTAGAAGAGCTTACATCTTCCCTACACAATGAATTTTTTGGAAACGGTTCAGAAAGAAGCAAGATGGTTAAGAAGAATAATAGATGTTATTTAAAGAAGGTATAAAGTTGAAAATAATCAAATCTTAAAAACATCCTCGATCTTTCTTTGTTTTAGTGCTCTAGTTATCTTATGTGCAAGAAGAAGGGAAGGATTGTATTTCCCTTGTTCAAGAACAAGAATCGTTTGTCTTGTTACTCCCACTAATTCTGCAAGCTCTTCCTGAGTAATATTTAATTTTTTTCTGTAAAAGGCTATTTTAGTTTTCATCTTAGTTGGATCTAAGTAAAATCTTATATGATATTGCGTATAAAAGAACAATTCCACATATAAAATAACTCATAAAATAAGAATATGCAAAATCTATGGGTTTAATCCCATCTATAACCATTATTATAAATGCAAATATAATTATTCCCATGAAGGTTATTCTTGATGCTTTAGCTGCGATAAATTCCATTCTTTCATCAACAATTCTTTTCTTTTTAGACAATATCTGTAAAGATATAACTGCTAACATCACAAATCCCACATAAATTAACCATAGTCCTACTGATGAAAATCCCAAAAATTCATTACCTAACTTTAAATATGAAAGAACAATTCCAGATATGATTAATAGTGTAGCTAAGCTATATCTCAAGATTAAATTTTTCTTTCTATTTTTTTCCTGTCTGTTTTTCATGTAAGAAATATATTACACTAACTATTTAAATGTTTCTATTTTAGTAAGAAATATATTACATTCAAATTATCTATATAAAAGCGGCAATATAAGTAAGCACAGATGCAAATGCTACCCAAAGCAGATAAGGTATGAGTAAACAAGAGGATTTTCTGGTTATCTTCCTTGTAATTAATATCATTGCCAAAATGGAAAACCAAAATAAAATCACTTCTATAAATGCCAGTTGAAGACGCTTTAATCCGAAGAATAAAACGCTCCATAAGATATTAAGTATGAAATTAATTCCAAAAACCAAAGCAACTTTTTTTCTTTCATTCTTATTCTTTGAATGCGTCCATGCAAAATAAAGTGAAAAACTAATCAACAAAAAAAGAATATTCCAAACAACAGGGAAAACCCAATTTGGAGGAGTTATTGAAGGCCTTACCGAATCGTACCAAGCGGTATTTGTATTATTTGAAGTAAATAAACTCCCAATACCTCCGACCAATAAAAAAACTACGAGTAAACAAATAATAAAAACACCAATATCAAATTTATGTTTTTTCATCTAACTATCTTTTCTTCAAAATATTTACAATAGCAAAAAGCAAAAATCCTGTTCCAAGACCTAAGAAAAGTCCACCTATAAAGTTATAGAAAACAAAACCCAATCCCATACCTAAAAACAAACCTGCAGGAATGAACAATGCCCCCTGGTCCCTTTCCTTTTTTTGTTTTACTTTTTCTTGTTTCACTTCTTTTTTCATTTTTTATACAAGAAGGTAAAACTTAAAAACCCTTCTAATTACCTATTTCAGTAAGTCAGGTAGTTAACTTAGGGATTCGGCTCTTGAATGAGCAAATGTCGACAATATAACGATATTGAATTCTTAGGAAGGTCCGGACACCCTTAAAAATTAGTTAAGAAAAAGTTGTCAGGGAAATCCTGATTGTCGTGAGGCAAAGCTCTGGTATAGAGACGAGCGTATTAAGTTACGGTGGAACGAACATCTCAACTGGTGCAAGGCATAGCCGCATAGTGGAATGTTAACATGAACTGTCTGTCTTGAAAAAGAAACAGAGTTCAACAGAATCTGGCCTATTCCTGACTTACAATTTTTTAAAAATGATTTAATTATCTCTCAAAACCAAAAAAATTATTCTACAAATAATATAAATGCTACAATAATATCTAACTGTTATAGATAACTCAATGCCTTTTTCTAAACATTTAAAAGTGCAAAACATTAATCTAAATTGGGGTTTTAGCTACATATCCCAAGAGGAGCTGAGCTAAAACATGGAATAATTCTAAACATTTAAAAGTGCAAAACATTAATCTAAATTGGGGTTTTAGCTACATATCCCAAGAGGAGCTGAGCTAAAACATGGAATAATTCTAAACATTTAAAAGTGCAAAACATTAATCTAAATTGGGGTTTTAGCTCAGCGGGAGAGCACATGACTGAAGATCATGGTGTGCCGGGTTCGACTCCCGGAAGCCCCATTTACCCGCTGACATAAAAACATTTATAAAATAAAAAAATTTAATTATTCTAGAAATGAAAAAGGTGAATATAATGCAACAGGATTCAAAAATAACTAACGCATATGTTTTGGGAGTGGTGAGTTTGGTTATTGCGTTATTTGTTCCTTTTGGAGTTTTAGTTCTTAGGATATTTCAACCTTTAGTTGCTGCATTCATTTTGGGAGCCGGAATACCTCTTGTTGCCATTATTGTTGGGGCTTTTGGGTTTATAAAAAGTTTCAGACACTCAGGAAAAATTGCAAAAGCTGCAAAAATATTAAGTTTAACTGCTATGATTATGAGTTTGATATTGTTTGTGTTAAATTTATATATATTTATAAAGTCAATAACCTTAACTGGATAATAAAAGATGGTGAGAAAAATAAAAAATAAAAGAGCTGCGATGGAGATGAGCGTCGGAACAATTGTAACTATAGTTCTTTTAATGTCTGCATTGGTTTTAGGATTAGTTTTAACAAGAACAGTATTCAGAGGTTCTACAGAAAGTGTTGAGTCATTAAATTCAGGAGTTCAAAAAGAGATTAATAATTTATTTGGTGAAGAAAATAAGAATTTAGTTATCTCTTTAGGAAGTCAAAAAACTGCAAGTGTTAAGCAGGGTACCCAAAACTTTGGAGTTCCAATGGGTTTCTCTCCAGATGATCCTAATGCATGGGGACCCCATAAAGATAACTGTCATTACACTATTGAGGCAAATGAAGATGGTAATTATTGCATTAATATGGAAATGGGATGGGAAAATCCTGAAGATGATATTATTTCAGGTACCGAAGAGGTTCAATTCGATGAATATGGGGATGGCAATGGTTTTGCATTGATAAAGATAAATATCCCTGAAGAAGTTCCTCCTTGTTTACAAAGATTCACAGTTCTTGTAGGATGTGATGGAAGCCAACATCTTGACGAAGCAACTAAGACTTACTTTGATATAGAAGTCATAAAGAGAGGGTTGTTCTAAATAGCTAATTTTTTAAACTGTGTTTTCTTAATTAATTAAAGAAGAGGGAGAAGTAAATTGGAACCAAAAACTAAAAAAATAATTTTGATAGTATTTGTTATACTTGTTATATGTGTTTTAGTTTTATCTTTACAAAAATGCGTATTTGGATGTTCAGATACAACACGCAGTGTAACTTCTATTAATTCTCAATTGTTAAAGGAAATAGATGATTCTTTGGAACAAGATGAAAATTTAGTTATATTTGTAAACTCGGATATAGAAAAAACTGCAGTGGTAGAAAGTGGCCAGGAGAGATTTGGAATTCCAATTGGATTTGCCCCAGAAGACTCCCAAGTATGGGGAACTCAGAAGAGTGGATGCGTGTACAATATCGAAATTGTGGATAAACAAGAATATTGTATGAATAATGGATGGAACGGAATAGAAGAAGATATATTCCCTGGAATGAGTAACCAACTATTTAATGAAGTGCAAAATGGAAAGGGATATGCCCTAGTAAGAATTAATATTCCAAAAGAAGTTGAACCTTGTATCCAGACATTTGTGGTAACAGTTTTATGTGCAGAATATCCCGATGAAACGGTTTCAAACTATTTCAACATACAGGTTATAAAAAAGAAAGGATTTTTTTAAAAAAATGAAAATAAAAGAAATATTACTCGGGATTGCTATAGCAATAATCTTCTTGATGTTTTGTGTATTTGGTATGAAACTGATTTATGATTCTCCTGAATACGAAGATTACTGTGATTATAATGTACTAAATAAGATAGATATTATGAATGACTCTTATTATTATAATCAAATATACGAGCAATGTTCTGAAGAATATGAAATAGCAAATAAAGCGTATTCAAAAAACATGTTTATAATAAGTTTAATTTTTGGGGTTTTGGTTATTGCAGGATGCACAATATTCATAAATATAAATTCTATATCTGGTGGTTTAATGTTTGGAAGTTTAATGTTTATTATTTATGGAACTGGGAGATACTGGAATTATATGGATGATTTTATGAGATTTATAATTCTGGGTGTTGCATTGGGGGTTCTTATCTACATTGCTTATTGGGTTAGCAAGAGAGGAGTTAAGAACAATAAAAATAAAAAGGTCAATAAAAGATAAGAATTTTATGGAAGATGAAGATTATCCTTTCCCAGAGGAAGAAGAAAAGATTGATGAGACATTCAATCCAAAATGCAGATGCCCTGAACTGAAGTGCCCAAGACATTCTAACTGCAAGGAATGCCAGGCATTCCATCATAAAAGATATGAAACAACTTATTGCGGAAAATGAAAATAATACTTGTAAGACATGGGGAAACAGAAGAGAATAAACAAAAGATAATTCAGGGACATCTTCATGGAACTCTTTCTGAATTAGGAAAAGAGCAAGCAAGAAAACTCGCCAATAGGCTAAAAGATGAAAAAATAGATGTAATCATCTCCAGCGATTTAAATAGAGCAAAGCATACTGCAGAAGAGATTGCAAAATTCCATCCGGATGTTCCTTTTGAATTAGATGAGAGATTAAGGGAAAGAAATTGGGGAATAATCCAGGGAAATAGCAGACATGATAAAGAATTCTGGAAGAAGATAAAGTGGGAAGAGATAAAAAACAATGATGAAGGGCTAAAAAAATTGGGAGTAGAAACTCTATCTGAAGGAAAAGAGCGCATAACCAAGTTTATCAATGAACTAAAAGATGAAGATAAAACTATCCTGATTGTATTACATGGATTATTAATGAGACTATTGGTTGCATACCTTACCAATAAATCAGTAGAAGATGCGGGGCATTTAGACAATACCTCGATAACAATATTTGAATTCAATGAATCAATAGAACCAGAAATGAAATTATTCAACTGTACAAAACATCTGGAAGAATGATTTAAAAACATCTTTAACGAATAATAATTATTAAAAGAGGAAATAAAAATGAAAGCAGGATTTATAGATTTAAGTTATAAACCAAAGAAGACAGATGTTATTTGCTTATTTAAGATTACACCAAATAAAGTTAGTATGCACGAAGCTGCAAATAAAGTTGCACTTGAAAGTTCAATTGGAACATGGGATAAAGTTGAAGGTATTAATGATAAATTGATTAAAAAATTGGGTGCAAAGGTATTTTCTATAAAAGGGAATTTTGTTAAAATTGCATATCCTATAGAGATATTTGAACCTGGAAATATGCCCTCAATACTCTCAGGTATTGCTGGAAATGTATTTGGTATGAAAGATATTAAATACCTAAGATTGGAAGACTTAACTTTTCCAAAAAAGATAGTAAAAAGTTTTCACGGTCCTAAATACGGGATTAAGGGTATAAGGAAAATGATTAATGTTAAAGATAGACCTCTTGTAGGTACAATTGTGAAGCCTAAACTGGGGTTAACACCAAAACAACATGCTGAATATGCCTACAATGCCTGGAAAGGGGGATTAGATTTAGTAAAGTCGGATGAAAATCTGACAAATCAGTCTTTTAATCAGTTCAAAAAGAGATTTTTGTTGACAATAAAAGCTATGAAAAGGGTAGAAAAAGAAACTGGAGAGAAAAAGATATATGTAGAAAATGTTACTGCTGAAACTAAAGAGATGGTAAAGAGAGCAAAATTTATTCGGGATAATGGAGGTAATTGTGTGATGATAGATATTCTGACTGCGGGTTGGGGAGCCTTTCAAACATTAAGAAATGAAAATCTAAACTTAATTATTCATGCACACAGAGCTGGGCACGGAATGTTTACTGAAGACCCAAATCAGGGAATGAGTATGGAAGTAATTGCACAACTTGCAAGAATGATTGGTACAGATAACTTACACATCGGTGCAATTTTTGGAAAAATGAAGGGAGGGGAAGAAGAAACAGTACACATTAAACAAGAGATTGAATCTGAATCAACAAAACAAACCGGCAAAAACCTATCTCAGAAGTGGTATGGTGTGAAACCTACTTTTGCTGTGTGCTCTGGCGGAATACATGCAGGAGTGTTACAAAAATTAGTAAGAGTTATGGGGAAAGATATCATAATGCAGGCGGGAGGAGGAGTTGGAGCTCATCCATTGGGGATACAAGCAGGAGCAAGATCTATGAGACAAGCTGTTGACGCTATTATGAAAGAGATACCATTAAAAGAATATGCAAAGACTCACGAAGAATTAAGATTAGCTATTGAGAGATGGGGCTGTTTAGACTAAAATTTAACTTATTATATAATACTAAATATTTATCAGTTAATTTATACTTAAATTTATTTTTACCTATTTTTTTTCTAGAGATATATCCTTCTTTATATAATGTTAAGACTCTATTAATATGTCTCCCCTTAAAATCAAAATAAATTTGGGATTCTTTCATAGTAAATTCTTTATTTATAAAATATTTAAAATCCAAAAATTGTTTTGTGAATTTATTATTATTGAAATATTTTATAAATTTCTCCTCTTTATCTTTATTAATTTCCAATAAATTAAGCTCAAATATTCTAACAAAGTTCTCCCATCTTGAGATTATAACTGCCCCTGCTCTTCCTCTTGTGGTCTTCCACCCTCTATTTATTCCCTCTTCTGGGGAAATTGTAGGCATATCTTTACAAGATACCTTAATCCCTATTTTATTTAAACATCTCTTATAATGTTCTCTTTCCTCCGGTTTACTTGCACTTATTCTAACCATATAAATACAATTTGTTGTTCCATTTACATTAATATTCCCCTCAGCAGCAATAATCCCCTTTAGATAATCTACTGACAAAGCCCTGTTCTTCTCTATTCTCTTCTTAGATAAAAGTATTATCTTTTCTATTAACTTGCAAATTATCTTCCCATTTAAACAAAGATGAATGGTCCCATTTTTGGTTATATTATTAAATTCTTCTCTTTCTCTTATTCTATCTAATTTTATATTCAAATGACTCTCCCAAAAACTTTGAGATTTCTTTATAAAATTTTTTGATACGTTCTTTGTCGAAATCTCTAAATATATTCTAAGGGGGATTTTAAATTGTTTTAAAAAGTTTAAAACTAAATCTATTGCATTCTCATTCGAGTTTGCAAATACAAAAGACCTGCCTCCTAAATACCCTTCTCCAACAATTAACCCTACTACTTTTGGAGAGATTCTTATTTCCTTGGGTAAATTCGTATAAAAAGATCTTCCTTTCTTGTTAAGATAAATTTTATTTACTTGTAATAAATTATCTTTAGATATTATCTTATATTTCTCTTTGGTAGATTGAATTTCTTGAATTATTTTCTTTATATTAAAGTTAAGTTGAGTTATCATCGCTCTATCACAATAGAATAAGATTTATAAACCTTTTTTACCAATATAAAATGAATAAAAATAGAGAGGAAAAATGATAGAAAAACTAACAAAAAAAGAAATCCTTGAAAGAGAAAGAATAAAAGCAGCTAAAATAAAAGAGAAAGCAAAAACTGGAGTAAAGACATTTAAAAAAGAATTTAAAAAAGAGATGAATACTGCAATACTTGCAGCATTTGGATTCTTAATTGCTTTAGTTTGGAAAGATGTTATAACAAGTATTGTAAACAACATAACTCAAGAAGCCCATATTAGCAGCGCAGTGCTCAGTGCATTAATTGTAACAATGATATGCGTACTAGGAATAATGCTTTTCACCAGGTTACTTAAAGAAGATGTGGGAGAGAAGGAAAAAAGAGATGAAGATAAAAAATAAACAAAAAAAAGACAAATATAGAAGGGCAATATTCGGGGTTACTTATTATATAACTCCTAGGGGAGATACAGAGTATATTATTCTGAAGAGAAAGAAACACTGGAAGGGTTGGGAATTTCCAAAGGGGAAAGTTGAGAGATTTGAGACTAAAAAAAGAGCAGCAAGAAGAGAGGTTAGAGAGGAGACGGGGCTTAAAGTATTAAAGGTTAAAAAATTCAAGGAAAAGGGAATTTACCTTTATGATAAAAAACTCTGGGACAGACCAGATAAAATTGGACAAACCTATCATCTATTTGCGATAAGAGTTGAAAAAGGAGATGGTAAATTAAAACTAGATCCTATGGAGCATAATGGGTATAAATGGGTTTCATTTAGTGAAGCGCAGAAAATGCTAACCTGGCCAAACCAGAAAAAATGTATGAAGATTGTAAATGACTGGTTAAAAGATAAATCTAAAAATAAATAAAACCTCTAGAAGTTTATGATACCAAGAGAATATATTCTTAATTCTGGAACGAAGATATTTTTAGGAAAAAACTCTGAAAATAATGATTCGCTTGTTAAGATATATCAAGGTAAAAAAAATGTTATTCTCCATACTGCAAAACCTGGGAGCCCATTTTGTGTAATAGACAGGATAAATCCGGATAAGAAAGATGTGAAAATATCTGCAATAATATGTGCATCTAAAAGTCAAGACTGGAGAGATAACAAAGGAGATGTGAATATTCATGCATTTACAGGGAAAGATGTTTACAAAGAGAAAACTATGAAAAGCGGAACCTGGGGATTAAAATCAAAACCAAAGTTAATTAAAGTAAAAAAGAAAGAAATAGAAGAGTGGGAAGAAAAATTAGAGGAGAAGAAATAAGATGCCAACAATAAGACAGATACAGATAGGAAAAAATGGACTTACGGATAATCTGATAGTAAATCTTAAACACCATTTTGATACCTGTAAAAATGTTAAAATATCCGTTTTGAGAAGTTGCTGTAGGGACAAGGAAGAATTAAAGAAAATAAATGAACAAATTCTTGAAAAACTTGGAAATCATTATACCTCAAGGATAATCGGATATACTATTGTTGTCAAAAAATGGAGAAGAGATATGAGGAAAGGGACAAAAGAAGAAACTTCTGAATGAATAATAAAATAAATATCGACTGTTATTAATAATAATTAACTATAAACATTGTTCAACTATATCTTAATTAGCATCTAAATAAACTCAACCTAATTGGGTAAATAGGATAATAAAAAATCCTTAACCAAATACTTTATAAACCCTCATTAACCATAATTTTCAGGCAAATAACTCAAAGAGTTAATCTATTGTCGAAAGACAAGCCAAATATGGGAACAGAAAATGGGAAATCCAGTATATGATTTAAGTGCGCAAGAATATAATATAAAATTAGCTGGTGCTCTAAAGAAAGTTCCTGAGTTTAAGGAACCGGAATGGGTTAAATTCGTAAAGTCTGGACCTGCAAAAGAAAGGCCTATTGAAGATGAAGATTTCTGGCATAAAAGGGCTGCCTCTGTATTAAGAAATATTTACAAAAAGGGTTCTGTTGGAGTTCAAAGACTAAGAACAAAGTATGGTTCAAAAAAGAACAGAGGATTTAAACCTGAGGAATTTAGAAAAGGTTCTGGAAAGATAATAAGAGTGATATTACAGCAAGCAGACAAGGCTGGTTTTACCGAGATTCAAAAACCAGTTAGAGGAGTCAAAAGCAAGAAACCGGGAAGAATACTTACAGATAAAGGTAAGAAATTTATGGAGGAGTTAAAATGATTGAATATAGATTATTGAATAAAAATAACTCTCCAGTAACTCTTGATAATCTTAATGAGATAGGTGGAACAATCGGAAGCGTCTTTCCTGAAAAGGAAAAAGAAAGAGCAGGGAGTAAAATAAGGGAAACTTATGGTGTAAATGGGCATACCTTCCATATTTATTTTGGATATGGCTCAACAAATATATATCTTCCAGAAAAGTATGAGAAAGATATTAAAAAAACCTTGAAAGATTTAGTACAATTAAAATTTGAGAAAGTACAATGCCAATAAAAAACAAACAAAAGAAATCAAAGCTTGCAGTCCAAGGAAGAAGAACTAAATGGGCTCCTGTTTGGGCTGTTTTAAAGAAATTTGGGACAGGTAAAAAAGTTCATCCTTCAGCTATGACAAAACAAAAACGTTCCTGGAGAAGAACTAAGCTTCATGTTAAACCCTACAAGAGGAGGAAGTCACACTTCGGTTAAAATGACAATGGGTAGAGAGTATTATCAAAGAATAGACGTATTTAAGAGTCCAAAAGAGGATGGAAGCGCTTCAAAAAGGAGTTTAGAAGACCACGGATTATTTGAAGCAAGGGGAAAATTAGATTTTGGAGGGTTGGATTTGAGAGAATATGGATGGAAGAGAGAATATGCTCTTACTCCACAACAGAAAAGAGCACTTGAAAATGATCCAAACTATATAGACTCTGAAGAAACTATGGTATACAAGGGACCTCAGGGAATAGCAGTGATGCACATTAATTATGCGACAGATATTCATCATTTAGATATAATAATTAAGAATCATGATAAAAAAGATTCAAGAACCATGGATGCGATTAAATTCATGTTTGAAAGAGAATTGGAATGTCAGTTAAAAGAAAGAAGATTAGAGGAAATTTTAGCTTCAAATGTAAAAGAAAATATTAAGAAAAATTAAAATGGCAGAAAAAAAAGCAAAGATGGGAAACACTAGTGTTGAAAGAGAATATACTATTCCATTAAGAGAAAAAAGCAGATCTGTTCCAAGATACAAAAAAACTCCAAAGGCAGTAAAAACAATAAAGGAATTTATTGCAAGACACATGGGAGTTAAAGATAGGGATTTGAATAAGGTAAAAGTAAGTAAGGATTTGAATCAATTTCTTTGGGCTAAAGGAATAAGAAAACATCCACATAAGATAAAAGTTAAAGCAATTAGAAATGGGGAAAATGTAATGGTTGAGCTTGTAGATTACCCTAATAACTTAAAATTCAAGAAATTGAGAGAGGAAAAGATTGGTAAGGAAGCTCTTGAAGCTATAGATAAAAAGAAATCTATGATGCAAAAGATGAAGGAGAACCTTCAGAAACCAGCAGAAGAAGACAAGAATAAAGACGGTGTAGACGATAAAGAAGAGATTGCCGAAAAACAAAAGGCAGGTGCAGAAGCAACACAAGAATTTCAAAAAAAAGAAGCAAAAAAAGCAAAGCATCAGACAGAAAAGCCAGCGAAAGCGGTAAAACCATTTAGACAGGCACTTCAGAAATAAATCTAATTGGTATTAATAACTGTTTTATCCTGAAATAAGTATATAAAAGAGAATTATCCTTAATTTAAAATGGTGAGAATAAATATAATTAATCCTAAGTTTTTAGCAGATCAACATCTCATAGCAGAGTACGATGAAATCCTTATGCTTTTGGGCTATGTGAAAAGATATCCTCTTAATAACCTTGATAAAATACCAAAAAAATACAAACTTGGTCCGGGGCATATATTATTTTTTAAGAACAAACTTAAATATCTCGAAAGAAGATTCAAGGATATAAAAGAAGAAATGAAAAAACGGGAATTCTCAGGAGAGATTAAGATAAATTTAAAAGAATTTGATAAGAGGTTAATAAATGACTGGAAACCCAATAAAAAGGATAAAGAAGTCATAAAAGAAAGATTAATTTACAAGATAAATTTAAAGCCGGATTATTACAGATATTATAGAGAGAAAAAGCCAAAGAGTTTTTTTATTGAATTAATTAAAAATGCTGGATAAACTAAAAAAAGAAATTGAGGGAAATAAAAATCCTGAACAAGCTAAGGTGCTTCAGAGGTTTTTTAAGACTGGGAAGGGGGAATATGGAGAGGGAGATATATTTTTTGGGATAAAAGTTCCTATACAAAGAGAGATTGTTAAAAGATACTGGAGATTCTTAACATTAAGAGAGATACAGGAATTACTTAACAGTAAAATACATGAAGAAAGGATGATTGGAATTTTAACCCTTGTTGAGACGTATAACAAATCAAAGAAAGATAAACTAAAACAAAGAGAGATATTTGAATTCTATCTTAAGAATACCTCAAGGATAAATAATTGGGATTTAGTTGATTTAAGTGCTCCAAATATTGTGGGGGATTTTTCTAAGATAGATGGTACAGAAGTTATTAGATTCCTAGCAAAGTCAAAAAATCTTTGGGAAAGAAGAATAGCAATTGTTTCAACCCATTATTTTATAAAAAAAAGGATATTTGGTGAGACCTTATCAATAGCAGATATTCTTCTTAAGGACGAACATGATTTAATACATAAGGGAGTAGGATGGATGTTAAGAGAGGTGGGAAAAAGAAATCAGGATATTTTAGAGATATTCTTAAAAGAGAGATATAAAGAAATGCCAAGAACTATGCTTAGATATGCTATTGAAAAATTTCCTGAAGAAAGGAGAAAGGCTTACCTGAAAGGAGAAATATAATTAATCTTTTAAATGAAGGATTTTTAGGTGAAATATGGATATTGAAAAGATAAAGCAGGAAAAGACAACCCGTGAGCTTATTGAGTTTGGTATAATTAATATTGATAAACCCTCCGGACCAACAAGTTTTAGTGTGTCTGAATTTGTGTGTAAAAAATTAAAACTAAGAAAGACATCTCATTTTGGGACTCTTGACCCAAAGGTAACTGGAGTTCTACCAATTGCATTAAATAGAGCGTGTAAATTAACAGGATATTTCCTTGGAGAGGATAAAGAGTATGTGGGAATTATGAGAGTACATGAGGAAATAGATGTTGAAATTATAAAAAAAGCAATAAAAGATAAATTCATTGGTAAAATAACCCAGATGCCCCCTGTAAAGTCCCGGGTTAAGAGGCAAAACCGGGAAAGAGAAATATATTCTTTTGAGGTATTGGAACAAAGTCCTGATAAAAAAGATATATTATTTAAAGTGAAATGTGAGGGTGGAACATACATAAGAAAATTAATTGATGATTTAGGAAAAGAGACAGGAATCGGGGCACATATGTTGGAATTAAGGAGAATCTCCGCGGGGATATTTAATGAAAATGATAAAAAATACCCTTCTGTAAAAATGTATGATTTTGAGAAGGCAGTTAATGAGTATGAAAAAGGAGAGGATAAATATCTAAGAAAGATGATAATTCCTGGAGAAATAGTTAAAAAGATTTATCCTCCACTTGAGATAAAAGAGGACAATCTTAAAAATATCCTAACTGGGAAGCCAATTTACAAAAAAGACTTAATTAGGGATGAGGGGTGGAAAGTTAATTCTATTGTTAGCTGTTTTTGTAAAAATAGATTTATTGGAATGTACAAAATATTCAGAGGAAAGGAGATATTTGCAAAACCTGAATTTGTAATGCAGGATATGAGGGGATAATATTTAGTTATCTGCAACAGTTATGAAATCTATCACATAAACTCAAAATCAATAAACTTATAATTCTACATTGTATTATCTTCATATGAGACAATTTGTATATTTTTCAAGTTCAGCAGCAACGTCTGGAAATGCATTATCGAGATATTCTGATGGGGAGGGGGGGTTAATGAAAGCTGGAAGAATGGATATTGCAATACACAGCCTCATTCAGGGGATTTTTTTATCTCATGATTTTAGAAAAGATGTAATCTTTCATTTTATTTTCTATGGACAACCGGACCCACCAAAACATATAGAAATGCAAGTAAAAGATGAAACTGAAATATCCAAAAAAGACGTTGCAAATATCATAAAAAAAATTCTTTACAAATACAAAGAGGGGACAAAAACAGAAGTCTTGCCAGGATGTTTTGTGGAAAAAAAAAGTTTTTTAGGGGTTATTGAGGAATTAGCCAAAAGTGGGAATGAAATATTTATCTTAGACAAAAAAGGAGAGGATATAAGAAAGGCAAAAATACCTAAAAATTGTGTGTTTATACTGGGAGATCATGAGGGATTGCCTCAAAAAGAATTTAAGAGACTTAAGGAATATTGCAAGCCGGTTTCTGTAGGAGATAAAATGTATTTTGCATCCCAGACTGTTGCGGTTGTAAATAATGAACTTGATTATAGGAGAATTTGAAAGTACCATTAATCTTATTGAAAGAGCTAAGTTATCCTAGTAAAATCAAACAATGTTAAGCAATTAATAAATAGTCCAATATAATCTCATTTAAAACAGCTGTTACAGATAATTACTTATTCTAAATAGGACCCCATATAAAAATTGAAAAATATAAAAAGTCATTTCAACAATAAATAACATGAAAAAAGCAGTGAGAATGTACATTGATGGAACGGTCCAGGACGTCTTTTTCAGGGGATTTGTTAAAGAGAATGCAGAAAGACATAATGTAAAGGGATTTGTAAGGAATCTTGAAGATGGAAGGGTTGAAATATTTATTGAGGGGAACAATATGGATGTCGATAAGGTTGTTGAATTGTGCAAAAAAGGACCAAAACATGCAAACATAAAGGGCATAGATATACGTCCAGAAAAATTCCAGGATTTAAAGACGTTTAAAATATTACATATATAATCTAATTAATTGAAGATTTTTTATTTAAAGAAAATACCGAAATGATTACGTTCGAACATATCTAAACCATGCCATCTTTTATCAAGATTTTCATAACGTATTGGTTTTGTTTTCCCATCAAAAGGGTCATAGTAAAAAACTTTCTTAATTTTATTATCATAACCATTTGCTACAACATAATGTCCGTTTCCCCAAGCTTGAATAAGAAGAATCGCAGGATTTTTATTATCTATTGAATTTATCAAATCGAATATAGAAGAATTATGCATTAGCTCATAGCTTAAATTGAAGTTTTTTGCAATTCTGGCCAAGCCATCTATGGGAGCCCCATTCTTCTCTGAACAAGAAGACATATTTATTAATTTCCATTCAGGAATATTTAATCCTTTTTTGTAAAGAATTACATGCTTCATTGCATTTGGACCACATGAACCTTCATTAGTTTGTTTGGATATTATAGGGAAACTTAATATTTTCTTCATTTTATACAAAAAGAAAAATTTAAGAGCTATTTATAAGTCTTACTATTATGATTTACACAAACTCTGATGGGGGAGCAAGGGGAAATCCTGGACCAGGAGCGGTTGCAGCACTGGTAAGGAAAGAGGGGGAGATATTCACTAAATCTAGCAAGTTTATAGGAGAAGAGGTTACAAATAATGTTGCAGAATATGAGGGGTTAATTTTGGCATTGGAATTGGCTTCAACAGTTACTAAAGGAGATATAACTTGTTTTTTAGATTCTGAGTTGGTTGTAAAACAACTACTTGGAGAGTACAAGGTAAGAAACCAAAATATTCTACCACTATTTCTGAAGGTTCAAAAGTTACAGGAAAACTTCAAGAGTATAAAATATGCCCATGTCCCTAGAACCGACAATTTTCAGGTAATCGTTGATGAATTACTTAATGAGGAGCTAGATAACCAAGGACATAGGAAGAAGTTTATAAAAAAAGGATAAATGTAATTACTATTAAGTTACAATACTAGAAATGTTTAAATACTCCAATTCTTATTGAAATTCAAGTGTAAAATCAAGGATAAATTTAAAAAATGAAACAACTTGAACAGATAATGGAAGAAAATGATAGGGCACATTGGGCAGATTCTATTGCGTCCAAGTTAATTAGTTCAAACCCAAACAAAAAGAAATTTGTTTGTGCCGCAGGGATTAGCCCCTCTGGAATAATACATATAGGTAATTTTAGGGACATTATAACTTCTGATTTAGTATGCCGTTCTTTGAGAGATAAAGGATATGAAGCAGACCTCATATTTTCTTGGGATGAATATGATAGATTAAGAAAGATACCGAAAGGGGTACCAGAAGATTTCTCTAAATATATGGGAATGCCTCTTGCAGGAGTACCTGACCCATATAAATGTCATGATTCTTATGCCTCCCATTTTAAAGAACCTTTTGAAGAAGTCATGCCTCAACTTGGAATACCAATAAAATTTTTATATCAGTCTGAGAAATACAAAAAAAATGAGTATTATAAAGGAATTAAGACAGCAATGCAAAAAAGAAAACAAATTGCAGAGATTTTGTCTAATTTTAAGACTCAGGGAATGACAGAAGACCAAATAGAAAATTATTATCCATTACAAATTTATTGTGAAGAGTGTAAAAAGGGTACAACTACTAAAATAGTCGATTATGATAATGAAGATAAAGTGACATATAAGTGTGAGTGTGGAAACGAAAATACAGTTGATATTTCTAAAAAAAGTATAGGAAAGCTTGACTGGAAGGTAGACTGGCCTATGAGATGGAAACATGAGGGAGTAGATTTTGAGCCGGGAGGAGAAGATCACGCAACACCTGGAGGAAGTTTTGATGTTTCAAGTCGTATAGCTAAAGAAATTTACAAAATTAAACCCCCTTATTTTCAAGGTTACGGGTTTGTGGGTGTAGAAGGGGCGTATAAAATGTCTGGGTCTACTGGAACAGGAATAGCTCCAAAAGATTTACTTGAGATATATGAACCAGAACTATTAAGATGGTTATTTACAAGAATTAATCCTTCAAAGAAGATAACCTTATTTTTTGATTCTCAGATAATAAGGCAATACGATGAATTTGATAGAGAAATCTTAAGATACAATTCGAAAGAGAAAGATGAAAAGGACAAAGAATCTTCAACAAATTTATCCCAAACCCAGCTTTCACCTAGTGAAAAAAGAGCTCTGGAGTTTGCAACAATTGACTCAAAGAAACCTTTAACAAAAGAAAGAGTCCCATTCAGACAAATAGGCTCTTTTGGACAAGTTGCTCAGGGGAATTTTAGTGAACTTAAAAAGATGTATGAAAGAATAGGGGAAAAATATCCAGACCATATTTTGAGACAAAGATTAGTAAAGTCCCAGAATTGGATAGATAAATTTGCCCCAGAATCAAAAATTAATGTAAGAAGTGAACCAAATAAAGATTATTATAAGAAGATGACAAAAGAGGAAAAAGAACAATTAAACAAATTCAGGAATGAATTTGAAAAGCATTGGGACTTGGAAGACCTTACTACTTTTGTATATGGGATACCAAAAAGGCCAGAGATGAGTGAAGATGAAAAAAAGACAAGTCAAAGAAAATTTTTCAAAAATGTTTATGAGATGCTTATAGATGCCGAAACAGGTCCTCGTTTACCTACATTTTTACTTGCCCTTGGAAAAGAAAGAGTAAAGGGTTTGTTAGAGGTATAAACTAATTTCCAGAATTAAGAAGTAATAAATATCTATCCAAAAGTTTTTAAAAAATCAAGAATATAATATCTTATATAAAATGGGATTAATAATAAAATCAAATATACGTCCAAGGGTTAAAGAGTTGGATAAAGAAAATGCAATTTCATCTGTTGCAGATGAGGTCGAAATTGCTCTTGAAAGAAAGCTCGAGGATATTTTAGATGAGGCAATAAAAAGAGCAAAGGCAAATGGGAGGAGAACTTTACAAGCCAGAGACTTGTAAATTAAAAATAAAACAAAATGCCAGTACATAGATATCACAGAACAACTTACAGGAGAAGATTCCCGGTATTAGGATTTATTATATTAATATTTGCAAGTTTGTGGTTACTTAGAGAAATGAATGTGATTGATTTGTATGTTCCCTGGCTACCTGTTGTTTTGATTCTTATAGCTGTGGGAATTATTTTTAATAGATTAATCGGTTAAACTTTTATACTCCTCCTTACTTCTTTAGAATATGAAAGAGATAAAAAGTGATAAGAAAAGTAAAAAAGTAAATTATTCGAATCAGGGAAAGAGAAACCGTGCAGCAGGACAGAGGTTTGAAGCTAAAGTTAGGGCAAGTCTAGAAAAGATGGGTTGGATTGTAGATAAATGGACAAACACTTTAGATTACAATAGAGAGGGAAACACGGGTAAAGTAGTTCCTGCAAAAAGAAAATATAATCCTTTCAAAAAGATAATGGTTCTTGGAACTGGATTTCCAGATTTTATCGCATTTAGAACAAACAATGGAGGAAATGCTGAGTCTCCTTTAATGAAAGGGTTTTGCGAAAATTGTAAAAAAGAATCCTTTGGATATAATGATGTTGAAGGATTTATTGCTTGTAATTTTTGTGGAGAGCATATAGTTTCTACTAGAATTGGAAAAGAAGAGAAATTCAAAGAAAATCAAACAAAAATAATAGGGGTTGAGGTAAAAAGCAATGGATATCTTGATGGAATTGAAAGAGATATGTGTCGATGGCTTATAGAAAATAATATCTTCTCGGAGATATTAATAGCAAAGAAAGGTAAAAAGAGGGGAGAAATAGAGTATATTAACTTCTACGAAAAATATAATGCAGGACAATAATCCTTAAAATAATCCAGAGCAGATATATCTTGATGGGAAAGTTGTTCCTTTTTTTATTTGTTTTAATTTTAACTTTCAGTATAAACCTAATCTCTGCTTCCTGTCAGGAAGGACAAATCGATATTAATACTGCTTCTTTAGAAGAATTAGATAAACTCTCTGGAATAGGGCCTGTAAAGGCCCAAGCAATAATTGATACTCGTCCTTTCCAGAGCTTAGATGATTTAATTAATGTATTTGGTATTGCGGAAATAACTCTTGGAAATATAAAAACACAAGGACTTGCTTGTGTTGAAGGGGAAGAAGATGAAGAAGAAATAGAGGAAGAAATCTCTAAAGAAGAATTTGATGAAGAGGAAGAAGTAGAAGAAGAGGATGAGGAAAATGAGGAGGAAGATAAAGAAATAAAAGTAACTAAAACACCTGAAACAAAAAAATTTGTAAGCAATCCTATTGAAACAAGAACAACTCCAGAAGAGGTAAAAACAATTATGTTGAGTCCAAAAGATATAAAAAGTGAAATTAATAAGGAAGAATTAAGAAAGAGTAAACTTGCATTATATGGGCTTATAGTTTTCTGTATTTTGCTTGTCTTCCTTTTTGTATTCAAAAAAATGAAAAATGAAAAAACAGAGTTTAGATAAAAAAGATTCGGAGGGGAAGGTAAAAACTATTCACTCAACAATAATCCTTGAGATTATGGGAAAACCCCCAGAACATTTGATTAAAACATTGGAAGGAATAATAAAAAATATAGATGGAGAAAAAGGAGTTAAAGTTACTGGTAAAAGGATAAATGAACCCCTGTTGATGAAAGATAGCAAGGAGTTTTATACCACATTTGCTGAGGTGGATTTAGAAGTAGAAGATATATTATATCTAACAATAATTATGTTCAAATACATGCCTGCTCATATTGAAGTTGTTGAACCAGAATTAATTGCGCTTACAAATAATGGATGGACAGATATTCTAAGTGAATTAACCAGAAGACTCCATGGATATGAAGAAGTTGCAAGAATATTGCAGCTTCAAAACTCAAAGATGCAAAAAAAACTTAGTGAGTTACTTCCGGATAAAAAGGAAGAAAAGAAAGAAGAAGTAAAAAAAGAAGGAAAAAGTATTAATCGAAAAGGAAATAATCCTGTTTCTTAAATTATCAAGTAAAGGATATATTGTGTTATTGGTTGAAAATTATTAAATTATTTACTATTAATTAAATTTTGAATTAGATTAAAAGAAAAAATAAAACCTTATTTATTTCCCATATCTTTTAATTTTTTAAGAACATCATCTAACTCGGTACCTTTTGGTTTGTCAAGCGGTTTTTTTGTAGGTTGTGATGCTGAAGAAGGAGTTTTAACTGGAGAGGTTTCTTTCCCAGAAGAAGGAGGGGTTTGTTGCGAGGATTTTTGTGGGGAGGGTTGTAAGGGTTTTTGAGGAGATTGTTGTGAAGGTTGAGAGGGTTTTTGAGCTTGTGAGGGGGTTTGTCCTTGCATAGGCTGTCCAGGTTGTCCAGGTCTAACAGGATATCTAGATTGTATAGGGATTTGTGGATGAGCCCCAGGAGGCAAAATTCTCCTTGGTAAAATTCTTCCCTGAGGATTTGAATGCATAGTTAAGGGCATCTCAAACTTTTTCTTTTCTTTTTTGCCACTCATTTTATCCTTTATTTTTATCCATTGTGTCCTTAATTTATCTCTGAATACAATTCCTAAAGCTGCAAATGCAATTAAAAGCAATAGGATTACAATCAAAATCCATCCTCTAGGTTTTGGATTATCTGTGGTGGTTTTTGGTACACAACAAGATTCGCTAGAGCTATCGCAAAGATAACTCTTTTCATCTTCGGTTTTTTCATCACAACTTGATTTACAAGTTCCTTTTTTGTCTACACAAAAAGGAGTTTCAAGTTTTCCACAAGTTCCTCCAACACAACAAACTTCTCCATATCCTAAATTATCTGAAACTGATTTTTTTACACCATTTAAACATTCCTCTCCGTATTCACATATAATTCCCTCTTCGAATTCACATGTATTCAGAACAACTTCAACATCACAACACTTGTGTATATCGCTATTACAAAAATAACCTTCCATAACTATCCCCCCATCGCTTTCACATACTTCCGGAGAATCACAGGTATATCCTTCATCTAAACAATCTAAAGAAATACACTCTCCGTCTATACAAGTTCCATAAGGACAATCTCCATCCCAATCACATTCGTAAGGGATACAATTTCCTGTGGTTAAATCGCAAGTCCCATAATTACAATCTGAATCGCTTTCACATGGATCCTCTTCTTCATAACACTCTCCCGTTTCCAAATTACACACTTCCCAGAAACTACAATCTAAATCGCTTGCACACCCTTCGCCAGGTTCTCCAATACATTCTCCAGCATAACACTCTTTCCCCCCACAATCTTCTATTAAATTTTCTGTTATGACCTCATCACAAAAATTATCTTCACAAGTAAAATTATAAAATTCCATATAAACATCCCCGCTTCCATCACAATAGTTAAGAGACTGGGAGTTCAAATAAGTACATTCTTCATCTATCTCGCATTCAATATAACAATTATTCCTATATAAGCAAGTTCCAGATTCACAGGTTGCTTCCTTGCACTCTTGTGGAGGACAGGGGTTATCTTCTCCACATTCCCCTTCGGAAACACAATATTCATTTACACAAATATAGCCATCATTGCAATCATCGTCGATTAAACAATCTGGCTCTTTGAAACAACATCCATAATCATCACAAGTATATCCCTCTTCACATTTATTCCACCAGGAACACTCCTCCACTCCTGCTGCACACCCATCTTGTATACACTCTCCGTCTTCACAAACTTGAAGTCCGGTACACTCTTGAACAAATTCTTCAATTACATCTGCAGAACATTCTCCTGCAGGGGTACTTAAATCGCAAGTATAAGTGTATAAATCTCTGTAAACATTAGATTCATCCATACAATACTCACTTGAGTATTCTGAATCTCCACATTGAGAATCAGATGTACAAATTATATCTAGAACACAATATCCCCCCTCACATTTTTCTCCAGTAGGGCAGGGTCTTAACCAACCGCACTGAGTAGTAACTCCTCCTTCGGTTATACATTCTCCATTTTTACAAACATCAGAACCAGAACAGCTTCCAACCTTTTCTTCAACAACATTAGGAGTACATTCCCCCCTATTAAGGTTACATGAATAAGTGTAAACATCTCTATAAAGGGTTTTATCATCGTAACAATAAGGATCAGAGGTCGCATCTAAATTTCTACAATCGCTATCCGCATCACATTCAATGTCTTCACAGTCATTATCATTATTTGCAGTACATCCTTCTTCTCTTAAACAGCATCCATCATAATTTTGACATCCAACACTCTCGTAAACACACTTATTAGAAGTACAAGAAACCTCTTGACAATCCACCTGTGGACAATCATACCTTGTTTCGCATATTCCTGAAACAAGTCCTCCACTTTTGGGCCAAAGAGAATATAAAACGAATGCTGTATCTCTTATATTATTGTTGTTCCAACATCCGCTGTTCTGTTGTACACTCAACAACCAGGTCTTTGAATTTTTTTCCTCTTGAGGAGAATTAGAGCCAAATGGAAGTAATGCTAGTGCAGTATCATAGTATTTTCCATATCCAGATTCTTCCCAATAAGAACTATATTTTTGTCTTAAAAGCAAATCCGTTTCGAATTTCCCGGTAAGAAAATATAAAAAAGCCTCGGGGATAAATGGTTTGTTAACGGATTCATCTTTTAAAGTTAGGAGGTAGGGTAAGAAATATTCATAATCTGAGTGTTCAGTTAAATATAATGTAAAAGCTCCCCACAAACTCCCTTCATAATTACAAACTCCATCCTGGGCAAAACAAAGAGAGTGAACAATCTCTCTGGTTCCAGCAATTTCATCCGTTCCTGGATAAGAATGATGAACAGTATCCGAAACATGTATTGTAGAAGTTCCTTGTTTCATAAATAAAAGAGTGCTTATGAACTCGTGATTACATGTAATACGTATCGTCTCCTGATTATAAAGGGTATGGTCAATTTTTAACCAGTAATTTCCATATGCAGTTGCTCTAGTTAATCTAGGACCGGCATTTGTTGAAATTGTTTTGTCTTCGTTGATTGTAATTGGGTATGAAGAACCAGAATAGCTAATTATACACTGCGAAGAAGGAGCCCCTAAAATTTCTATCTCTAAAAACCAATCAATGTTTTGGGGAGTGGAAGTTTGTTGTAAAAGCCAGGTTTCAGCTTTTTCTGTATCTATCTCATCTTCTAGTGCCAAGATGGCCTGAGAGGTAGATTTTAGTTTACATCCGGATTTCGGCCAGCATTGATTTGAATTATAACTATCTGCTAATAATTCCTGAGTACATAATTCTGAAGCTAGATTAGAAAAAACTTTTTCATCAAAAGACAAAGCCGAACACCCTTTTTGAGAGACTGTACTACTTAAACAGGTATAAGCATCTTCAACTTGGCTTGCCTCATCTGCATAAACCGGATATAGCGACATTAAAAATAAAACTAAAACTAAGACAAATATCACTTCTCTTTTCATAAGTTGTGAAGACAATTCTTATTTATAAATATTATTATAAAATTACTTTTTCTTCTGGGTATTTTTGGATGAACTTTTGTCGTTTTGCTTATTAGATTTGTTTGGTTTTGTGTTTTTATTGTTTGCAAGATAATTTTTTCTTACAAGATAATTAACTGGGTTTTTTATTAATTTGCAAAAATCGTCTGGCTGACACACTCCTACTCCCTGATAAAATTCTTTGCAATTCGGAGGCATTATAGGTTTCTTTCTGTAGGCCCATGAAATTTGAGTTTGTACATAACCCTCTCTTAAAGGGACTTCATTTTTTTTGTTCCAGTCATAAATTCTTTTTTCGATTTCATCTTTATCCATCCCAACCGAACGGAACAAATTAATTAGAACGAATAATGCTCTCTTTTTCCCGTCTGAAATTCCCTTAAGAATATTCTTAACGCATGGGGGAAAATGTTCTTCAGAAATTTTATCTAGTTTTATTTGTTTGAAAACGTTTTCTCTGGATTCGCTGAATGATTTCTCTTGATTATTTTCCCTGTCCCAATCCAATGCCTGCAAAAGAAGTTCGGAAGCCTCTCCTTCTTTGCAATCTGGAGTAAACTCTCTTATATCTGAACTTGATAATTTCATGGGGCTTGCATCTGTAAGTTGAAAATTTTCTAATTCTTCTTTGGTTAAAACAACACTTGCTAGGGAGGTTTTTTCATGAAGAGAATAGGGCATTCTAAATAGATGTCTTGGGGCAACCAGAACTAAATCGGGCATTACTTCTTTTGAAGCCTGATAATCCCGTATGTATTTGCTTGGACGAGTTAGTTTGCTTATTTCATTTATCAGCGATTTGTTTGTTTTTTCTATTATGTATTTGACAATAACTCTTGGATATTCTGGAAATTTATCTGAAGTTTTTACCCCATTAACTTCTTTTGGAAAAGCTTTCCAGGGGATTATTAAATGGAATCCCTTGGAACCACTAAATTTTATTCCAATGTTATTTACCCCATGAAAACTTAACACTTTTATTATTTCTAATGCCATTATCTTGCTATAATCTATATACTTGCTATCTATATCAAAGATTAAATCCCACCCCGCTCTTATTTCATTTAATTGTTTTTCATTCATTCCAGTTTCTATTTTAAGAGGGTCGTTCCAGATTTCTTCAGAACAATGGAATGAAGTTGCTCCTCTTTTAACAAGTTCAAAAATATCACCAGGGTATTCAAAAACGTCAGGACGTTTACCAAACCCCTCAAAATATCTCGGACAAACTTCTCTATGTTTAGCAAATTCATACAATACGTTCTGTATTTCTGGACGGGAATAATACAAGTTAGTAATTTTTCTTATTCTTTCCTCTTTAAATGAAATTTCATCAGATTCCATTTTTTATTAATGCTCATAGTATTTTAATAATTATCCTATACTTAACAATAGTAATGCTTAAAAAACAGGGCTTTCTTTTATGTATATGAGAATTAAACTTGAAAATTCATCTGCTCTTTCAAAATCTGTTGAATTAATTTCCGAATTAGTTACAGAAGTAAAAATAAGGCTTAATGAGTATGGATTAAGTATAACTGCTATAGATCCTGCAAATGTTGCAATGGTTGGATTGAGAATACCAAGAAAAGCATTTTCTGAATTTGATTCTGGAAGTGAAAGTTTAGGAGTTAATCTGGATAGCCTTAAAAGAATATTGAAAAGAAGTTCTGGGCAACTTGTACTTGAAAGAAAAGAAAATTTATTACACATACAAATGGAAGATAGAATAAAAAGAAACTTCACTTTAAGTTTAATTGAAATTGAAAGTGAGGACAAAGAAATTCCAAACCTAGAATTTAGTTCAAAGGTGGAATTGCAATCAAAAGATTTAATTGATTCAATTGAAGATTGTGCAGTTGTTTCGGATGCATGTTCGTTTGTGATAAAAGAAGGAAAATTCCTAATAGAGGCTAGAGGATTAAATTCTGCGAGAACAGAATTTTCTGGAGATGAGGCAACAATAACTGCTGAAGAATGTAAAGCAAGATACAGCCTTGAATATCTACAGAAATTTATAAAAGCTTCAAAACTTGCAGAAAAAACATCTCTTAATTTCGCGGATGACCATCCGTTAAGAATGGATGTTAAAACGGAAAACATGGAGATATCTTATATTTTAGCTCCAAGAGTTGAGACTGAAGATTAAATCAACTTAGGAAATATTTTTAAACGATTATATCTTTAAATCAGAATGTTTAGAAAAGAGGGGAAGAGAGGACAAGTTACTATTTTTATAATAATTGCAGTTCTCGTTGTGGCTCTTGTTGTTTTAGTTTTTCTTTATTTTCCTGAAATAATTTCTAAAGTAAGTTCAGAAACAAAAAATCCTGCAGGATTTATACAAAATTGTATTGAAGAACAAATTGAAGATAATACTGAAATAATTTTAAAACAAGGAGGGTATCTTGTTGTGAATTCTAGAGACGGATATTTATACAAAAAAGAAGGGGATAGTGAAGCAAGATACGTTGGGTATGTGTGTTATACTGCAGATTCTTATGTCCCTTGCATAAATCAGGAACCGTTTTTAAGAGAACATTTTGAAGAAGAGATACTCGATTCTATAAGTGAAGATATGCAGGGGTGTTTTAATAACCTTGTTAAAAGCTATGAAAACAAGGGATATGATGTTAATCTAGAGGAAGGAATTCCACAAGTTAAAATAAAACCAAATGTAATTTCAACAAACTTTAACAGAACACTTACTCTAATAAAAGGGGAGGAGAGTGAAAGATACGAAAACTTTCAAATAGATTTGAATAGCAATCTTTATGAGATGTTGGGAATTGCAGAAAATATTGTTTCATGGGAGATAAATGTTGGAGATTCAATGATTGAAGCGTATATGTATGATAACCCTTATATTAAAGTTGAAAAACACAGAAAAGATGATGGGACGAAAATTTATGTTCTTACAGATAAAAATACAGAGGAGGATTTAAGATTTGCAGTGAGAAGCTTTGCTGCTCCTGTAGGATTTACTGGACTTGATCAAATATGAGAAAAAATATATTTTTAGTTTTTGTAATGATTAGTTTTATTCTAATTAGTAGTTCTTTCATTTCTGCTATATGCTGTGAAAAAGTAAAAGATAGCAATATGTGGTGTCAGGATGTTACTGATAAAAATCAGTGTGAAACCTCTCTTGGAGGTAAAACTTATAGAACCTGGGATTATAATTTTTGTAATGATGTTCCTGAATGTACTGGAACTTGTGTTAATTCAATAGAGGGAGGTTCAAACTTGGGAATATGTAGCGAGAATACTCCAAAAACGCAGTGTGAAGAATCAAAGGGGACTTGGAGTCAGATGGAAGTGGAGGAAATAAATGCATGTAAAGAAATTTGTTGTTTTGTTGGAAAAGATACCTATTATGTTAGTAATGCTAGATGTACTGCTCTATCTGAAGAGTATGGGATAGAAGTTAAGATGAGAGAGGTTGCATCAAGAGAAGCTTGTTTAGAACAACAAACAAATATAAAAGAGGGAGCGTGTGTAATAAGTACTCCTACTGAAAAAGCTTGTGTGATGTCAACAAACGTGGAGTGTACAAGCAGTAATATAAATAAATTTTCTGATAGGTTAAAAGTAGAAAATCCTTCAAATATAAACGTTAGATTTTATGATGGACTTTTGTGTACTGCTTCAATGGGAGGGATGGGAATATCAGATTGTGCAAGAAGCGAGGATACTATATGTAAAGAAAACAAGGTATATTATAAAGACACTTGTGGAAATCTTGCAAATGTTTACGATTCAAGCAAGTATAATGATGCTGACTATTGGAGTTATATAAAAGACTCTTATGACCCTCAAGAAGTGTGTACTGTAACTCCATCTGGAAGCAATACTTGTGGAAATTGTGAACCAACTGAAAATACAGTTTGTAGAGATTATAGGGAAGTTTCTGGGGCTACTAGACCTGCGAACAATGCGAATGGACTTATGTGCGGGGATTTAAGTTGTTGGTATGATGCAAATGGAAACAACAGAAAAGAAAACAATGAAATGTATAAGCATGGAGAGAGTTGGTGTGCTGAGAGTCCTGGAACATTAATAATTCAAAGAAATTTAACCACAGGAGTGATATTTGAATCAACACTAGCTAAATTAGAAAATGCGAGCAAGTATAATCTTCCGGGAAGCAGGTATTACAAATTGATTTGTTCTTTTGGAGAGGTTTTAGTTGAAGAATGTGGAGATTATAGAAGCAGCGTGTGTATGCAAGGGATTAACGATTATTCTCATAGAAAAGAAGCCTCATGTGTATTTAACCCCTGGACTATTTGTTTGAATACTATGACAAGGACAGGGTGTGAGGAAGCTGGATCTCTTTGTAAATGGATTCCTGGATATAGATGGGATTGGCAAATTGTGAGCGAAGTACAGAGAAAAGAAATGCAAGGTTCGTGTGTCCCTTTGATTGCTCCAGGGTTTGACTTTTGGAAAGCTACTGGGCAGGGTAATTTAATATGTGGAATGGGAAGTGTTCAGGTGAATACTTTGTTTGAAACCCCCGTAACAAGGGATAGAGACAATATTGATTCTTGGGATGATGGATTTTTGGCAGAGAGATGTATCGATTCATGTTATGCTATACCCGGGTATGCAAATGAATTTAATCAAAGACCAAATGAGGAGAAATTGTATCCTGAAGAAATACCTGGAGTTGAAACCCCACTTGGAATAACGATACCACGTCCAGAAACAGAATACCAAAGATTAACTATTTATTATGATGAATCTGAATACAATTTACCGAATAGAGTTTCAACATATTCTTTATCATTGAGAAGAGGACATTATTGTAATAAAGACGGGGAACCTACCCACTGGCTTACCGGAAGAGTTACTGGAAGTAATTATGATTGTACTCCCGGGGCAGGAAGTGAAGCTAAAGATGAGAGAAAAGAAAGAGATTATCCCATATTCTTGACGAATGATGAATGGATAAAGAGTATAACAGATAGGGGACGTTCAATTGGGGATTGTGGATATAAAGCGAACACTCTTGGAGAGTATACTTCTCCTGAAAAAGAAATGATTACAGCAATGTTCCAAAAACTTAAACAGGATATGACTGTAAAAAAGAATGTAACTGTTGAACAAATAATATATATGGGTGGAAGGTATTTAGATGAAGAGGACTTAAGAGATTATGAAACTCAGATGGCAATCGAGGCATCAGATAGTTATAGTTGTGGAGATATAATGGGAGTTTGTGCAACAAGTGAAGAGTTGTGTACCAGCAACGGAGGAACAATAAGTGCAGAAGGAACATGTTGGGGAGAAAGCAAGTGTTGTGTTTATCCACAAGAGGAATAAAACTAGGAATACAAAATGAAAAACAAAAAAAAGATGAAAGAAAAAAGAAGTGAATATGAGAAAAGAGTAATTGCATTTTTCCAGATATTTATAATGGTTGTTGCAACAATTGCATTTTCATGGATGGTTGGAGGAGAGGTAAAAACTGTAAGTGCTGCTGATGAAAGTTGCGGTATTGGGGGAAGATGTACAGACCAAAATCTTTGTGCAACTGCGAATAGAATAAGCGGTTCATGTGATGGAACACAAGTTTGTTGTAAAAATGAAAATTTAGTTTCTTGTACAGGAACCTGTGTAGATCAAAATCTTTGTGCAACTGCGAATAGAATAAGCGGTTCGTGTGGTGGAACACAAGTTTGTTGTGGATCCCCAGATGGTGGAGACAATAGTGGAGGAATTGGGGATGCTTTAATAGCTGCAGGTACAGAATTAGCAATTGAAGGAGGCAAATCAGTAATTAAAAAAGTGACGACTAAGGGAGCAGGAGAAGCGGTAAAAGAGCTTAGTGGAATGGAACAGTTAATATATGATGCTACAGGAGAACTTCCAAGTACAACTACAGCCGGAGGAGGGGCGGGTGGCGGGGCTTCATCTCCGGGCGGTCCTTTGGGTTCTCAGCCAGGAACAACTGGATATGTTGGAGAAGGACCGACAAAACCAGGACTCTCAGACTATTTCAAGTTAGGAAGGGGAACAGGATTTTCACAGGTAGTTTCCAATTTCGCTTGGGGAGCATTAACAGTAGTAATCGTAACTTCAATTGCAAAGAAATATTCAAGTGAAAGAAATGCAGGAGATATACAAACAGCTGCATTAATTGGTTTAGGAGCAGGAGTTTTGGCAGCAGCTGTATGGTCTGCAGGGGCACAAATAACCACGATGGTTGCATCTATAGCAGGGGCTGCATCTGCAGCTGGTCCTCCTGGATGGTTGGCTGCAGCAGTTGTTCTTGTAGCTACGGCGATATATATGGTCGTAGGTTATCAGCTATACTCTCAAGAGACAATTACATTTAGATTAAAGCTATGGCAACCTCCTACTGGAGGAGAGGAGTGTAGTAAATGTAATGCTTTAACCGTTGGAAATACTGGAGAGAGTGCGTGTAGTGAATATATTTGTCATACATATGGCTCAGCTTGTGATTGGATAAATACAAATACAGAATATGAAACTTGTGTGGAAGCAAATCCAAACGATCATTCCCCTCCTGTAATAGAACCTGTAAAGAACATTTATGGAGAGGATGTTTTCCCAAACAATCAGTATGATTATAGAACTTCAGCAGCAGGAGCGAGAATAATTTATACCGGAGAGGGAGGAGGAATTGAAAATGGATACTGCGTTCCAGCATACACTCCAGTTAAAATAGCTTTCAAAACTGAACAAGAAGCAGATTGTAGAATAAGATTAAATGAAGTGATAGGAGCAATAACCGAAGAAGAATTTAATACTATGAAGCCTTTAATGGAGGGTGGAGTTAAAACAATAAACCATACTTTACAGCTTCCTTCATCTGTTACTCCAAGTAGCACCGCCCTGGATTATCTTGGGTATGAATTGTCAAACAATGGAAAATATCCTTTCTATATAAGATGTATGGATAACCAAGGAAACATAAATGCAGAAGATTATGTAATTCAATTCTGTGTTCAATCTGGTCCAGACTATACTTCTCCAGAAATATTAGGGACAAATCCTCTTGAGGGTTCATACATAAAGTATGGGGTTGGATTTATAGAAAATTTCCAGGTTTATACAACTGAACCAGCAGAATGTAGATGGGATACTGAAAGAAAAAGTTATACTAATATGGCTCATACCTTTGAGAAATGTTCTCAAAATTGGGAAGATAGATTGGTAGGATTTGATTATGGGTGTCAAACCAATTTAACCAATTTCAAAGATGGTATGGAAAATAAATATTACATCGCATGTTTAGATCAACCAGAATTTAAGGGAAAAACAAAGGAAAATGAAAGAAATGTTGGAACTCCAGAAGAAATAATTTTGAAAGGAACAAGACGTTTAATGATACAAGGAATTAGTATAAATGGTAAACAGAATAATTCTCTTGTAACTGGCCCTGAAGAGTATATGAAGGTAGAAGTAAAGGTAGCAACGTTCGGAGGGGCAGAAGATGGGAAATCAAAATGTTTGTACAGCGAAAAAGTAGAAGGACCCTACTCTCTTTTCACAAATGACCATAGTAGAGAATATTTGAAAGAAAATGTTCAAGCATTCAACATGCCTTCAGGGGATTACAAGTATTTCATAAAGTGTTACGATGTTGCTGATAACTCTAATATAACCCTTATTAACTTCAGTGTTAGAGTAGACACTTCCTCTCCAGTTGTTGTAAGAGCATTTAGAGAAGAAGATTACCTAAAGATAATAACAGATGAGGTATCTGAGTGTGTATACTCTAAACTTAATTGTCTTTACGAAATTGAAGATGGACAAGAAATGAGTACCTCAGATGGAAAAGAGCATTCTGTTGATTGGGATACTCAATCTGACTTTTATATAAAATGTCAGGACGAATTCAACAATTACCCTTCAGATGGGGAGTGTAGTATAGTGGCTAGACCTTTTGAGATTTATAGTTCCCAATAATTGAAATAGTGAAATCTTTATAAAATATAATTGGCTGAATTAGTTATGGAGAAAAGAAAGAGGATGAACAAAAAAGCGCAGAATCAAATTTCTTTTGGGATGATTTTCTCTATAATATTGATTATCGTTTTTATTGCATTTGCTATTTATGCTATTGGAATATTTTTAAATACTCAAAAAATTGCACAGGTTCAAAGTTTCAAAAACGATCTCCAAACAGATATAGGGGATATGTTCATGAGTGCAGGAGGGGAGAAAGAAAAAGAATATTTTATTCCAAAGAATATAGAACAGGTATGTTTTATTGATTATGAATTTTATAATATGTATTTTAAACCAGAAGGAAAATATGATGGGAAAGAACTTGAACATATAGATATTGAGAATACAATAAGAGATTCTACTAGCAGACCAAAGGAACTTTGCATTGACACTGAAAATGGAAAGATTTCACTTTCAATAAAAAAAGGTTACAATGAAATACTGGTGACAATTGCAAAATGATTAATAATAAAAAAGGGGCTATAGAGTTTTCTTTTGCTTGGATTTTTGCAATAGTTGCAGGGGCAATAATTCTTTCCCTGGCAATATATGGGGTTGTAAAATTTATGAATATGCAAAGTTCAGAGATAGATGCTCAAACTGCAAAGGGAATTGGGGTTTTACTTAATCCTCTTGAGACAGGATTTGAGGATTCAAAAAGAGTATTGATGGAGATATCAACAGATACAAGGATATATACAGGGTGTAGTAATGATAGCATTTTTGGAAGACAAACAATAACTACCTCTCAAAAATTGTCGGGAGAATGGAGTAGCGAGGGGGTTAATGTCCCGTTTTATAATAGATATATCTTTTCAAAAAATCCTGTTCAGGGAAAAGATTTCTACATATTTTCAAAACCCCTTGAGATGCCTTTCAAGGTGGCAGATTTGATTTATATAACTTCAACTGAAGATAAATACTGCTTTGTAAACCCTCCTGATGAGATAGAAGATGAAATCAAAATTTTGATAAAAAAAAATACAAAAAAAAATGAAAACTTTATTTTGGAAAACAGAAGAGTCAATTGTCCTGAAGAGAGCATACAAATATGCTTTGATACTCAAACAGGATGTGATATGAATGTAAATAGAAACCTTAGAAGGGTACAAAGAAGCAGTGAAACCCTTTGGTATGAGGGGGATGCACTTATGTATGCTGCAATATTTTCGAGTAAAAAAGATTATGAGTGTCAAATAGACAGACTGATGAATAGGACGGAACAGCTTTATGAGATTTATCAGGATAAAGCGGAGTTCATCCTTAAGAAAACAAATTGTGATTCGGAATTAGACATTGAAGTTATGAGAATGATAAATCTTTTAAAAAACTTCCAGGATTCAGAAGATTTATCTGTAATTTACGATATGTCCGAAGAAATTGACAAGAAAAATAAAGCTTATCCAGAATGCAGGTTATGGTATTAAAATGAAGACAAAAAAACAAAACAAAGCTCAGATGAAGATACAGCAAATGTCCTTTATGATTATTGCAGTATTCACATTTTTTGCAGTGGTTGGAATGATGGTTTTCACTATAAAACTTAATAGCATCAGAATATCAGCAGATGAATTAGAAGCACAAAACGCAAAACTATTAGCATCAAAGATTGCAAATTCTCCGGAGTTTTCATGCGGGAATCTTTATGGAGGTTCAAAAACAGATTGTGTTGATTTAGACAAGGTTATGGCGCTTAAATCAAATATAGGAAAATACTCTAATTTTTGGGGAGCATCTAATATAGAAATAAGAAAGGTATACCCCGAATGGATTTGGGAAGATAAGGAGTGTACCCCAAATAATTATCCCAATTGCAGTATGATTCATTTAATAACTCCTTCAGAGAAGGGAGAGGGGAAATATAATTATGTTTCTTTATGCAGAAAAGAGATTTACAGGAAAAAGATAGATGGAAGAACTTTTGATGAAGTTGTAGATAAGTGTGAAGTTGGACAAATAATAGTTAGATATGGAGGGGAAGAAGAATGAAACCAATAAAAAAGAAAAATAACTCAAGAGGACAGAATGAAATGGTTGGATTTGGGTTGATTATAGTTTTAGTTGCCGTAGTCTTCATAGTTTTCCTTTCAATATACATAAGAAAACCCTCCGAAACAATCGTAGATCATGAAGCAAATAGTTTTGTTCAATCCCTTTTGCAGTATACAACAGTATGTGAAGAGGGGGATTTTGAAAATCTAACCGTCCAAAGGCTAATATCTCATTGTAAGGATAAAGATATATGTTATTCAAACGGAATGGATCCCTGCATAGTTCTAAACAATACGATAAAGGATTTAGTAAGGGAAAGTTGGAGGGTTGGGCCTGAAAACTACATAAAGGGGTACTCATTTACAATAAATGTCTCAGATGGAAACTCAAATGAACAGCTGGTTAATATAAAGGAAGGGGTAACTACAAGAAATTATAGGCTCTCTTTACAGGATTTTGGAAAGGGGTGGGATTATACCGTTATCTTATTTAAGGCTTATACCTGATTAAATATTTATCTTTATTATTATACTATCCACAACCAAAACAGGCTTATGCCTAATTCTATCCTTTGTTTTTTCTTCAACTAGTTCTATGAATCCAAACCTTTCTAGAAGCTTTATGTCATCATTTACTGATTTAAAACCCCTGTTAAGCTTCTTTGCAAGAGCGTAAATTGAAAGGGGGTTTTCGTTCTTTATTACATCTAAAATCCTTGCTTTTTCGTTGCTCAAAAGCTGCCTTAAAGCTAAGATTCCTGAAAAATTATAACTTTTTTTGGAAACGTCAGGGGATTTAAATATTGAGAAGGCTCCCTTACTCTCCCTTATTACTATTTCTCTTGTTTTTGTTGTTGGCATAGTATTTTTTTTATTATATTTTAACTTACCGTCTATAAAATATTGTTTATTATTGCTCTGCAAAGTATATTTTGTACATATATATTAATAAACAATATATATTATCATTAATTACCATATATTAATAAATGTTTGCATTTGGGAAAAATTTAAAGAAAAAATGGAGGGGTCTTAAAAGTTGAAAATTGTGTATTAATAATTCAGTGACAGCATAAGGTTTATAAGTAAAACCATTAAATTTTACCCCTCTCAAAAAAGAGTCTCCCTTTGGAGGGGCAAGCTTTTTAAAGCAAAATGGCGTTTGGTATATTACACCTTTGGGGGTGAACTTATAGGGAAAAGAGCCTTGGAAACAAGGCAAACCTTAAGACATTTCAATTGAGCGGTCTCCCTATACTGCGAAATTGAAGTTAAAGAGGTTGTCATAGACAACATGATAATATAGCTGAAAGGAGGTTATAAAAAATAATGAAAATTAATTTTAGAAAAATATCTGCGATTGCTGCTAGTGCACTAATGACTGGTATGACTATGGGCGTTGCTGCTGCTGCAAATTATCCTGCACCATTTGTGTCAGGGGGTGTTGCTAATGTAGCTGTAGTCTATGGTACTGGTACTGGAGTTTCTTCACTTGATTTAGTTCAAGCTGGAAATATCCAAGATTCATTAGGAGAATACGTTAGTGGAGGATCTGTAGTTGTTGAGGGTGGAGAATCTTTTACTTTAGAGAAATCATCAAATAAATTCAATTTAGGAGATGCCTTAAATGGCCCTTACACTGATTTGGATGATGCTGAAATGGATTTTTTGGCTGATGGAACTTACAAAGATGGAGACATTGATGAAGATTACACACAGAAAATCACTCTAAGTACTAAGACTCTTGGTATCTTTTCAGATAGCGATTACAATAGTAAGGAACCAACAATCGGATTCAAATGGGCTAATGGTGAAAACATCTTAGACTATGATATAGAATTTGATGACGCTATTGCATTTGAGGACATGGAAGATACTGAACTACCTCTAATGGGTAAGCTTTACTATGTTTTGGATGTAGATTTATCTACAAACACAACAATTACTTTACTAGATTCAGCTGAGAAAGTTGTTTTAAGTGAAGGAGAAAGTATTACTGTTGGAGATAAAACAGTTACAATCGAATATATTGAATCTGGATATGTTAAGTTCAATGTTGATGGAGAAATAACTTCAAAGTTAGCAGACCACGGATACGAGGAACTTGATGATGGTTCATATATTGTAGCAAACGAGATAATGTATGCATCTAAAGAATCTGGAATCAGTAAAGTAGAATTTTCTATTGGTGCTGGTAAAATCGAGCTTCTTGATGGAGATGAGATTGAAGTTAATGATGAAGATGTAGATGGACTTGTAGTTACATTCGATAGCAATACCGAATTAACCAGTCTTAACTTTGCATGGAATTCAGATGGGGAAAGTTTCCTAACTGAAGAAAATGCACTTGTTATGCCTCTTTTCGAAGTAATCAGTCTTGTTTTCGGAGGGCTGACATTCCCAGATAGCCCAGAGACAATTTCTCTAGACAGTGGAGAAACAATGACTTTGGTTATGGGTAACTATGAATTACCTCTATTAACTATTGATGATGGTAATAGTAGTAAAGCTACTCTTGGTGAAGAAGATTATCCATTAGTTACTGCTATCTCTAATGTAACAAATTACACTGGAGGAAGTACGAACACTGATGATTTCCTTGATGAGGGTCTTGATTTAGTAGAGGGTGCTAGATTTATCATAACAACAGTTGATACTGATTTGGGAGATATACAAACACTATACTACGAAGTTGAAACTATTGATTGGGATACTCCAGATGTTCTAGTTGAACTGCAAGATTTAATTGGAAGCAGTGATTTGACTTTCGATGATCTAACAGATACACCAGATGTAGGAGACATTACTGTGGCTTTAGAACAAGTTAATGATACACACGTTTACTTGACATTCAGCGGGGCTACACTATATTACAATAGAGTAGTTTCAGA
>CAZTCF010000007.1:0-34290 GCA_964612685.1 Candidatus Woesearchaeota archaeon
GAAGCTTCATCAAGTTGCCCCACCTGTATCAGCTTCACATCGGTGGCCATTTGTTTCGCCTTTTTTATCCAAAAAGGCATAATAAGGAATGTGCAGAAAAAGCTTATGAAAATAGTTAATAATATCAAGGGTTCCATTAATAATAAAGACACTCCTCACTTTTAAATTTTACCTGAATAGTATTGGGGTAATATAAACCTCGATAAGTGCAGCAAGAATTAAGATTACCAATGCCATAAATATCATTAAAATAACATTCTCGAATACCTTTAGGAATTTTTCATCTTTTATCCCATGCTTTATCAATCCAACCCCAAAAATCCCTCCTGCAAGCGCAGTTATGAAATATGCAGCTATCTCTGGGATCCCATGTATAGCATATCTTGCTATTCCCAAAGGAATATCTCTAACGTTGTATCTTACAAATATTCCCACTGCAGCAGAGATTACGCTAGCATTCCAAACTAATATAAAAAGTGCTCCCGCACCAAAGATTAAAGAAAAGATTAATGTGAATATCATAACATATACATTGTTTTCTATTATTGAAAGAAATCTCATCCCATTTATTGAAGCACCAGTCATGTTTAAATCTCCAGAAGAGTACTCTTGGACACATGCATCAACATTTCCTGGGCTGTTTATTTGACAATAAGTTTGTATTTGGAAATTCAAAAGATTTGCATCTTGAAGAATTATATTCCAAAAAGAAAATGCAACAACAAAACCCAAGAACAACCACATAAATGCATATATTGCATCTTTATGGGCATTCCAAACACTATAGATTCCCTCAACTTCCTCGTCTTCTTTCTCTTCAGTTTTTATTATAAAATACATAAAGGGAAAACTAAACATAATACAAAACAACACCACAAGCATACCAGAAGCATTAGATAAATTTGGATCTCCAGAAAAAAACCAATGTACAAGCAAAAGAGATAATGAAGCATAGATTAGGCCTATGAAAAACATTTTCCATGGACTCTTTTCACCTTTTTTTGGATTGATTAGTGTTTCAAGCATACTCTTACTTAAAAAAAGAGAATTTTTAAATGTTGGGGGGTTTGTTAAATAGATGAACAACAAAAAGGGTGAATTTAATGAAATTTTAAAAGATATAAAATCAATAAAGATTCAAGGAGCAAGAAATGTTGCAAAGTCTGCTCTAAAAGCATATCTCTTATCTCCCTCTAAAGATTCAAAACTGAGACTTTTTAATTCTCGTCCAACAGAACCCATGATGTTTCATGTTTTAGATTTAGCAGAAAAGGGAATATCCAAAGATGAAATATTACAACATTTTGATATTTCTCAGAAAAAGATAAATGAGAATGTGTTTAAATTAATAAAAAATAAAGATAAAATATTTACTCACTGTCATTCAACTAATGTCGTTAATTCTCTTATTTATTCAAAAAAGAAGGGAAAGAATTTTCAGGTTTATAATACTGAAACCAGACCTTTATTTCAGGGGAGAAAAACTTCCAATGAATTAAAAAGCGCAAAGATTAATGTTACAATGTTTGTTGATTCTGCTGCTGCTTTTGCTATAGAAAAAGAGAATAGAAAGGATAAAATTTACGTAAACAAAGTTTTTCTCGGAGCAGATGCTTTGTTAAAGGAGGGGATAATAAACAAGATAGGTAGTGGGATGTTTGCAGAATTATCCAAGAAAAATAATATTCCGGTTTATATCGTTGCTGATTCTTGGAAATTTACCAAAGAGAAATTGAAACTAGAACAAAGAAACATAAATGAAATTTGGGATAATGCTCCAAATAATATAAAAATAAAAAATCCAGCATTTGAATTCGTTTCTAAAAAATATATTTCTGGGATAATTACAGAATTGGGTTTAATGAAGTATGATGATTTTATTAAAAAGATGGAATAATATAGAATTTATCAAGATAATTTAATGTTTTCCACAACTACATTCTTCATCATCACAATCCTCTTCACAATCGCAATCTTCTCCACATCCACAAGAATGCAAGTGTTCGTGCCCATGTATCTGTTGGTGTTCCATAAATACATTTGTTAACTCAGTATTAATTTTTTCTAATTCTCCATTTAATTCTTCTTTTACTTTTTCTAATTTCTTGAGTTGATTTTGAATAATACCTTTCGTCTCTGGGATAGATTTAGTAACAAAATTTCTACTTCCTATATCAACTAATAGTTCTTCTGAAAGCAATTTAGCATTTGCATATATTCCTCTTCCAATTGGGGCTAATATCTCGTTATCCTTCTTACCGATTAATTCATCAAGTTGCAAATTTAAACCTCCAATTTCTATTATTGCCTGTTCAACTGCTTGCAATTGTTCCTGAATCATCCGAATTTGTTGTTCAAACATCTGAAACTGTACTGCCAGTTGTTGTCTTGATTCTTGTTGGTCTTCTTCCATATTAATTTTTCCTATTATATTGAAACCAGAAAAAGATGGTTTTTAAGGGTTATTATTTTGTTTTTTTTGGTTGTTTAGAAAATCTTTCTCTTAAAGAGGTCATTGGTTTCTCAAAAAATCTATATTGTATTGTTGTTAATATAAATATTAAAATTGTAGAGATAATTACTTTATTGATAATTCTCAATGGAAGTTTAACTATTATTAAGATGACAAGAAGATGAATGAGGTAAGTTGAATAAGAGGTTAAGCTTATATGGGTTATGAATCTAGAAATAATCTCATTTTTGAATCTCTTTAAATAATATATAAAAGGAAACAACAAAGCTATACTTAAGCTTAGTATATCAAAAAAGAATATTCTGGATAAAATCCCCTCGTTTTTTGTTAATATAACCAGATAATAATATAAGCTTGTAGAGATAAATAATAAAGAACCACAAACAAAGAGTCTTAGTTTATTCTTATTCCAAAATTCATTTTTGTAATTATACATAATTGCCATTAAGATACCAAATCCTATACTGTCTAATCTTAAAGGCATTGTATATTGAAAGAGACTAAAATCTGAACTAGGAGAAAGTATAGCTACAAATAATTTTAACAATATAATTGATAATATGAATATGCTAATAGCATAGATAATTGTTTTATACTTATCCTTAATAAATCTTGAAATTGCCAATAATACCAATGGAAAAGTGATATAAAACCATTCTTCAACCGCTAAACTCCACGATACTGAAAAGAAACTTCCAGGGGGGTTAGTTAGATTTTGTATAAATGCAAAATATTTAAGATTGTTTAAATCCTTTAATATAAATGTATTATAATATAAAGAATAAATTATTATAGAGACAATTAATACTAAATAATAATTTGGAAGTGTTCTAAACCATCTTCGAACCCAGAATTTTTTTACATCCTTAATTTTGAACTTTTCTTCTTCGTTAAATGATTTTATTATTATCCTCCCAATCAAAAATCCGCTTAATACGAAGAATATCTCAACACCCAATGTTCCAAAATAATATGCAGTTAAATTTTCTCTTCCCCATACTCTTGAAATTAGATGACAAACTAAAACAAGGAGTATTGCAAGTGCTCGTAGAACATCCAAACTAAAAATTCTCTTGGGACTATCAACCTCTTTATCATAAAAGTTCATAGCAATATACATTGATGATGCTTTAAAACGTTTAACATTATTTACAAAAGATCACTTTTAACTAACTTTTAAACAACATCCCACCATTTTCTAAGTATAGAACTAAACACCATAGCTGAGATGAGATAAAACAAAAACCACCCCATTCCCAACCAGAATTTTGGACTCCCTGCAGCAAGGAAATAGTCCTGGAACCACCTAAAAAATAATATAAATGGTATACCTGTATAAATTATAGCTCTCATGCTTAACTTCATTTGCTTTGGCATCATAGCAAATTGTTTTTTCTGAAGTTCCATCATTTTTTCAGGATGATTCTTAAACTCGCCCATTTGCTTTTGTATTTCTTTTTGTTCTTTTCTTAATTCTTTAAGGGTCTTTTGGTCGGTTGCATACTTTTGAACAATTGTCGTTAAAATTGTGATGATTAATACTACTATTAACATTCCAATGTTTAAGTTCCAATTAAGAAGAGCCCCCGCAGAGGGATCAAGAATATAATGGATGGAATTTTTTATTGCAGGAACTTTATCCCACAATCCTGCAAGAACTAAGGAAATAACCATAAAGATAATTAGTGGAGTGAAACTTCCTTCTTTAGCATTCTTATCTTGTTTTAAATTAGCTTCTTCTGTCATCTTCTTTTTTGTTTTTTCTTTATTAATTTCCAATAAATTTCCTCATTGCAGGATTCATATCAGTCATGTGTTGTTCTGCTATCTTCTGGTAAAATTGGTACATAATCATGATTACCAACAATATTGCTGTTCCAGATGATAATGCTCCTAACAAATCTGTTGCAGCAGCAAGCAAACCTATAGCCGCTCCACCCATAACAGTGAGAGGCATTATATATCTATCTAAAACACTTTCCAATACCCTTACATCCTGTCTAAATCCTGATATCTGAAGTCCAGAGGATTGTATTTTTTGAGCTTGTTCTTTTGCCCCCATTCCAGATGTTTTAACCCAAAATACAGAGAATAATGTTGCAAGTCCAACGTAAAATATTATATGAGTTAAACCTTGTAAAAGATATCTAGGTAAGAATCCCCCCTTTATGATTAATTCAAGAAGATTTGTACTTCCAAGCCAGAATGCAAAACCCGAAACTGCTTGCCCATCTGAGAAATGTCCTAAGAAAGTTGGATGCCCTGCCCAGTTTTCAAGAAGACCTCCAAATAATTGTATGTTTGCGACAAGTGCAGCTGTTAATATAACTGGAATAACAGACGCATAGAAGAAAGATAAAGGCCATTTAATTCCATATCCTCTTATCCTTCCAAAGCTTAAAGGTATCTCCACCTTAAGACTTTGTGCCCAAACAACCATAAGGAAAATTAAAATTGTTGCTATTATTGCACCTAAAGCAGAAGCGAATTCAACAGGATATTTGTTTATTATTGATTGAACTAAAACCAAAACTTTACCCGAGCAAGCTGTATTTCCGAAATCAAGAAGACAATTTCTACCTTGAGCATTTATAAATTGAAATGCTTGGGTGAACAAATTCCAAGAAACTCCAGCTGCTATAAATATGCTTACTCCTGAACCAAATCCCCATTTCTCACAGAGCTCATTCATATAATAAATTGCCAGTCCTCCCAGTATTAACTGGATTATAAGTATCGCCCCATAACCTGGAAGAGCTTCTAACCCTTTCATTAAAACATAAACGCATGCTTCGAATATTATGAAAAAGAAAACAAGGATTTTCTGAATTCCTTGGAAGAACTTTTTACCTTCTGATGTTGAAGTATTAATGTTAATAATCCCTGCTCCAGTTAATAACTGAAGGATAATTGATGCCATTACTATCGGACCAATACCCAATGATATTATTGAACCAAAATCTGTTCCAAGTATAATCGCTAAATATTTGAATCTTTCAAGAGCATTATTTGATAAACCAAATAAAGGGATATTTGCCAAAACAAAGAATGCAATAAGAACAACTAATGTCCACTTGAGTTTTGTATTAAAAGCAAGTTTCTTTTCATCTGGCTTCTTTACTTCAGGTATAAAAGCGAATATTTTTTTAAAATCTGCCATCTCATAATCAAATAAAATTAGTTTTTAAAGATTAGGTTTTACTCTTTTTCCTCGTCTTCTTTATTAGATTTAGTTTTTTCAGGGAGTAATATCTGTCCACCCGCTTTTTGTACCTTTTTTAAGGCAGACTCTGAAGCTTCAAGTGCAGTGATTATTAATTTTTCTTTTACATCTCCCTCTCCAAGTATTTTATATCTCTTAAGATTTATTTCCCATCCTTTAGATGTTTTCTTTCCATACTTCTCTAAATTCTTCTCGATTTGTTGCAAGTTAATCCTTTGCCTTGTATCTCTCTTTGTTTTCCTTGAAGTTATTCCCTGTTTTCCAAAGTAATCATTTCCATACATCTTTGTGATTAGTGTTTTTTTCTGATCTCCTCTCTTTCCAGTACCTGCCATTCCCGTCCCTCCTCTATGTCCGGATTTTTTATGTTTCTTTCTAGCTCCCCATCCATGAGTTCCCATTTTTCTCCCATGCATTCTTGAGACCTTTTTACGTTTGTGTGTTTTTTTAATTGCCATCTTAAAGCATCCTCAATATTAACTCGTTTATTTTTTCACCATGATTTCCTAAAACTCCTTTTCCCACTCCAAAATGTTTTTTAGACTCAATTCCCCCTCTTGGAGGATGTAATCTGAAAAAAGGCTTTAGTTTACCCTCGCTTGTTTTTTTACCACGCTGTTTAACTAATTCCTTGTAAACCTCATCTTTTATTTCCCCATATGCTACAAAATCCCTTAACTTTTCAATCATTCCCATTTCCTCTTTGGTTCCCTTCAAGATTACACAAGAGTACTTCTTTCTCATTCTCAATCTGTCAAGAGTTTCATTTATATCTCTATCTAAACCAACCCTTCCCTTTATCCTTATTACAGCTATTTGACTCATTCTTCCTTATACTCTCCTGAATTTGTTTTTTCTAAAGCATCAAAACATGCCTTTATCAAGTTAAAACTTGTTCTTGCTTTTCCAAAACTTTTACTATAAACATCTTTTATTCCTGCAAGTTTTAATACTTTCTTTAACTCGTTTGCCACTACAAGCCCTGTCCCCTGGGGGGCAGGTATTAAAGTTATCCTTACGCTTCCAGATTTTCCTGTTACTTTGAATGGAACAGTATGCAATTCAGAACAATCACAATCAAAACCAGAACAACTTCTTGTAACTTTTATAATATTTAGTTTCGCTTTTCTTAAGGATTTGTCTCTAGCTGGAAGAGTTTCCATAGATTTTCCATATCCAAACCCAATATGTCCATTTTCATCCCCCACTACTGCCATCGCTGAAAAAGTAGGGACATTCCCTTCTTCCGTTTTTCTTTGAGTTTGTCTCCAAGCTCTTCTCTTTCCCCCTCCAAATTTACCTTTTGACTGCCCTATAGATATCAAGTCTGATTTTAATGATAATAAATAATCTGAAATTTCAGGTTCCAGTATTTCTCTCTTTGCATTTAAAATATCATCTATATTTTTAATCTCTCCGCTTTTAACTTCTCTTCCAAGTTTAGTTTTTGGTTCCCAAGATTCTGAAGGTTTGTCTCTATAATCCTTTATACTTCCTTTCCTTTCAGATTCTTTCTTTATCTTTTCAAGTTCTTCTAAATCTGCTCTATCTAAAACTTCTTCTGGGACCTCTGCATATTCGTCTAAAGGTTCTTCAGTTTTTTCTATTTCTTTTTTTGCCATTTTATAATTTGTCTATTTTTGATTTAATTTCACTGAATGGTATCTTGTTTTTTAGGTGCTCTCCTTTTATCCTGTTTTCCTCTGGGAAAAATTCTTTTTTACATTCCATCTTTATTCCAGAATCAATTAATCCTTTGATAAAACCATAAATTTTATTTTTATGTATCGTTCTATTCATCCCTGTATCCACTATTGGATTTTCAAGTTTTTGCTTTATTACGCTTTTTCCCATCAAATATCCTGTAAGATATGCAGCAGTTGTAGACTTCAAACTTCCTTGTGCATTTTTAGGCCACCCATATTCATTTAATCTTCTTGAATCAAACCCAAAAACAATTTTATCTTGTGCTTCGTGACTTGTAATATACTCGCTTATTATAAACCTGTTAGTTCTTCTGAAAACTATTCTTGGCTTATCTCCTTTAAGCAATTTTAATCTTTTCAAATAGTCAGTTTTATTTTCTTTTCTTCTTCTTTTTTGCGTTCTCATTTTCCAAACCTCCCATATAATCTCTTAGATGAGTTTTACTTTTGAATGTTTTATTTCTTATCTTCTTTCTCAATTCTTTTACCTTTTGTTTATCTATCTCTCCCTTATTTTTCTTTTCAGCAACAAATTTTCTAAGTTTTCTTGTCAATATTACATAATCTTTCTTTCTGGTGTTTACATGTTTCCTTACATTTCCCATTCCTTTCCTTCTAACCTTCTTTATATTTTTACTTCTTCCCCCCACTTCCTTAATCATTATCGCTCCATCTTTTTGCAAGTTTCTCATGTCTTGTTTTGTTATGGCTTCCTTTATTTCCTCAATTCTTTCATTTACAAATACCACTCTGCTCTTTCCAACACCAAATGTTTTTGCAGCTAATTGTTTTTTTGATCTTAAGTTCATTTTTTATTCTCCTTTGACTTTACTTCAACTTTCTTCTCATTTGATCTTAAAAATTTTTCAATATTTAGTTTATAAATTTCTATTTTTAGTTCTTTGGCTTTCTTTGCAATTTCTATCTTATTCTTTTTTCCAATTTTCCCAAGCATAGCAATCTGATTCTTTTGCATTTTTTGTATATCTAAAGTATTTCTAACTATAACTGGAGTTTTTCCTTCTATTTTCCCTCTTTCTTTCTTGTCAGTTGAATATCCGATAGCAACGAGAGCGGGTTTTCCTCTCCTCTGTTCCCTCATTTTATTATCTCTTCCAGTAGGTCTTCTCCAAATTTGTTTTTTCTTTCTTCTTAATCCAAGTTTCGAATATTTATGTGAGGTATGTCTCAAAAATTTTGGCATTTTAAATCTCCTTACCATCTTTAATTGTTATATAAATACCATCCTGAAAAACTCTTCTATCTCTATTTCTAACTTTTGTTGCAGCTTCAAAATTTGCTGCAGCCTGTCCAGCAAGCTCTTTATTGGATGATTTTATAGTTATAATATCTTTATTCACTTGAACATCAACGCCCTTTGGCATATAACATTTTCTTGGGGTTTTTTCTCCCAAAAAGTTTTTTATGAACACTTCCTCCCCCTTTACCTCAACATTTATTGGGAAGTGGCTTGAACAAACTTTTAGCTTGTATTCAAACTTATTTTTTACACCTTTTATCATATTCTTAATATGTGCAGTAATTGTATTAATCATTCTTTTGTTGTTTCTCGTTGAGGAATCAAGACTAAGAGTTATTTTCCCATCTTTATTTGTATATTTTATCTTCCCAAAATTAAATTCTTTTGAGACTTCTCCTTCTGGACCTTTAATTGTTATTTTCCTTTCATCTTTCTTTACTTCTATACCTTCCGGCAATTCAATTTCTTGCATAAAAGCCTTTTTCATTATGCAAAATACCTCCTGTTTAAATTTTGTGTGAATGAAAATATTTTATTTGCTTTCATTTTAGTTTTGTTCCCCAAAAGGTTGTTTAATTATTTCCATTTTCAATTTATCCATTTTTTTCATTCCTTTAATAATTTTAAGAACTCTCCCCCCCCCATTCCGAGCTCATGTGAATAATTTCAAGTTTACCATCTGTTCCAACAAGACTCTTTGCCAGTTTTGATCTCTCCTTATGAATTAGTATAGAACTTGTATATTCTTTTTCGATTCTAAACATTGAGATATAATCACTATTATTGTCTAAGCATGTATACTCTTTATTATGGTCTTCACTAATTTTGTATTTGCCATAATCTTTTATTAGCTCTAATTTGTCATAAGTGATTGTAGGAATTTCTTTTTTCATTTTAATAGAAATATGCAATTACGCATCCTCCTGTTCCTTCTTCTTGAGCTTCTTTGTGAGTCATTAAGCCCTTATTCGTTGAAATTATAAGTGTACCAAGGTTTCTAGAAGGCAGATATCTTCTTCTGTATTTTTCTACCTGAGTTTTATCACAACTGAACCTTGGCTTAACAGCTTTACATTCAGATAAATCTCCAATTGTCAATGTAATTGATTTTTCCTTAGCGTCTATTTTGTATTTTTTTATCGCTTTCTCTTGTTTCATTATCTTTAGTACTTCTATAAGCAGGTTAGAAATTATTTTTACTTCTACGTTTTCTTTCCCTGCCTTCTTGGCATTTCTTATCATATTTAGTGCATCAGCAACTACATCGTGTGACATTTTAACTATATTTTTTAAAGCCGATTTCAACTGCTATATCTCTAAAACAGTGTCGACATAAATTTAATCCGTATGACTTTATATGCGCCCCAAATCTTCCACATCTTTCACATTTCTTTGCAGCAATTCCTGTCTTTCTTTTCTTTGGTTCATTGTGCTTTATATATTTCTGTTTTATTACAGGTTTTGCATCAAGTTGTTTCAATATTTTTTTCCAATCGCTTGCTGTCATTTTATTTTTCTCCTTATATAAACTTAGTCTGGAAATTATCTTCCATAAATTTAATTATTTCTTCCCTTGTAATTATTTGTTTTTTTGATACCTTTCCCCTCTTCATTTTTCTTAATCTTACTCTTCTTCCGCTTCTTTTAAACACAATTGTAACATCAAATCCAATTATCCCGATATCTCTCTGGTATTCTACTCCGGGTATTTCAATGTACTCTTTTATACCAAATGAGAAATTATTCTCGCTGATTTGTTTCCTTTTCAATGTATTATCCATACTTATCAAAAGTCTTTTTAAAAAATCATCATAACCTTTTCTTAATGTAACTACTGCTCCAACTTCCAATCCGGGCCTTACTCCCCAAGTAGGTATTCTCTTATTTGATTTTATCTTAGCAGGCTTTTTTCCGGTAAGAAATTTTAATAATCTAAATCCCTTGTCTAACATATCTGCAGTCCCGCCTACACCCAATACGACCTTTTCAATTTTTATTTTTCTCATTACATTTTCCATTTTATTTTATTACCATTATTTGTTTAATTAATATGCTAACATTTTCTCCGCCGTTATTTACCTCAGCTATCTTTCTCTCATTATCTATCTTTTCAATCTTTCCTTTTTCTCCAGAATGTTTTCCATCAAATACAATTACTTCTGATTTTTCTACAAACGGAAGACATTTTTCTATTTTCTTTTCTTTTAAGTTTATTAAAACAGAATCGTTAACATTACACTTGATATTTGATAAGAAATTTCTTCCATCGCTTAAGTTTAATTGAACTTTTTTACCATTTAAAGTTTTTTTATTTATAATTTTAGCAATCTTTAAATTCGCTTCACTCTCTTTTATTTCCTCCACGTTTAATTTATCGTTTTCAAGTATTGTAAGTCTATAGCTTTTTTTGGAAGGAACAAGTGTAATTGTATCAAACAATAGGACTCCCTCTTTTTCATGTCTTACTGCTCTTCCGTTGAGAAGTATACTTTTTTGATGAATCATTTTTTTTGCTTCTTTTCTATTCGAAGCAACTTTCAGCAAATCTCTAAGAATTATTAGAATTGGCAGAGAATTCGATAATCCCAACATAGGTTTAACTACAAACGCAGTTCCCTTTCTTTTTATGGGCCAGCTTTTTGGTATTGCGTGTCTCTTTAGGTGGCTCATTTTTTATTCTCCTTGTTTTTATTTTTTGATTTTTCTTTTTTATCTTCTTTCATTTTATTTTCGTCGTTTTTCTTTGTTTCTACTTTGGACTTTTCATTTTTAGTTGTTTCCTTTTTATCTTTAAATTTTCTATCCACTAATTCAATAATCTGAAGGTTTGAAGGTTGCAATTTAACGCTTGCTTTTGAACCATCCTGTTTCTTTACCTGAATATCATCTACTATTATTTTTGATTTTTTTAGATTAACAGAGAGTATTTTTCCAGTCTTACCTTTAAACTTTCCCACCTGTATCTTAACTTTATCTCCTTTCTTTGCAGGAACATTTCTCTTTCCTATTTTCTTTCTAAGATCCTTTGAAAGATTTATGCTTACAAATTCTTTTCTTAAATGAAGAGGAGCATTCGCTCTGTACTTCCTTTGCTTTCTAGGTTGTTTGCTACTTTTCCAGTGTGTTGAAAATTTGTTTTTCATTTTAATATACTATTGAAGCGATTTTGGCAACTTGTGCCCATCTTTCTTGAACCTCCCTTGGTACAGGACCCTTAATCTGAGTTCCTTTTGGATTTCCTTTCTCATCTTTCATTATTGCTACAGCATTATCTTCAAATGCAATTCTTTCTCCATTCAATCTTCTAAATGGTTTTTTCTGTCTTATTACAACAGCATCGAATACTTTTCCTTTCATATCTGGAACTCCCTTCCTTACTGATACTTTAACCCAATCTGCAATCTTCGCAGCAGTCTGTTTTCCTTTCTTTGCTTTTGATTTTTTAACTGATACAATTTTAACAATCTTTGCTCCACTATTATCTGCTGCAATCACATTCGCTCCTAAGTTCAATCCTTCCGTTCCTTTTGCACTTATAGCTTTCATTTGTTTACCTCTGAAGCATCTTTTATTTTTTGAACAACTACAAAATGAATTATCTTGCTTAGAGGCCTGCATTCATGCACTCTTACTAAATCCCCCAAGTTTATTTCTTTCTCCATTGAATCGGGTAATCTTGCATGTAATTTTGTTTTTAATCTTGCATACCTTTCATACTTTCTTACATAAATCATTCTCTCAAATTCAATAACAATTCTTTTTGGGAATTTTTTGGTTACTGTTCCTTCGAATATCCTTCCCCTGGTTCCGTATTTTTTATCTGTTAAGGCACCAGCTAGTTTTTCTTTCTGGCTCTCGTTTGGAGCCTTGTTTTTTTTAGCTTCTGCTTTTGGTTTTCTTTCCATTTTTGTTTTTGATTGGTTTAGTCCTCTATAGAGTTATTTTCAAAGCCCATCTTTAGAAGAAGTGGTTTTATCTTCTTCATGTGGTCTCCTTGTAGCTCTATGATGTTGTTTTTGTGAGTTCCACCGCATGCAAGCTCATTTTTGAGAGCCTTTGCGATTTTTTTCACATCGACATCCTTATCGAATCCGCTTACAACCGTGACAAGTTTTCCATATCTTTTCTTATCTGTTGTCACGCTTATTCTCTGCGAACCCCTCGTGAGGTTTTCCCATTCTATTGCCTGTAAGGGCAATCCTGTTTTTGGATCAATTTCCATAGTTTATTTTTTTTCAACACCCCCGTTGGAGATATTGAACGTTAATATTTTTGCTATTGTCTTTTTAATTTCTCTCGTGTTTGAACCGCCAGTATTTGTCGCTTTTGTTTTTGATTTTATAAGTTCTATTCTTAATTCTCTAAGCTTTTTTTCTCTTTCTTCATTACTCATTTTTGTTATTTCTTTGTATTTCATTTCTTGCCCCTTTTAACTTTTTTAATTGGTTTATTGTCAAATTCTTGTTCATTATTTTTTAACTTTACTTTCAAATCTTCATTTATGAATATTTTATCTTTTAATATTGCATGTGGAGAGAGAATACTTACTTTTATACCAACAGTTCCAGGTTTTGTTTCCGCTCTAGCTTGAGCCCTATCTACAACCTTTGCACTATCTCCTGTTTTCTTAAGATACCCTTGAGCAAATCTCCAAGTTTTCGCTCTGGAACTTGGAAGCTTACCACTTAATCTTATTTCGCAACCAAGAGCTCCAGCCCTCATCACTTTCTCAAGATTTCTATATGCAAGAATTTTAAATTTCAAAGGACCAAATCTTTCTAATCCAAGAGCAATCTCATCGGCAATCACTTGAGCATCAAACTCTGGTTCCATTATCTCTTCTACATCAAGATGAAGATTCTCAAATTTGAAATTCTTTCTTAAATACTCAGTTATCTCGTTTAACTTTTCTCCACCCTTTCCTATGATTAATCCTGGCTTGTTTGTTGATATAATTATTTTTTCTCCAACTGGAGTATATTCTATTCTAACTTTGCTTACTTTTCCTTTTCCAAGCATCTTTTTAACGGATTCTTTAATAGCAAATTCTTCTTTCTTTAATCTTACCGTTTGTTTTTCTTCCATATTGATTAATTTCTTCCTCCGTTCTTTTTATCCTCTTTGATTTTCATTTCAACCGCCCTCAATGTTATATGGGTTCTTTTTCTTCTTACTCTTCCAAATCTTCCTCTTGGTGCAGGAGCCCAATTTGCATGTGCCTCAACAACTATTGGCTCTAAAATCTCGTGATTGTTTGCATTTCCAGCAAGACTTTTTAACAAAACTATAAATTGTTTTGATGCTCTTTGAGGATAAGCTCCCCCGCTCATACCCTTCCCCTTTTTGTGAGCATATTCTCCTTTCATCGGAACAGCTTTTTTTAATAATGTAACTTGTTCCAAGTCCCTTATTGCATCTCCTATTCTCTTTCCCTTTACAAACTTACAAATATTAATTGCATATTTTGTTGAAATAGGGACACTTTTTGCATTAACATAAACTTCCTCTCTCTTTACCTTTTTTACAGGTTTCTTTACTTCAGTTTTTTCAGATTTTGTCTTTTTATCTTCAATATTTAAATTTTCATTTTTCTCTTCTAACTTCTCTTCAATTTTCTCTTCCTGCTTCAGAGTATTTTCTTTTGGAATATTTTCAATTATCTTAGCCTTTGGCTGTTTCTTCATTGCACTTTTTTCTTTTTGATTTGGGTTGTAGTTTTTTTCTGTCATATTGTTTATTTCTTAGCTTTGTGTTTACTTCCTTTTGTTGCTCCCACTCCAGCTTTGCTATGGGCAACTTTATTTCTTGTTCCAGACATCTCTCCAAGTCTGTGTCCAAGCATTTCTGGCTCTATTAATATCGGATTAAAATTTTTACCATTGTATACTTGTATAGCCATACCTATCATTTGTGGGACAATTATAATTTCTCTCTTGTGAGTTCTCATTTTCTTTCCTTTTTCAATTTTTGATTTGGCTCTTTTAATAAATTCTTCAATTACTTGGAAATTTCTTAAAACTGTTCTTTTTTGCCTTGATGGTAAATATTTTGCAAATTCACGAACTTCTAGTTCTTTCAATTCCTCGATTGACTTCCCCCGATATATAAATTGTTTTTTTTGTATTTCCATGTTATTTACTTCTTTTTACCTGTTCTTCTTGGTCTTATTAAACCAACTCTCTTTCCAGCAGGAGCATTTCTCTTTGCAATCTTGCTCTTTATGTTTTTTCCTCTACCAGAACCTAATGGATGATCTATTGCATTCATCTTAACTGCACTTGTTCTAGGCCATAATTTATTTTTAGCTTTTTTAATATGATGGTTTTTTCCAGCCTTTATAATTGGTTTATCTAATCTTCCATGTCCAGCAACTTGTCCAATTATTGCTCTACACTTTCCATTGAAACTTTTTTCTTTTTTTGATGGAAGCATAACTAGTATTTTATCTCCAATTATTCTTGTTACTATTGCAACATTTCCTCCTGCTTTTATGAATTTTCCTCCGTCTCCCGGACGAGATTCAATACAATAAACCTCTGTTTTTATGGGTATCTTGTTTAAAGCAACAATATTTCCCGGTTTTATTTCATTGTTAAAATATATTTTTTGTCCCTCAATCATACCCTTAAATGCAGGGATGTAAAAAACATCTTTGTTATAAAGAATCTTTGCAAGAGGAGCAGAATGTGCCGGAGAATTTAAAATTTTCAAGACTTTCCCCTCTCCTTCAAGAAATTTTGGATATCTAATTTTATATACAAACGCAGTTGGTTTTACTCTATAAGTTGAACTTCCATGCCCACGTGCTTGTTGAATTATTCTTTTTCCCATTTTATTTACATCAATCCCAGTTTAGTAGCAATGTCAATTGCAAGATATTTTTTATTTAATTTAATATATGCAGTTTTACGATTATTTTTTACATGTGTTCTTATCTTATCTACTTTGATTTTGAATAATTCCTCTATCTCCTTTTTTATTTCGTCCTTAGTTGTTTTCTCGTCAACTGAAAATGTTAAAGTGTTTTCAGCTTCAACCTTCATTATTGCTTTTTCTGTTGCTATAGGTTTTAAATTCATTTTTTCTTTCCTCCAATTCTATCTTCTAATTCTTTAATTGCCTTTTCAGTGTAGATTGTAACTCTTCCTAATCCCCCATTAGCTAAATCGATAACGCTTAATTCATTTGCCTTCTTAACCTCAAATAAACCTGTTTTTAATTTTTCATCATTTCCTATAACAAAAATCATTCCAGCATTTGATTTATATTTTCTTCCACGCATCTTTCCTTTTCCGGCCCTTATTGACTTTTCCTTTATAGAAACCCCATATAAATTACCTAGGATATTTTTTAACTCAACAAGAAGAGGTTTTGTTTTAAGTTTAGTTATATCTGAAGAAACAATAAAAGGAGCTTTCTTCTCTAATTTTTCGATTGTAGAATATTTTTTAAGAATATATTTTTCCGAACCTGTTGCTGCAACAGAAGAATTGAACGCAATTTCCAATTCTTTCTTATTTATTTTTAGCTCATTCATAAATTGTGTAATTTTTGGAGGGTGAGCTCTCATACCTCCCCTTGCATTAGGAACTTCTGCAGCTTGCCAATTAAACTGAGAACCTTTTCTTGAGAATATTTTTCTAGGAACTCTTGATTGTCCTCTACCATATCCACTTCTCCAAACATGTCTAGCATGTACAATTAATCCCTTTGCAGAATGCTGTTTTCCTCCAACTGGAGAAGGTGAATGGGGTTGCTGTCTTTTTTTTGTTTCAAGAACTCTTGCAACTATATCTTCCCTTATTCTTGATTCAAATATTTTTGATTTCATTTTTTAACCTCAATAAATTCAAAGTTTTTCTTCTTCTGCATTTTACTTACTCTTAATGGAGAAGTAATCAAAATTTGTCTCTTTGCAGGACCCTGAACACTTCCATATAATAGAATATAATCTGTTTTAACATCCCCATAATTCTTTATTCCTTTTAATTGCTTCTCAGCTTCTTCCCCTTTTATTAAAGAAATGATCTTCTGATTATAATTAACTCTTGTAAACATCCCCAACTGTCCAGCCATAGGTACTCTAAAAGTTACACGAGCAGGGTGCCAAGGACCAATGCTTCCAACTTTTCTCACTCCCTTTTCAGATTTATGGAACCTTAAAGTTATTCCAAATCTCTTTACTGGACCTGAAAATCCATGTCCTTTAGTCAATCCCCTAACATCAACTAATTCTCCCTGTCCAAATACCTCTCCAATAGATATTTCTTTGTTTAAATGAGATTTAATAAAATTAAGCTTTTCTTCAAAGGTTCCATTTAATCCTATTTCAGTTAGATCTGGAGTTTTTTTAACGTTTGTTTTCTTTACCTGAGAGTATGCTATTATAGAAACATCTTCATATCCTTCTGAGTTTAAATTTTCAGAAGAATTTTTACCCTGTTTTGGCAACTTTACTTTTCTTTTTAGTTCCTTATCAATATGCTCTGCAAGAACGTCTTTTGCAACCTTTCCATATTTGTAAAATCTTATAGAAAATATTTTCATTGGAGGGCATTCAATTACCGTTGAGGGGATTATTATCTTCTTATCCTTAGTCATCGAGTTTGAGGTTAAATCTTTTACTTCAACAGAAAACATCCCTGCTTTGTACCCTATAAATCCCTTAACATTTTTTCCAGAACTAATTGCTTTCCAGTTTACACTAGGCAAAAACTTACTGACCCTTTTTCGAGGCCAGAACTGCAAACTTCCTTTTCTTGGTGATTTTGGAGGTGCCATTTCTTATATTTGTTAATAATGCGGATATCATTTTATCCTACCCTGGAATGATATTTCAAGAAAAAGAGGGTTTAAAAACCTTATTGATACATTTTTTTCAGTTCTAAGCTTGGAGCTCCAGGTATTTTTCAGATTTGATTCCATCAATTTCGGCTTTTCTAAGTATCTTCCCAATTCTTTTTGATTTTTCTCTTATCAATGCAAAATCCTGTGAAGATTTCAACTCAGAAGGAACCTCAATACCTGTAATCAAGAAGTCATGAACAACCTTTGCTGTTTTAAATTCAGGATTCTCAAAAATAAAACTTTCTGCAACTTTTTTGTCTTTTGTTTTAAAATTACAAAAATCTATTTTTGGAGTTTCCTCTCCCTTTGTTCCAGGTTTCCCAGATTTTGGAGCTTTTGGTTTAATCTTTAAGGTTTCTTCTCCAACAGAGAAGCTAAGTGCAAAAAAGTTCTTCGGGAACTTATTAATTAACTCTATAATCTCAGAACCAGACATTTCCTTTTCAATAGAATAATTCTTTACCCCTTGGAATTGAGATATTTTCTTGAATTCCAAAATTCCTTTTAAGTCATTAGTACCAATTATTGACCCCGTAATTTTTGTTTTATTATTTCCTAACTTTTCCGCAAGTTCTTTGACAAGTTCGTTAGCAAATTCGGCTGAAGTTTTTATAGTATAGTTTCCACCAGAATTTTTTGCTTCGATTAAAGCTCTGTTTCTGAACTCTCCTTTTGAAAATTTTTGAAATTGAAGGTGAACAGATTCATCAAAATTTTTCTCAAGCACCTTTTTTATGAAGTTCATATCTATCTTTCTTAAAACTAGTTTATAAACTTTATTAACAAAACTTTATAAATTATACAAGGCTATTTTTATAAGGAGAAGCTGAAGGAAAAATTAAAGATATGGAAAACGATTATACAAAAAAAATTATGTCTGCAGTAATTCTTATTATACTCTTCATACTCTCTTTTCTTTTGATTAGACCAATTATAGTTTCAATAATTGTAGGGATTCTACTAGCATTTATCTTTAGTCCAGTTTATAATCTTGTTCTCAAATACCTAAAGAAGAAAAATATAACTGCTTTTCTTATGTGTGTCTTATTAATAGTTTTGATAATTGTTCCTCTTTGGTATGCTTTGCCTGTTGCAATAGATCAGTCTATAAAATTCTATATGGATTCTCAGGATTTGGATTTTGTTACTCCCTTAAGAAATATTTTCCCCTCAATTTTTCAATCTGAAGAATTTTCAAATGAGATAGGGCAGGCTATACATTCTTTTGTTACTAAAACAACAAATTCTCTTATGAATTCTCTGTCAGGAGTAATTCTAAACTTCCCTACTTTATTCTTACAGCTAATGGTGGTGTTCTTCGCATTCTTCTTTTTCCTAAGAGACAAAGAGGAGATCGGAGATTACATTAAGAGCCTTATGCCTTTTTCTAGAGAAGTTGAAAAAAGGTTGTTTAAATCTTCAAAAGATTTGACAATCTCAATACTTTATGGGCAAGTTGTTCTTGGAATTGTTCAGGGAATTATTGCTGGAATAGGTTTTTTTATATTCGGAGTTCCTAATGCACTCTTGTTAACTTGTTTGGCAATGATGGCAGGAATATTTCCTATAATTGGGACGTCAATAATCTGGATTCCAGTGGCAATATATCTTCTTATAGCAGGAAATACAGTAAGCGCATTGGGAGTAGTTATGTTTGGGTTAATCTCTACTGTTATTGAAACAATGTTTAAGCCGATATTTATATCTAGAAGGGCAAAGATGAGTACATCCTTGATTCTTTTCGGAATGGTTGGGGGAATAATGGGCTTCGGATTATTAGGTATTATCTTGGGACCATTAATACTTGCTTATCTTTTTATAGTGATTGAGGTTTTCAGAAACAAAAAGTTGCCTGAAGTAGTCATATCTAATCCTGAAAAAGAATAAGTATAAAAATGAATTTTAAGATATATACTTAAAGAATTTAAATTTTAAACTTAAAAGAGATGGAATTAAAAGTTCGCCTGTTAAAACTTTCTGCGGGGATTCCTGTGGCAATGGTTGGAATTAAGACATCAGAGATAATGGGAATACATGAGAATGATAGAGTTTCTATAAAAAAAATATCCTCGAAAGAAGATGGAGAGTTCTCGACCATTGTAGATATAGTTGATAAAATCGTTAAAGAAGGGGAGATAGGTATTTCATCAGAGATAAGAGAAGCATTTGACTTAAAAAATGGGCAGAGAGTGGATGTTAATATTGCAAATCCCCCCAAAAGTTTAGAATTTATAAGAAAAAAAGTTGATAAAAAGAAACTTTCTAAAGATGAAATAAAAGAAATAATAAAAGATATAGTCAACAATTCTCTCTCAGACCCAGAAATAGCCCTATTTGTTTCCGGAATGTATAACAACAAAATGAGTTTTCAGGAGACAATAGATTTGATAGAATCTTTTGTAGAGTCTGGAGAAAAATTATCTTTTAAGGGGAAGTTTATTGTAGATAAGCATTGTATTGGAGGAATCCCTGGAAATAGAACTACCCCTCTTGTTGTAGCAATATGTGCTGCTGCAGGGCTGACTTTTCCTAAATCTTCTTCAAGAGCAATAACTAGTGCAGCAGGAACTGCAGATGTTATAAATGCAATCGCTAAGGTGGAATTCTCCAGAGAACAATTGGAATCAATAATAAAACATGTTGGGGCATTTATGATTTGGGGAGGTTCTATTGAATTGGTCCCGGCAGATTCAAAGATAATCAGAATTGAAAAAATGCTTAAAATAGATCCTAGAGCCCAACTACTAGCTTCAATACTTTCAAAAAAAATTGCTGTTGGAAGTAAGTATGTTTTAATCGATATCCCTTACGGGAAAAATGCAAAAGTAAATAAGAAACAGGGATTAGAATTGAAAAACTCATTTGAGAAATATGGAAAACATTTCAATTTAACATTGAAAGCAGTTTTAACAAAAGGCGATGAACCAATTGGAAATGGGATTGGACCATTTCTGGAATTAGAGGATATAATAAAAGTTTTAGACACTTCAAAAGAAGGTCCAGAAGATTTAAGGAAGAAATCTATTTTTTTATCTGGGCAAATACTTGAAATGACAGGTAGAGCAAAAAAAGGAAAGGGAGAAATCCTGGCAGAAGAAATACTTAATTCAGGGAAGGCATTTGAAAAATTCAAGCAAATAATAATCGCCCAAAAAGGAAATATAAAAAATATGAGTTTGGGTAAATTTAGAAAAGATATTCTTGCAAAGTCTAATTGTAAGATATCTGAAATAAACAACATAAAAATAAATCTTATGGCAAGAGTTGCAGGTTGTCCAGTGGACAAATCCTCTGGATTATATCTTTACCACCATGTTGGAGAGAAGATAAATAAAGGAGACAAGCTTCTCACAGTATATGCAGAATCCGAACCAAGATTAAATGAAGCACTAAAATATTATTCTAAAGAGAAACCAATAAAGTTCCTTAAATGACAATTTTTTTAAACCTGACTATTCTGGGTTTGTTATGAGAAGGGAAGAATACAAAGATAAGTTAACAGAATATTTCAAGAAGAATTTAAGAAAAGGATATACTGAAGAATCATTAAGATGGGCCCTCATAAATCAGGGGTATTCAAGGTCAATAATTGATGCAGCACTGGAAAGAACACATAAGGAACTCGCAGAAGAGGCTCCGGTTATAAAAGAGAAACCTATTATAAAATATGAGATTCTGGATGAGAATGATAAACCTCTTGAAATAAAGAAACCCTGGTGGAAAAAGCTTTTTGGATTCTGATTTAATCCCTGGATATTCTTTAAGAGATTTAATTATCTGGATATAACATTATTTAGTGCTGTAAGTTGCTGATGTAAGATTATATATAAAATGTTACAGATAACTTAATATTTTTGCATGTATTAGGATTATTTTTTCCCAAACCAAATACTTTTAAATTGATTATTTCTGTTAATTAAAAAGCGAATGAAATGAGCCTCCGGCGCATAACGGTTTTGCACCTGCCTTGAGAGCAGGGCCCTTTGGGCGACCCGGTTCGACTCCGGGCGGGGGCGTTCTTACAAAGATTTTTAATATACATCCCACAAGTTATATCATGAAAAACGTGCTTCACACAGTTAAAGAATATAATCAGAGGCATGATAATCAACTCCCAGAGTTAATCGGTGAAAAAGTCATTCTAGCTCCAATTCCTGATTCCAACGGATTTTATGAATTATATCTTAAGTGGATTTCAAATGAAGGTTTAAAACGCAAGTTAGGAGAAGAAGGAACAAAGTATACTTGGGAAGAAGTAAAAGAGATGCACGATGAATGGAAGAAAGATTTCAAGAATATGACTTTTTGTATATTAAATAAAGAGACGAAAGAACCAATAGGAGATATTAATCTTTTTGACAGCGAAGAGTTTAATGGGTTTCCAGAAATATCGATTATGCTAGGGGAGCATTCGGGTAAAGGATTTGGGACTGAGGCTTCTAAATTGCTTTTGGATTTCGCATTCAAAAAATTAAAATTGAAGGAAGTCCATTTAAGCGTTTACAAAGACAATCTTCCCGCGGTAGGGTTATATAAAAAATTGGGTTTTGTTGTGTATGGAGAGATAAAAGATGAGGGGGGAAGAGAAGAGTATTTAATGAAGATAATCAAATAATTTTAAAATATTCTTAACTAAATTTTATATTTATTATCAAATGAAAAAAAAGAAGGCGGCATTCGGAGGTGTAATAGTTCTTCTAGTTTTAGCTTTATTTTTATATTCTTATTTAACAAAAGGATTTTTTTATTCACTAGTAAATATAAATCAAGAAGGACTAATTTCTCTTCTTTCATCTTTCGGAGCATTTTCATATTTGGCTTATATTCTTTTGATTATTACAGGAGTTATTTTCGCCCCAATACATCCATTTATATTTTATGTTACGGGGGGGATTTTATTTGGACCATACATATCCTGGGTATTAACCCTGATAGGAGTGGCAATTGGTTCTTCAATTGCATTTAAACTTTCAGAGAAGTATGGAAGAGCTTTTGTTGAAAAGCATGTTTCGAAAAAGCACATAGATAAGTTTGATAAGTTATCTGAGAAGTACGGTTCAATATCAATCTTTATATTAAGAGTAAACCCTCTGACTTCTTCTGATGTATGGAGTTATATAGGGGGTTTGACAAAAATGAAATTTTGGAGATTTTTGATGTGGACTCTTTTGGGATTAGCCCCCGCAATATTTATTCAAGTTTATTTTGGAAAGGAAGTTGGAGATAATCCTCTTTTATTCAAGATATTTGTAGGGGTAGCAATACTTTATTTTACCCTTCTTGCAATAGGTTTAATCTACTTATTCTTAATAAAAAAGAAAAAGAAATAACTTGATTTCATTATATTTATATAACTAAGAAATTTATTTATTTCATGAAAAAGGGGTCAAAATTTACAAATTTCTTCAGGAAAAATTGGCTAATTTTGTTGATAATTATTATCATTTGTGGGATATTCATTTATTCATATTTTTCAAAAGGCATAATTTATTCTATATCCAATAGTGATCCCGATTCGGTTGTAAATTTTGTAGATGATTTTGGAATTTTTTCTTATATAATTTTTATCCTCATAGTTATCTTGGAGGTAGTTCTTGCTCCAATCCCCGCTCTTGCATTATATATCGCAGGAGGAGCATTATTTGGAGCATTCTTGGGAGGGATACTAACTATAATTGGAAACTTAATAGGTGCATATATCGCATTCTGGTTAGCAAGAAGATTTGGTAGAGACTTTGTCGAGAGAAAAGTTGATGTGAGAATGAGAAAGAAATTTGACAAATTCTCTCAGAAATATGGTATATTTTCTCTTTTTCTTCTTAGGATAAACCCATTAACAACTTCTGATTTATTTAGCTACCTTTCTGGTTTAACAAATATGAATGTTAGGACTTTTTTAATTGGTACTGGATTAGGCCTTACTCCTATGATATTCGCACATACCTATTTTGGACAAACTTTTGTAAGCACTCACCCTATTTTATATTCAATATTGCTTTGGATGAGTGTAGCCTATCTTTTAATATTTGTTTTTCTTATATGGAGATCCTCCAAAAAGAACAAGGTTTCCAATTGATTATGGTTTTTCTTTAAAGAAATCTAACACTCTGGAATCAGGACTCATAAGAAATACTTCATCTTCCTTAAATCTTAATCCTCTATAAATTTTTTGAAGAATCTCTCTTCTTGCTTTATCTTTATAGAAACTCCAGTATTTCTGAGGATTTGTTCTATTAAGTATTTTCCAAAATGCATCTTGGACATTTGGATTTGGAAATTTAGTGAATATGATTGTCCTACATTCATCTCCGGGAAAGTCTACCCCCCTGGAACATTTAGTTGAAAATAATACTTTTATTTTTCCATCTTTAAATTTTTTTATTATCTCCCCCTCTTTATCTCTATTTTGTATTTCATATAAATCTTCTCGAGTTATTGCATGTTTTAATTCAAAATTTTCTCTTTCGAATTTATCTGGTAAATCTCCAAAACTATTTACATGTATCAAGACCGGCTTTTTTGCAATTTCAATGCATTTATCAAGCGCTTCAAGGTATTTCCTTCTTTCAGCTTTCCCAGAGGAGAAATTAGAATACTTACAATCCATTTCCATCCCCGTCCTTAATATCTTTATCTGTCCTGGATTTTCTGTCTCGGCATCTATAATCTTAAATTTTTCTATTCCAAATATATCTGAAAGTACATCTTGAGAGTGGATTGTTCCAGACATTAAGATGATTATTTTATTTTTATTTACCATCTCCTGAAATTTCTTTGCAAGATTAATAGTTACGATGCTTGCAATTAGATTGTCCTCTTTTTTTTCAAATATAACATAAGATTCATCCAAGAATTCATCAAACATCCTTATTGTGCTTGCAACATCATGAACATAACTCTCTTCATCTATCTCTTCTGTGAATTCCGAGTTTTTAATAAATATTTTAAATAAATCATACAAACTTGTTTTTTTCAATTCTATAATATCTTTTTTTCTTATTAAATCATTAACTTGATTATTTCTTTTTAGGTGGTTTAAAAGTTCATTTATCTCCCTTATGATTTGAAAACTTTCTTCTTCATGTACAACTGCATGTGTCAGAGAACTCTGAAGCCTATCTATATTTATATTTCTCTGGTTAGAAAAGCTATCTAAAAATTCATCACATTCATCTATTATCTCGACTTCAGTGCAAGGTTTTCTATTTAGTGCACTTTCAAGTTTATACTTAAGAGAATTAAAAACAATTATATCTGAATCTATGTATGAATTAAATTGTTCATAAAATCCACATCCTGGTTTTCTTCTGTAAAAAAAGAAATTTTTACCTTGAAGTCCCCTATATTTTATTTTTTCTTTTTCATCTAAATTTTTAGCATCATACTCTTCAGTAACAACTGGGCTCCAATAGGGACAGACCGGAGCAACAGACATTCTTTTTATATCCGAAACCTTATCAAAATTTTTTGGATTTACTTTTTTATTTTGTTTTATATACTCTTTTAATCTTTCAAAGTTTTTCTCTTTTATTTCAATTTTACAAGGTATATTTCTATTGTCTGCAGATAGATCTTTGGATATTAATTCATTTAATCTTTCTCTTTTACCCTCAAAGATATCATACAATTTTGAATTAACTTCTTTTTTTTGTTCAGGTATTGCATTTTTGTTATCTTCTAAAAATTTGCACTTATGGTTATTTCTACCAGTTATTACAGATATCTTTAACTTTTTCTTTTTGCTATTTAATATGTACTTATTTTCTTCATAATCTCTTTTATACTGCTGCTGGAGAGCCTTGCTTGGAACAACTATAGAACTTTTTCCAAGCTCTTTCGCAATATTAAGAGCGATACCACTTTTTCCAGTCCCACATTTTCCATGGATAAATATTATCTTATGTCCCTCTTTTATAGCATTAAGGGTTTCTCTAACTACATCTTCCTGAGTTTTACCATTTGAAAACTTTAGTGGTTCAAGAAATTTCCCTCCTTCATATAAATTCCATAACATAGGATATCAAGAATTTATGGGGGGTTATAAAATTTGTTATTAAATTTCGCTAGTTTTTATCTTAAGTTGTTTTTTGTCCTTCCCAAGAACATATGCACGCGAGAACTCGTGCTTATCTAAGAGTTTGTACTCTTTTAATCCTATTTTCTCTAATTCTTCCAGTAAAGTTGATATAAATTCTTCCATTTCTTTTTCACTAGGCATTCTATCATATCCTAACCTTTCTCTTGCAAACCCTACGCTCATAAATCCTTTAATTTCTATAATCATGGGTTCTGATTTTTTTATCAACTGAGCGTATTCTTTTGCTTGTTCTGGTAACATATTTAATCCTTTAACCAAATTCATCCTGAATACAGTCCTTGTTTTATTAGCTAGTTTTGGGAGAAGTTCAAGGGTCTCATTTAAATTTTTCCAGGCATCTTTTTTTATACTCCTATGAAATTTATTATACAAGCTTTCATTTGAAGTATTAATTGAAATATACAATTGTGTAGGCAACTGTTTATTTTTTAAAAGTTCTCTTAGCTTTTCAGGATACAAGCCATTTGTTACAAGAAAAGAGGTTTTTCCTCTTTTTCTTAATTCTGAAATAAGTTCCCCAATATATGGATAGACTGTAGGTTCTCCAGAAAGAGAGATTGCAAACTGCATAGGCTCTTGTGCCTCTTTTAATTTTTTTTGATTTGCCCTGCTAAGTTGTTTCTTTTTTGAATGTTCATCAATATTAAAACCCTGAAGAAGTTTTCTTTGTGCCTTTATACACGAATCAATTATCTCTGCTGGACCGTCAATTTCTCCAGGTATTTTCTCTCCAGTGGTGTATTCAATTGCTCTCCAGCAATGCACACATTTATTTGGACAGTAAAGGGATGGGGTCATTTGGCAACATAAGTGTGATCTTATTCCATAGAATTTCTCTTTATAACAAACTCCTTCATCACGAAGAGATTTTTTTGTCCATCTGCAAATCTGAACAGCAGAATGTTCATTCTCTCCAGCTATCTCATAGTGCTGTTTTTTAAGAAGTTTTTTTACGTTTTTGTCCAACATAAGTATCTCAGTTTATTTTTATTTAAAAGTTTGTTGAGGGGTAAGCATTTAATTAACAAAGAAGCTTATTCCCCAGAAAACCATAAGCAATGCAAATAAGAACAGCAAGAAATTTGTTGATATCTTAAACCATAATTCTGCTTTCTTTTTACTCTTAGTTAAAACCAAGATAGTTAGATAGAAGAATCTTCCTCCATCAAAAATACCCATAGGCAACATATTCATAAGTGCAACACTAATACTTATCAAAACAAGCCACCAAAGAAGATTATAAATAAATGTTCCAGATTTAAACTTCGGTTCATAGTGAACATAATCTTTCTTAAAAGAAGATAATCCCTCAACAACCTTCCCTAAGGCTCCGTTTCTTTTTTGTTCTATATATCCTACACCTATCCATGCCTTTTCAGAATTTTCTGGATTTTCTTTAAGCGTTATAACATAATCCTCTGTTGAATCTTCTTTCATTGTTGTTAAAGTTACCTGCTCTCCTGGAGAGTATTTTGAGATTTCATCTCCAAATGAATTCCAATCTGTTATCTTGACCCCGTTGATTTCTATTATTGTACCATCAATCTCAGCTCTTATTGCAGGAGAATCATCATAAAGAAAGAGATACTCTTTCGCTTCCTTTTGTTCTTCTAGTCCTATTTTGTTTATAAGATAAAGCGCATTAACTGTTGTCAGTTCATTTAATCCTGTTTCCTTTGATAAATTTAATATCTCTTCATAAGTTGGATTTGTTAAAGAAATATTATTCATTGAGGTTATACTGGACAAACTGACTGTGGAGTAAGAATACGTGTTGAACTCTGCCCCTGCAGGAACGAACGCTGCCAAGAAAAATAATATCATTGCTCCAAAGAATAGAATTGCTGTTATAACATTTGCAAAAGTACCTGCGGCTAGAACCGCCATTTGTTTAAATGGAGAACTTTTATTCATACTTTTTTCATCTTGTTCTACAAATGCAGCCAAGAATATTGGAAAAAAGAAAGGAAAAAACCCAAATCCTGTTGAATTTATTTTTATATCATATCTCCTCATAAAGATACCGTGCATAAATTCATGAGTTACTGCTATTATTGCAAGAATGATTATCCAATACGTGAAATAAAATGGAGGTAGAAAATCCAATTTAAATGCCTGAGGTAAATAAGGAACTAGGGGAGTTATCGGAGGAATTTTTATAGCACGAACTATTGAAGGATAAGCAATATATATGTATATTATTTTTCCAAACAAATAAAGCATAGAACCCATCAGGATATAACCAATACCGATTACTATGTAGCTTAATACACTTAGTGTCTTTTTGTATTTTTTTCCTACCTTATCTATTAATTTCATTCCCCAGGTAGTTTTATACAATAATAACCACCCCTCTTTCTTTACTTTTTTTCTTTTTCTGAAAAGAAAGATTGATATAAAAATAACAAATATTACAAGCAAACTTAAATCTATAATAGTAAAATAATCCATTTTTCCTCTTGCTTTAAAGTAAAATTAGGTTTAAAAGAATAGCGGTATTCTTACTTTCCCTTCTTCAATGGTCTGAATGCTCCCTTCCCGCATTTTCTACATTTAACTTTTCCTTTAAGAATTTTTTGTGTATCAGATTTTATTTTTGTTTTACAATTTTTACAAACAAAAACGTTCTTGAACAATCTATTTTGTGCTTCAGGTATTTTTGCCATATTATAATTTCCTCTTAACTAATTTTTCTCCCTCAACATCCCAATATTCACAATTTCCGTTTTCTTGAAGTTCTTCATAGACTTCACTATCTGGACAAGGAACTTCTATTGTTTCAAAATTCTCTAAATCCATTATGCTAACTTTGCCCTCTGATTTTGAAAGAATTTGTCCCTTTCTTTTATCAACTATAGGCACTTCCAATCTTTCATGTCCAGGAACAACGAAAACTTTTTTTGTTCCCCCAATTATTCCAACAGCCTCTATCCTACATTTTGCATGCCCGTGTTTTCCAGTTTTAGAAATATCTATACTCTTAATTGTACATGGAGTACCTTCAACAATAATATTTGTTCCAACTCTAGCCTCTGTTGCGTTAATAATTTTTAATACCATAAATTAAACAAAAAAAATACATTTATAAACGTTTTTACTTAAGAATTTCCATGTCTTTTCAAAAAAACGATTTTATTGAAATTGAATTCACAGGAAAAATAAAGGATGGAGAGGTGTTCGATTCAAACGTTCCCGAAGAATTAAAGAAATTAAATCCAAATCAAAAAGCAGAACCATTTATATTTTGCTTGGGGCAGGACATGTTTCTTAAAGGCATAGAAAATTTTCTTATTGGAAAAGAGGCTGGAGAATATGATATTGAGTTAAAACCCGAAAGCGCATTCGGATTAAGAGACCCTTCTTTAATACAAATGATTCCTATGAAGGTTTTTGTGGAGCACAAAGTAAATCCAATTCCAGGAACAGTCCTTAATTTTGATAATAGAATTGGTAAAGTGCTTACAGTTTCTGGAGGAAGAACAATGGTTGATTTCAACAATCCTCTTGCAGGAAAAGAAGTTATTTATCATGTTAAGATATTAAGAAAAGTGGAAGACATAAATGAAAAAATAAAATCTTTGAACGAGTTTTTGTTTAAAAGAAATTTCAAATTTGAGATAGTAAATAAGAAGTTGGTTTTAGAAGTTGACAAGGGTTTCAAGGCTTTTGTTGAAATTTTTAAAGATAAGTTCAAGGAAATGTTAGACTTGGAATTAGAAGTTAAAGAGTTGGATATTAAAGAATCTGGAGATCAAGAAAAAAAGAATATTCAAGATAACCCCTCTGATATTTAACAATATTTGAATAATCTTCTTAGTGTATTTACATAATATTAATAATCCTTGAAATTGCTTTTTATCTTCCAAAAAACAACAATAATGCTTAAAAAGCAAAATAACTTTCACTGAGTATGACAAATTTACAGGAAGAGGACGATTCTTTTGATTCACTTTCCTCAGATATCCGAAATATCGATAAGGAGTTGGAAGAACTTTTGAAAAAACAGTCTGCAAAGATAAAAATAATGGGTATTGGGGGCGGAGGAAATAATTCTTTAAGTAGAATGAGAGAAATTGGAATAAAAGGGGGAGAATTAATTGCTATAAATACTGATGCTCAGGATTTACTTTATGCAAACGCAGACCAGAAGATATTGATTGGGAAGGAATTGACTCAAGGGCTTGGAGCAGGAAGCAATCCTCAAGTAGGACAGGAAGCTGCAAAAGAATCCGAATCAGAAATAAAAAAGAAGATTTCTGGGAGCGACATGATTTTTATAACCTGTGGATTAGGAGGGGGAACAGGTACAGGAGCCGCACCAGTAGTTGCAGGAATAGCAAAAAAACAAGGAGCACTAACAATAGCCATTGTAACATTGCCATTTACTATTGAGGGGAAAAAGAGAATAGAAAATGCAATGAATGGTTTAGAGAAATTAGAAGCAATTGTTGATACATTAATAGTAATACCCAATGATAAACTCTTGGAATTAGCCCCAGATTTGCCCCTTCAAACAGCATTTAAAATTGCCGACGAGGTTTTAACGAATGCAGTTAAGGGAGTAACCGAATTGGTAACAAAGACAGGTTTAGTAAATCTAGATTTTGCAGATGTTAAGGCAGTTATGGTTAATGGGGGGGTTTCTCTGATTGGTATGGGAGAAGCAGATAGTCAAAGCAGAGCCATAGAGGCCGTTGAAAAAGCAATAAACAACCCTCTTTTAGATGTGGATATTTCGGATGCAACTGGAGCATTAGTTAATGTGATTGGAGGTTCAAATATGAGTTTGGACGAATATAAAACAATAATTGCTGCGGTAGGGGATAAATTAAGTCCGGATGCAAAATTAATCGGAGGAGCCCAGATAGCTGAAGATATGGATAAATCAATTAGGGTTTTGATTATAGTTACAGGGGTTAAATCCTCTCAAATTTTGGGAGGAGGGGATTCTCTTGAGAGTATAAAACGCAAGGAGATAGAGGAAGAATTGGGGATAGAATTTTTTGAGAATTAATATTTTTACTTTCCGAATAATTTTTAAACTATTTACTTTTGATAATATTATGTTAGAAAAAACAAAATCATTTTTATTGAAGTGCAGAAGAGTATGGCAGGTTTTGAAAAAACCAACAAGAAAAGAATTCGAATTAACCGCAAAAGTTTCTGCAATCGGAATAGGTATTTTGGGCCTATTAGGTTTTTTGATTTCAATGGTTATGTCAATTTTTGATTAATAACCTTCTTTTTTCATCTTTTCCATCCTCGAGATTTTTAGAAACTTTTATAAAAGTTAATTACTATGACATATTACAATAAATAAATCAATTTTAAAGTGAAAGGAGGTGTAAATGAAAAAAGTATTTTTGTATTGTTTTGTATTTCTTCTAGCGATTTCTCTAGTGTTTGCAGCAGGTGAAGGTAATACAGCATGTACAGATTCTGATAATGGTGATAAGCCTTACCAAAAAGGACAAATCCAACCTATTCCAGAAGGAGAAGAATCCAATGGATTGGATTATTGTTATCAAGGGCCAGATGAACCAGAAGGTTCTGTTTCTTATCTTCTAGAGTGGTTTTGTGGAGATAACGGTCCTGAAAAAGGAGTTTACAACTGTCCCAATGGGTGTGTAGATGGAGCATGTGTTGATGAAAACCAAGGAAATGTAGGAAACTCAGGAGGGCAAGATAATCCCGTAACTTCAGGTTCTGGAAATGAGGTTAATACTGGAACTCAAAACCAAGGAGTAGCTTCCCAATTACAAGTACAAACAAATTCTGAATTTGGTTCTACAATTCGTTCTGGAGAAGGGGGTGCCGAGGCAAAGACTGAAATGAAGATGTCTCAAGGTGAAGATGGTAAAACTTATGCAGAGCTTTCTAATGGGATGAAAGCAGAAGTTAAGGTTATGCCAGAAACTGCCTCTCAAAAAGCATTGGAAGTTTTAGGAGCTAAATGTGAAGAGACAGGTTGCCAGATAGAACTTAAGGAAGTTGGAAGTGGAGAAGAAACAAAAGCAGCTTATGAAGTTAAAGCTAAAAAAGAAGTAAAAGTTCTTGGTTTTATCAAATCTCAAATGAGAGTAAAAGCACAAATAGATTCTGAAACAGGAGAGGTTGTAAAAACAAGAAACGCTTGGTGGGGTTTTTTGGCTAAGAAGAACCTTGAGGAATAATTTTATTTTTATTTTTTTATCTTATTTATTATCTAAATTTTTATTAATTATATATGTCATATTTTTTTATGGATTGGCCCTTAAAATATGGAGAAATTTACAACATTGAATTAGGTTGTGCTCCAGCAAAAAAAGGAGTTTACATAGGGAGAGTATATTCTAATAGAAGATCCACAAAAAGTGTTTACTCTTTTTTGTTTAAGAATAATTTAAAGAATCCAGAAGTGTATACCGGCTCTTATAAGAATATAAAAAAGAATTCAGATGGAAATATCAATATAAAATCTCCAATTAAGAGAGAGCTTAATAGCCTAGAAAAGAAAATTGCTAAAGAAATGTTAATTAGGTATAGGATTCCTGACTAACCAAACTTTTATAAACACACAATTTTTTAAATTATTATCTACTTCTTAGATATTAAGAGGTAGTTGGAACAAGAAAGTTAAATATAGAAAATAAATTAAAAAATAAAAATGATTTTCATAATAAAAGTAACGACAAATAAAGAAGAACGTGCCGTCGATATGATTGCAGATAGGTCAAAAAAGAAAAATCTTAATATTTATTCTGTTCTAAGACCTCACGGATTAAGAGGATATATTTTCCTTGAATCTGAAGATAGGGAATCAGCCGAAGAGGCAGTTTTTAATTTACCTTACGTAAAAGGGATTATTGGAAAGACAATAGAATACTCTGAAATTCAGGGGATGGTTCAGCCAACCATCGAAAGCGTTTCAATAAAAGAAGGAGATATTGTTGAAATGATTGGTTCAACTCTTAAAGGGGAAAAAGCAAAAGTTTTAAGAATAGACAAACAAAAGGAAGAAGTAGTTGTGAGCTTGTTTGGAGCAGTTGTTCCACTACCGGTCACAGTTAAGATAGATAACATTAAAGTCATAAGACGTGAGGAAGAAGAAAATGCAAATTAAACTATTGGCAGAAGGAGGGGCAATGAAGCCAGGACCTGCACTTAGCCAGAAGCTTGGTCCAGCAGGAATCCCTATAAATCAAGTTATACAAAAAATAAATGAAGCGACTTCAGATTTTCATGGATTAAAGGTCCCGGTTGAGCTGGATATAGACGTGAAAACAAAAAAATTTGAGGTTAAAATATTTTCTCCTCCAGTTTCAGAGTTACTTAAAAAAGAGTTGGGCGTGGCTAAAGGTTCAGGACTACAAACAAAAAATCTGATTGCAAACGCTTCCATAGAACAAATAATTTCTGTTGCAAAAACAAAGATGCAAAATCTATTATGTAAAGATTTGAAATCTGCTGTAAAGGTTGTTGTTGGAACCTGTGTAAGTCTCGGAGTTTTAGTTGAAAACAAGCCAGCTAAAGAAATTGAAAGAGATATTGAAAGTGGTAAATATGACAAGGAGATTTCTCAGATTAAAACCGAGACATCTAACGAGAAGAAAAAAATGCTAGATGAATATTTTAAAGAAGTTCAAAGAAAGCAGGAAATCCTATTGAAACAAGAACAGGCAGTTAAGGATGCTGCTGCGGCAGAAAAAGTTGCAGCAACCCCTGTAGCAGGAGCGGCAACCGCAACACCGGCTGCCCCAAAAGCAGAAAAAGCTAAAGAACCAGCAAAGAAAAAGTAATCAAATACTTTTATAAATCAAAATTAGCTATTTTTTTATGATGGGGTTATGGGGTAACCTGGTAGCCTTCGAGGTTTGGGACTTCGCGATCCCGGTTCAAATCCGGGTAGCCCCATTTACAATAAACAACGTATAAAATGACAACAAAATCAAAGAAAACAAAATCAGCAGGAAGGTTTGGAGTTAGATACGGAAAAAAAGTTAGAAACATGTTAGTTCAAGTAGAATCCAAACAAAGAAAAAAACAAAAATGTCCATTTTGCAATAAGCTTGGAGTAAAAAGATTGGCAAGTGGTATATGGGAATGTTCAAAATGCAATAAAAAATTTGCGGGAGATAGTTATACTCTTTAAGAGTTTAATATTCAATAAAATGGCAACTTACAAGTGTTTCAAGTGCGGAAAAAAAGTTACAGACAAGAACCTTGAGAAAAGATTTCTTTGTCCTTTTTGTGGAAGCAAAATCTTTTTCAAGCCCAGGACAAAGGTAAAAGTAGTCAAGGCAGAATAAGGGGTAACAAATGAAAGAAAAAAGCATTCAAGAAATACAATTTTTAGAGCAAGGTTTACAAAACATACTTTTTCAAAAGCAGGCTTTTCAGATGGAATTGTCTGAAACAAAAGATGCTTTAAAAGAGTTAGAGAGTTCTCATGGAGATGTTTTCAAAGTTATAGGTCAAATAATGATAAAATCCGATAAGTTAAAGATAAAGGAAGAGATGCTTAGCAAAATCAAGATATTTGAGGTAAGGATGAAGGAACTTGAAAAACAGGAAACCTCACTTTCGGACAGAATAGAAAAGATAAGAGATGATGATTTGAATAATTCTAAAGATTAAACAAAATATACAAAAAAAATCCGAAATCTTTATAAATATCTCAATTATAAATTTATCATGGTGTTT
>CAZTCF010000008.1:0-25158 GCA_964612685.1 Candidatus Woesearchaeota archaeon
TATGTAGTATAACTCCCTACCTGCCCACACCAGGACCACATAATGGTGTTTACATCAGAATGGTCTTCGGTTCCAGCACCGGGATCACTCCCGTCTAAATAATCTCTTGTTTCAACATCCCATCCCCCATATCCCACATCATGGTCAAGCCAACCCTCCCCATATCCGTCTCCCTCTTCATAATCCAGTGCTCCATTAGTTCCCCCATCATTATAATCATATAAACTTCCATGTTGAGTTTTAACCATTGAAAGCCCAGTAGTTATTTGGCTTCCATGGGAGGTATGCCCATATCCAATTACAAATTTATCTTTAGCCTCTTCAATCCAACATGAAGGAATAATATCGAAATCTTCTACAGCATTATGATCAGCAATTATTGCTCCCCCCGTTATTGGAGTAGGTTCATTATTTACACAAGTTCCATTCAAACATGTTTGTGTAGAATTGCAATCATATCTTATTTCTTCTCTTGTTCCGCAACTATTCCACCAATAAACATCCCCTCCGCTACAGTTTGAAGAAGCATGAGTTGTACAATTTTCCACATTTTGAACACATTGTCCATTCAAACATGTTTGTGTAGAATTGCAATCATATCTTACCCCCTCTCTTTTATCACAACTATCATACCAATATACATCTCCATTATAACACTTATACGAATTATGAGATTCACAATTAACTGTTTTTATACAGGTACCATTTGATTGACAGGCGTATCCTGTACCACACACCCCGCAATTTCCTCCACAACCATCCTCTCCACATTTTTTATTGGTGCAATTGGGAACACACCTGGGTTTTTCCCAACTATCCTCAGAGATCCCTATAATCTCTTCCCCAGATTTAGATATAAAAATTGGAACAATCTTAATATTATCTACCTTAGAAGTATTTCCCACATTTAAAACAACATCCATACTCTTTTCTTCAAGCTCTTCAATAGGAACACTAATTCTTACAATTTCTTTATCCTTATTATCATAAAAAACAAATATTACAGATTGAATTTCTTCTTTTTCTTCTTCATAATCTCTATCAATTCTTATATACACATCACTGGTATTTACTATTAATACATCTGCAATTTTTAAACTTGAATTATACTTTTCCAAAGAGTTTTCTTTTTTCCCCCCATTAACTACAATAAATATAACTCCTATAACTACAATAAGTAAAAAGATACCTATAAGAATTGTAAGAGAATTAGACCAGGCCCTTTTCTTATTTTTATTGAGCATCCAATACCCAACAAAAGGTAATTTAAATAGATTTTTATTATCTTAATTATGAGAAATATAAAAAATTTAAATTTAAAAAATAAAATATTCCTTGCTCCAATGGAGGAGATTAATGATATATCTTTCAGGCTTCTTTGTAAAAAGGCAGGGTGTGGTTTAACTTATACAGGAATGATAAACCCTCTTTCCAAAAAAGAGATTTTCTTAGATGATAATCCGGCATTGCAATTATTTTGCACAAGCACAAAAGGAATAAAAGAATTTGTAAAAGAATATGATAAGAAAGTTTCACTTTGGGATTTAAATCTTGGATGTCCTGCTAAAACCGCAAGAAAACATGGTTTTGGAAGTTATCTTAGAGATTTGAAAATTATTGAAGATATATTAAAAGTTATGAGAGAAAATACAAAGAAGCCCTTAACCCTAAAGATGAGAAAATCCAAATTTTCTTTTGAGATACTTAAAATAGCGGATAAATATTGTGATGCAGTATGTATTCACCCACGGACACAAGATCAGGGTTATTCTGGAGAACCAGATTTAAATTTTGCAGAAGAAATAAAATCAAAAACAAAGCTTCCAATCATCTACTCCGGAAATGTTAATGAGAAAAACTTCAAGCATTTACTTGAAAAATTTGATTATGTTATGATAGGGAGGGAAGCAATTGGGCGTCCAGAAATATTCTCAAAAATATCTGGAACTAAATTTGAAAAATCATTTGGTGAATATATTAAGCTTGCAAAAAAATACAAACTTCCCTTCCGTCAGATAAAACTTCAGGCAATGAATTTCACAAAATGTAAAAAAGACTCAAGGAAATTAAGGCTTGAGATATTTAAAATAAAAAACTTGGAAGAATTAGAAAAGATAAAATTTTAATCTCATAATTTGCTTCCGAGATTTTTCTTTTCATTCACTTTATCTTCCTCAAACATATGAGAAATTCCATATATTGTTCCCCCAATTAAAGTACTCATAGAGGATATACCAAATAATGCGTTAGTTACTATCTCATATGGATTAAGTTCCTTAAATTCTTTGTAAAATGATTCTACACCCACATTCTTAGATAAGTATGTATCCAAAACAACAATTCCCATACCTACACCCCCATAAATTAAAGCTTTTTTAGAAAACTTTCTCTCTCTTCTAATTCCATCAATATTTTCATTCCCCTTTTTTGATTTATAACCTTGCATCAGGTTTCAATTTTATTTAGGTTTATAAATTTTCTTATAAGAATAATAAATTAAAAAATTAAATTATTTCTTGGAACAAAAGCAACCTCTTTTCATTGCAATAGCTCCAAACACAATCATTATTCCTAAATACCACCCCCAATGTACATTCAACAATCTCACCCTTACAATTGGCCAGACTGTTAATATAAACAAAGTGAATGCAATGACTGCAATTTTAATACAGAATATATTACAAGAACTTCCATCAGATATTCCGCACGACTTAACATCAACCACCTTTTTATTTGTTTTCTTTTTCACCATTTTCACCTCCTTTCAACTAAATCTAAATTTTATCCAAATTCCAGACAATCCACCGAAATTAATGTTCTCGTTTCATTTCCAACATAAACTGGAAATGGTTGACAGGTATCAGAAACATTCATAATTTGCAATACAGCACTTGTATACCCGTAACTAAATGCCTGTTGAAATATATTCATTTCTCTCTCCTCTTTATTGCTTTTGTAAGCCTTGAATCCAAAATATCCTCCCACCAAAAGCCCAATAACCACTAATGCAATTATTGCTATAAATATTTTTGATTTACTTTTACCACCTTTCTTTATTTTCATAATCTATCTAGAGAAAAAGGTTTTTTATATGTTTTGATTTGTAAAAACTGCTTACTTAACAGGTTTCATTTCATTCCAAGCCAACTCAAACATCTGTTCTAGTGCCTGAGCAAAGAATTCAGTATTAATCCAAACCCCTATATCATAATTTGGATGGAATTTCTCATCATCAAGAAGCATAAACATTATCTGGTTAGAATCAACAATAGTGAATCTAGCTCTTATATTTTGCATCTCCCTAACATCGGCAACTTTTTTTAACTCTCTTGCATATTTTATATTATTGTTGTTTATTGGAGCAGCAATTCTAACTTTTACTCCTCTCTTTTTTGATTTCTCAAGAATAGGCATCAATGCTTCAAGTTTCCTGTTAAGGCCCTCAGCAGTTGTAACAATTGTAATAGTCTTCTCAGCATCACGTATCATCATATCAAGATGATTGTAAAGATTCTGTCTTCCCTTAAGGCTACCAGACAATTCACTTGGCTCAACAAATCTTATTCCCTTTGTAAATAATCCATTAAGTTCCTCTAAAACCTCATCATCTTTCAATGTTTCCAATCTTTTTGTTCTTTCTTGAGCATATTTAACAAGGTTTTTCTTTACCCTTTCAACAACTTCTTCAGGTTTCAAAGCAATGAACTTTATTGGTTTACCTAATTTCATAACAATAAATCCTTTTTTTTCAAGACTTTCTAGAATATCGTATGTTCTTGAACGAGGTACATCCGAGATGTTGCTTAACTCTCCAGCGGTTGAAGTTCCCCTCGATAAAAGAGCAGTCCAAACCTTGACTTCATAGAGGTTTAAATCAAAAATTTTCCTCAATCTACTTAGGAATTCATCTTTTACTATCATTTTCTATGTTTAGTGTTAGCATCATCTCCTTTTAAGCTTTATTATAATAAAAGAGTAAATTTTTTGAATTACCCACCGGTAGTCACTTTATGATAATCCCTATCTCCCCTCTTTTATCTTTAATATTAAATTCTACAGTGTTTTTAAATTTTTCTTTCTGCAGGGTTGTGACAAATTCCAGTTTTTTGGAGTTTGTTCTTGACTTTATGAACTCTTTTTTACTATTAATAACCTCATTAAAATCCTCGCTGGAAGAGATATAAAGCTCAATTAATTCTTTTTTATTGAGCCCAAGTTTTTTTCTAAATTCCTGAACCTGTCTTGAGAGTTCTCTCGCATATCCTTCCGATTCCAATTCATTACTTATATTGGTGTCAAGTTCAACTTTAAGCTCAGAGCTCTCTCCAATTTCAATTTCCTTCACATTTAGTTGAGTTTTTAATATATCAACAAACTCTTTCTCAAGATCCACATCCTTTCCAGATACAGTTGCTTTTTGTAAAGGCCACTTTAAACCAATTCCTGCCTTATCTCTTCCGTATAATCCTATTTCAATTATTTTCATAACCATTTCCATCTCTTTCTCTAACTGTAAATTTATCTTCTTTTCATTATGTTTAGGCCAACTGGAGAGATGAACAGATTTTTTTGAGAAATCTTTGTATATATATTCAGATATATAGGGTGCAAACGGAGCAAGTAAAAGAGATACATTTTCAAGAATCTCTCCAATTACTTCTTTTGTATCTTCCCTATCTCTTGTTATTTTAATATATCCTCTTGAGAAGTTGTTTACCACAAAGTTATTTATTTTTTCAAAGGGTTTATTTAGCTCATAATTACTTAGATCCAAAGAAACTTCTTTTATCAGATTGTTAAGCTTACTCAATATCCATTTATCCTCAATTTTATTTGAATTTTTCTTTTGTGGAAGCTGCTTATAATAACTTGAACAATTATACAAAACATTCAAAAATCCTAAAACATTTTCTTTCATCAGATCATAAGAAAATCTTTTTTGATTTCCTACATCTGAGGTAAAGAATTGTAATCTGACCCCATCCACCCCTGCTTTATCTATTATCTCTCTTGGTTTTATTATATTTCCCTTTGATTTTGACATCTTCTCTCCCTTTTCATCTACAATATGTCCCATACAGATAACATTTTTGTATGCAGGTTTATCAAATAAGACTGTTCCTAAAACATGCAATGTATAAAACCACCCTCTCGTCTGGTCTATTGCCTCTGCAATGTAATTGTAAGGGTATCTTTTTTCAAATTCCTTTTTATTTTCAAACGGATAATGAAACTGTGCAAATGAGGCACTTCCTGAATCATACCAACAATCAATTACATCTGGAACTCTTTGCATTTCTTTTCCACAAGAGCATTTTAATTTTATCTTATCAATCCAGGGTTTATGCAAATCTATTTTTTCTTTTGGTAATTTAACTGCTTCTTTTTTAAGTTCTTCAACACTTCCAATGATTTTTTCCTTTCCACATTCACATTTCCATATTGGGAGGGGAGTTCCCCAGAATTTAGACCTAGATAAAGCCCAATCCTTAGCTCCTTCTAACCATTTTCCAAATCTCCCATCTTTAATATGAGAAGGATACCAGTTAATTTCCTTGTTTAGTTTGGTTAACTTATTTCTTATTGAACTAACGTCTATAAACCAGGAATTTATTCCATAATATAATAGGGGAGAATCACATCTCCAACAGAATGGATAATCATGACTTATTTTTTCAATTTTAAAAAGAAGATGTCTTTTTTTCAAATCCTCTTTTATATCTTTTTCTGCAGATTTAACATACTTCCCTCTAATAAATTCAGGAGCAATATCCAGGAATTTTCCATCCTGTCCAACAGTATGGACTTCAGGTAATCCAAATTGTTTTCCTAAATTATAATCATCTTCCCCATACATCACTGCGGTATGAACAACCCCCGTTCCATCCTCCATTGTTACAAAATCTGCAGGAATTATTTTGTATGAATTATCTGCTTGAAGTTCTTTTATATCATAAAGAGGTTCATACTCCAATCCAATCAAATCTTTCCCCTTCATTCTTTCCAATATTTCATACTGTCCCTTTAACAACCCCAATTTCTCTTTACCAAGAATTAATTTATCTCCATCCGGAAGCTTGACTTTTACATAATCTATCTTTGGACCCACAGCCAAAGCAATGTTCCCAGGTAATGTCCAGGGAGTTGTTGTCCAGGCCAAAACATATTCTCCTTTTTTATCTTTTACATTAAACGCAATATATACCGATTCTTCCTGAACTTCTTTATATCCTTGTGCAACCTCATGACTTGATAAAGGAGTTCCACACCTCGTACAAAAAGGAAGAACTTTATATCCTTCATATAAAAGTTTTTTATTATATAACTCTTTCAGACTCCACCAAACACTCTCTATATAATTATTATCTAAAGTTACATAAGGATTTTTTAAATCAACCCAATAATTCAATTCTTCAGTTGATTTATTCCAATCTTCTATATTTGAAAAAACTTCCTCCCTACACTGTTTAACAAATTTATCCACCCCATATTTTTCAACTTCTCTTTTTGAGTCTAGGTTCAGTTTTTTTTCAACTTGTACCTCAACTGGAAGTCCATGACAATCCCATCCTCCCTTTCTAGGAACAGAAAATCCATTCATATATTTGTACTTACATATTATATCTTTGAATGTTCTTGCCTCAAGATGATGTAATCCCGGGGGAGCATTTGCTGTGGGAGGACCCTCAAGAAAGCTAAATAAAGGTTTTTTTGGATTATTCTGAACTGCATCCTTTATTTCCTTTTTGTGCTTTTCCCACACTTCTCTTGCAACCCTTTCAACATTCTTAAAATCATACATTTTTCTTTAATTCAATAGAATGACTAGTTTTTAAGATTTTGGAAATACGTATTTTTTATCTTCTTACTCTTTTTTCTCTTGTTTTTTTCTTTGAATCCACCTTCTTTACTGCATTTTGAGAAGCATAATTATTGTCTGTTTTATCTCTCTCATTGTAATACTCTTTATAATTATTCACAGCCATGACGTGTTTAGTTTCCCCTGCATTTGGAGCAGGTTTCCCCTGATTATATGCAGAAAGGGCTTTATCCCAAGATTTATATCTTTTGAAATCATCCCTAAGATACTTTGCTGTGGCCTCTGCAGATTTCCTAACATCAAATCTCTCATCTATTTCAGCTAATTTTCCATAATCGTAATTATATTTTTTTACTAACTCTTTTAATTGAATTCCATGAATAGTATCTGCACTTGATTTATTGGAATTTCCATACACTTTCAACCCATATGCCCTGGCTGTTCTTGGCTGAAACATAAATAATCCTGCCCCCCCATCGCCCGTTCCATTTTTACCTACATTTAATCTTAGAGGATCTCCATAACTTTCCTGCATTGCAAGTCCTTTTAGTATTCCCTTTGGAATCTCGTATTTCTCTTCAACTTCATCAAGTATTTTATCCCATCTGTAAGTTCTTTCAAATCTCCCTTGAGTTGTAGAGTAAGGAGAAACAACCTTAACTGTATTTTCAACCTCAACATTTTTTTCAGGAACAGAGGAACGCTTTTCTTTAATGGAAGTAATTACAGGTAGTCCAACAAGACCTATCGTTCCTGCAATAGCAGCTGCTTTAACCCAATTAGATACCTTTTCATCTAAACTTCCCAAGATAAATATCCCTCCAAAAAAGAAAACGAAAGTGAGAATAGTTAATAACGAACTTTCAACATTAACTCCTAGAACTCCTCCAGTAATTTTAACAGATAGAATATTAGTAATAGAAAGAATCATAGAGATTAACACAAATGCCATTCCAAGTAACCTTCTTTTATCCATAATATTTATTTAATTGAACTTAATTTTTAAAAGTTGCTAAACCTTAAATCTTTTTTATTACAAGAATATTTAAAAATGTACTTTTGTTTTATTGATAATTATGAGTATTAGCTTGTTGACTAAGTTCAATATTAACTTATCATCTAAATTATGTTCTTTGTCCAGGGAAGAAAGGAATTATTTCAATAAAAGATTAATGGATGTTTTAAACGACAAATATTCTTGTTTTGTATATGGAGGAGTAAATAGAAAAGAGTATGCTAACCCTCCAAAAGAAAAGATTGAAAAGATAAAGCTTAATTTATACCAAGAAATGTTTGAGGATATAATACCTCCTCCCAAGATCCTTGTTGAATTAACTAACTCAAACAATTAATTTTTATATAAATCCCTCTAGCATCTTCTTCTCCATGAAATGAAGTTCTCCTGGAATTATAATGCAGTAGGGTTTTTGTACTCCTGTATATCCTCTAACCTCATCTATATCCTTGTAAAGTATTTTCTGTTTCTTGGTTCCTAAACACTGACAAACAACTAACTTTCCTAATTTTATATCATGCTTTTTTGCTGCTTTTTCCAATTGTTCAATTGCTTTGGTTATGTTCATATTTATATCTATTAATATTAAAGTGTGGGCTTTTATCGACTGGTTTTCTTTCACAACTTCCATAAAACTATCTGGTTCATAAGATTGCTTCCAATAGGGCATAGAAGTTATTTTTCCAAATTTGTATATTTGTAATCCAGTTTCTGCAATTCCATCCAAAACAGAAGCGTTATTTATAACCCTATATTTAACTCCAGAAAGCATAGCCTCTTCAATTAAAGTGATGTGAGTAGTTGCAGTTAAAGGGCTTCCGTATACAAGTAAAGCAACATCCATTTTCTTTGCTTCGTCAACTATCTCTAATCCCTCAACCTTCTCCCTGTTGGCAACAACGAATTTCTTTCCAATTTCATCAATAAGAGCCTGATGTGTATAGGGAAAATCCACAGTATAATTCTCAAGATAAACTCTCTTGCATCTTTTTATCATATCAATAGCATCTTTTGAGAGGCTCTTCTCATTCAATCCTAAACCTATTAAGTATAACATTATATAACCTGTGAAATAAGGTTTATATTTTTATTGATAACACGAAATTATTTATATATACCAAATAAATTATTTGATTATGAAAGATTCTTCCACATTCCAAAAACTTATGTCCTCAGTAATAAATATCTTGATAACTTTAATTATTTTTATCCCATTTTATTTCTTAGTCGAAGAAACGATAACAAGAAAATTTATTTTAATAGGTATATTTTTCATATATAACTTTCTTTTTCTTGTATTTAACAATAGTCGATGTCTGGGAATGATAATAATGAATACACACTATGATAAAATACATCCAAAGAAAAATCAACTAATTTATCTAATTTTATACACTTTAAGTTTTTCAAGTTTGTTGTTCTCAGTATTTTTTCCTTTTGATTTATTTATTATAAACATGGTTTTACTTCAATTACCTTCAATAATCCTAAAGAAAACAACCTTCCATGGATATCTATCCGGGAATATAAAAACAGTTTCTAATAACTAATCTTAAAAACCCCTATTTCATGTTATCTCAATGAATCAGGTGATGTGGATTATTTTAAGTGTTATAGTTGTATCAGCTATATCAGTTATAGGAATATTCTTTATTTTTCTTAAAAAAGAGAAATTAAACAGTCTGTTGTTGTTTCTTGTATCTCTTGCTGCAGGTTCTTTATTAGGAGGAGCGTTTCTCCATTTAATTCCAGAAATAATAGAAGGAACAGGATTTACTTTCAGCGTTTCTCTTCTTTTACTTGGAGGAATACTTTTATTCTTTTCAATAGAGCATTTCATTCAATGGAGACACTGCCATATCCCCACTTCAAAATCTCACCCTCATTCATTGGGAACAATGAATATAATTGGGGATGGAATTCATAATTTTACAGATGGTTTGATCATTGCCGCTTCATATTTTATAAGCATACCCGTAGGTATTGCAACAACTCTTGCAGTTATACTTCATGAAATCCCTCAAGAGATAGGAGACTTCGGAATTCTTCTTTACGCTGGTTATTCAAAAAGAAAAGCTTTATTCTTTAATTTCCTTTCAGCTCTAACAGCAATTTTAGGAGCAGTTGTAGGGATAATACTTGCTGACAAATCAACAGTATTTGCTTACATTGTAATGCCTATAGCTGCTGGAGGATTCCTTTACATTGCCGGTTCCGATTTAATTCCAGAAATTCACAAAAAACAGGAAAAGAAGTTTTCATTCAGATATCTTGCAGGAATAATTATTGGAATATTAATAATGTACGGATTAACATTGCTGGAAATTGGAGCCTAATCTTCTTTTTTTAATATTTTTATTCCCTTTATTGAATCTTCAATTCTATCCGGACTTTCACATACAATTGTTATGTTCTTTTCTCTTGGGAGATTTTCAAATAGTTCAACCCATTGCTCTTTGGTTAAATCAATGTGATTTCTTTCCCCTTTTTCAGTATACTCTATCCCAGAAAAATGACAATGCCAATCTTTCCTTGTAAATAAATTTTTTATCTTTTCATAATCCACTTTCTTATCGCGTGCAAGAATATGTGCAAAATCAATACAAAACCCACATTTAGTTTCTTTAACAAGTCTTGAGATTTCCTCAACACTTCCAAAAACATTTATCTTTCCCATAGTTTCAGGACATAATTCAACTTTCCAACCTTTTTCTTTTATCACTCCCATCATCTCTAAAATTCTGGTTTTAATATTCTGGAATGTCTCTTCTTCTATTTTTTTCTTCTCCCCAGGAGTTTTAGCTTTTTGAAAATCCTTCCCGTAATACCCAGAATGAAAAACAATACTTTTTGCACCTAAATAATGCCCTATCTCACAACACTTAAGAATTCTTTGCATACTCGCATGAACTTTTTCCTTTTCTTCAGAATTTAAATTTACAAAGTATGGAGCATGAATACTTAAATCAACATTATTCTTCTTTGCAAATCCCCCAACTTCTTCTGCCTGTTCCCTATTCATATAAATCGAGTGAGTAAATGCAACTTCACAAATCCCAAAATTTAATTTTTTAAACTCGTTTAATATTTCCTCTGCTTCTTCAACCCCTCCTAATCCAGAAGGCCCTATTTTTATATATCCCATAAAATAAAAAAGAAAGAGGCGTTTTTATAATTTTACAATTCAAATTATTCCCATCTATAGTTATTTCTATCAAGATAATCAATTAGTGGCTTGAACTCCTTTATAGAACGAGCCCTATTCTTATAATCCCCATAAAATCTAACAATTTTATCTGTTTCATTTATACTAGCCACATTAACTATTTCTCCAACACTAATTAATGTTCCCCCTCCTCTCTCAAATATTTCTGCCAGCTTATTATTCAAAGGATTTTCAGAGAAATTTCTTGAAACTTCATGCATTATACCTTCAAGTTCTTTATTTTTGTGTTCTTCTGTCATAGTTTTTTACTTGAATTAGGACTTTTAAACCTTGTGATAGAACATTGCAAATTATATTAAAGGACTAATCAATTCAAATTTGTTCTATAATTATTTCTATCAAGATAATCAATTAGTGGCTTGAACTCCTCCATTGAGTTACCTTCTTTAACATATTTCTGGTTGAATTCAGCATATTTTTCGTCTTCTCTAAAAACAACTATTGGTCTGTTCTTAGCCATAAATTTGAAGTATTTTCCAGGAAAAACCAAGAATTCCATTCTATTTTCTTTTTTGTCTATCCTTTTTACAGTTTCATTGTATATTTTTTCAAGTTCTTTATCCATAATTTTACAATTATTCTCTTATTTTATAAAATTATGCTTTTATAGAAGAATTATTTTCTTTTTTTATTTGCCTTCTTTTTCTTAACTACCTTCTTCTTTATCTTCAAACTTCTTGAAGTAACAACTGCAATGAACAAGAATGTAAACAATAAAACATCATTAAGAAATATTAAATTTAAAACAGCACCTATTAGAGATAATACTACTATAATTATAAACCACCTCTTCCCATCTTTTAGCTCTTCACGAGTATTTTTTGCAAGTATATTTCCAATAAGTATACCAAGTAAAAGAACTCCAATTCCTATAAGTAATTTATATCCCTCTTGCATTTAAAAATCATGAAATATGAGTTTTTATATTTTCTTAATCTTCTTTCTCTGCTTTCTTTTCTTTATCTCTTTCCATAATAAATAAGCTCCAATAAGGACTATTATTATTAAAACTCCCCAAGAAAGATAATCAGAGTATTGGCTTATCCTCTCCCAATTATTACCCAATACAAATCCTACATATGCCAAAAAGAAATTCCATATCCCTGCACCTAAAATAGTATATAACATAAATCTTTTAAGATTCATTCTACCAATTCCCGCAGGGATAGATATAACATGCCTAACTATTGGAATGAATCTTCCAATAAATATTGTTAATTCCCCCTTCCTTGAGAACCATTTTTGTGTTTTTTCCAGATGTTCCTCATTTAACAAAAGATATTTTCCATATCTAGATACAAACCTTTTACCCCCATACACTCCCATATAATATGACAATAAAGAACCAAATAAACTTCCAAGAGTGGAAAAAAGAATTACATACAAAAAGCTCATCTCACCACTTGAGATTAAAAAACCCGCAAAAGGCATTACTAATTCAGAAGGTATTGGAAATATCATACTTTCTAATGTCATAAGTAAAAATACCCCAAAGTATCCCAATGAAGAGATTGCATTAATACAAAATAATGCAATTTGCCCCAATATCTCAGATAATATTCCCATTATTTATTCAATATAAAATGGGTTTTTATATTTATCAGAATGTTTAAATATTAAATAATGCATATACTTTTGGAGGTGTAAAATGGCATTACTAGGTTACGGACTTGGAGGAATAATTGCCTTAATTTGTGCAATTTGGGTCATCTACGATGTTTGGACAAACCAAAAGAAGATGAAACAGGAACACAAGATAATTTGGACAATTGTGGCAATTTTATTCAATGTACTGACCGCAATAGTTTACTATTTTGTTGTTAAGAGAAAATAAAGAAACTTATTTTTCTTCTTTCTCTTTTTTATTTTTTAAGATTTAACTCAGGTATTCTTTAACTCTGGTATTCCATTAACTTATCCACTAACAAATTCATTCTTCTTGGAACATCCGGGCACTTTCTTAAACAATAATTTTTTCCCATTTCTCTAAGCAATTTATTGTAAATAGAATCAGCTTGTTTAAAATAATCTATAGATTCCTCTCTCTCGTGTACTCCTCCTCCCTCGCTTTTTTCTATAAGCGAGTATAAATCGTCTATAAACTCATTTTTTCTGAATAAATCTCTTAATCTCATATTTTCTCCTGTATAGAATAGTTTAAAAAACTTATTATCCTGATTGATATTGTAATCAAAGAAGAGGTTTGATTAACGTAGTAAACATCTGAACCAAATATTAATTAAATGGTAAATGGGTACGAAGGATTCACACCGAAAGATCAGGCTGTAGAGTGTTTTCTGGAAATAATCGCTAAATGTAGAGAGTTACATCCTTCAGACGCAGAAGACAGATTTGTTGATTTGGAATACCTGTTTAAATCAGAAGGTTTTGGAAATGGTTTAATAACAAAATTGAATGAGGCAAAAAAAATCCTTAATTCACTTTCTCCTTACAGTACTCGTTCTCCTGAATACCTGGAATGTTTCAGGAAGTTAAAAACCTCCCTTGCATATATACAGGATGAGTTTACAGAGAAATATAAAAAAACCGCTTAAAATACTCAAAACATTGCATTCTACTATCAAAAATAATTTAAACACTCCGGATATTTTACCTTTATGTTTCAAAAATATTTAATTGTTGCTAGTAAAAAAGATAAGGCTGGAATGAACATAATGGCTAATCTCTCTCAGTTTAGAGAAAACCCTGTTCTTTCTTCATGGAGTAATAAGCCTAATTTTGATTTTTATCTTGTTGAAGAAGAGATGATATATACCGAAAATCTTAATCTGGAAAAAATAAATCAATATGACTTTGTTATATTTGCCTCAAAACACAAATCAGAAAAAAAAGAAAAGACCCTATCTGTGCATCCTCCAGGTAATTTTAGGAGTGCAGATTTCGGAGGAGAAAAAGACAAAGTATGTCCTTCCTCTGCATTGTTCAACAAATTTATATTTGGTAAACTTGAGGAGAAAGCAAAAGAAGCTAATTTGGATTATAATATAACTTTGGAATGCACTCATCATGGACCACTAATAAACAAACCATGTGTTTTTATTGAAATAGGCTCCACCGAAACAGAATGGGTGGATAGACGTGCAGGTTTCATAATTGCAAAAGTAATAAAAGAAGCAATTGAAGAATTTAAGGAAGACAAATATAAGGAGATAGCAGTAGGAATTGGTGGGCCCCATTATTGTCCGGGGTTTAACAAACTCCAGCTAAAATCAAATGTTGCATTTTCCCATATAATCCCTGCTTATGTTATGCCCCTAAAAAATGAAAATATTTTAGAGGTGATAAAAAAAACTCTTGAACCTGTGGATTTTGTTGTTCTTGACTGGAAGGGGCTTGGTAAAAGCGAGCAAAGACAACAGATTCTTGATATTCTTGAAGAGAATTATATTCAATGGAAAAAGACTTCTGATGTGAAAAGATAGTTTTTTAAATAAAGGGTATTTTTCTATTCCTCAAAATTAGATATAATAAAATGAAAATGAAAACTAGTGAGGTGAAAGAAATATGGCGATATGGAAGAAGAAGCGTTACTGAAAGAAAAAGGGAAAAAATATAGTCTTAAAGACGGTGCTTCATATAGCGTGATGGATGGTATGGGGTTAAGGTATATCACCCCCTATGCACTCTCAATGGGTTTATCCAATAAGTTAATAGGTATTATTGAAGTTTTACCAACCCTTATTGCAAATATAACTAGAATATTCTTACATAAAAGTTATCATAAAAATTCCAGAAAGAAGATGGCATTGCCTTTTGTATTTATTCAGGCATTTTTCTGGATTCCATTACTATTGGTGGGATTCTCTTATTTTTTCTTGGAATTAAAATTTTCCTATGCTGCACTATTACTTATAATATCTTATTCCGTTATAATAATTTCTGGTTTAATTGTCTCTCCTGCCTGGACCTCTTGGATGCAGGATTTAGTTGAAACAAAAAGAGGAGAGTATTTTGGAAAGAGGAGCAAAATAAACGGGATTGTTGTAATCTTAAGTATGCTTAGTGCAGGAATGATTCTTGATTATTTTAAAGGAGAAAGGGTTTTCTTTGGTTTCGTAATTCTTTTCGGATTGGCATCTATTGGAAGATATTTTTCATTTTACTTTTTAAAAAAGCAATATGAACCAACCCCAGTAAGAGACGAAAAAGCTTACTTTAGTTTTATACAATTCATAAAAAAAATGAGTTCAAATAATTTTGGAAGATTTGTAATATTTACAGCATTAGTTTCTTTTGGAGTTGCAATCGCTTCACCTTTCTTCGCCGTTTATATGTTAAAAGAATTAAATTTATCTTACTTATCCTTTACTTTAATTAATCTTAGTTCCTTGCTTTCTCCTATATTATTCTTGTCTTTTATTGGAAAAAGAATAGATAGAATAGGAACCGTAAGGGTGATGAAAATATCTGGATTTTTAATTTCATTCGTTCCTCTTCTTTGGATACTTTCTATCTTCCTAACTAATTTTCCTTCTTGGTTCTTAATAACCTATCTTATAATTGTGGAATTTTTCTCTGGGTTTGTTTGGGCTTCATATAATCTTTCCACAAGTAATTTTATTTATGATGCTGTAACCAAACAAAAGATTATTCTTTGTTTCACTTATTTCGGTTTCATAAATTCAATAGGTTCATTTTTGGGAGGGTTTATAGGAGGACAAATTTCAAGCTCCTCTTCATTTTCACTTTTTGGATTAAGCGCAATACTCTCAGTTTTCCTTATAAGTTTTGTATTAAGAGTTTTACCTGCTTTACTTGTAGCACCTAAATTAAAAGAAGTTCGTCCGATAGATAGTTCGGCTCCAGAATTACATTTTAGAATAAAAGAAAAGTTAGGGTATTTTATTAAGCTTGTAACCTTCTATAATCCAAGACCAACTTAAATCTCTCTACTATATCTTGTACTATACCCCTTTGTCTTTCTTCCAGACTCGACCCCTTCATTTGATTTAAGAAGTTCCTTTAACAATTTGTTTTCCGCTTTAAGCTTATGGTTTTCTCTTTTCAACCTTGTAACCTCTTCCCCTGTTCCACCCTTTTTTAATACTTTCTTAGAATTACTCTTCATCCTCAATACCTTTTTCTTCAATAAGAATATTGTAAGTATCAATTAAATCATCCTGAATTTGCTTCATATTTTTTTCAAGAGAAAGCATTCTTAAAGCAATATTTTCAATAAGTTCTCTATCTGTTTTTTTCTTTATTGAATCTTCATATTCTTCATAATCTATTTCTTCTTCCTCTTCTTCAGAATCCTCTTCATCTTCCTCAATTTCCTCATCCTCAATGTTAATTATTTCTATCTCATCCATATTAATATTATATACCTTATTATTTAAATAAATTTCTAAACTTACAATGTACTGCAATTGCAATGCAACTGAGTGCATTCCGGGTCATGACAGGGTTTAGGACGCCCACATTTTGAGCAATAAATATGCTTGTGCCTTACAGCATCTTTTTGCTTAGCTCTTTCTATTCCCTTATCATCCTCTAAATCGACCATTGGCATGAATAAACATAAAGAAATATTGTTTAAAAATCTATCATAAATAGGAAAAACGCCCACTGCAGGAATCGAACCTGCGAGCCCCGAAGGGCCGAGATTAGCAATCTCGTGCAATACCATTATGCGAAGTGGGCTGACAAATTTAAGAGAAATTAACAGGATTTAAAGTTTTGTGTTACGAAATATTAGAAGTTTCATTTCACCACCTCTCTATTTCTTGATGAAATTTGTTTGTCCACCCATCAACAATATCCTTTATTATTTTTTTTATTTCCTGTTTATTGCACAAGCAGTAAGAATATGTGTATCCAGAATTTTCAAGGTTTATTTGTGAACGTTTTATTATTCCTTTTTCATTCATTTTTTTCATTGATCTTTGAACAGTTGATAAATCTAAATCAAGACTCTCCGCAATATCCTTGCTTTCAAATCTTTTAGTTGAATTCTTCATAAAAAATTCCAATATTTTGAATTCGGCTTTTGTTAAGTTTAAACTACATCTGATTGTCTCATTAATATCAAACTTTTTACAAGCAAAATCTATCATTTTTTACCAGATTCAATTTTTAGTTCCTCAAAACATGAAAATGCTGCAATTGCTCCTTGTGCAGATGCAGTAACTATTTGCTTTAGTTCATTATCAGTTATATCTCCTGCAGAATAAAATCCAGAAATATTTGTCTTTTGTTTTTTATTTACTTTAATAAAACCCTTTTCCAATTTTATTTTAAGATCCTTTAATAGATTAAGGTTTGGTTCCGAGCCTATTTCAATAAATATTCCATCAGTTTTAATTTCTTTTCCAGATTTCAATTTTATTGATTCTACTTTTTCTTCTCCGATTATCTCAACAACCTCTTCATTGAATATAGATTTTATTTTACTTTCAGATTCCACTAATTTAACCCATGCAGGTTCAGCTCTTGAGAAACTTTCTTTTCTATACACAATATATACTTCCGAAGCATATTCTGCTAAAAGAAGTGCAGCGCTTAACGCAGCATCGCTCCCTCCCACAACTGAAACAACCTTTCCTTTGAAAAATCCAGCATCACATGTAGCACAATAACTTACCCCTCTTCCATAGAGCTTTTCTTCTCCAGGAATATTTAATTTTCTTCTTTGCATCCCTCCTGAGAAAATTATCTTTTTAGAGAAATATTCGTTTTTTGATGTCTTTAAAGTAAATAATCCCTTTTTCTTTTTAATCTCCAAAACTTCTTCGTTGAATATCTTAACTCCTAATTTTTTTGCCTGTTCACTAACTTTATGCATTAGCTCAAATCCAGGAATCTCTTCAAATCCGGGATAATTACATATCTTATGCGCTGTTGCAGCAAGACCTCCGGTATCTTTGCTAATTATTGCCACATCGAGGGCATACCTAGAGGAGTAGATTGCTGCAGTTAAACCTGCAGCTCCAGCCCCTATTATCAAAATATCAAATACTTTTTTTTGTTCCATTTTATCTCTTAATTAAATTGTCAATCTTCTTTTTAATAACTTCTTGTGAAGCAAACCCAACTATTCTTCCTATCTCTTTTTGTTTGTCCACTAAAACCAAAGCAGGGATTCCTTGTATATTAAAGTTTTGAGCTGCACTAGGATATTTTTCAGTATCTAGTTTCATAAACTTAACTTTCCCTTCGTATTCTTTACTTAAGGACTCAAAGACAGGAGCCATCATCTTACAAGGCATACACCAGTTAGCATAAAAGTCTATGATTACAGGTATATCCGATTCAAGCACTTCTTCTTCGAAGTTATCGTTTGTTATGTGGATTAAAGTCATTTTTTTACCTCCTAGGATTTATTTAAGTACTGATAATTAATAGCAGTACTATTTAAACATTTTCAGGTACTGAAAAAGTGAATCATGAAATGCAGTACTTAAAAATTAAAAAATGAGAGAAAGGAGATAAAAAACAGAAGAAAAAAGAAAAAATAAAGAAAAAAGAAAAGCAAAAAGAAAAATTAAAAATAAATCAAATTAAGCTCCGTACATCTTTTGCAATCCGGTTATATCCGCAGGTTCCAAATCTCTCTTCGAGATATCTCCGGTATTAGAATAACCATACATTGTAACTGCAGTACAGCTTGAAGTATAAACATCTCCCATACCTACAGCATGTCCAAGTTCATGTGTTGCAATGTTTTGTAAGTCCATTAAAGAACTATCTGATGTTGCATCTCCCCAAGCATAATAGTCATTGAATCTCATATCAAATTCAACAATTTGCTTTGTTACACGAGAATACCATATAGATGTAACCCCTATAATTCCTGGTTCAAGTGGTCCAAAGTCAATTGCATTTATCCCGTTAGCAACCCCATACTGAACCTCTCCAGTTAAAGGAGCATTAAATAATGGTGCGGAAGTGGCTTGACCCCATGTTTGTGTAGAGGTTTCAATAGTACTTACAACAACATTCTCATTTATGCCTTCAGTATTGGAAGGATTTATAAAATAATTTACAGGAAGACCTGTCCACTTTACTCCAAGAAGCTTATAACATGTAGCTACCTTTGATGGCTTTGCAGGATTTGTTGGCTTTGCATAATGAATAAAATCTACTCTTTCCAAATCTCCTCCAGCTCCTATAGCAGAAGAATGTTCTATCGCTTTATCACTTGCAGGAATAATCATACCTGCAGAAACAACAGATGTAACTAATACAAAAGTTGCAAGAAAAACACACAATCCTATTATTGTTTTTTTCATATTATTTTATTTTTACCCCCTTTCAGCTCTATACGTTTAAGTTAAAAAATAAAATCTCTATATATAACTGCGCTGTAGTCTATATAGCGTTGCAGTATAAGTTCATACTTCTTTAATAACATTTATTGTAATGTCTCAGAGATAAATTTTCATCCTTTTTTAATTCACTTTTCTTCTTCAGGATTTTTTCCAGGATACAACTTAGTAAATTTTTCTATTTCATTTAAGTTTACTTTTGAAACAACTAACCCTTCCTTATCATATAATTCTGCAAGTATTTTGTGAGGGGAAGCAATTCCAGAATAATCAATTAAATCCCACTCTTCTTTGTAAGGATTACATACACATACGAAATTCAAATTTTCAAAGGCTCTTGAAAGCAACATAGATTTCAACAAATTCAATTCATTGAGTTTAGGATCTTCTTTATGTGCTTTTGATTCATATCCCCAGTAAGATGGACAAAATACTATCTCTGCTCCAGCTTTTTTCATTTTTCTGAACATTTTTGGAAAAGCTAAATCCCAGCATATAACTATTCCAATTTTTCCAAAATCAGTGTCTTTTACAAATATCCTTTTTCCATTTTCTTCAACCCCATCCCCATACAAATGTACTTTTTTGTATTTCCCTTTTATCTTCCCCTCTCTATCAATTAAAATGGCCATTTTGTAATGTGTCCCATTAGAAATAAAATTGTCAGTAATTATTGCCCAAATAGAGTGTTCCTTACATGTTTCCTGTATTTCTTTTATTAATCTATGATTCAAGGGCAGTTTTTGAGATTTATTTATGCAGGTTTCAGGAAAACACACAATATCCGCCTTTTTTTCAGCAGCAAGAACGATATACTTTTTTATTCTGTCAACATTATGCCTGCCGGTATGGTTGTATTTTATTTGTGCAAGTGCAATTGTAGGCATTCTTTTTTTCATTTTGATAAAAAATAATTAGTTTCATTTAACTCAATTTAAACCTCAAAATCGTAACTATATAAAGTTGTCGTCGATAACACAAAGATTTTTAAAGAAACTCCAAAAATAAAGGTTCGTATAATTAAACAATACCTAAGATTTAATAAGTAGTTACTAAAATATAAAGATATTTGCATATGTAGTTACTAATTAAAACAAATAACTCCTTTTTAAAATAGAACTCAAATCCATTAGGTTTTTAAGGGATTTTTCACTTATCTGAACATGAAGAGAATTATAATTCTAATATTTATCCTTCTAATCTTACTCCCAACCATTTTAGCACTAGATTGTCCACATGGAGAAGTTAATGATACTTACCCCGGAGATTGTAACTTATACACGGATGTAAATAAAGACAAAATATGTGATCATTCTCAAACACTACAAGAAACACAACCAATTATCCAGTCCTCCCAAGTTCAAAATGCAACCTCAGAGAAAAGGGAAAGCGTCTACAATCTATTACTTATTGTAATAATATCTACAATTCTTTATCTATTAAGTTCATTCTTATCCAGAGCAGGAAAAATATACCCTCCAGCTACTCACAAAAAAATCTGGAATGCTCTGCTATTAATTTCCTTTTTAGGGGTAGGATTATCTGGACTATTATTTGTTTTAAGAATTGAATTTGGAATAGACACCTCCTGGTTCCCTAATATGCTTTTCTGGCACGTTGAAACGGGTATCGTGATGGCTTTGATATCCATATTTCATGTTATATGGCATTTAAGCTATTTCAAATCATATCTCAAGAAATAAAAGGAAGAACCAACTTCAATAAATTTTCGCTTGCATGAATATACATAGCCCTTGTTAGAAGAAACAATACAACTAGAATACATATCAAAAGAAAAAACACAATCAAGAATCCCCAAATTTTACCCATCTTCTCTTTAAACAAGATAAGAAAGAATTAAATTTATTACACTATCTGTAGCACTCTTAAAAATATTTCTTGTTACAATTAATCCTACAATAATCAAAATAATCAGTATAACTAGAATCCACCACCAAATCTTTTTCATTTTTATATTAAAGATTATTTCTTTTTAAGTTTTCTCTTTCTTCTAAAAATTAATCTTAGGACAACAAGTAAAACAACAACCCCCAATATAGCAACAAATACATTCAGCAAAGGAGTATTTTGGCTTTCTCCTTTTAATTCTATAACCTCCCCAGTTATAATTAATTCATCATCCGGATTTATTCTCTCATTAGAATCATCTGTGTTCCTATCAACCCCTCCCCCAATAAGCATCCTTACATTAACTCCTGCCTCGCTCTTAATTAATTTTATAAAATCAGAATCTAAATTGTCGGATGAGTAATAAAACAATTTTGTTATCTTGCTACTTTTTATATAGCTTATCAAATCAGTAAAGTCTCCCTCATTTCGGGTTAATCTAATAATTGTTTTAGGATTATTTCTAATATCTCCAAAATCAACATCGTAAACCATAACTGCTTCATTAGAGTTTGTATCTTCTTTTAAAAAATAAAAGCTATCCTGAGCACAAACAATCCCTCCAAACATAACGATTCCAAATATAAACAAAGAGACTTTCATTCCTCTTTTCATCATTTTACAAAACATAAGAAATATTTAAGTTTTTACATTTTTTATCCCTATTAACAATAATTAAATTTTGGGACCTTTTTCAAACAATTCATTAACTTTCTTAATTATTCTCCCCTTGTAACTTTTAACTTCCGGATAATGTTTATCTATCCAAGTTCTCCTCCCCTCTTCACTAAAATAAAAATAAGTTTTATCGTTTTTATATATATAATTTGCAACCCTTTCAATCCTTTCCTTTTGTGTAGGGTATTTTTCAAGTATTTTCTTATAAGAATCTTCTTTATCTTCAGGATTATCTTCAATATTTTTAGAATCAGGACTTTTGTTTTTATTCAGCTTAGATATCGGAGGAGGTTCCGGATCAGAATGTTGAATATACAAATACTCCTCATCCTCTTTTATTTCTTCCCCCTTCATTGATATTCAAGTAATTTGGCAAATATAAATCTTGCTTTTTTTTTGAAAAAATCAAATAAAAAGTAGCGGGGGTGGGATTTGAACCACACGACCTCCGGGTTATGGGCCCGACGAGCACTCCAGGCTGCTCTACCCCGCTATTCATTTCAAAAATGTTTTTTATTTTTAAACGTATGCTTTAGTTTGAGTATTCTAATTCGATACAATTACGAACTATTTCAAATTATATAAATGTAACTATTACTTAGTAGTTATATAACCAAAGATTTATAAACCCTAATTTTCTAGAATTAAAACCATGAAAACAGAGGAATATACTATAACATCATTGAATGAATATCTTTCCTTTTTAGATATGCACAGAATTGCAAGGGGAATAAAGGAAGAGAAAGGATATGATATAGCAGGGCATATGGGAATTAGAGTCCCTGAAGAAAAAACCTCTCCTTACAATATGTTCGGTATTCTAAAGGATAAAAAGCCATTAGAAAAAAGGATTTTAGGGATTAAATACTCTCAAAAACAAAGAGCAGATTTGTTAGGAGAACTTTGGAGAGAGGATGATAAATTTACATTAAAGGTTTATGGACAAGAAAACTTTCTTGAGGTGAGTAAACTTATCAAGAAGCATTTATCTCCATATAAACCAAAACTCTCTAAAATTGTATATACGGATAGAAGAGAGGAAAGTTATCTCTTTGATGATGTTGCTTAAAAATTATTTAATAACAACAATTCTTAAAAACAATCATTTTTTAGAACTTTTATGGGTGATATGATTTTAGGTATTGATGATGCAGGAAGAGGTCCTGTTATCGGTCCAATGATTCTCGCAGGTTGTCTTATTGATGAAGCAACAGAAAAAGAATTTAAAAAGTTAGGAATTAAAGATAGTAAAGAATTAACCCCTAAGAGAAGAGAATTTCTTGCAAATATTATAAGAGAAAAGGCAGAAACCTTTGAGATTGCAATCGCATACCCTAATGAAATTGATGATAAACTTGAAAATGGAACTAATCTTAATCATCTTGAGGCAATTAAGATAGCAGGTATAATAAATAAAATAAACAAAGGCTATAAGAGAATCAAGGTAATAATTGATTGCCCTTCAGTTGGAATCGCTAAATGGGCAGATATGCTTAAGATGAAGATAGAAAACTTGTCTAATCTAGAGATTGTGTGCGAACATAAAGCAGATAGAAATCATGTATCTGTATCCGCAGCATCTATACTTGCAAAATCCACAAGAGAAAAAGAAATGGATAAACTTAAAGAGAAGTATGGTACAGAAATAGGTTCAGGATATACTTCAGATCCTGCCACAATAAGATTCCTTGAAAAAAATGCAAACAATCATGACGATTCAAATATATTTAGAAAAACCTGGGAAACCTGGAAAAGAGCTTCAGATAAATTAACCCAGAAAAAATTATGTTGAATAATATCATATATTAATACTTAAAAACCCGAAAATCTTCTGATTTTGAATGGCTTATATAAAGAAATTGGTGATGCATGGTTTCAAGAGTTTTCCCAAAAAGACAGAAATACCTTTTACTTCAGGAATTAATGTTGTTTTAGGCCCTAATGGTTCTGGAAAGTCAAATATTTCAGATGCATTATGTTTTGTATTAGGAAGATTAAGCATAAAATCGATGCGTGCAGCTAAAGCAAGGAATCTAATTTTTCTTGGAACAAAAGCAGCATCACCCGCAAAAGAAGCAGTTGTTGAGATTGTCTTTGATAATTCAGATAACACATTCTCAATAGAAAAAGACGAAATATCTATTAGAAGAATTGTAAGACTAAATGGACAGAGTATCTACAAAATTAATGGAGAAACTAAAACAAGACAGGAAGTCCTCTCTCTGTTAGCACAAGCAGGGATAGATCCAAACGGATTTAATATAATTCTACAGGGAGAAATTCAAAACTTTGTAAAAATGCATACCGAAGAAAGAAGAAAAATAATAGAAGAGGTTTCTGGGATATCAATATATGAAATTAGAAAAGAAAAATCCTTGAAGGAGCTTGATAAAACTGAAGATAAACAAAAGGAAGTATTTTCAATATTAAGAGAAAGAACTTCTTATCTTAATAATCTTGAGAAAGAAAGACAACAGGCATTAAAGTATAAGAAACTAGAAGAGGACATAAAAAAATTCAAAGCAAGTATAATAAGTGTTGATTTAAACAAAAAAAAGAACCATCTTAAGGAAATACATGAAATTGTCTCAAAGAAGAATAAAGAAATAGAAAAAATAAAACAAGATATATCAAAATTATCGGAAGAGATAAAAAACTCAGAAGAAAAGATAGTTCTAATAAATAAAAAAATACAGGAGTCGACAGGATTTGAACAAGAAAAACTCAACCAGGAAATAACCTCAATAAGGGCAGATATTGCCGGATTAAATGTTAAAATAGAAAATCATGAAAATAGAATTTCTTCATTATCTAAACAAAAATTAGAAACACAGGAATCAATAAGAAAAGGAGAGCTTGAACTTAAGGAATTAAAGAACGAATCTCCATCTGTTTTAAAGAAAGAAAAAGAAATAGGTTCAAAAAAGAGCGAGCTTGAGAAACTAGAGGAAAAGAGGAAAAGATTCTACACAATTAAATCAGAATTGAAATCAATGAGAGAAAGGTTTGATGAAAAGAAATCGGCTTTACAAAGTTATGATAACGAATCTAACTTTTTAGTTAAGCAAATTGAATCTCTATCCTCACAGCTTTTTGATAAGAGAACTTCAACAGAGGTTATAGAGGAGTTAAAATCCTCCCTCTCACAGAAAAAAAATCTTCTTGAATCTTTAAATAAAAGAGTAATAGAGCTTGAAAAGATATCTTTTTCGAACGAAAAAGA
>CAZTCF010000009.1:0-22453 GCA_964612685.1 Candidatus Woesearchaeota archaeon
CCTGGACCCTGATAAGAACTTAAAATTAAAAGATTGTTTGAGTTGTCTGCAAAATATCTGAAATATTCAACAGATGCTCCTCCCACAAGCATACCAGATGTTGCAATAACAATACAGGGCCCTCCCTCTATAACTTGTTTTCTTTCCTGAGGAGAAGCCACCCTCATAAATATGTCTGAGACAAAGGGATTTTTATCCTGGAAAATAGAGGAACGTATATTTGCACTTAAAAAATCAGGATAGGCGGTATGTATTGCGTTAATATCCCAAATCATTCCATCAATATACATTGGAATCTTAGGAAGTTCACCCAATCTTATAGCTTCCTCAACTCTTAAAAGAGTTTCCTGGGCGTGTCCCAAACCTAATTCTGGAAGAAGAACTTTTCCTCCCTTTTCTATTGTTTCTCTGATCATATCAATAAACTTCTTTTCGGTATCTTTTCTTGGAGGGAGAACATCATCTTTTCCTCCGTAAGTGGATTCAACTTGGATTGATTCTACCCGGGTGTATTTGTTTACAGCTGGATCTAAAAGTCGGGTTTTTCCATATTTCATATCTCCTGTGTAAATAAAATTGTGTAATCCATTTCCAATATTAACATGAACCTGGGCAGAACCCAAAACATGCCCTGCATTGTAGAAAGTTATTCTTATATCTGGGGTTACATCGGTTACTTCATTGTAATTTAAACAAATGCTATGTTTTACCATCTCTTTTATGTCTGCTGAACTAAAAAGAGGGGTTGCTGCCTGTTTGTATGCAACTCCTATGAAATCGAGAGCAAGAAGAGCCGAGATATCTCTGGTTGGAGGAGTCATATAAACCGGTCCCCTATATCCCATCTTGTAAAGATAAGGGAGCAATCCTGAATGATCTAAATGAGCGTGGCTTAGGATTATTGCATCTAGTTGAGAGATATCAAATTCTGGAATATTAAAATAAGGAAATTTATCGTTTCCTGAAGAAGCGACATCTATCCCGCAATCAAGTAGAATATTTGAGTTTGGGGTTTGTAATAACAAGCAACTTCTTCCAACTTGTCTTCCGCTTCCCAAGAAGCTTACTCTTACCCACTCTTCAATTTTTTCAGGATTCCAACCTTTGTAAATTTTTTCACCAATTTCGTTTAAGAATTTTCTTCTATAATTATTATTATCATAAAGTACTTCCCTTATACTCTCGGTTATCTTGCTTTTTATTGCGGGGGAACGTTGAACTTGAGGAACCCATAAAGTTTCTCTTCTTATATCATCAAGAATTGAGCCTTGTTTCCCAATTACTAAACCTGGTTTTTTTGCTTCTATTACAACTATACTTCTTGGGGCATCAAACAAGATATCTGTTATCTCAGCCTCTTCAGGAATTATTGAACGTATTTTCTTTTCGGTTGCTTCTTTAGTAGGTAGAATTTTTTGATCAGCTCTTAATTCTATTCTTTTTTTTATTTCATCAACTATTTTCTTTATCTCTCCTTCCCCCTCCTTAAAAAAATTCTCATTATCTGTGTAAAGGACAATGTTAGCTCCTTCAAAATTAGCTTCCTTTACTTTTCCATGCAGTTTATCTTTAATCCTGTCTAGAATTTCCATTTTTTAATTATAAATAAAATTATTTCTTCTCATCTACATATTCTGGAAGAATTTGTTGCTCAACGACTTTTTTAATTCCCTCTTTTGTTATTGTGAAAACATCCATTCCGTATCCAGACCCGACATCTCTCTGTGTTGAAGATTTTAAGGCTTCCTTTGCAAGTTCAACACCTTCTTTAACTGTTAATCCTGATTTATATTGTCTTTCCAATAAACCTAAAACAAAGGTTAATCCTGACCCTACGCTTGCATCATAATCATCTACAAGTTTTATACTCCCATCCATACCAATAGAATATAATTCTGTTGTTCCATCTTCATTGAATCCTCCCAATAATGTCCCCACTGTTGCAGGAATCATAGATGGTTGCCTTATGTTTGAAAAAGTATAGCTTGATATAAGATTGGCTGATTGTCTTACTGTGGGTCTTGATTTAGAACGTAGTTCTTTTAATTTCAATTCTGCAGCCATTACTTTAGAAAGTCTTTGAGCGTCTGACATTGTTCCTGCCCAAGATATAACAAGATAATCGTTCAAAATATTTGTTTTATTAAGCCTTTTGTCTGAAACAATTCTTTCACCAAGAGTTACTTGTCTATCAGAAGCCATTACAACTCCGTCTTTGCAAACAATTCCTAAAATTGTAGTTCCTGTTTTTAATATTGAATTTTTCAATTCTGCGTCCATTTTAATATTTTTAGATAAAATCAATCTAGAATTTATAATGTATGTAAAATATGTGCTTTTATAAATTTTTCGGATTATCTGTTTTATTTTGTCTCTATTGAACTTTTCCCATTTTCTTTCTTGAATCTTATTACGTTCTCTACGAAACTTTCTATCTTTTGTTCATGACTAACAATAATTAACTGAGATACATTCAGATCCTCCAAAACTCCCCTCATTTTGTCAAGTTGCTGTTCTGAAAACCCGTCGGTTGGCTCATCAAGTATAACTAAATCTTTGGTTTTTATCTTGCTCAAGAAAGAGTTTATTACCTGGTTGAGTGCAAGTCTGTATGCTAGGGCTATTGCAGTTCTTTCTCCCCCTGAAAGATAAGCATAATCCAGCTCGTAATCCTGCTGTTCAATTATCGGGGTAAAGTCTTCGCTTAAACGAACATTAAAAGTATCTGAAACAAGCATTGAAAACCACTCGGAAAATAATTTGGAAAATTCAATTTTAAGTTTAGTGAAAACATTTTTTTCTACAACAAGAATTATTGGGATAAACTTTTTTGAAAGCCATTCTTCTAAATCTGAAAGATAGTGTGCCTGTTGTTTTATTTCTTCGGTTTTTTTAATACGTTCCTTCATTTCATTTATCTGCCTTGAGAAAACTTCTATTTCCCTTTTCAACTCTGCAACCTTTATTTCAGCCATCTTTTCTTCCCTCATAGCATCGTTAAGCTCTTTTTGTTTTTCTTCATTGAGATTATCAAACTTATTTAAATCAAAAACAGTTTGCTTAAGGAAGTCTACTTGATTATCTAACATTTCTAAATCCTTAGTTAACAAAGCATTGGTTTTTTCTAAAGTTGTAAGATGTCTTTGTTTATCATCAATTTCGCGTAATCTGACTTTTAATATCTTAAGTTCCTGTATTCTTTTTTCTTTTATTGAAGAATCATATTCTAATTTGAGCATTTCATTTCTAAGAATTTCTTTTTTCTCGGTATTTTCTCTTATAAGGTTATTATTTCCGGATGTATCGGAATCCATTTGATTTATAACATTAGACTTATAGACCGGGTCAACTTCCTGAAGACAAGTTGGACAAACTTCTAGATGTTTGAGCTTCTCCTTTACTTTATCATTATCGGAATTTTTCGAGTTAAGAGAATGGATAAGGCTGGTTATATTTATGTTTAATTCATTCAATTCTTGTTTTTTAACTTTAAGAGCTGCATTTTCACTTTCTAATTTTTCGATCTCTTTTTCATCGAAAGCCAATTCTTTTAATTCTTGTATTTGTGATTTAATCTGAGTTATCATACGAGAATTACTTGAAATTGTATCTTCCTTTGTTGATTTAAGAAATTTTGTTTTTTCTATTTCCTGTTGTAATCTTCTTTTTTCTTCAATTTTTTTAGATATCTCTTCTTTTTCTTCTTGTATTTTCTTTCTTTTTTCTGACTTTAAATTAAAATCATTTTTAATGGATAATATGTTGAATGATTTTTCAGATAATTCTTTTTCTTTGGATACAATTAGAAATTTGTCCTGCTCAAGGTTAGAGGTTATTGCGTCTTTTACTCTTTTTTCTTCTCTTACCTTTGCTATAAGGACAGAAGCATTTTCAAGTATCTTCTTATATTTATCAATTCCAAAAACATGTCTTAAGGTATTTATTCTTGTCTCGGAATCTTCCAAAATAATTTGTTTCATCTCTTCCTGGGGGGTGTATACTGTAAACTTGTAAAGAAGATTTTGTTTTTTTGAAAACTCTCGGGGGTAGTTTAATAACTCAAGTACCTTTGTTTTTAATTCCGTAACAGATATCTCTTTCTTATCTCCCTCTATTGATATTGAGCAATAATCCTGGGATATTGTTCTTGCTTTCTTAAGAGTTCTTTCAAGGACAATTGTTTTACCATCAACTTCAAATTCAATAGTTACCCCTCCCTGAACTTGTCCATTCCTTAATATTGAAGAACCTTTTTGCCCTGGCTGTAAACCAAATAATGCAAACTCTATCCCTAAAAGAACAGATGTTTTACCCGAACCAATATCTCCTGAAAGTAAGACTGAACCTTCTGGAAAAATTATCTCTTGGTGTTCATAGCTTCTTATATTATCGAGGATTATTTTTTTTATTTTCATTTTTAAAAATTAAAAAATTTTTTTGTGTTTTGAAGTATTCTGTTATTAAATGTCTCTGTTGTTTCTCCTTCCTGTTTTTCTATTGAAAGTGAATTCATAAGTTCTCCTATCATTTTATTAAAAGAAGAAGGATTTTCCTGAGAATATGCTTTTATTGTTTCTTCCTCTATATTTTCAGAATCTTTTTCTGGGATATTTAATTCAAGTTCTTGCTCTTCAGAAATTAAATCATGGGTATTCTTCAGCATAAAATAAGCTTCTTTGGTTTTAAGAAATTCTTCAATCTTTTGAAATTTAATATCAGATGTCTTTCCTCTTTTTAGCTCTCCATAAACTCTAAGAAGAACTATTTTATCTTTCAAGCTCTTCTTGTTTAATTCATAAATTATTTTTTCTGTTCCGGTTAGGGCATCTTCAATTTCTATAAGAAGGTGTTCAACTTGCTTAGTTGGGAGTTTTATTCTTTGAATCTTTGAGGAAGATTCTGTATCAAAGATTACAAAAGAACCTTGTTTTAAATCTTCCAATTCCTTGAAGTTATTCGGAAATAATGGTCCTGGATAAATAAATTTTCTATCTTCATAGAAGATATGTATGTGTCCCAATGCGTAGTAATCTGCATCTGGAAGTCTATCTGGATTTATCGCATCTATTGGAAGATTTCCCACAACCCTATCAATTGTTGTATGTAACATAAAAATTTTGAATAAACCTGGAGCATCATTGAATTTAACTTTTTTTAAATCTGGAACTTCCAACCCGGATTTTTTTCCAGGATATCCATAAATTGCAACATTTCCATAAATAGTGGGGTTTAATGTTATAGAGTTCTCTTTTTCTTCAGCATTATATACATTTTTACAGAAACCTGCTTTTTCTAAAACGTCTAAAAAGGTTTTTCCAGATACTGAATAATCGTGAGAACCTGCAATTATAAAACAGGGGATACCTGCCTCTTTTAGTTTTCTAAACTCGGCAAAAGTTTCTTTAAGTATCTCAATAGGAGGGTATGCAGAATCAAATAAATCTCCTGCAAAGAGTATGAAATCTAATTTTGAGTTTATACATATCTTTACCGCCTCTTTAAATGACTCAAAATTAAGGTCTTGCATTGGTTGCTGTTTCCATCCTCCAAGATGTACATCAGCTATGTGGGCAAATCTTACCATTTTAGTCTACTCCTCCTAAAGTCGTCGTGGGCAAATCTTACCATTTTCTTGTTATTTTAATTATTAGTTTATTTTTAATTATATAAAAAAGTTTATAACAGCACAAAACTAAGTCTATATATAAAATTAATTGTAATAAAAGAGGCATAAAATGAGGTATAATATTCTTGTTGGAGGGGAAGCAGGACAGGGTCCAAATATTTTAACACAAATAATAGGGGAAGCTTTAGTAAAAAGTGGAAACTATGCTTTTTACTCAAGGGATTACCAATCTTTAATAAGAGGAGGGCATAATTTCAATACCTTAACATTTTCAGATGAACCAGTTTATAGTAATGATTCAAAAATAGATATACTTGTGTGTTTGGATAGCAAAACGGAAGAAATGCATAAAAAAGATTTAAAAGAGGGAGGAATAATTCTCAAGGATTCAAAAGAAAACATGTATTATGCTGGAAGAATATTCAAACTTCTTTGTATGGACTTTAAATTATTGGAAGAAAGTTTAAAGAGACTTGAGAAAAAATTCGACGAGAATCTCCAAAATGCAAAAAAAGGATACGATGAAGAAACTAAAAATTTATGCAAAATAAAAAAGGTGAACCAGGAAAATTATTTTATGAATGGAAATACTGGAATAGCAAATGGGGCCCTTAATTCAGATATTCAAATATACTATGCTTATCCTATGACTCCTGCTACGCCAATATTAAATGAACTCGCTCAGATAGAGGGAATTAAGGTTGTAGAGTTAGAAAATGAAATTGCTGTTATTAATGCTGCAATGGGAAGCTCTGCATTTGGAAAAAATGTTATGGTTGGAACCTCGGGAGGGGGATTTGATTTAATGGGAGAGGGATTAAGTATGGCAGGTATTGCAGAGATACCAATTGTGGTTTATCTTGCACAAAGACCTGGGCCAGGAACAGGAGTTGCAACATATACTTCTCAAGGAGATTTAAGCTTAGCTTTGAATTTTGGACATGGAGAATTTCAAAGAGTAGTGGTAGCACCTGGAGATCCAAAAGAAGCACAAGAATTAACAAACCAGGCATTTTATTTATCTCAGAAGTTTAAGATACCTTCAGTTGTTTTGGGAGACAAACATCTTGCAGAAAGTTTTTACACTCTAGATGAAGAGTCTTCTATAATAAAAATAGTAAACAACACTCTCCCAAAGAGATATAATAGTTATGAAAAAGATAGTTTTGGGAGTGCAACAGAAGATGCTGGGATAATAAAAGCAAATGTTGAAAAGAGATTAAAGAAATCTAAAGAGATAAAAGATGAGATGAAAAATCTTCCAAGGTTCTCTCTTTATGGAGAACCAAATTCAAACAACCTTGTAGTAAGTTGGGGTTCAACAAAGGGGGCAATAATTGATGCAATAAAAGATTTAGATGTAGAATTTATTCACATAAAATATCTTGAACCTTTTTCAGATATAATAAAAGAAAACTTGCTTAACAAAAATTTAATATTTGTTGAGAACTCATCAACTGGAAAAATTGCAGAAGTTATATCGAGCAAAACTGGAATACAAATAGAAGAGGGGAAAAAAATATTAAGATATGATGGAAGACCCTTTTTTGCAGATGAATTAAGAGAGGAGATAAAGAAAAGATTAAAATGAAATCGCACACTAAAACGCAATTAATTTGGATACTTTGGACAACAATAATAATATGTATAGGGTTAATTTTGTTTAAGTATATCCCCATGCATTTGTATGGTGAAGATATATTATACGATGCCTCTTCGCATGTAATATGGACAAGTTGGGGGCTCTACGTACTTTGGTTTTTTGTAGATCAAAAAAAATCCTGGAGAATTCCATATTTTATATTTGCAGGAGGCATACTCATAATAATGAGTATCCAGAGGATAATCGCAAATGAGCACAACGAAGTAGGAGTTGTTCTTGGATTGGCAATAGCGGGAATTGCAATCGTGGCTCCCAGATGGAGTGAATTCCAAAAGGGGGTAAGTTTCTAATAAATTAAGATGGCAGAAAAATTAAATCTTCCTATTAAAGAGAAACAAGTTCCAAAACCATTCTCCCTATCCACGCCTACAAAACCAACTTGGTGTCCGGGTTGTTGGAACTTCCAAATACTTGCTGGTGTAAAAAACTATCTAGGTAATAAAATAAAATCGGAAGAGGATAAGAAGAATTATGCTATGGTTACCGGAATAGGATGTCATGCTAAAATATTTGATTACATAAATCTTAATGGAATAAATTCATTGCATGGAAGAGCCCTCCCAACTGCATTGGGTATAAAAATATCCAATCCTAAGATGAAGGTTATTGCATTCTCTGGAGATGGGGATGCTTATGCTGAAGGTATGGAACATTTAATCCATGCTGCAAGATATAATTCAGATATAAAATATTTAGTTCATAATAATCAGGTTTTTGCTTTAACAGTTGGACAGCCAACTCCAGTTACGGAGGTTGGATTTAAAGATAAGACAACTCCAAAAGGAGTAAAGATGCAACCAATAAATCCAATAAAATTAATGCTTGCTGCCGGAGCAGGTTTTGTTGCCAGAGTTTATGCTGATGTAAAGCAAATTGAAGAAGTACTAGATGAAGCATTTAAGCATAAGGGTTTTGCATTTATTGAAGTTATTCAGCCTTGTTTGATATTCCATCCAGATATCGATTATAAAAAATACACTTATTTATTGAAAAGCAAGAAGCACAATACCAAGAGCTTTGAGCAGGCTATGAAAAGAGCAGGAGAATTTGATTACAACAAGATTACAAAAAAGACGAAAATACCTCTAGGGATATTTTACAAAGAAAAAAGAGATGTTTTCGAAGAAAAGATTAATTAGAAAATAACTCCCAGACACAAAGTGTTTCAAAAAACAATTTCTCACAACCCAATTCTTTAGAGTTATATCCCATAGCTTGAAAATCAAGATATTCTGCCAGGGTACTTGTAATAAGAAAGATTTTACCTCTTTCCTCAAGATGTTCTTTTGCATGTTGTAAGAATCTTAAAATTATTTCTATCCCCTTTTCTCCCCCGGTAGTATCTCTTCTTGATTCGTCCGGTTCTAAGATATCTAAAGGAAGATATGGAGGGTTAAAAATGATTATATCAAATTTTCCAGTTATGTTTTCAAATAAATCCGAATAAACACAATTATATCCAAGAGAATTGCAATGGCTTACCGCATTGAGATTTATATCTGAGGAAAATATATTCTCCTTTTGAACCCCAGAGCTATGTGCGGTTTCTAAATGTATTCCGCTTCCTGCACCAATTTCTAAGAATTTTAAATTGGGTTTTCTATCTAAAAGTATCGGAAGTTGCTCCTTTAAAATTCTTGACATTAAATAAGAATCTTCGGCTGGAGGGTAGATATTTATCATATTATTTACAAGCATCACAAGTATAATAATTTTAGTGTGAAGAGGGTTTTGTTAGCATAACAGTAATTAAATCTTGTTTAACATTAACAATGCTTACTTTTCATATCATCACACGAATTGTATATCTTCTATAATAAAATCTCTCAAGAGAAATTTAAGCAAGACCCAAGTCATTGAATAATTTGATTAAATCGTCTTTAAATAAAAATACTGCTCCTAGTGCTATCAAAAGAACTATCAAAATTCCAATTAGAACATAAGTTACAGACTTACTTATTGTTTTCTGAGAGGAATAATCAGAAACATGTTGAACTACCTTAGGAGAGTTTCCATCTACATTTTTATGAACTATCTCAATCTTGGAAGGAATATTTACAGGCCTTAAACCTTTTATAGCCTCCTCTATCTTGTTTGTTATATCTGTTTGATTTTGATAATTCTTATCTATAGGGGGACTTATAGTCTGGGGGGTTGGTTTTTCTTCAACTTTTACAGGAGGGGTTGTTTCTTGAGGCTTTTTCTCGGGAGGAGTTTGAAGAACAATTTTTTCTGGAGGAGTCTCTTTTGGAGGTTCTGCGGGTTTATCTGTGGGTTTATCTACTGGAACTCCTGCTTTTATAGCAATTTGATTTAAGGTCTCCTGTAAAGAACCCTCGACTCCCATCTTTTGCGGACCAACTTGGTTATAAACTTCTTTTGCAGAGTCTTCTATCTCTTGTTTATCATATCCTGCATTATAGAATGTCATCATAGCACTTTCAAGGGATTGTCCTCTAGATAAAGCAGATACTAATCCTCCAATTATCTCTTCGTTTATCATCTTATATCTTAATCACTTTTCCATCTGAAGATAAATGGGAATTGTCTTGAAATTTATATCCCATCTCTTTTGCCAGATCGATTAAAGGTGCCTCCTGTTTTAAAGAGCCGTGAGCAGGAATTAAATGCTGGGGTTTTAACATATCAAGTAAATCTCTTAAGTCTTCTCTTCCCCCGTGCCCTGAAACGTGTATATCTGTTTGCAATCTTACTCCCTGTCTTCTTAACTTCCCATCTAATTTCTCACGGGCATTTATATTAACTGGTACAGGTATAACACTTGAAGAGAAAATAAGATTATCTCCCATTCTGAATTTAAATGGAGTCTCTCCCTGAACTATTCTATCTAATATTGAGCCCTTTTCTCCCTGGTGTCCTGTACAAACAATAAGGTATTTTCCTCGGTTATCCTCAACTCGTTTCAATAAAGAATTTATTTGTCTTCTATATCTTATAACTTCTATCTTGTTTCTAAATGTACACTGATTAACTTTAATCGCTGCTTCAACATATTTATTTAAACTTCTACCTAAGAAAACTATTCTTCTACCTGTTTTCTGTCCAAACTCAACAATACTTTTAAGACGAGCAATATGTGAAGAAAAAGTTGTTATGAAAAGTGCCGAACTTTTATCATGAATATTGCCCAATGCATCTTCCAGTAAATTTCTTGCTATCCTTTCACTTGCAGTTCTTCTATCCGTATCTGAGTATAATGCATCTACAACCAAACATTTTACTCCATCTTTTCCAAGTTCCTTAAGCCTTTTATAATTTGGAGGCAACCCTATAATTGGATGATTATCAAATTTAAAATCCAAACCATAAAAAAATATTCCTTCTTTGGAATGCCAAGCAATAAAAAAGCATTGGATAGTTGAATGAGTTGTGTTTATGAACTCTAACTTCAGATTACCAGATTTTCCTTTTATCTGATAAGTTGTATTTTCGTTAACAATCCTTCTTCGGTTTCTCATGGGTATTTTTTCGTCCTTTAGTATCCCTTCTAAAACTGCCATTGTAAATGGGCTAGCAATTATCTCTGCTTTTGGATATCTATGTGCAAGATAAGGTAAACCCCAACGTGGTCAAGATGTGCATGTCCAATAACAATTGCTCTTACTTTATCTGTCCACCCTAATTTGTCCAAAACTAAGTCATTTGGAATTGCCTTTGAATTTCTAAGCATATCTTCAGAATAATTAACCTGAGCCTCTTGTTCCTGAAGTTCAACAAGCGGGGGGAGATAAATTCCCGCATCGAAGATTATAACATCATCTTCAACCTTTACAGCAGTCATATTTTTACCTACTTCCTCATACCCTCCTACTGTACAAATCTCCATTTAATTAAATCATCCTCTCTTTTTTAATTTTAACATATTTATATAAATAATTAGTATAATCGGTTTAAATATGTTTTCAGGAATAAATGCAAGTAATTCAGAAGTTTTTTATATTCAATTTTATTTAATTATTTATGAAAAGTTTAATGCCCTCCCATAAAGAAAACAAGAGATATTTAGTTGTCCAAGGGGGCAATCTTAAGGAAAATATTGAAAGGGCGATTCTTGAATTTTCAGGAGTCTTAGGGATGTCAAGATGTGGGTTAAGTTTTATATCATCGGATTCAAAAAACAATTCTGCAATTATATGCGTTAATCGTGAAAGTGTGGATTTGGTAAGAGCTAGTTTTGCGGTTTTTCCAGAGAAGATACAAGTATTGGGAATTAGCGGGACTTTGAAGGGCTTAAGAAAATAGATATCTTTTTGATTACAATAGTTCTTATAAACAAGAAGGATTATTCAAAAATATGAGTGTATCTCTTTTAAAAAAATTATTCTTCAGAAAAGATTATGTTGAAATTATCCCCGGTGGAAATCCTGAATTTGATAATAAAAGTATCAATTCTTTTCTTGAGAAAATACGTGATGAAAATGGGAGAGTAATTAAGATAGAGGGCATAGAGAGTATATACACATATAATGGTTCCGAAAGTTACTATGGAGAACCTGGGATTCATACAACTTCTGAAAATAGATACCTACTTCATTATAGATGCCATAAACAAATCTCTAAATAACTCACCAAAAAACTTAAAAACTTCCAAAAATTCAAGATTTCAACAGGACAGAGAAACAAATTAAAACAATTATAAACTTCTCTTAATATAAAATGGATATGCCTATGGATATGCAACATCAAGCAATGGGTTATGATAGAACCGCTACTATGTTTTCTCCAGAAGGACATTTGCTTCAGGTTGAATATGCTGAGAAAACAGTAAGACTAGGAAGTTCAAGTATAGGGATGGTTTGTTCTGATGGGGTATTTATACTTGCTGATAAAAGGATTGAAGACAAACTTATTGTAAAAGAATCAGCAAATAAAATCTCAGAAATTGATGCACATATAATTGCAAGCTCTGCGGGAATACTTTCTGACGCAAGGATACTTATTGAAAGAGCACAGGTTTTGTCTCAGCAACATAGGGTAACTTATGATTCTCCTGTAGAACCTGAACTTGTTATAAAGGATATTGCAAACACAAAGCAGCAATTTACACAATATGGGGGAGCCAGACCATTTGGAGTCTCAATGATGATAGCTGGGATAAACAATAAAAAATCGGAATTATTTGTGAGTGATATTACTGGGAATTATTTTTCTTATTATGCAAATGTTATTGGGGAAAATGATGAAAAAATAAGGGAAGAATTAAGAGAAAAGTACAAGCAAAGTCTTTCAATAAAACAAGGAGTAAAACTTGCACTAGAAATATTTGAAAAAATACAAGGTAACAAATTTAATTTGAAAAAATTCGAATTAGCTTATATTAACAAAGAGGATGTAAAACTAAAGAAATTAGAAGGCGAAAATATTAAAGAATTATAAAAATGACGAACACAACAGCAAGAATAAAAAAGGCAGGAAAACATTTTGAGATTATTGTTGATTTAGATGATGCATTGAAATTTAAAAAAGGGTTAAGCACATTTATTCAGGCAGAAACTGAATTTATTTTTAGTGATGTAAAAAAGGGGGAGAAAGCTCCCGAAAAGGACCTCAAAGAAGCGTTCGGTACAACTGATGTTAATGAGATTGTTAAAAAAATTGTAAAAGAGGGTGAAATTCAGACGACTCAGGAACACAGAGACGCTGAACAGGAAAAAAAGTTCAAGCAGGTTGTGGATTTCTTAACGAAGAATGCTTATGATCCTCAAACAGGGAGACCTCATACCACCGAAAGGATTAAAAATGCCCTTGAGCAAGCAAATGTAAACATCAAGAATGCATCAATAGACAGCCAAATTAACGAAATTCTTGAAAAGATAAGTTCACTTATCCCAATAAAAATTGAGACTAAAAAAGTCAAGATAAAGATACCTGCAATACATACAGGAAAGGCTTATGGGGTAGTTGCAATTTACAAGAGTTCGGAAAACTGGTTAAATGATGGAAGCTTGGAGGTTATTGTGGAAGTCCCATCAGGAATGATTATGGATTTTTATGATAAATTAAACGGAGTAACTCACGGAAGTGCAATTACAGAAGAGATTAAGGAATAATAAAAAATTAAAATGACAGAAACAGAACACAAAAGAACGGTTGTAATTCCAGGAGAAACAATAGTAGAAGGAGATAATTATTTGCCTGGAGAAGGGACAGAAAAACAAGGAAAAAAAATAGTGGCTTTAAAATATGGATTAGCTGAAGAATCTAATAAGCTTGTAAAAGTTATACCTCTTTCGGGAGTATATCAACCGAGAAGAGGAAACATAATAATTGGAAAGTGTAATCTTATTACATTCAATGGATGGGTTATTGATATAGGAACTGCTGAAAATGCTTTCTTGCCAATAATGGAAACCCCAAGATTTGTTGCAAAAGACAGACTTGATGAAGTTATGAGGATAGGAGATATTTGTGTTGTCCAAATATTTGGAATAAATGGCAGGGGAATAGATTTAACAATGAAGGCAAAGGGGCTTGGAAGGATAGATGAAGGAATTGTTTTCAAAATAAATTCAAACAAAGTTCCAAGAGTAATAGGAAAAGAAGGAAGCATGATAAGAATAATAAGAGAGTATACAAACTGTAATATCACGGTTGGTCAAAATGGATATGTTTGGATAAAAGGAGACAAAATAGAAGATGAATTATTTGCAAAAAGAGCAATAATATTTATAACAGAAAAATCTTTCATGGATGGATTAACTGAAAAGGTTGAAGAATGGTTCAAGAAGAATGGTGGAGTAAAGAAAGAAAGTAAAAAATATGAAGATAAGGGGGAGGAATACTAATATGGCAACTAATTTTAAAAGACCAGATGGAAGAAAAGTAGACGAGCTTAGAGAATTCGAAGCTAAGGTTGGAGTAATTCCAAATGCAGATGGAAGTGCAATGTATAAATCAGGAGAAACAATTGCAATAGCTGCAGTTTATGGTCCAAAAAAAATGCATCCACAACATTCACAAGATCCTGAAAAAGGAACTTTGAGATGTACTTATAATATGAATAGTTTTTCTGTTTCTGAGAGAATAAGGCCGGGCCCCTCCAGAAGAAGCACAGAAATATCCAAAATAACTGAATGGGCTTTAGAACCTGCTTTAATGCTGGATAGATTTCCAAATATGGTTGTTGATGTTCATATAAATATAATACAAGCTGATGCTGGAACAAGATGTGCAGGAATTAATGCTGCGGCAATGGCTCTTGCTCATGCAGGAATACCTATGAGAGATATGGTTTCAAGTGTTTCTGTTGGGAAATTGGATAAAACAATAGTTGTTGACTTAAGTAAGGAAGAAGAAGATTATGAAGAGGGGGAAGGACCTACAGATATTCCAATATCTATGACACATTCTGGAAATATAACTCATTTTCAATTAGATGGAAAGATAGAATCAAAACAATTAATGGAAGCTGTGGAGCTTGCAAGGAAAGCATGTGAGCAAATCTATGAAGTTCAAAAGAAAGCACTTAAAGATTCAATAAATATGGAGGAAGAAGAATAATGGGCGGAGAAGAAATAGAAATAACACCTGAAGTAACTGCTGAAAGAATAAGAAAATATCTTGAGGAGGGGAAAAGATTTGATGGTAGAAATACAAACGAATTTAGAGAGGTAATTATTGAAAGAAATATTTCCAAAAAAGCAGAAGGTTCAGTTAGAGTTAAGTTAGGAAAAACGGAAGTTCTTGTTGGAATTAAAATGGATGTTTCTGCACCATATCCTGATTCACCAAACAAAGGAAATTTAATGGTTACTGCAGAATTCCTTCCTTTAAGTTCTTCAAGAATAGAATTGGGACCTCCAAAATTTGATTCAATTGAGGTGGGAAGAATAATAGATAGAGGAATAAGAGAAAGTAAATTCATTGAACTAGAAAAATTATGTATAAAAGAAGGAGAAAAAGTATGGACTGTTTTCATAGATATTTATACAATAAACGATGATGGAAATCTACTTGATGCTGCAGGAATAGGTGCTGTTGCTGCGTTAAAACTTGCAAAAGTTCCGAAGTATGATGAAGAAAAAGCGAAGGTTCTTTATGGGGAATATAATGGAGATTTACCATTAAAAAAGATGAATCCATTTGCAATAACAATACATAAGATAGGTAGCAACTTAATTTTAGATCCTACGAGAGAGGAAGAAGATGTTAGTGAAACTAGAATGACAGTTGGAAGTTCAGAGGGGATTATTTATTCTCTTCAAAAAGGAAACTCAGGATATTTCAGTGTTGAAGAAATTGAAAAATCCTTTGAGATTATTGAAAAGTCTTGGAAAGAACTATTTAAAAAGGTGGAAGCACAATTAAAATAAAATGGTTGACAATGAGAATATTCAAAATTTTACAAAGTATGAAAAGGCTAGAATTTTAGGGGCTAGGGCTTTGCAGTTAGCAATGAATGCTCCACTTTTATTAAAGATTAGCGAAGAGGATTTGCAAAAGATTAATTATGATGTTCTTAAGATTGCAGAGATAGAACTTGATTCAGGTGTTCTTCCAATTTCTATAAGAAAACCTTTCCCTGAAAGAAAGGAAGGGAAACTTAAGAGAGATGCAGCTCCAAAGATAAGCGATAAAAAAGTAGAAGGAGCGGAAGAGATTGAAGAGGAAAAGATTGAAGAGGGTGGAGAGATAATGGAACTTGCTAATCCTGAAGATGAGGATGAAAGTGCTGGAGAGGGTGATGAAGGGGAAGGATACGGAGAATAAATCTTAATTTTGTTTTAATTCTATAATAGTTACAATATAGTAAAACTTATAAACATAAAATTCAAGGTTATTTTATGGAAAAATCAGAATTAGATAAAGTAAATAAGCTCGTTAGAATGGCATTTGGAAAAGGATTTTCTGGTAATTGTGTGATGCTTGAAAATAAAGGGAAGCAAAGAATGGTCAAGGGAGATGAACTCGATACTATTGCAAGAAAAAAATTTCCCTATATACCTAAATTAAATGAAAAATATGAGGTTGCTGGAAGATTTACATCTGAAGATGGATCCAGTTTAAATATTAACTTGGAATATGCAAACGCTGCAGAAAGATATGCTGATTATTATTATCTTCATTTTAAGAAGAACCCTTCCGTAAACGGAGAGGAAGTATCAATAAAATTTAAGGGTTTTAAGATATAAACAAAACCTTATAAATAACTAATTTTTTGTTAATTTATGGTTGTAATAAAGGAGGTCTCAGCCAAGAGTATTCTTGATTCAAGAAAAGAGAAAACAATACTTGTTTCCATAAAAACTAATCTTGGGAAAACGTTTAAAGCATCCTCTCCATCAGGAAAGTCAACAGGTAAATATGAAGTTAAAACATATAAAAAGAGTTTAGAAGAGGATATAATCACACTTAAAAAATTTAGTGAATATTTCTCTGAGGAAATACTTGAAGAATTTGATGATTTGAAAAGAGTAGAAGATATTCTAGAAGGGCATATAGGGGGAAATACTTTATTCGCGTTTGAGTCTGCAGTATTGAAAGCAATTGCAGAGGAAAAAAACAAAGAAATATGGGAGATGGTTAATCCAAAACTCAAAGAAGAAAAAGAAAAGAAATTTCCAAGACTAGTTGGAAATTGTATAGGTGGAGGAAAGCATTCTAATATCTCTGGGAAAAAGCCAGACTTCCAGGAATTTTTATTGATACCAGATATGACTTCTCCGGGAAATGCGCTTAAAACAAACAAAGATGGGAAGGAGAGAGTACAACCCCTAATCAAAAAAAAGGATAATAATTTCAAGGGACAAAAGAACGATGAGGATGCATGGATGACTTCCTTGAATGAGAAAGAAGTTTTGGATGTATTAAATACTTTAAACCTTCCATTGGGGCTTGATGTTGCCTCTTCCGGATTTTATAACAGGGGAAAATACCATTATGAAAATCCGATGCTCAAAAGAGATGTAGATGAGCAACTAAGCTACTTAGCCAATTTAATAAAAAATTATAATATATTCTATATAGAAGACCCTTTTCAGGAAGAGGATTTTGAGGGTTTTGCAAAATTGTTAAAGAAATTCCCTAATTCTTTAATTGTGGGGGATGATTTAACAGTAACAAATTCTAAAAGACTAAAGAAAGCAATCGATATGAAAAGCATAAATGCTATAATTGTAAAACCAAACCAGTGTGGCTCGCTTCTTGAGGTAAAAAAGGTGTGTGAAATTGCAAAAGAAAATAATATCAAAATGATTTTTTCTCATAGGAGCGGGGAAACCTCTGAAACAATTCTTGCGGACTTAGCCTTTGGTTTCCAGGCTGATTTCTTGAAGTGTGGAATAACTGGAAAAGAAAGAGAGGTTAAGATAAAGAGATTGATTGAGATTGAGAAGAAGTTGAAATAAAAAGAGATTATCACTTCAAATATTTTTGAACTCTAAAAAATATTTAAAAAGTTGAGGATAGTCTAAAATACATGAAAAGTAAAACTATATTGTTTTTGGTTACAATTAAAATTATTCTAGCAATAGCAATCGTAAGCGCGGATGTAATAACCCCTGGGTTTCATGGAATATCTGTTTCCAATAACATAACAAATATCAAAGATTTTCCAGATTATGTCTTTGTCTCGGGAGGAGGTATTGGCCCTGGAATGTGTCCTATGAAGATTATAGATGACGGGGGGATAATCGAGAATTATTACAAATTTTGCAGTGTTTTTGTTTATGCTATACCCAAAGACAAATTTGATGTCAATATAATCGATGAGATAAATAATGGTGAAAGTATAACAAATGAGGAAGCTGAAAATTTACTTAAAGGAATTTCAGGTATCAAAGTTCTAGAAAACATTCATACTTATGAAGAAGTTGCAGATATAAGCCCTATAAAAGAAAAAATGAATGAGTATGTTATTGATATAAATCAATTGAAATCTTCTCCTAATAATGTCAAGACCCTCAAAAAGGGCTTAGCCTATCGTTACATTCTTGTTTCAATAATTGCACTTTCTATTATAGTTTGGATTATTATCAAGAAAAAAAGAAGAAAATGAATCAATTATTTTATTTGTTTCTTACAATAATTATTGAGTTTATTGTATATATTATTGCAATAAGAAAAAATTTTCTATCTCTTTTTGCTTATTGTCTTCTTATCAATTTAGTAACGTGGCCCTTGGCCATTTTATTTTATGGTCTCTCGGGTTTATTTTGGATAATTGAAATAGGAGTCTTTATCTTAGAAGGGGCTTTAATAAAATATTTAATAGAAATAAGCTGGAAAAAAGCAATTATACTCTCCTTTATAACAAACCTAATAACTGCTTTAATTGGACTCTTAATTATATAAATTCTTAAAAAGAAAAGACTCTAAAAGTTTTCATGAAAAATTTGTTATCAAAATTATTTAGTAAAGAAGATAAATCAAAAGAAGAAAGTAAAGTTCCTGAAATAGAATTAGGGAGAAAATTTGATATTTATATTCATGTTTTAACTGGAGAAGTAATTAAAGAGGAAATTGTAAAGATAGGGAGAACTAAAATCTATCGTCATCTCCTAAAAGAAAAAGATCTCAAGAAGGGTAATTTTGTGATGCTTGATGGAATAAAAGGTATATTTAAGATTGAGGGGAAGTATGAATTGGGACATTCTGCAAAATATAGGTTGGAGTTAATAAGAGAAAATCTCCCAAAAGATTATGGGGGACCAATTGAGATGATAAATAGTTACAGCACAACTTATCAAGATGATTCTTTTAAAATAATGCCTTGATATGTATATTAAATATTAACCGAATGGTTTTTAAACTAATTTTTCTCTAAATCCTCATGGCTATAAAGAAAACAAAAGAAAAAATAGCAGATGAAGCTCTTGGAGAAGAAGTTGAAGAAACTTTAGAAGGGAAAGCTCTTGAAAAGGCTGCAGAAGAAGAATCTCTTAAAACTGAGGAGATTAGTGAAAAGAAAAAGAAACTTTTAGAGAAGGCGGCTAAGTTAAAGGAGAAATTAACAGGAGAAGCTCCAAGCACAGAAGAGCTAAAAGAGAAAGTTAAGATAAAGAAAAGAACAGATATGCTTATACCTCTTGAAGAGTATGTTAAAGCGGGTATTTATCTTGGAACAAAGGTTGTAACTCCTGAAATGAAACCTTTTGTTTATAGAAGAAGAGCAGATGGTTTAGCAATATTTAATACAGATTTAATAGATGAAAAGTTGAAAGAGGGAGCAGAATATCTTTCAAAATTCAATCCCGAAGATATAATTTTGGTTTGCAAAAGACAGGCTGGATGGAAAGCTGCAACTAAATTCGCTGAGTTAACTGGGATAAGGACTTTCACCAAGAAATATCCTGCTGGGATCCTTACAAATACAACGCTTCCAGATTTCTTTGAAAATGAACTAACAATTGTAGTTGATTCTTGGTTAGATAAAAATGCCTTACACGATACCCTAAGAGTAAGAAAAAAAGTGTTGATGGTTTGTGATACTAATAACTTTTCCAAGGGAGCAGACAAAATAATAATCGGAAACAACAAAAGTCCAAAAAGTCTTGGAGTTATATTCTATATTTTAGCAAAAGCATATTGTAAAGAAAAAGGTATAGAAGCTGAAATCCCAGATTTAGAGTGGTGGACTGAAGAATTTGAGGAAAAGGGAAGAGGGGCTAGCAAGGGCGTTTAAAACTTAAGTTATATATAACAGACAATTTCTTCCCAAAGTTAACAACATTTTTCAACTATTAACTGACATTTATAATATACTAACCCGGAACTATTTTACCGCGATAAGTACAATTAATGTTTAAACACAACAATTCTTAAAAATAGTTTAATTATAATCTGAATATGGAAAAACAAAAAAGAAATATTGAACTAATAGCAAATAGCACAAATGGGGCATTAGAATTAAAAAAATTGCTTATCCAAAGGGGGATGGTTGTCAATCATATTTATACAGGTTCTTCTACCCCTATCTTGATAGATAATGGATATTATATCGTAGGAGCAGGAAATATAAGAAGAAATTATGGATTGAAATAATTTTTAGTTTATTTTATAATAAAAAGGGTTATAAACCTTAAACGGCTATATTAAACATGCTCGCAAGCATGCTCACTGGTCTGAAAGGATTGGTGTTCAAGTCTGGAGATAGTGAAAAAGGGCAAACAGCTTATACAATAATTTTAGGGAAGAGACTTATTTTGCCTTGGATGTATAAGACCGCAACCCTTTACAAGAGCGAGGAGAGGGGTTCTCCTAGTCTTGAATTAGTTATTGATAATATGGATTCTGAAAAATATAGAAGAAAATTCAAAGAAAATAAATTAACTAAAATAAGCCATAATGAATTGGATGAATTAAGTAAATATATTGAACAGCTTCCCATAGATAAAAAAGAATATTTAATGAAAAACATTGAAAATTTACCTGAAAAAATAAGAAGAACGGTTTATGAAGCGTTAAATAATCCTTTTTTTCCGAATAAAGATAAAAATTCCGTTTATGGATTTGAAATGCAAAATATAGGCAGAGTTAAAGATTCTAAAATTAGAGAAAACAACCTTGAATTAGTATCTCAAAGATTATCAGAGAAAATATATAACAAACTGTACAAGAAAGCTATCTAATTAATCGTAATTTCCTTCTTTAATCTTTCTTAAAAATTCTGGAATACCGTTTACAAACATTTGCATTAATTGCTTGTTGTTTTTTGATTTATTTTCTCTTAATCTCTTAAGTTTTAATATCTCATTTATTGCGGCAATAGCATAAATCTTTATTTCACTTTTCATTCCATTGCTTGAATCTTGAAGAAAATGTCTAATTACATCTTCTGTACTTGCCCCAGGATTTCTATCTTGAGCACCGAGGGCATAAGTTGCAGCATTAACCATTGCTATCTCCACATCTTTTATCATTTTTTTCACCTGTAGGATTTTGATGAATATTCTCTTTTTAAGATTTGTTATTGAAATTTATATAAGATTTTTTATCTTAATCTCCAAAATATAAAATTATTTTTCTTTTAAAGTAATATAAAGAACATAATTAGCATCACTTTTAATCGGAGCTTCACTAATCTTCATAGGTATTCCCTCATAAGGTTTTACATAACATATCTTATTGTCATTTGAAAGATATTTTCTAATTTCTTCTGATAATTGTTGCTCTAAAAGAGAAATATTGCCTGCTGGACTATCTGCCTTTATTAATATTTTCTTCATAAAACTAGATACTTGCTGTTCTTTTTAAGGTTTATTTATATGTAATATACACTATTAAAAAAAATAATTGTAATATCTATATATCTTTGAAGATAATTATCCTTATAAATAAGAATAGTTGCTTTCTGGAATATGGAAGAAGGTTTGGATTACGAAGGTGAAAAAATAAAGGAAGGATTTTACAACCATTATGAATATAATATTTTATTTTATTTTACAGGAAAATATGATATAGAAGATTTACCCATATTTGAGATCGAGGGAGGAGACAAAAACAGACATTCTCTTTACCCAAATTTAATTCAGCAATTAGTGCGAATAGATAAAGAAAAAATAAAAAAAGAAATGGAAGAATCTCCAGAAAAAGCAAGCTGGATTGAAAGAAGATTAAAAAGATAAAATATATTTCTTAAGACAATTATTCTTATAAATAATATGATATAATTATTTACTATGAGTGATGGATTAAATGATAGTTGTTTTGAAGATGATTATGAAACTAGTAGAATTAAAGATTTAACTAAAGATGTTAATAACTTTAAAAAATTTGATTATCATTTATCTGAAGAAGATCTTATTGAGATGATAGAAGTTTATTCTGATTTAAGATTCAATTATAGACAAGTTCAAAGAGAGATTTCAAGGGATAAACAGGAAGGATACCTTTCAAATATAAATCGTTCCATAAAAAGAATAAAAGAAATTATTCCTAAAGAAATTCAAAATAAACTAAGATTGAAAGTTGGAGAAGTGGAAAAGAAAATTTATAAAGCATATTCCGATGAATTTCCTAATATTTCTGAATTGTAATTAATTCCCCTCGACAAATTTCTATTTTATTATCGAAAATACCACGAAAGGTTTATAAACCTCATTTTTTTGATGTATTCGTTAATTAAGATGAGTGCCTTAACAATCAAAATAAATTCTAAGGTATGAGGTATGTAGAAGCAGTCATCATTTGTAAATGTTTTTTAG
>CAZTCF010000010.1:0-21037 GCA_964612685.1 Candidatus Woesearchaeota archaeon
GTGGGGGATATCTAGCAGGGGGACCTCTTTTTATCATTGTATATTATAGCATTAATATGTTTAAAAAAGTTTATTTAATGAAGATATATTCAAAAAAATATACAATGCATTATATAAAAAGCAAGGTTTTTAAATGAAAAACACATAGGAGAATAATGAAAAAGGTGATGAAAGAGTTCAAAGAATTTCTGAAAGAATATAAGGTGATTGGGTTGGCAATTGCATTGATAATAGGTTTGGCTGCAACTGCTTTAGTAAAGGCAGTAGTAGATTACCTTGTTATGCCAATTATAACCCCTTTTATTCCAGGAGGAGCTTGGCAGACTGCAACCTTTCAGGTTTGGGAGATTGTGATAAGCTGGGGAGCGCTATTGAGTGCTATAATTAATTTTGTAATTATAGCTTGGGTAGTATTCCTTATTGCTAAGTTTGCATTAAAAGAAGAAAAGGTCTCCAAGAAATAAAAAAATTTATTTTTTTATTTTTTATTTTTTAATGTCTAGGCGTTACTCTATTATTTTAATGGGGAATATATCCTTTTCTTTATATAATATAAAAAACCTAAAGGAACATTTTTAAAAGAAGAAAGTTTTTAGGTAGGGAGGGGTGAAAAATGATATGGACTAATTTGGCTTTGTTTGTAATATTCCTAATTGTGTTGTTAAAATCAGCGGATTATGCAATAAAATATTCTTCAAAACTTGCAAGAGCAATGCATCTTCAGGAGTTTATTGTTAGTTTTTTTGTTATAGCTGTAGTATCAATTCTTCCAGAAGCAACAATATCTATAATGTCTGCAATACAAGGGGACTCTCAAATTGGATTTGGAACTTTACTCGGTTCAAATGTTGCAGACTTGACAATTGTATTTGGAATTGTTGCCCTATTTTCTTCAGGAGGAGTTTCAGGAGGTATAAAGGTTAAAAGTAAGTTGTTAAGAAATGATTTTTTCTATATAGTGCTTCTTTTATTTCCTCTTCTTCTAGGATTTGATGGGTCTCTTTCAAGAATTGATGGGGGAATACTTGTGGTTATAGGAAGTTTGTTTTTCTATAAAATGTATAGGGATAGTAGAAGGTTCAGTAAAAAATTTGATCAGGCAAAAAGAGAGCCATTCAAAAAAAGTTTAATATTCCTAATAATAACGTTAGCTATCTTAATTACTAGTGCATTCTTAACTGTAAAATATGCTGAAGATTTTGCTCATGATGTAGGAATACCTGCAATTCTTATAGGAGTGACTGTACTTGCACTAGGAACTTGCCTTCCAGAATTAGCTTTCTCTATTAAAGCTATAAGAAAAGATCATGATGATTTAGCGTTGGGAGATATATTGGGAACGGTAGTTGCAGACGGGACAGTTCTTCTTGGAATTGTTGCATTGATTAATCCATTTAGTTATGCTCCGAGCATTATGTATGTTCTTGGGGGAGCTGTATTTTTATCTGCAGTGATTTCATTTACATTTATGAAATCTGAAAAGTCAATAAACAAAATAGAGGGAATGATATTGATATTTTTCTATATACTTTTTATATTTGTTCAGTTTTTTATAAACAAAGGTGGAATTTAAAATTAAAAAATCAGGCTTTAAGAGAATTAAGCTCTATAATTTTATTATAAAATAAAGTTATTCTTTTCATTAACTTATTCTTTTTGTCATACTTTCTTTTGTAATCAATTCTTATTTTCTCATAAACTTCTCTCGCTTTTAGAATATTTTTCTCAGCAATCGCTTTCCATCCCTCAATAAAATGACTTTCCATAGTTTTCATAAACCTTCTTGAACGTTTAATCTTTGTAATTATAAAAATAAAGAATATTAAGATAGCCAATAAAAAAGACGCCCCAATTAAGAATATTATTTCCATTATATTTTACCTCTTTAATTTATAGGGATTATTCCAATCCTGCTCTGAATTCCCCTCTTTTATCATACTTGATGTAGTGAGCATACTTTATTATTTCAAACCATATTATGCTTAATAAAGCTGCACCGAAAGAGATTCCCAATTCATTGAATGTTAAAGGAGCGAATTTGAATATTTCTTCAAATACAGGAATGTATAAAGATAATGCCAAGAAAAATAATGCTCCTAATGCTACAAACCAGAAAGCAGTATTCTTTTCATAGATAGTCTTGTAGATTGGTTTAGAATTTGACCTATTGCTTAAAATCAATAGTAAGCTAGAGAATATGAGTGTAGAGAAGCTCATTGCACGTGCAATATTCTCGCTACTGGTTGATTTCAAGGTTAAAAAGAACACAAGAGCTACTGCAATAAGCATCCCAAATCCTTGAAGTATGCTATATGTTAGAGTTCTTTTGTCGAATATTTTTTCTTTGGGGTTTCTAGGCTTTCTTCTCATTATATTTTCCTCTTCCTTCTCCGCCTCGAAGACAATAGAACATGTGGGGTCTATTATAAGCTCCATAAAAAGGATATGAACTGGGAAAAGTATAAGTGGCCATCTAAATATTAATGCAAGTGCAGTGATTCCTAGTATGGGTATATGCATTGAGAAAACATAAGACATTGCTTTTCTTATATTATCAAACACCCTTCTTCCCATTTTTACACCATTAACAATTGAAGTGAAATTATCATCCAATAGAACAATTGAAGAAGCCTCTCTTGCAACATCTGTTCCCCTCTCTCCCATAGATACACCGATATTTGCAGATTTTAATGCAGGAGCATCATTAACCCCGTCACCAGTCATTGCAACAATCTCTCCATTTGCTTTAAGTGCATTAACCAATCTTAATTTTTGTTGGGGAACAACTCTAACAAAAATATTCACATCACGGATCATCTTTTTTAATTGAGAATCATCAAGCTTTTCAAGTTCATCTCCAGTAATATATTTATCCGGATTTTTCAAGCCTATTTCCATTGCTATATTCTGGGCAGTTCCATGATAATCTCCTGTAATCATTATGACTCTTAACCCTGCAGTGTAACATTCTTCTATTGCTTTTGGAACGGTTGGTCTTATGGGGTCTTCAAAACCAATCAACCCAACAAAACTAAAACCAAATCCCTGTTGCTCTTTTGGTAAAGGGCCCTTAGAGAGGGCTTTAGCTACAGCAATAACTCTTAATCCTTCTTTTGAAAATCCTGCTACCTCTTTTAAAACCTTTTTTTTAGTGGAGGAATCAAGATGACATAAACCGATAATTGCCTCTGGAGCTCCCTTTGCAGCAACAATATGTTCTTTATAATTAGGCTTTGACCAAACATGTGAGATTGCCATTAACTCATCGGATAGGGGGTATTCCTTTAGAAGATGCCAGCTTTTGTGAATAAATTTGCTCTCATTTCCTCTAGATAAATCTTTCAGTGCTTTTTCCATTGGATCAAAAGGTTCTTTCTGGCTAGCAAGTATTCCGCATTCAACAACCTCATTAAACTGTTCAGGTATTTTTTTGTTGTTTTCAACAAAACATGTTTGGTTATTCCAATAAAGCTTTGTAACACACATTTTGTTTTGAGTTAATGTTCCAGTTTTATCTGTACAAAGAACAGTAGTTGAACCCAATTCTGAGATGGCCTGTTGTCTTCTTACCAAAACATTTTTCTTGGACATCCTCCAGGCTCCCAACCCTAAAAATAAAGTGAGTACAACAGGAAATTCTTCGGGAAGAACAGACATAGCAAGAGTAATACCATTTAACATTGCCTCAATCCAATCTCCCTTTAACATACCATAGGCAATGATTATAATTGCACATGCACTTATACCATAAATTGCAAAATATTTAACAAGATGTTTCGTTTCTTTTTGGAGGTTGGTTTTTTCAGCTTTTATACTTTCCAGAGATTTTCCAATCTTTCCCATTTCGGTCTCAATTCCTGTCTTTTTCACAAGAGCTATTGCGGTTCCTCTTACAACCAAAGTTCCAGAATAAACAAATGGAGTATCTTCTCCCCCCGGATTTTGCATCAGTATCTTTAAGTTTTTTGTTGGTTTTTTTGAAACAGATACTGATTCTCCAGTAAGTAAACTCTCATCAACAGAAAAATTTCTTGAAGCTATAACTACAGAATCTGCTGGAACCCTATCTCCCTCAGAAAGAATAACTATATCTCCCTCAACAACCTCTTTTCCAGGTATTCTTTTTCTTTCTCCTCCTCTTACTACAAGAGCTCTTGGACTTGATAAATCTCTCAATGCGTTTAGGGCTTTTTCTGTTTTATTTTCCTGATAAATTGTTATGAATATTATAACTCCAACAAAACCTAAAAGCAAAAAAGATTCTTTTATATCTCCTAGGACAAGATAAATCCCCCAACATGCCAAAAGAAGAAGAAACATTGGTTCTTTAAGAACCTCTAGAATAATTTTTAGGGTAGTTTTCCTTTTTTCCTTAGGAAGTTCATTATACCCGTTTTTTTGTAGTCTAGAACTAGCCTCTCTTTCAGATAGTCCATTCAAATTCATTGACTTTAAAGTTTCAGTTACGCTCTGCATTTTCCCTCTTATAAATTAGATAGATAAAATCATTTTATATATTTTATTAAATGAACAGAATTAACCTCAGAATCAGTGTGAAAATCTGCTCATACAATAATCCACAAGTTCTTCATCAACAATCTGTCTTGATTCGGTTTCTGTTCTAATCATAAACACTTTTCTACCTTCCAGATTGATAAATATCCTATGTTCACTTTTTTTAACTTTAATATTACATAATATCTTTTTATCTATCTCTTCAAATTCTATTTTTAGGTATTGGCTTAGTCGATTGTAAACTCTTGGAGGGAAATAAGAGCGGATAATATCGTCAATAATCATCCTTTTATATCCATCTTTACTCGCATCCTTACCTATAGATTTTAGTCGATCTAAGTCTTCTTCAATACCTATAATCTCAAAATCGTTGGAATGGTCTTTTTTTTCTTTTACTCCAATTATAAGGTTTCCCCCTTCAGAATTAAGAAGAGCAGCTATTGCTCTGGCAATTATTACTTTGGATGCTTTATGTCTGTAGGTGTGCAAATCATAAGATTTGCTCTCCTTTATTTCCTGTTCTGTTTTTTTTAAGCTCCAAAGGGCATCCGCCTTAAACTCAAGTTTGGAACTCTCACCCCTTTTTATTAAATGTTCTACTTCATTGTAAATCTTTTCTGAGAGTATCTTTTTTACCCTTCCAACCTCTCCTGTATTAAGAACAACCATTATCCCATCTGTATCGAACTCTTTTCTGGAACCCATCTCTTCAATTCGTCCCTTTACGAGCTTACCCTTATTTGTAAATACCTGGACCTCCATCCCCTTGGAGAGATTTGAAAGATAGTTTCCGTTTTTATCCCCTTTTTCCGGAAGTATTACTGCCATATCCGTATAAATTTAAGCGATGTATAAAAGATTAAGCTATCTTTTAAGAATAGTGATAAAATTAAAGAACTTTTAAAAAACTAGATTTGCTTAAAGGGATATGAAAGGGGATTTTAATGAAAAGATTTTTGTTGGACTAACAGCAAAAAAAGGAAAGGGGTGGGAAAAGAAGCTGAGGGATATAAAAAAATACAAAATAAAAAAATTTGTTCTATTTATAGAAGAAATAAAGAAGGAAGATAGAGAAAAACTTTATAAAAAATTACTAAATAATAATTTTGAGATACCTTTCGTACATATAAGATGCGATACAGACAAAAAGGAATTAGAATTTCTTTCAAAAAACTTTAAGTCAAGATATTTTAATATACACGAGAACCATTTTGAAGATTTAAAGAAATGGAATGGTTTTCTTAAAAGACTTTGTGTAGAACTAAATTATGATGACTATATACCAAAAATTATGGACGTAAACAAAATAGGAGGGTTCTGCATAGACCTTTCCCATTTTAAGGCTGCCGAAGAAAGAGGGAGCAAGGAATTTTCGTATGTTTTTAAAAGAAGAAAAAACGATAAAAAATTTATTTGCAATCATTTAAATGGATATTCTTACAAAAAGAGACGTGATCTTCATTTGGTTTCAAGTACAAAAGAGTTTGATTACCTTATTTCTTTGCCTAAATTTGTGTTTGGAAAAATTATTGCTCTTGAGATGTATAATTCTATATCAGAGCAGTTGAAATTTAAGAAATACCTGGTTAAATTACTAGAAGATAAATTCAAAAAACCAGATATTTATGAAAAATAACAAAACTTTTTAAAGATGCATTACTATAAATTGTTACAATGGTTGCTGGATTTACTATAGGCATAATCATCTTTCTCGTATTAATTATAATTTCTGGATTAAGATTATTATACCAATATGAGAGAGGGGTTGTATTCACCTTGGGTAAATTTTCTCACATAAAGGAACCGGGTTTAAATTGGATTGTTCCTGTATTCCAAACAATGAGGAAGGTTGATATAAGGATAAAAACAGCAGATGTTCCAAGACAAGAGGTAATAACTAAAGATAATATTCCTTTGTTGGCAAATACTGTCGTGTATTTCAAAGTTGAAAAGCCTGCAGATGCTATAATAAAAATTGAAGATTATGAATTTGCAGTAAAACAGTATACCCAGGCAGCATTAAGAGATGTTGTTGGAAATGCAGAATTAGATTTTGTTTTAACTGAAAGGGAAAAGATTGCTGAGAGTATAAAGAAGATTGTCGATGATGAAACTGGAGGATGGGGAATAAATATAGAGTCAATTAAAATACAAGAAGTTGAATTGCCTGCAGAGATGAAGAGGGCAATGGCTAAACAGGCAGAGGCAGAGAGGGAGAAAAGAGCGGTTATAATTGCAGCAGAAGGAGAAATAAAAGCTTCTGAAAATCTAAGGAAAGCTGCAGAAAATCTTTCTAAAAGTCCAGCTGCTGTTCATTTGAGAACACTTCAGACCATAAGAGATATCGCTGCTGACCCTTCTGAAAAAATAGTTTTATTTTTACCTTCAGATATTTCTGATATTGTAAAGAAGTATTCAAAATAAAATGCTAGATAGAAAGAAAAGATATCTACAAATTGCATTTAATTCTGATTTGAATTCTGTTATAAGAATACTCCCCACAATACCTCAAGATGAAAGAATATTTATTGAGGCTGGAACTCCCTTCATAAAAAAAGAAGGGATGAAAGGGATAGAAGTCATTTCGAGATTATGGGAGGGAATTATTGTTGCAGATTTAAAGACCTCTGATGGAGCTATAGATGAAGTTCATATGGCCAGAGATGCTGGAGCAGATGCAGTTACAGTTATGGGAAGTGCACCAAAAGAAACTCTTGATTTTTTTATCCAGGAATGTAAAAAAATAGGGGTTTACTCAATGATTGATATGTTGGGAGTTGAGGATCCATTAAGAGCAATAAGAGAATTAAAATCTCCTCCGGATGTAGTTATACTGCATAAAGGAAGAGATGAAGAAAGCACAAGAGGCAAAATAATCGGTTACAAAAATGTTAATAAAATAAGAAGCAAGTACAATGTGCTTATCTCTGCAGCGGGAGGAGTTGATTTAAAAGAAGCAAGAAGTGCTATATTCAACGGGGCAAATATTGTTGTTGCAAATATTGTAAGCGAGGGAAAACCCTGGAAAGGAATAGGAGAAGATGAAGACGTAGCGGAGATGGCTAGGAAATTCCTTGAAACGATAGAATAGAATTAAATCTTAAGAGAATTTATTTTGAATTAAGTTTTTGAAACTTCTTTCTATATCTCTTACCTATAATATACCCTAAACATTCTTTTGAACCACACTTACAAGGATGATCTTGATAATCATTTAAATCATAATCGTAATCATAGTTTAATTCTTCTCCTTTCTTTATGTCTCTTTTTGAAAATATCCAAATCCTATTATTTATTATATCGTAATCACAGTTTGGATTGCAAGAATGATTAATAAATCTTGCCGGATTCCATGAAACATTTCCATCAATATCTTGTTTGTTGTTTAACTGGAAGATGTAAACTGCTCCTGAACCTGTTTTTTTGGATTTTTTCAACTGTTCTTCATATATTCTTAGTCCTTCCTTACAAGAAACAATCTTGCCTACGTATTCAATTATTCTTGTTCCCTTAGGAATATCTTTTCTTGCAAATACTCCTTTTCCATGAACTTTGGAATTTCTGACAATGTAAAACGGTAATTTTTTATTTTTCATTAGGAGGAAGAAAGAAAATTGGTTTAAAATCCTTTGTAAAAAGAAAACTTTTGTTATCTTAACCTAAAATAACCCTGTTAAAATGAGTATATTAATCATAATGTACTTTTATATCTTCAAACAAAAATTAAATATCTGCTAATAGAATCTATCAGAAATCTATTAAAACAAATCGTTAAGATTGTCTGCAATCTGTCCTATTTCGTTTCTGTGCCATCTCCAACAGAGAGCACTTCCAGGTTCTCCAAGACTCGTCTTTTCTCCCACTCCAAAATCACAAGTAGTTCCTATATTTGCAGCCTTGGAACTTCCAATAAGTCCCCAGATTAAAACAACTGCAAGAATTACTGCAAGAATTATGATTACTTTTGTTGAGGTTTTCATATGAATTAAAGTAATTTAATCTTTATAAATTTAACAAAAAGCAGAACCAATGAATGAAGCTTTTTCAATTATTACTTGGAATCTAGAAGAACCATAAAATTCTCCCTCTTTGGTTACTTCAATTTGGTATTTCAAGGTACACAAGGGAGCATCTTTTGGAATCATAAATTCTACCACATCTGAATATGTGTCTCCTCCCCCAATTGTAACTCTTGCACCCTTTCCACTTACTATGTATCCCTCGGCCTCTTCTTCAGTAATTGGACAATCCCCTAAATCCATAACACTTAATTCATAACTGAAATCTCCAGAAGAAGATTTATCTTCGTTTTCTATTATAAAACCAACTCCATAATATACTCCTCTTGATATTTTGTTTTCTAATTCTTTTACAACTACAAGATTATCCTGGTCAGAAAATAATTTTTGTATTTCTTGTTGAGTAAACTTTTCCATAGAATCAACCCCCGTAATCGCTGCACAATAAGATTTTTTTATAATTATAGTCCCCACAGTTAACATCATTAAAGATAAGATTATAACAATTAACGTGGAAATTGTAAGCTCAATTCCTCTTTTATTCATATAGATAATATATATCCATATTTTATAAATATTAACAAATTAAAAAAATTAAATCCCACCCTCCTTTTCCCTGATAAAAAAATTAAATTTAAACAAAACATATCAGTTTAGTCTTGTTCTTCAGAGGGAAGATTAGCAGCTTCCGCTTCATCTCTCTTATCTTCCAACTTCTCTTCCTCTGGTTGATCTTCAGAGGATTCTTCTGACTCGACTTCCTCTGATTGAGTATCTGGAGTAACTTCTTGAGTAACTTCAGCATCCTCTTTTTCTTGTGTTTCTTCTTCGTCTTCCATACTTAGTAGTGGACAAAGAAAGTATAAAAGCTTTTCCCAATAAAAAGAGGCATTTTATATGTATTAAAAAAATATTTTTAAAAAAGAAAATAAAAACCCTATTCCTATTTAGATATTTTTCCCGGCCCGCGTTTATCTCCAACAACCTCGTAATGATTTTTTCTCACACTTCTTATATCTTCAACTGTAAAGAATGCTTTTTTATTAATTTCTTTTATTATCTTAAATATCTTCTTTAATTCTTTTCTTTTAACAACTGCTAAAATCATTTTTACATCAGTTTCTTGATCTCCGCTTTGTCCATTAATTATGGTTATATGATAACCGTTCTTTTTCAAATGACTTATTAATTTTTTAGAGTTTTTCCTGATGATTATCCTTATTAATACGTTTCCTATAGAAATCTTCTCATCCAAGCATATACCTACATAATTTCCTGCTGCAAATCCACATGCGTAAGCTAAGACTAACCAGGGATTGGAAAAATCGGACCAGATTTGATTTATTGCTAAAAGCCAAATTAAAACTTCAAAAAAACCTACAAATAAGGATAAAAATTTAAATCCCTTTGAAATAAAAATTATTCTTATTGTACCTAAACTTACGTCAGCAACCCTTGCAAAGAATATCAGCAAAGGCAAAATTGCATATGAAAATACCTCTTCCATATTTAAAAAAATACTTTAATCTATTTAAAGTTTATCTTGAAAATAAAGAAGAAATTAAAATGCCCCCACGAAGACTCGAACTCCGATTGTCTCGATTCTGCTGACTTCCATTCGGAGGCATAGAGAGGAAGTCCCTTTCCGTACCTAAAAGGAAGGTGTGTGAGAGGAAACCTTGGTTTCCTTCATCCGCAACGAGATATTCTATCCATTGAATTATGGGGGCTCAATTAGACTTCATCTTGAATACACTAAAATATAAAAACTTATATCATTTGGGGTTCTTTAGAAAAGAACCTACAATGGTAGAAAAGGAAAAATAAATGATAATAGGGCTTACAGGGAGAATTGCAGGAGGTAAAGGAGTTATATCTGAATATTTTAAAGAGAAGGGTTTTGAGTACTTATCCTTGTCTCAGGAAGTCAGGGATGAAGCAAAAAAAAGAGGAATTGCTCCAGAAAGAAAAGCATTACAAAACTTAGGAAATCTTATGAGAGAAGAGGAAGGGCAAGGAGTCCTGGCAAACAGAGTGATAAATAAGATAGAAAAAGAAAAAAATTATATTATTGATGGAATAAGAAATTCTGGAGAGGTTGAAAAATTAAAAGAAGTTTTTGGAAAGGAATTTTATTTAATCTCAGTTGATGCTGAATTGGAGACAAGATGGAGAAATGCACAGAATAGGGGAAAAGAAAGTGACCCAAAAACATTTGAGGAATTTTTGGAAGCAGACAAGAGGGATTTTGAGGAGAATCTTGAGAATGGACAACAGGTAAAAAAATGTATGAGTTTAGCGGATTATTCTTGTTTGAACAATGGAACAGTTGAGGAATTAAGAGAAAAATTAAAGAATATATGTGAGGAACTAAAATGTTAATTGGATTAGTGGGTAAGCCATCCGTTGGAAAAAGTACTTTTTTTAAGGCAGCTACTCTGGCAGAGGTTGAAATAGCCTCTTATCCTTTCACAACAATAAAACCCAATCATGGTATAGGATATGTTAAAGTGGATTGTATTGATAAGGAGTTTAATGCACAATGCAACCCCAGCCATGGATTTTGTATAAATCATAAAAGATTTGTTCCAATTGATTTAATGGATGTTGCTGGACTTGTGAAAGGAGCAAGTGAGGGAAAAGGATTGGGAAATCAATTTTTAGATGATTTAAGGGGGGCAGATGTATTTGTTCACATTGTGGATGTTTCTGGTACAACAGATGCCGAGGGTAAGCAAACAGAAAATTATAACCCCCTTTTGGATATTGAATTATTGGAATTTGAATTAAATAAATGGTTTTATAACATATTATGCAAAGCCTGGAAAAGTTTTGCCCGGACAGCAGAAGTAAATAAAGTTAAATTCTCAGAAGCAGTGTCCAAACAATTTTCTGGATTAAAAGTTAAGGAGGACCAGGTGAAAGATGTTTTGAGAAGAGTTAATCTACCAGAAAAAGCTTCGGAATGGAATGAAGAACAACTTATGAAATTTGCATCAGAGTTAAGAAAAGAAAGTAAACCTATGATTATTGCAGCAAATAAGGTAGATATGGAAGAGGGGGAAGAGAATTATAAAAATATAAAAGAAACATTTCCAGATTATCTTGTAATACCTTGCAGTGCAGATTCTGAACTTGCATTAAGGCAGGCCGCAAAAGCCGGTTTAATTGAATACGTTCCAGGGGAAAAAGATTTCAAAATATTAAAAGAATTAAACGAAAAGCAAAAAAGTGCTTTGGAAAAAATTAAGCAAAATGTCCTTGATAGATACGAATATGGGACTGGTGTCCAACAGGTATTAAACTCTGCGGTATTTGATTTCTTAAAATATATTGCAATATTCCCTGCTTCAGCAAACAAATTAGGAGATAGCAAAGGAAATATATTACCTGATTGTTTTTTAATGCCCCCTGGAACAACTGCTCTTGATTTCGCATATTACCTTCATACTGATTTTGGAAAGAATTTTATTAAAGCGATTGATGCACGTTCAAAGATGGCATGGGGAAAAGAGCACAAGCTAAAACATAGAGATGGGTTAGAGATTGTAACTCGTTAATGGGTTTTTCTTTTAGAAAACGGGGATTTAGAAAATCCTACGATGGCAAAGGGAAAAGAAAAGCTACAATGTAAAAGAAAACTAAGATAAAATGGAAGAAAGATGCTATTGTAAATCATTTGAAGGAAAACAATGTTCTCCAGAGATGATTATGAAAAAATTTTATATTCTAGCTGTAACCAAATCAGATAATGAATCAATCCCAGAAGATGGAGGATTCACCTCATTATTAAAATGTCCAGAATGCAGTTCATACTATCTTGTAGATCTAAATGATTCGGGGTATTCTAATCAAAATACTGTATTTATAAAAAAATATAATTCAAAGATTGATGAAGCAGGACTAATTAAAATAGTAAAGGGTTTAGAGGGGATAGTAACAGATACGGAACTTGATGAGTATTCTAAATTACGTTCTTTTATAACAAATACAATTAGTAAAGATAGAAAAAATGATATGGATATAAATGAAAATACAAATTAAAGTTCATCCAAACTCGTCTCAGGAGAAAATCAAGGAAATTGAAAAAGAGAAAGAGTATGAAGTCTGGATAAAGGAGAAACCTATTGAGGGAGAAGCAAACAAGGAACTTGTTAAAGCATTAAAAAAATATTTCAAGAAACAAGTTGCGATTGTTTCTGGATTTACATCTAGAAAAAAGGTTGTTGAAATCTTGGATTAATTATATAAAGCCTATGAAAGTTTATGGAAAATGAAATACGAAGAGGCTCCAGATTTACAGATAATTGCAGAGGATATTTCTAAAACACTTTTCCCACATATAGTAATGGAGAGAGTTAAATGTTACAGAAGTTACGGTAGCTCTACGAGGGGAACAATTGCAAGATGTCATGCTCTCGGTAAGTTAATGCAGAAAGCTATTGGAGTTAAGGCATATTATGCTCTTGAGTTTTTATCATCGAGATTTGATAAATTAAGCAAAGAGGACCAGATTAAAACTATAATCCATGAATTAATGCACATCCCTCAAACATTTGGAGGAGGATTTAGACATCATGACCATGTAACTGAAAAAAATGTTAATCTGATGTATAATACATATATTTCTAAAAAAGAGGGGAGAGAGGTGTTTGAAAAAAAAAGTGGGTGGTTTGGTTGAAGAAATTAAATTATTTTATAACAATTATTTTATAAATCTCTTTTACTTGATGGTAAGATGAATTTGACGATAAAAGATAATTCTAAGGATGTAACTATAAAGAACATCAAAAAATTATCTGAATTTGGGAAGGGTATAGGTTTGATGTTTCATTCTAGGGAAAGTTGTCCTGCAATGTTGTTTGAATTTTCTAAGCCAACTAAAATGAGGATACATTCTCTTTTTGTTTTCTTTAAATTTGCTGGAGTATGGCTCGACGATAAAAATAAAATAATAGATAAAAAGATAGTAAAACCATTCAAATTATCGGTATCCTGTAAAAAACCTTACTATAAATTAATTGAAATACCTTTAAACAGCGAATATAAAAAAGAAATAAAAATTTTATTTAAAAAGAGTAACTATTATTAAGGTAAGATTCTCCGTCGAAGAAAGATTTAAAAAGAATAATCGCTATGATAAATTATATTCAAACAAAAGGAGGTTAAAAAATGGGAACAGTTTTGGTTAAGAATGTTGTTAAGAGAAAGCCAGGATATCTTTACTATGTAGATGGAAAGGGAAATGTATGTGAAGCTAAAATGGCTAGAGGTGGAAAGAAGAAGAAAGCAGCTAAGAAACCAGTTAAGAAGAAAAAGAAAAAGTAAATTTGCTTGACAAATTTTAATTTCTTTTTTCAATTAAATTTTTTAATTAATTTTATATACTCTTTCTTACTTTTTTTTTCATGTCAATTATCCTCGGTATTGAATCGACAGCGCACACCTTTGGTATAGGTATTGTGAAGAATGGTAAAATAATTGCAAATGTGCGCGATATGTACACAACAGAGAAGGGAGGGATAATTCCTGTTGAAAGTGCAAAGCATCATGCAAAGGTTTCTCATGAATTATATGAAAAGGCAATTGATACAGCGAATATTAAAGAAAAAGAAATAGATTGTATAGCTTTATCACAGGGGCCCGGACTTGCTCCTTGTCTTATACAGGGTATGAAGTTTGCGAAGGAACTTTCTTTAAAATTAAAAAAACCAATTGTAGGGGTAAATCATTGTGTTGCTCATTTAGAGGTTGGAAAAGTTACAGGGGCTAAAGACCCTGTTATGTTATATACTTCGGGGGCAAACACTCAAGTTATTGCTTATGCGTCAGGAAAATATAGAGTTTTTGGGGAAACTTTGGACATAGGGGTTGGTAATTTTATAGATAACTTTGCGAGATATGCTGGAATAGGTTTCCCGGGAGGACCAGAAATAGAAAAGTTATCCAAACAGGGTAAAACCTATATTGAACTCCCGTATAAAGTTAAAGGGATGGATATAACACTCTCAGGAATACTTACAAATCTAAAACAAAAATTGGAATCAAAAAAATATCCTATTGAAGATTTAGCTTACTCTCTTCAGGAAACAGTTTTTGCTATGCTTGTTGAAACTGCTGAAAGAGCGCTTGCACATACAGGGAAAAATGAGTTGTTGTTGGGTGGGGGGGTTGCATGTAATTCACGTCTTCAAGAAATGTGTAAAATAATGTGCGAAGAGAGAGGAGCAAAGTTTTTTTGTCCGGAAAGAAGCCTACTAGTGGATAATGGAGGGATGATAGCCTTCCTGGGGGAAATTATGTTTAATAAAAATTCTAATGTGTTCTCAGAGGAGGATTTAAACAAATTAGATATACACCCCGGGGAAAGAACGGATGATATTGAAGTAAGCTGGAAATGAAAATTAAATTAAAATATTCGATAATAAAAAATTTGTGAGAAAAATTAGTTTTAAAAACTTCATTTATTTATTTATTTAATGAATAAAAGGGGTACGCACGTTGAAATTATAGTTTCATTTATAATATTCATAGTGTTTCTTGTATTCTTGTTTGCGACTGTTCAATCTCCTTTAAGAAAACAGGATGATAAGAATGGAATTACAGAGGGAATTGAATTAGATATAAAAGAGATGTCTTCTGCAGAAATAACCACGGCAAGTATCATTCTTGAAAGTGGGGGAGATGCATGTGTTACTTTAGATGGCACAATAGGAGATTTGGGAGTGGGAAGAAATATTATTGTTAAAGATTATTATGGAAATACAATCCCTTCCTCTCTTAATGGAGAATATTTGCAAATTAATCGAGAAAGTTCAAGCGATACATTCTTTAAGATTTATTACTCTGAAGAATTCAATGAGTTGGGAGGAGGTTCTGGGTGTACATCTGAGAGCTATAATTTAGGATTCACAAAAACAAGTAAATATGTTTTTGAGGAAAAATTTCTTGAATTGATAAATATGGATTACTCAACTTTAAAAAGCGAGTTAAAGATTCCGGAAGGAACGGAATTTGGATATGGGCTAGTACTTTCGGATGGAACAACTCATGAGAGAGGAGAAGCAGACATATCTACAAATATATTCATAACTGAAAATCCAGTAGAGTATGTAGATTTGGAAGGAAATATATTGCAGGGATATATTAAAATATCGATATGGTAATGGGGTTCTTTGGAAAAGAACCTACAATGGTAGAAAGCTACAAAAGAAAAGAACCTGGGAATGGTAGAAACGGGGATTTAGAAAATCCTACGATGGCAAAGGGAAAAGAAAAATAAAATAGAAAAGAAACAATGGTGGTAAATAAAATGAAAAGAATAAATAAAAACAAGAAAGGGTGGATAAGATTAGTGGAGGTTTTTGTATCTATAGTTTTACTTGCGGGAGTCTTGCTTATAGTTGCAACAAGCAACTCTTCAAATAAATCTACCTTGGATGAGGAGATGACTCAGAAAGAAATTGCAATACTTAGAGATATACAACTTAACAATCAGATGAGATCCCAAATCTTAGGAGTTCCTCAAGCAAATCTTCCTTTGGAAGGAGATGGATTTGCTTCCCAGCTTCCAGAAGTTAGTGGAAGAATAAATTCTTTAACACCCCCTAATCTTGAATGTAGGGCAAAACTTTGCACATTAAATGATGCTTGCATAATTAATTGGGTTCCTGAAGGAGATATATATGCTAAATCAGTTATGATATCCGCAGATTTGGATACTTATCTTCCAAGACAATTGAAATTATTCTGTAGCCCTAAAGGGGATTAAATTTTAAAAATAAAGTTATTAAGATAGATAATTAAGTTATCTTATATAATTAAATTAATATAAATATTGGAGGATAATTATTAACCTTAATATAAAAAGTTGTTGTGATAATTAAATCCCTTTTAGAAATAACTTCATCCCTTCCAGTTTATTATTGGAGAAATGTGTTTTTGAATTTTGACGCTTTTCTCTTGTGTTTTCATTACTTTGTTTATATCTTTGTAAGCCATTGGAGATTCGTCCAGAGTTTTCAATGAAATTGTTCCACGTATTCCTTCCATGCTTTTTTTGAATTCTTCTAAAGTTATATTTAACTTTGCGTCTTTTCTGCTTGAAATTCTTCCAGCTCCGTGTGAAGAGGAATTAAGGAATTTTGAATTTCCAAGCCCTACAACTAAAAAAGAACCGTCGCGCATATTTCCAGGGATTATTCCACGTTCCCCTTTTTTTGCAGGGGTTGCACCCTTTCTGTGAATGTAATACCCTTTTTCATAAATTGCATGATTATGGTTTTTGTTTACCCACAATTCTGTTTTTAATTTTTCACCTAAAACCTGCTCAATTGCTCCTATAACCTTATAACTCATCTCCAATCTATTGAGAAGAGCATATTCCAAACCAAAATCAAGAATATTAAGATATTCTTTTCCCAATTGTGAATTAACATCCAAAGGGAAGGTTTTTTCATAATCCTCTTTGCTGTTTGAAGCACTTATCATGTATCTCTTTGCAATCTTATGTCCTATGCCTCTACTCCCAGAATGAATAACCAACCAGGCTTCTTTTTTGTAATACCCAATTTCTATGAAATGGTTCCCCCCTCCTAAAGTCCCTAAATGTTTCAGGCATGTGCTTTTTAACATATTCAGAATATTTTTATCATTGGGCCCCTGCTGAAACTTGTCTAATAATTTCTTGAATTCTTTTTTCGTTTTTTCAGTTATTCTACCCTCTTTTTGATACTCTCCAACTCCCATTGGAATCTCTAAAAGCACCTTGTTGTATATTTCCTCACTGTTTTTCCTGATTTTCTCAAGAATCTCCTTTCCCTTTATATGTACTGCAATCATCCCGCAACCTATATCAAAACCCACCCAGGCAGGAACAATATACCCTTTTGCTTTCAAAACTGCTCCTATTGGAGCAGCATACCCTTTATGAGAATCAGGCATTAGGGCTGCTTCATGAACAAAATCCTGGGAATAACACTCCCTAAACTGTCTCTGAGTTTCTTCATCTTTATCTATAGAATAATTATATATTTTCTTTTCCATTTGAGTTATATAGTGAATTATATAAAAATGAATACAAAACTTATAAAATGTTTGTTTATACTATACAAATAGGTAAACTGAAAATAAAAGGGGCATAGTATAGGGGGTGAATAATAACCTTTAAATAGTGTCACTACATAGTTGTAATATGGGAAGAATTGGAAAAGGTATTGAAAAATTGGTAAATTTTGGAAAGGCTGCTATAGTTAGCATTCCGTTAATTGCGGGGGTTTATGGGTGTGAAAAGAACTATGCTCCAGAAGCTTACCTTGAAGTAAGTCCAAAATCAGGAGATGCTCCTCTTGAAGTTAGAATGGAAGTTAATGGGGATGACAGGAATGGAATTGAAGATATAACTGAGTACAGACTTGGGATAAATTCAGAGGTAATTAAAAGCAAAACCCCTATTGATTTAACGCGAATATTTGAAAATGAGGGGAAAGTAAATATTTATGGGGAGGTTGTGGATTCTGAAGGAGAAGTTAACAAAACTCCTGTTGTGGGGGTTGATGTTTACAGGGGACCATATATAGAACAATCTGCGAGTTTGGTTAATGATGTTCAGGTGAATTATTCTGCGACACTTAAAAAAGTAGATAAAGCACAATTAAGTGTTAAGAAAAATAATTCAGAAATATTCTCTCAGGAAATAAATGATGTTAATGAATCTGGAACAGACTATGATAAAACATTTACTTATGCGAGTGATGGGTTTACAAAGGGAGATTATGAATTTGTGATTACATCTGGAGAAAAAGAAAAAAAGAATTCAGTTAGTATTCCAAATTATAAACCAACTGCAAACTTTACAAATATAAATATAAATATGGAACAGGACGGGAATGTAAGCGCAACACTTGGAAATATTTATGATAAAAATCCTGAAGATGTTGCTTCTGCTTCTTACACAAACGCAAGGTCTGTGGATGGAAAGACCGATGTAGATTTATCTGGAAATACTCTTAGAATAAATGCTCTTCCAAATCAAACAGGAGATTATCAAGTTGAAGTAGAATATGGAAGTACCACAGGAGGACTTGAAAAATCAGTTCTTACAGGAAATATAACTGCACATGATTATTTGTATACGGTTAATCCGTTTGTACAACCTAACGATACAACAAAAGCAATTGTCTGGGACAATTTTTCAACATCAGCCCAAAGAAATGCACATTTTGATGATAGATTATACAATTACGACAAAACTGATGAAATAGAAAATCCTGATTGGGTTTGTTCTGATTATGGGAGAGAGTTAGCAATCCATTTTAATGGATATCCTATGGAAGGACTTGAACATAATAATGAACACAATATACCAATGTACGTTGTTGTACTTGGAATTGAATCAGCTTCAAATCATACTATATGTGCAACAAATATTGGAGATTATGTATCAGACATTACAAATTGGAGATTTGTTGAACCACAAACAGATTCAACTTATTCTACAAATAAGCTTAAAGAATTAAATGTTAAAAGTATTAACATAAAATACACATTTGTAGATAAGTATAATAATATATTGCAAAATATTCCTATGCTTGAATTTGTTTTAAATGATAGAGGAGAGTGGGTTGATTCAAAGTATCGAAATCCAGAAATAAATTTAGTAGAACAAAGAAAAAATAAATAAAATTTTTTGAGAAGTAAATCCTAATAAATACTACAGTAGAAAAACATTTATAAAAAACTCTCTTTTGATATAAATAAGATGGGTGAAGAAAATCTTGAGAAAAATAATAATAGTAAAAAATTAATAAAAACTGCATTCATGTTATATTTTGGAAATATCATATTTGTTGTTATTGTTATGCTTGTATTTGGAGGAAAAATATTTTGGAATGCTCTCCTTTTAATATTTATTTTTGCAACAATAATATTCGGAGTTATGCTATTATTAGCATGGTTTATTCAAAGAAAGAATCCTAATGTTTTCAATAAAACTAGTTCAGATGTAAACCAGAAAAAATGGAGGATGGTAACAATTTTATTTGGAATATTTTTAATTATTTCTGGAATTTATAATTATTTAAATAATTTTCATGACTCTAACAGCTGGAAATATTTTTTATTTCAAATAGTTTTTGGAACATTTTCTATTCTTTGGGGAGTGTACTATAAAAGCAGTAAAATTAAATTGCAAAAAGATTTATAAAAACGAATTTCCTATAATACTATGATGGATAGGAAAAGGGGTTGGATAAATTTTGTTCTTATATTTGCATTCGTAGTAATTTCAATTGGATTGGTTTCTTCTGCGGCATGTTCAATTACAACCTCATGTGCAGCAGATAGAACTGTTATGAAATTATCATCTTCTTCAGGTAATGCTCACGGAGCGTTATATAATCAAGGAACGTATACATATTATTTGTGTTGTGATTTTTCTGGAGCACATACTTGTTCTGGTTCTAACACAGTATTAAGATTATCTGCTACAACAAATGCTCATGCTCAAACTCCTTCAAGTTCTACCTACTCTCAACTTGTTTGTTTTGGAAATTTAGAATGTACTACTACTAGTTCTACTTGTCCTTCAACCCACCCTATGCAAATGATTTCTATTTCATCAACAGGAAATGCTCATATAGGACCATTTAGCACTTACAGCACTAGAATCTGTTGTGATCCTAACCTTGCTGTTTGTGGAAATGGGGTTATTGAAACTGCTGATGGAGAAACATGTGATCATAGCAATACCGCAAGCGGAGACGGATGTTCGTATCCTGCTTGTACTATTGAAAGTGGGTATACTTGTACTGGGACTCCGAGTGTGTGTCTTAGAAACAACGGAGTAAGTTGTACTACAGGAGACCAATGTTCTTCAGACTATTGTATAGAGGGGGTGTGTAGGGCTGATTGTAATTCTTATGTAACTTCAAACAGCAGATGTTCAAGGACAACTGCAAGTTATACTAGTTATGGAATATGTACAAGTGGAGGAGGGTGTGATACTTCCGTTGCTGCATTGTATAGTTCCACATATTATTCAAGCTGTTCTGGAAGAAGTGATGGGACTGCTGCAGATATTAATTCATTAGCTGGAGGATATGTTGCAAGCGGTATATGTTGTGGGGGAAGTGCTGTTTCAACACCTGTAGGTTATGGTTCAAGTTGTGATGGGAGTGATGCTGATTTATGTAGAGAGGGAATAATAACATGTTCTGGAAGTTGTACTGACACTTCTGGAAGTACTTATGAAAATACTTTTGCATTGTGTACAGATGGTTCAGATAATGATTGTGATGGGAATACTGACTGTGCTGATTCTGGATGTAGTGGACTAAGTGGAACCTCTAATTGTGACCAGGATGGAAGATGTGCTGGAGCAGTTAGAACATGTTCTGGAGGAACTTTAAGTGCTTGTTCTATACTTCCTATCGGTGAAACATGTAATGGTATTGATGATAATTGTGATGGATTAATAGATAATGGAATAACCTGTTCATGTACAA
>CAZTCF010000011.1:0-18598 GCA_964612685.1 Candidatus Woesearchaeota archaeon
GCCTATTCTCTCTATTGTTTCAATTGCAGCAGCTATAAGAGTTGTTTCAGACTGGTCAAGAGCAGTTGGAATCATTATCTTTCCAGTTGTCATCTTGTCCCTTCTTTCCAAATCAACTTCTATTCTTCCTATCTTCCCCTCTTTCTGCAGCTCTCTCATTTCCAATTCAGCACCCAACAGGCCTTCTGTCTGGCCAAATATAGCTCCGATTACGTCAGGTTTTTCTAAAGCTCCTTCAGCTGTAAAATTCGCATGTATCATATACTTTATTGATACTGGACTTATTTTTGCCATTTTTTATTTGTTTATTTGTTTATTTAAGTACACTCGAACGAAGTTCGAATGAGAGTCTCCATTTGAATTTGGAAATCTCATATAGAAAAATATCGCTTTTTAGCACTTATCAAGGCTTATTGCCTACCCATTTCTAGGAATTTAACGAATAATCCTTAAGTTAACCCAAAGGCTATCGAACTTGAATGTGATGTGATATCGTGATAATAATTGAATACGATACTTTTCAGAAATATAGAGTTTAAGCGGTTTAAAAGTTCTTCGGTTTTAATCAGATAGGAAATCCCAAACATTTATAAGTCCCTTTTATGCATCTTAACCTACAATGCAAGAAAATACCCCCTCATTCAATAATGAGTTTGATAGAGGAAATTATGCTAGAAAGATAAGAGATAGCTTCAATATGTATAATATTACTAGCTGGTGGGTTTCTGCATCTGCTAAAACTCCAGATATATTTATCCAACCAAGAGAATATACAGAACGTATTTGGGAAGCATTTCCAACAATCTCAAGAATAAGTGTACAAATAAATGGAGAAGGAAAACCTAGTTTTGGGATAAGTGGATATCATAGCTTTATGGTTGAAGATACAAGAAAAAAATTTGAAGAAAGAGGATATTCTCACAAGTTACATATTGATAAAAGAGGAAAAAAAGGAAGATGGTGGTTAACAAAAACTCTTGACAACCTGGATTCTATCGCAGGAGAATTCAAAAGTATAGAACCTCTTTTATACGAAAAATAAATTTTTTTATTGAATCATTCAAATTCTATCCAACTCTTTGAACTTGAGTATGATATTACCTTTGAAACTGGAATAAGATTTTCAATATTCTTAGGAGTATATCCAAAATTTATCAAAGTATCTTCAAGCAACCTTCTTGCCTTAATTCCAGATTCTTCTGAAACAAAAGCTATAACCCTTCTACCTCTGCTATCCGTATAAACTATCTTATGAACTTTATACTTATTTTCTTCCATAGATTTTCTCATTAACCCTTGATTTAAAAATATGCCTAAATGTTTAATCTTTTATATCTAAAGCAACCTATCAGTAAAAGAATCATATCCAAATATCACCCTTCTCTTTGAATCCCTTGCACCTGTATCTTTTATAATTAGACTATTGTTCTCCCTCAAATTCAAATGTCCACTTTCTTCAACAGCCATTTCTAATATGCTTAATGCATCTTTACTTGATTCGCCAGAAACAACTGCGGTAGATACCTTTCCTAATCCATTCTCATAAAGGATACCATAAATTGGATATTCTTTCCTTTCTTCTTTATTACTCGTAATCATTGCTTTCCTAACATAAGGAGAAGGTCCTGGTTTGTCCATGAGGTTATGGATGAACTTATGCTTTAAAAATTAAATTATAATCAAAAGTATATGTTTACCTTAAACTCTTTCTATCCAAAGCAGAATACTCCCTAAATTTTCCTAACTGATCATATAAACCTAAAAGCTTACTCTTAACTTCATTTCTTTCATTTTCTGATATCTTCATACTCAAAAGTTTTTCATAAACCTTAATAGCATGATTTCTTTTATTTTCTTTTTCATAGTTACCTGCTTCATTCCTATAGAATTTCTTTATATCCTCATAAATATCTGCTTTCTTCACAATTGTAACCTCATCCATTGCCCTCCTCATAACAGAATCTGCCTCATCAAATCTTCCTCCCTGTATATATGCCTTTGTTTCTTTTATTAAATAATCAATTCTCTCTTGAGAGGATAATGCAAGTAATGCAAGATTATTATATATCTTTGCAACATCATTAAACATCTTCTTAGCTTCATATATACTAATAAGTTTTGTGAATGCAAACTTCTTTTCATGCAAGGGAGGTTTTTGTGCTATAAACCTATTAAGATAATCAATTTGAATAAAATCTCCTTTTCCTTTTAACTCCCTTTCAATCTCGCTTTTAGACATACCCTTAGTAAGCATACTTATCTAAATCTTGGAGGGTTTTTAAGGATTGTTGATGTCTCTCTTGAATATATTTTATATTCTTTTTATATCTCCTTAGTTTATACAAGGACTTAATTTATATTTTTCTAATTTTTATCTTAATTATGAAAAACATTTTAAGTAAGATAGGAAAATCTCTTCTAATACCCGCACTTGCATTTTCACTAAACACAAAAGATGCAAACTCTCAGAAGTTAGAATTTAAACCAATAGTAAGTGTTGGAATAGGAACAACCAATCAATCTAAGTTTAATGTATACGAAGAATGGGAAACCCACTTTAAGGGATTAAATGGAGATGAGCAGTTAATAAATAAAGATATGGAAAAATACGGCGATTTTAAAGTTGGTTTTGACATGGGAATTAAGTTTGACAATCTAGCAATAGGTTTATCCTCGGATTATTCTATCGCTAAATCTCTAAAAAGTATACCTCTTGTAGCAATAGAATTGCACGATTGGAATTTCAACTATTCAAGAATAAATGAGTTTTTCTTAAAACAAAAAACTCCTTCAATAGGGGCTTACTTTAGATTCCCCCTAAAGGATAATGCAGAAATGTGTTTAAGAGGTTCAGCCAGAGAAGCATACATTGATGAAAGAAAAAGAGAGGATATTTACTTTGCAGAGAACCCAAAGTGTGTCCCTACTCCAAGAGATGATACAGATTATTTAACACAAGAGTTTGAAAAAACAAAAACAAAAACCTTCTTGAATAAGATAGGCTTAGAGGTACAGATTTCAGATGAAGATGGAAGATGCGGGTTTGAAGGGTTTTATGAAACAGACTGGAAAAATGTGAATATATTTGGATTGAACACAAATGTCTGGTTTGATCTTTCTAAGAAGAAAAAGGATTAACAAAATTCTTTGCCTTTCTCATAAAAATTATCTCCATAATCTTCTTCCATATTAAAATATTCCAAATAATTTTTTAGACAACCCCTTTAATTCTCCTTTAATCACATCTCCTGTTTGTTTTTCATTGAACTCAATTGTTAATTCATTCACATTGCTTAGATTATCAAGCTTGTTTAAATTGTAAAATTTGCCCTGATAGTAAACTTTCCGATTAAATATTGCCACACCCTTCATAGCCCTTTTCATTGAACAATCAATTGGCATTGAATTTAAATCCCGGGCAATTGTATGATAATCTCCATCTGAAGATTGTGCAACAATCTCTCCATCCTCAAATTTCTCTTTACACATTGAACAATATTTTTCACTCATGTAATTTAAATACCTTGAACCTATTTTATAAGCATTATTATACTTTAATTTAATTCTTATAAAAAATCATAGGAACAGAATAAGTTTCTTTTGTCAACTGGATGTATTGTCCTTCAGTTATCCATCCTGTTTCAAGTAATCTTTCATAATGCCTTAATCTGTTTTTCTTTGGAAGCTCTTTTATTGTATCTAAATGATTTTCAAGGGAATATCCTGATTTTAATATCCTATACTGAATATTGGCAAAAACCTCAAGCTTCCTTTCAGGTGAAAACTCATTTGATTCCATTTAAAATATTCAAGATTAACATATATTTAAGGGTTTTTCAAAGATTCTTTATATCATAATCCCCTAAAAAATTCATACATATATTTTGCTAGTAAATAGAAGATTATCATTTTAAGTTTTTAGAATTTATTAAAATTTATTTGATTAAATTTTTTATTTTTGTTTTATTTTTTTAAAGAACCAAAATCACCTTATTTCTTTTTCACTATTTCCAAACACATACCGGCAGCCACTGTAGCTCCAGCATCTCTAACTGCAAATCTTCCCATATATGGATTCTCTTTAGCAGTTTCTAAACATAAATTTCCTTGAGGTCTTATTCTTACTTTAGCAACATCTCCATTCTTCAAAAAGTCAGGATTCTGTTTTATAACCTGTCCAGATTTAGGATCAATCTGTTCTATTAATTCTGTAAACTGACAAGGAACCTGAGCAGTATGTACATGGAATACAGGAGTGTATCCTTTAGCCAAAACTGTTGGGTGATTTATTACAGCAATTTGAGCAATAAACTCTTCAACGATTGGTATAGGAGAACTTGCTTCACATATAACATCTCCTCTTGCCATATCCTTCTTTCCTACCCCTCTAAGATTAACACCTACATTCATACCAGCAGGAGCATCAGGTAAAGATTCATGGTGAGCTTCAATAGTTTTTACTTCACCAGGAATTCCTGTTCCAGTTCTTCCTGGAAGAACAATTATTTTTTGTCCAACTTTCATTATACCAGTTTCAACTTTTCCAACAGGAACAGTTCCTATTCCAGTTATTTCGTAAACATCCTGTATAGGCATTCTCATTGGTAAATTAGTAGGCAATTCTGGTGCAGGGAATGTATCCAACTGCTCCATTATTGTAGGTCCTTTATACCAAGGCATCTTGTCAGATTTCTTTATAATATTATCTCCCTGTAATCCGCTAACAGCCAAGAAAGGAGTATTATCTGGATTTATTCCAACCTGCTTCAATAATTTAGAAACATCTTCTTTAACTTGTTTGAATTTGTCTTCCTTATATTCAACAGCATCCATCTTGTTAACAGCAATACACAAATTCTTCACACCCATTGTTCTTAAAAGCCATAAGTGTTCAGTTGTTTGTGGTTGAACCCCAGCAGGAGCAGCAATAACCAAGAAAGCAGCGTCTGCCTGTGAAGCACCAGTAATCATATTCTTAACGAAGTCTCTGTGTCCAGGCGCATCAATGATTGTAATTTCATATTTCTGAGTAATTAATTTCTTGTAAGATAAATCGATTGTAACTCCTCTTTCTCTCTCTTCCTTAATATTATCCATAACATAAGCAAATTCAAAACCAGCCTTTCCGAACTTTTGAGCTTCAGCTTTTAATTTTGCCATTTCCTGTTCTGATACTGCACCACCATCAAACATTAGTCTACCTACACATGTCGACTTACCTGCATCAACGTGTCCCACGAACACTACATTCATTGTTGGTTTTTCTTTTGCCATTTTTGTTTCCTTAATTTAAATGGATTTGACGAAACCTTGGTTTCAGTCTTGCCATAAATTATCTAATAAAAAAGTTAGTTTATAAACTTTTTGATTTTATTTTTTATATATTTTTTTATATCTTTTTTATTTCAAGAAGAAATCTTATTTTCTCCCTCGTAAATTAGAGATTTTAAATAATTTTTATCCACTCCTGATAAAAATGTCATGAAATCATTTCTTCGTTTAGAAGAAGGAGAACAGTTTTTGCATGCATTATCTGGAAGAACATCAAGCAATTTTTTTCTCTTGTCACCTAACCATAATTCTCTAAATGAGTTTTCAAGCAAACTTCCAATTGATTTTATACCAGAATATGTTCTATGCCCACACGCATACAATTCGCAATCCGGACCAACACATGCCCAGAAATTTTGATTGAAACACTTTATACCCTTAGAATTAAATCCACAATCTTCACCCGATATCTCTTTATTTGAATACACCGAGGGAACTTTAAAATAACTATCTTGATATTCTTTTGCATAATTTATATTTTTAATTATCTCTTCAGAGTTATTCTTTATTGTTTTCTCGTCTGTAAAATCTACTCTAAATATGATTTCATTTGCTCCAGCATTTTTTACTTTCCTTGTTGCATTTATAACATCTTTGCAGTTAATCTCTCCAATAACATAACTTACTCTTATATCTAAACCCGTTTTTTCTTTATCTCTTATACCTGAAATTTTCTCTAAACTATTTATTATATTATCAAAACCATTCCTCCCCTTGAGATTATAAAATACTTCTTCTGAACCCGCATCTAAACTTAGATTTATTCTTTTTATCCTAGCAACGGGTTCATAATACCTTGTTCCATTCCCGTTAATCCTCTTATCAAGATTTAATCCATTTGTGAATATAACCACCTTCTTTCCTCTTTTCTTGAACATTTCAAGGGCATAGGGGGTGTAAGGATTGACTAATGGCTCTCCAGTTGTACCACAAAACTTTACTATTTCAATTTCAAAACCATTTTCTTTAAACTGATCTATCTTATCTCCTAGAATATCAAATTCTTTTTTTCCCATCTTGTTAGGAAGAAGAGAATAATATTTCCCAAAACAATGTTTACATCTAAGATTACATACAGAACTTGGTTGAATCTCAACTTCAAAGGGAGGAACAACTTTCCCCTCGAGGATTGCCATAACTCTATCCTTATCTGAATCACTCTGCAACAAAAATCTCTCATAATTTAGAGGAGGTTCCCCTTTATCCAAGAAATTTTTAAATTTCTCTTTATCTTCAAAAAATTTTTCTTCCATAAAAGATAAAATTGAATAGAAAATATATTGCTTGTCAATATTTTTCTTTAATTCATTATTCAGGAATATATCATCAAAGAAATATATTTATTCTATTTGTCTTCAATTAATTAAACCCATTCAAGAAATAAAGTTAAAACTATCTCAAAATATCCTAAATCTTCTTTACTTTTAGATTAGGGCAAGACTTTTTGTTTGAATTCCATCAATGAAGAAAACTTTATTGCATCCAAAAAAGATTATGTCTATTAGATCCATCTTTCTAGAAATCTTCATAGAACAATCTTTTCCTGATAGCTCGCAATCTCCATTTCCGTTCAACTTGTCAATTCCTCTTCTGTATTCTCTCAAGTCAAATTCTCCATGCAAGCAATCGTCTTCTCCAGAATCGAACTTTTCAACATAGTTGAAAAATACCTTGTCTTTATCCACTCTGAAATAATCAGCTTCCATATTCTCTCTAAATACTTAAATTATAAATTCGTTTTCCATTGTGTATATATTTGCATATATTCTCACTAGTGGGAATATTCTAAAAAGATTTAAATATATCTTTTATCTAGTAAATATATGAAACGTAGGGTAATAAAACAAGGGCATAATACCTTAACTGTGACTCTCCCCTCTAAATGGGTTAAGGAGCTTAATATCAACGCAGGGGATGAAATAGAGTTAATTGAAAGCAATAAAAGCATTCTTCTAACCTCAGAAAAACATAATGGGGAAACAAAGAGAACAGAACTGGACGTCTCAGATATGGACATCCCAACTATATGGAAACATTTTATGTCTATATACAGAGAAGGATACGACGAAATAAAAGTGAAATTTGACCCAAAATCAGAATTAGAAAGCCCATATAAATTTATCACTCAACACAGGCTGGATAACAAATACAAAAAGTCTCCTGGAAAAAGAACAATGACTAGTGCATTGCAAGGATTTGCAAATAGATTTATTGGTTTTGAAATAGTTGAACACGGCAAGGATTTTATCATAATAAAAGATATGGGAGCCCCAACGGCTAAAGAATTTGATAATTCACTTAGAAGAGTTTTCTTGCTCTTCCAACAAATGGCAGAGGAAACCCTAGAGGCCATTGAAAAAGGAGATTCTTCGGGCTTAGTTGGAATACACGATATAGACATAAACTTAGACAAGTTTCATGATTATTGCATAAGGGTATTAAACAAGTTAGGGTGCAACGACGGAAAAAAACTTCATCTTTTATTCTCAACCTTATACCTCTTGGAAATGGCAGGAGACGAATTCAAAAATATAGCAACCCACCTGGTTAATGATCTTAAGAATTCTAAATTTGTAAATATAAAAGAAATGGTCGAATCTATAAAAGAACAAATAGAAAATTATTACAACCTTTTTTACAAATATGACGAAGATAAAGTAAAAAAAATTTCGGAATTAGACCAAAAAATATACTTAAGTGTTCCAGTTATGTACAAAAAAGCAAACGAAGACGAGAAAGAGGTATTTCATCATCTTAGAATGATTGGGAAATATATTAATTCCCTTATGGAATTAAGAATTGAGATGGAATATTAAAAACATCTTTTTATGAGTTTTTCATATCTGGGGTTTGGACGATTCCCCTCAACACTTATTGATAACTTATAACTATGTCCATTTAAATTAACCTTTGCTATGTATCCATTAGTTTCTTTATTATAAATAAGTGTATTATTAAAATTCTTTGAACAAATTCCATTCATCCCTTCAGTATGTGCTTCCCTTACAAAATCTAATTTCCTTATTTTTTTAATAAGTTCGGATGATTCAACAGGATAATTTTTATTTGACATTATTTTTTTAGATAGATAGAGAGTTTAAAAGAATTATTATTCTAATTTAATCATCTCAACAAATCATTATAATTTACAGTTTTTTCGAGATTTTTTTGTTTTACTCTTTTTTGTTCTCCATCGGGAATATTCTCAACTCTTTCTATTTTGTCCTTAGAATCAAATTTAAAAGGATGCCAATTTCCTGTTGCAAAACCCTTTCCGATATATCCTGGAAGAAGAGCTAATTTTACAATAACAAATGCAGTGTATACCCCAGAGCCAATAACCCCAAAGGTGCTTCTTTCCTCCTTTTTTTTCTTGAATACCTGATCATAAACCCCATACCCTGGAGCGAGATACCATTTATATTTTCCAACAAAGTTTTTTATGTCCATAGAATTTCTCGCCCTTATTTACAAAATCATTCAAAATATACAATATAAAAATTCTTTATAAATTTAATTATAATGGATTAAATCATCCAAATTTTGGAAGATTATAAAAAAAGTCTTTATATCTTTTTGAAACATATTCGGGGGTTAAATCTTCTCTTATATCCTCTAAAGTATTAATTTTTTCCAAATGTTTTCTTCTCAACCCATCTTTTGGAAGATGTTCCAAGTTTAATCCCAATTTGTGATTATCCTTATCCAAAGCAAGAACGCGTCCCTGATAATTAAATCCCAAATTAAATGTAACTATTGAATACTTATTAAGTTTCTCAGAATAATAAAATATATTATTTTCAATACTCTCCTCGGGTATTTGATATTTTATTACAATTATTCTTGGATCTTGTTTACTATCCTCCTGAAATGTTAAACGTGCTTTTGGTTCTCCTAATTCAGCTCCAAATCTTTCTAGATATTTCATCCACGTCCCAGGCTTCTCAACAAGGTTTAATCGGGGTAATTCAAGTGTTACTTTTTCCATATATTTTTCAAAAGCAATCCATTTAAAAGAATTATTGTGATTTATTTTACCAATTTAACTTGATCAGGATTAAATACAATGTAAATATCTGTGATAAAATTATCATGAACATTTTTTATAATTATGCCATCATGGCCAGATTTAATTGCCCTTTCTACAATCTCTTTAAAACTTTCACTATCTCTTGAATAACCTTTTTTTACGTCCTCAACAAGAGGTTTTTTTATGGTTATTATAAACTGTTTTTGATATTTTCTTTTTCCATAGACAGTGTTTGAGGGAGCTTTATCTTTAGAAAAAAATATTGCATTAGGATTACCTTTTTTCTCTTTCGCAAAAAATCCTTCTTTAAAATCTGATTTAAATTCTTTTATATCTTGATCACTCCCATGCCAAACAAGATATTCTCCCTTCAACAACTTATTTTTAACCATAATATAAAACTTCAAAGAATTTTTATTATTTAAATATTCTATTTACTGATTCTCAGCCAATCCCTTACGTTCTCTTATCTTTCTTATAACATCTGCTTGTAATAATGCAGGTATTTTTTCAAATTGCTGATCCATTAATGAAGATGTTCCTCTTCCTTCAGTTGCACTTCTCAAATCGCTTGACCATCCAATCATCTCGGCTACAGGAATTTTAGCTTTCAATTGTGCCTGTCCAGCTTCCTGGGTCATATCTAAAAGTTGTCCTCTCTTCCCTCCAACAAGCTTTGTAGCTGCTCCCATAAAACTTTCTGGAACTTCAATTAAATGAATCTGTAATGGCTCAAGAAGAGTAGGATTTGCCCCTTTCATCGCTTCTGTTATCGCCTCTCTTACAGCAGGATAAACTTGAGCAGGACCTCTATGAATAGCATCTTCATGAAGTTTAATATCTTCAAGTGTTACTTTCATTCTCATACAAGGCTCTCTTGCCAAGGGACCCTGATCCATAACCATTTCAAATGCATCCAATATCATTTCAATAACTTCCCCTATATGTACCTCTCCTCTTGTTTCATCGAAAAACATACTTCCTTTGTAGATATCTTTAACATTTCTTATCTCATCACTTCCCCATCCAATCTTCGAAAGAGTACTTACGACAGCATCATTTTTTTTCTTCATCCTTCCTTCTGGAAGCTCTCCTTTGTCAATTAAATCAGATAACTGATCATCTAAGGGTTCAACCCTAATAAAGAAACTATTATGTTTATTCGGACTTCTTCCCTCAAATGCCTGTCCTGAAGATTTTCCAACAGACTCTCTATATACTACTATAGGGTTTGAGGTTTTAACCTCTAATCCCTTTTCAGTTTTTATTCTGTTTTCAATAATCTCAAGATGCAATTCTCCCATTCCTGAAATTAAACTCTCTCCTGTTTCTTCATTTATTGAAACTTTAATTGAAGGATCCTCTTTCGAAACTTTTCTTAATATCTCAATTAATTTAGGCAAATCCGCAGTCTTTGTTACTTCAATTGACTTTGTGATTACAGGTTGGAAGATGTGCTTTATTTCCTCAAAAGAAGTTTGCTCTTTTGTGGTGATTGTTTCTCCAACATCCAAATTCAATCCACTAACTGCAATAACATTTCCAGCAGGAACACTATCCAATTGTTCTGGTTTAATTCCATTATAAACCAAAACTTGCTGAATTTTTCCATTTTGTTTTGCAGTATTTGCATAAACGTCCATTCCACTCCTCATTGTACCAGAATATAATCTTCCTGCAGAAATCTCTTTCCCTGAACGAGGATCAATAACAATCCTTGTTATAACAAATCCCAATTCCCCATTCTTATCACACTTAAGCAAATCCTTTCCAAAATCACTCTCTAAATCTCCCCTCCATATCTTAGGAATTCTATAAGCTTGAGCTTCTAAAGGATTAGGAAGATGTTTGATTGCCATATCTAAAATAACTTCATATAAAGGAGCATTTTCCCATACCCATTTATCTCTTGCTTCAGGAGAAAGACTCCCGTCATATAAACTGTAAATATCTTTGAAACTTATTTTTTTCTTCTGCATGAAAGGAACAGATAAAGCCCAATTTTCTCTTGCAGAACCAAATGCAACACTTCCATCTGCAACATTAACTTTAAATTTAGGAGCAAACTCCTTTTCAGCAATCTGGTCAATTAAATGATTAAATCTTTCAATTATCTTTTTGAAACGTTCCTGCATTTGTTCTGGAGTTACCTGCAATTCATTTATTAATCTATCAACTTTATTAATAAAAAGAACGGGTTTAACTCTTTCTTTAAGGGCTTGTCTTATAACAGTCTCTGTTTGAGGCATTATTCCTTCAACAGCACAAACCAAAACAAATGTGCCATCAATAGCTCTCATAGCCCTTGTAACATTTCCCCCAAAATCTACATGTCCAGGAGTATCAATTAAATTAACCAAATATTCTTCACCTTGAAAATTGTGGACCATAGAAACATTTGCAGCATCAACAGTCATTAATCTCTCCTGCTCATCGGAATGTTGCCAGGTTGCCATACCTTCTTCTAAATCCCCTGCATTCTTTGAAGCCATCATTCCTGCAGCAGCCAATAGATTATCTGTAAATGCAGTTTTACCATGGTGAATATGTGCACTAGTTGCGACATTCCTTATATTTTTCTGATTTGAAACTAACCTTCTTATCTTATCTAAACTTGTTTCTTTCTCTGCCATTCATTAGAGTTGAAAAAATAGTTTAAAAACTTTACCTATGCAATGTATTAATATGTAATTAATCCAACATTATTTTTGTTTGCAAATTCTGCAAGTTTTTCAAGTCCTTTTTCTGTCTCAAAATTATTAATAAAATATTGTCTAGAATCGAAATTTGGATTATTTTTAGAGGGAAAAACTTCAATTTTATAATAACCATTTCTTGAAGAATATGCTATACTATAATCAACTCTAAATCCAGCTAACCTATCATTGGCAAAAAGAAGATTCCTGAATTCTTGATTAACTTTCTCAAAACTTGGCATGGTATTATGGACTTAATCCAGTCTTTTTAAGAATTATTGTATTAATTTAATTTTAACGCGCACTATCAGCCTGAGCTTCAGATTCTTTCTTCTTTCTTATAGCTAAGCTTTCACCATTCTTATCAGCAGCCATTATTATTTCTTCTGCAAGCGTTTGAGCAATGCTCTTTTTCTTGTTAAATGCTTTATCAGAAGCCCCATGAACAAGATGTTTTAATGCAAGATTAACTCTTCTTACAGGCGCAACATCGACAGCCTGAGGATATCTTGCTCCCCCATATTCTATAACCGTGGTTTCATCTCTTGGGGCGGCATTTTCTACAGCCATAACCAACACTGCAACAGGATTTTTACCTGTTTTCTTTTCAACAATTTCTAAAACCTCGAGAATTATTTGCATATTCTTTGTATATTTTCCTGTAGCATTTCCCTTTTCCAATTTATGTTTCTTACCTCTATGCCCTGCAACAGAAAGTTTGTTTGCTAATCTTTCAACAACATTTACTTTTGTCTGACTAAATTTTCCAACACTTCTTCCGCTTTCTTTAAGAACAAGTTTTGGTTTTATATTTATTGCAGATCTCAATCCAGCATCTTGTATTTTTATCTCAGAAACATCATACTTGTCGAATATTTTAAAATTTTGTTCGGCCATTTTTACTTTTTTACTATCTTCTCCAAATCTTCTTTAATTTGATCAAAACTAGGATGATAATTCATAACAGAAACTCTAAATTCATTTGAATTACTGCAGCATTTTTGTAATAAAAATCCACTTGGCTTTTTACTATTGGTAAGATATAATCTTCCATCGGTTCCAAAAGGAGATCCTAAATGCAAATCTCTATGACTATTCAAATATCTTTTAACCTCTTCATAATGAATTCCATCAAATTTTATTTCATCACTCATTTTGTTCTATAACTCCTATCAATTTAGTTAATGAATTTTTATCACACATACACATAACTTCAACTTTATCTCCATAGGATTGTATTTTTATTTTACCGGAGTTCTTTAAACTAAATACTCCTCCAGAAGCTAATCCATAATTTGTTTGTAAATAATCAATTAACGGGTTTATCTCAAACTTATTAACTAAAATAGTTTTTTGTTCATATTTTTCCATTTTATCTTCTACCCTTCTGTATCTTTCCAAGCCATAATCTATCCAATGGCTGATCATTTACTTTAATAACTTTATACCTGACACCTGGAATATCTCCTTTACTTCTTCCCTGTTTACCACCTATTCTTTCAATCATTACTTCATCGTGTTCATCAATAAACTTCTGAGCAAGATTTCCTGGAATAAATGCTGTAACTGTTCTTCCATTCTTTGTAAGCTGAACTTTGCAACACTTTCTCATTGCTGAGTTTGGCTGTTTAGCTTCCTTTTGAACTTTAGCGAGGACAATTCCCTTAGCCTGATTTGCCCCTCCAAGAGGATCTGATTTAGCATAAAGATCTAGAGTTCTAACTTTAAATTGTCTATCCTTCCACTGGAATTTCTTCCTATCCTTCATCTTTTTAAAAGCACTTTTTAATCCCATATTTGATTATTTATTAACTAGAAAATTACTTTAAAAAGGTTTCTAGAAACCCTCATTGAGATTTTTCAAAATTATCCTTAGCTTTTTGGTAATGTATCATTAAAATATTGAAGTGAAATCTCTTGGCTTCTTCACTATGAACATTTGGCAGGTATAATAATGATGTATCGCTTAGGTAAAATCTTTCATAAGCGGTTGGATTAATTTCCATAGGTTCTTTAGACAATTTAATCGAATCAAATTCAGAAAGATAATATTTGTTCACGACTTCAACAAGGCACCTTGTAAATTTTTTTACCTCTTTCTTAGAACCTTTTACATTAATTCTATAGTGTTTTTCATCTACATTGTATTCCATAATTTCAAAGATAATTTTTTATTATTAAACCTTTGCATGAACCTTATAGAGCTTAATTATAATATACGTTAATAATCTTGTTTGACTGTTTATTATATTAATAATATGGTTTGTTGTTACGGATAACTATACTTTAAAATGAATTTAAATAATCCTAAAGTCTTTCTTAAAGAAGTCCTTTGTTATCTTCTGCATTTCAATTAATCTTCTTTTTTCTCTTCCAATAAGCGCAGCCTTACTTTGAGAGCCAGCATTCAAAACTATCTCTGTTGGAAGAATCTCCAAATCCTTGAATGTAACTGGACTTACAACTAATTCAATAAATCTTTTTATGTCCTGTGGGTCTTTAGGTATTGAAATAACCTTTACTCTTTTCTTTATTATTTCGCTTATTCTTCTAAGATTTCTAGCATCAGGCCCTATTGCTCTTGAAACAAATTCTTTAGGAACACAAAAGATTATGGTATTATTATATTCAAAACAATAATGTGTTCTTATTCCTGTAACTTTTTCAAATAAATTAAGATATCTCAAATCCTGCATATCAAGAGTATTTACCATTTTTATTAAATAAGAAGTCCTTTTATAAATCTATCGTCGTTATTTTTATTTATTTACCTTATCCACAATTTTTGAACTAGCAATTTTCTTATCAGATTCTTTTTTAGTTAAAGGTCCAATAACTTTAACGAGTAGTCCTGGCAATCCTGTCCCAACAGGAACCGGTTGATTCAAGATTATATTTTCTATAACACTTAAGAGTTTATCTTTCCCACCCTTAACTGTTGCTTTAACAAACTGAGGGACAGGTGTTTCAAATGTTGCTCTTGCAAGTATTGAAGATTTTTGTGCAATTATTCCCATTCTAGTAACTCCTTTAATCTCTCCTGAATTAGTCATAGCATCTGATATAAGTTTCAAGTGTCTTACATCAATATCTAATCCCTGTGTTTTAAGTACTTCTTTAATTTCGTTCATTAATAATTCCCTTGCAACTTCAATACCAAATATTTCAGCTACTTCATAAAAATCATTGGATATTGTTTTATCTTTATTAACTTCTTTTAATGTAATGATCTCCTTTAAATTTGTACCTAAAGTAGTTATAACAAAATTATTATCTCTCTTTACAACAAGTATTTGTTCAATTCCCTTTATTCCAGAGATAATTGTTTCCTTAAGTTTTTCTTTAAGCTTGTATAAATCCTTGAATCCAAGATTATCATCCGCCTTTAATGTCATTGAATCCTGCTTTTCCTTAACTTTAAACCCTAATTCATTTAATCTTTCAACTATTTTCTTTATTGATGAATGTGTTTGTCTCAATCCCTCTTTATCTATCTTTATCTCTATTTTCTTTTCACTAAAATCAAGATTTATCTCGGAAGCTATTTCTTTAAGTTTAACTTCTTTAATCTTCTCAGCTACAAATCTTGCCCCATCTTCAGTATTATGCTCTTTATTTAAGTAAATCTCCATCTTTGGAGAAGAAGGTTTTTTTCTTGCATCGAATATTTCAATTAATCTTGGTAAACCAGTAGTAACCTGCATTTCAGCTACACCTGCCATATGGAATGTTCTTAATACCATCTGTGTTGAAGCTTCACCAAAGGATTGAGCAGTAACAATTCCTATAGCCTCTCCAGAATCTAATTTTTCTTTAAGATGTGCTTTGGTTACATCAATTCCATCATCTCCATATTTAAATTCTATAATATTATTATTGCTATCTCTTACAGTTTCATCATATTCAACTCTTAAATCTTGAAGAGCATTAGCAAGTCTTCTATATAAATAACCCGATTTAGGGGTTCTTAAACCAGTATCCATAAGCGAATCTCTTCCTGTTATTGCCTGGAAAAAGAATTCGTCTGGTCTCAATCCTTTTATAAAAGGACTTTTAATAAATCCTCTAGCCTTAGGAGATAAATCTCCTTTCTTGAAGAAAGACAAGGTTCTTTCATTATAACCGAAGTCTACTCTTTTATTTCCAAGAGCCTGCTGACCTACACAAGACGCCATCTGAGTGATATTAAGTATATTTCCTCCACCACCAGATTTTATCATGCTACTTACAGGATTCGACTTAGGGAATTCTCTTTTTACCAACTCTCCGATCTTTGTTCTTACTTCATTAAGTGTTTGAAGTATTCTTATTTCTCTTGATTCTTCCTTTGTTTTTCCAGGAATTAATTCAAGGGTATTGTTATTATAAGAATCAATTATCTCTTGTGATTTTTTCTGAGCTTTTTCAATAATCTCATCACACTGTTTAAGTATATCGTCTGATAAATCTAAATCATTAACAGAAATTGTTATCCCCCTTGCACTAAGATAATTCTTACCAAGATTAAACGCTTTCTTTATTATCTTGAACGCTTCTTCTCTTCCAACCGCTTTATCAAGGACCTTCACTAATTCTCCATCTTCACTTCCAAATGCAGTTTTATCTATTACTCCCTTTACAATCTCTCCATCTTTTATAGTAATAGAATCATTTGAGAAATTAAACTTAGGAAGAATCTTTGAAAATAACTCTGTACCGGGGATATTCTTCTTAGTGAAATGTGCTTCTATTTCTGAATTATATAATAATTGATTTGCATATTCTGGAGAGAATTCTTCCATACCAAGAAGGTAATTTCCAGTTATTGCATCGCTTATACATCCAATAAGGCTTGTATTATTTTTTGGAGAAATTAAATTTCTTTTAACATCAAGAAGTATCTTTGCTTCAGCCCTAGCTTCTTCATTTTGTGGAGAGTGGATATTCATTTCATCCCCATCAAAGTCTGCATTATAAGGAGCAGCTGCAGCAGGATGTAATCTAAAAGTTCTTCCAGGAAGAACTCTTACAAAGTGAGCCATTAAACTTCCTCTATGAAGGCTTGGATGTCTATTAAATAAAACTATATCTCCATCCTGTAAATGTCTTTCAACCTGGTATCCTACAGTTAATTCATTAATTATTTCTTCTTTTAAATCAGGCGAAACTTTTTTTCTTTTACCATCTGGTCTTATAACATAATTTGCACCAGGATATTCCTCTCCCTTTTGAATAAGCTTCTTCAACTTTTCTATATTAATATCATTAACAGTCTCGGCAACAGTAACAATTCTTGCAATCTCAAAAGGAATTCCAACTTCATTTATATCGATTGAAGAATCAGGAGAAATAACTGTTCTACCAGAATAGTTTACTCTCTTACCTGCAATGTTCTTTCTTATTCTTCCTTCCTTACCTTTTATTCTTTCTGTAATTGTTTTCAAAGGCTGCCCGCTTCTATGTCTTGCAGGAGGTATTCTTGTAACAGTATTATCGAAGAAAGTTGTAATATGAAATTGCAATAAATCCCACAAGTCTTCTATGATTACTTCAGGAGCTCCAGCATTAAGATTTTCCCATAATCTCTGGTTTGCTCTTATTATATCTGAAAGCTTATGGGTTAAATCATCTTCACTTCTTTCACCTGTTTCAAGAATAATAGAAGGACGTACTGTTACAGGAGGAACCAAAAGAGAGGTTAAAACAGCCCACTCTGGTCTACATGCATCTGAGTTTACACCCACTTTCTTAAGTTCTTCATCAGGTATCTTTACAAGCAATTCTCTTATTTCAGTAGGGAATATTCTCGTCTTTCCTCTGTAAAAGGTTGTAGGCTTATCAAGTCTTATTCTTTCCTGAGCTGCCTGACAATAAGGACATCTTTTTGAATCTTTAGCCTTTTTAGCTCTCTGGCTTGGAGTATATTTTTCTAAATCTTTTTCCTGTAACATCAACTTACCACACTCATGACAGAAACACCTTAAACTCATTTCAATTAAAGGAACATATTTCAAATGTATCAAAGACCTTGCCAAATCAATGCTTCCAGGATGTCCCAAACATTCTTTTATTCTTCCTCCACAAGTCCTACACCTTACTCCAGGATCAACAGCACCTAATCTTAAATCCATTAATCCCCCATCAACAGGATATCCATCAATATCATAGAGTTCCGGAGTTACAATCTTAGCACACGAGATCTTTTTAATCTGGTCAGGACTAAACAAGCCAAATCTCATTTCTCCAATTTTCTTTCTTATTATTTTTTGTGCCATCTTATTCGTATTTGTTTTTTAATTCAAATGTTGTGTTTATGTGTAATCCCTGTAATTCTCCTAAAAGGAGCTTGAATGCATATGAAACTTCAACTAATTCAATATCCTCACTATTACACATAGGACAGGATGTCTTTCCTCTTACACTATCTTCAATAGCTATTGTTCCACACTTAGTACATATAGGAAGAACAACTTTATCTGAATCATATCTTTCTTTCAATAATAATGAAGCCCCATGAGCAACTAATGCTTGCTGTTCCATTTCTCCTAATCTTAATGCTCCA
>CAZTCF010000012.1:0-17951 GCA_964612685.1 Candidatus Woesearchaeota archaeon
ATGGAACTCCTCAATGTTCTTCAGAAACAGATCCAAGATGGACTGGTAATTACACTGCTTACAATGCTAGCTGGAGTTCAATAACAAATACATCTTACATGACTGGAGTTAATTTCACATTACAGAATACTTCAATGAGGTATTATGTTTTGTTTGTAAACGGAACTATGGCTTCTTATGTAAATTCAGAAGATCAAAGATATAATACTTCAATTGCTGCTTACATTGATGCTAAAGTTTCTGGAGTTGGAGAACCTTTATGGACAGGTAATTGGACTAATGTCGCTTTTACAAATATATGGGAAAATTTCACACAAAATGTTACCTTTATGAAGAATATAACTTTTGAAGGAGATTCTCCCTATCAGGGAATTTATTTTGATGGTTTGGATTGGACAGGACAAAGATTGGCTTTTGGAGCAGATTCTACAGGTACAATAATACAATCTGTTGATAATGATGCAGGCGATGGAATCCACTTTAAGGCAGTTGGAGGAGGAACTGATCTTATGGTAATAAACAACACAGGTTCTGTTGGAATTGGAACAAATTCTCCTGCAGGAACTTTGCATCTTTGGGGAACTGGAACAAATGGAGCAAACGCAGTGTTATATTTTGGGGATAGAGGTTCAGCTGCAAATCCATATATCAAGGAGTATGGCTCAGGAGATAGTGACCAACTTGAGATATCTGCTCGTTTAGGATTATTTATCCCTTCTGGAAATGTTAGCATTGGTTCTTCAGCTTATAACGCTGGATCTGATGTTCAGATATATGGTTCAAATCCAAGTATCGCTTTGGAGAGGGGAAGTTCATCATCTAGTGTTGATTGGAAGTTGGAAAATACTGCGGGGGATTTTGGTATATATGAAGGATATTCAAGTACAAGTTCGGGGGCATGGGAATCTATGCCTAGATTATTTATCCTTTCTGGAGGTTCGGTAGGAATAGGAACTGCTTCTCCTTCTTCTTTACTTGAACTTTATGGTTCTGGAGTTGCAGGTAATTTAACTCTTTCAAATAGTGATACGACCTTGCTTGCGGGAGATATCATTGGTGAAATTGGTTTTAAGAGTTATGATACTAGTACAAGTGGTACAAAGGTTAAAGCATATATAAGAGGGGTGGCTGAGAGTGAATTTACTGGAGGAGATCACAGAAGCAAGATTGAATTTGGAACCGCAACAGGAACAGGAGATCCTACAACTAGAATGACTATAACTGGCGAGGGTAATGTTAACCTTTCAGCAAATGTAAATTTAACAATGAATGGAGGAAATAAAATCAGCTCAAATGTTACTTGTATTAAAATACAAGGTCCAACAAGCGTATTGGAAGTATGTTGAATGGTGAGAAAAATAGGAATTTTGGTTGTATGTTTAATTGTTTCATTTGTTTTGATAGTTTTGGCTTTGTTTAATTTTAATTTCTCTAACGATTTTATTACTGGAGATTCTATTTCGAATTCTATTGAGGAGATATCAGATAATAGTCAAGATATTTTGAATCAGGAGGAGGGTGTTTCTTTTGTTAAAGATGGGCTTGTTTTAGATAGGGAAGAATTTTTGGAAACAGAGAAGGATTTCTTTAAGAAAATCAAAAAAACTAGTCATAAGGGGAGTTTTGCTGAAGATAAATCTAGAGAGTATAAAGAAAAAAAAATTATTTTAGAAGAGTATAAATCAAAAGAGGTTGGTAAAGAAGAATTATTTTTTGATAAGAAATTTCATGATAATGGAAGATATGTTGTGAATTCATTAAATGAATACTCTGCTGAATGGTATCCGGATGATAGTCCTAAAAAAGATTTGAAAAAATTAACTATAGAATTACAAGTTACAGACAAGGTTACAGGAAGTAATTTCTCAATAAAAGGTACAGCTGATATACCAAAATATTACTCTGGACATTTTGATTTTAATACAAGTTTAGAAAATTTAGTTTCTTTTGAAGGTATAAATCCAGAATTTGTTTGGGAGTATTCTGAAGATTCTTCTATTGTTTATGTTAAGAAAAAGGAAGAGAGAGTTGGAACTGAAGACAAATTAAAAACCGAAACTTATGTTAAAGAAAAGGAATTCAAAAATTACAAGCCTCTTGATAAAAAATTAAAGGAAAGTATTCCAAAAGGTTTGTTTCTTGATCCAGATGTTTCTGCATGTGGTACTCTTTCAACTGCTGGAGCTACGTATAATCTAATAAATAATGTTAGTTCTTCAACAACCTGTTTTACAATAACCAATCCTAATATTACCTTGGATTGTCATAAGTATTGGATAACCTACTCAACAGGTTCTGGAAATCCTTATTATGGGGTTTATTCTGATGAAGTCAATACTACAATAAAAAATTGTAATATATATAGTGCAAATAGAACTACAGGGTATTGGTATAGTGCTGGAATACAACTACAAGCGGCTCATAATTCAACTTTGATTAACAACTATGTTAATACAGTTAGTTCACAGGGAATTATGTTTGGAAGTACTAATTATAGCAGTTTAATTTTTAATAGGGCTGTGACATCTTATTCTCAGGGTATAAGGTTAGACTATTCTTCTTATAATTATTTGGTTAATAACACTGGTGAAACACTTAATAATGAGGGTACTGGTTTTACATGGGGGGCTAGGTATAATGTAGCAATAAATCATACTTCTGTTGGAAATGATGAAAGAGGTACATATTTTTCTTATGATTCTAATTATAATTTATTAATAAATCCAAATAGTACTGGGGAATATGCATTTCAATTTTCCAATTCGAGCCATAATACTATTATTGATTGTGTATATATTGGAGGGGACCCGTATGATGTTTACCATGCATCTTCTTCTCTTATTTCAGTTAATAATACTTTCATAAATTGTTCTTATGATAATGAATATGTACATTCTAGTAATTCAATAAACAGGAAATGGCATTATGGAGCATATGTTAATTATACAAATGGTAGTGCAGCAAATGGAGCAACCATAACTGCTACAAACACAACAGGACATACACAATTCTCAGTTCAAACTAATTCTTCCGGTTTAATTTTTATTCAGAATGTTACAGAGTATGTTAATCGAGGAGGTACAAGGACTTTTTACAATAATTATAATATTACTGCAAGTAAATCTGGTTTCATTCAGGATACAAATACCTTTAATTTTTCTCTTACTCAAAATAAAGTTAATGATTTTTTTACTTTGGGAGGAGGAGATAATACTACTCTTTCATTTACAGATATTGAAGATACTTATATTGCTGATGGGGCACCCACAACTAATTATGGTACGAGTGTTGCAATTAGTGTTGATGGTTCTCCTATTGAGACGGGTTTGATAAAATTCCTAAATGTTTTTGGTAATGGGGAGGGACAAATTCCTTTAGGTTCAACTATCTTGGATGCTAATCTTACATTGTACAATGATAATGATGCAGGTAATAATCCCACAATTTATATTTTGAGAAGTAATTGGACTGAACTTCAGGCAACTTGGAATGCAAATTTTACAGGGAATACTTGGAGAATTTCAGGGGTATATCCTAATGATGTGGATACAAGTATAAGTGCAAGTACAACACTAGGAACAGCAAATGCTTATGATGATGTTAATGTTACAGCTTTTGTTAAAAACTGGAGTAGTGGAGCTCCAAACTATGGGTTTCTTATTTATAATGGGGGGACTAGCGGTATAACTCTTTCATCAAGTGAAGACACTGAATCTCAGAGACCTGTTTTAACTATTAAATATCTTCCTGGTAGCGGAGATATATCTTCCCCTGTTATAACATTTGAAAGTCCAACTCCTTCAAATACTTCATCAACTACAAGTCCTGTTACTATTGTTGCAGATATCTCGGACGAATCAAATACAACTTCTTTCATCGATTTTGATAATACTTTGTTATTGTGGTTAAGTATGGAAGGAAATGCATTGGATAATTCTTCTTATAATTGGAGTACAAGTAATGGAGGGGCTACTTTTACTGATGGTAAATTTGGACAATCTTTAACAGGGTTTACATCTACAAATAAAGTTACTGTTGATTCTGATTTGGATTTTGCTTCAACAGATATGACTATCTCTTTTTGGATGTATGTAATAAACGGGGCTGTCCCAAATAGACAAAATCCTATTGGTAAAGCATATGGGGGCGATGGTACCTTTACTCTTGAACCAAGTGGAACTATAACTTTCTTTTGGGGGAGTTATGGAGGTGATAGTACACCTTATGATAGTGATTCAAGTCCAGCATATACTAATGGAACTTGGGAACATTGGGTAATTGTAAGAGACAGGACAGGTAGGACAACTCAATGGTATAAAAACGGAGTTGCAGATTCTCCAGAAAGTTATACTTCAACTTATGATCCTGTTCATAGTAGTAATGATTTAGAAATAGGTGATGATTATACTAATCCATTAAATGGTTCAATTGATGAGATTATGATTTTTAATAGGACTTTGTCTTCAACAGAAATAAAAGCATTATATAGTTCTCAGATAAATAAGTTTAATACCTCTGAGATGGATTTATCAACTGGACAACATGATTACACTGTTTATGCAATTGATGAATCTGGAAATCAGGCTAGTTCTGGAGAGAGAAATTTTATTGTAACCTCTGGAGCAACTTCTTGTGGTACTCTTGATTCCGCAGGAACAACTTATACCTTGAGTGGTAATGTTAGTTCTACAGATACTTGTTTTGAGGTTACTGCTGCGAATGTTACTCTTGATTGTAATGGATATTGGATAAATTATTCAACGGGAGGTGCGGCAAGCACTTATGGAGTTTATTCAAATCAATTTAATACGACTGTAAAGAATTGTAATATTATTCAGGGTAATCGTGTTAGTGCTAATACAGACAGAGAAGGAATCTTTTTTAACTCAGCAGAAAATGGAACAATTTTTAGAAATTGGGTTAATACAAGTAATTCTATCTCTATAAGATTAGTTGGTTCAGATTACAATAATCTTACTTCTAATGTAGCGGAAAGTTACTCTAGTAGCGGTATAGATATTCATAGTGGTTTAAATAATATTCTTGTAGAAAACAATGGCACGAGTATTTCAGGAACAGGTATTTATTTAGTAAGTTACTCTAATAATACAGTTTTGCTTAGAAATAATGGGGTTGGGAGAGGCTCTAACCCAGGAATATACGTTTATTCTTCCTTATTCAATAACTTAACAGAAAATAAAGGAGTAAGTCTTTCTGGGAGCGGAATAATTTTGGATGATGATTCTAATAATTGTATTCTGATGTCAAATAACGCTACAAGTTATGCATCCGGTTTTTTTGGTCTTTATTTAACAGAATCTAGTAATAATATCTTAATTAACAATACTGGAAGAAACCCTCTTGATGGGATTGGTATCTATCTTGGAGGTGCTTCAAATAATAATACTTTAATAAATAATACTGGAATAACCACAACGGGGCAAGGAATTTATATTTATAATAATGCAAACAATACTTTGATAAATCAAAGGGCAAGCGGAGGTTTAGGAGTATTTATAATAAATACAAATTGGACAACATTTAGAGATTGTATTGATTTATCTGGAAGTAGCTTTGATGTACAGATTCATTCCCTAGCTTTAAGCATAAATAATACTTTCATAAATTGTTCTTATGATACGGAAGCTGTTGGAGGAACTTCTAACGAATTAATAAGAAAATGGTATTACATGGCTTATGTAAATGATAGTTCAGGGAATGCTGTTGCTGATGCAAACATACTTGCAACGAATACAACAGGACAAACCCAATTTTCAGTTCAGACTAATTCTACAGGGCATATCTCAAGACAGGAAGTTATAGAATATGTTAACAATGGGGGAACAAGAAGTTTCTATAATAATTACACTTTAACTGCTAGCAAAACTGGTTATAGTTCTGATATAAACACAATTAATTTTACTGTTACTCAAAATAAATTGAATGATTTTTTTACTCTGGGGTCTGCAGATCCAGATGAACTTAGCATAACTTTTGAAAGTCCAACTCCTTCTAATACTTCTTCAACTTCTCCAAATGTAAGAATTCTTGCAAATATTTCAGGACCTCCCCCTCTTTCTTCCTGGATAGACTTTGATAGGACTCTTGTTGGTTACTGGTCGATGGATTATTATAATTCAACAGGGATTTATGATAATTCTACTTGGAATAATTTTGCTGTTTTTGAGGATGGTACTGGTATCGGAGGTATAAAACCAGGTATAAGGGGAAATGCATTGGAATTCTATGGAAATAGTTCGGATATTAGTTCCGTTAAATTGGGGGCTTCCACTGCAGCAACTTTTGATACTCCCGGGGAAATAACTCTTGCTGCTTGGATAAGACCAGATGTTATTTCTTGGCAGGGAATTATGGGTACGGAAAATGTCAGATTTCATCTTAATTCTGGACCTCAGCTTAAGGCAACAATGTACTACTCAAATGACACCAGGGTAGATTGGTATATGTCTGCATCTTTGGTTGCAAATGCCTGGCAACATGTTGCACTTACATATGATAGAACAGATGGAAATTTATCTGTATATCTTAATGGTACTATAATCGGTTCGAGAACATATAATGGTCTTGACTTAAGTTACTCAAGTGATAATTTTAGGATTGGGGATAATTGGGGAGATTATTTTGATGGATTAATTGATGAGGCGATGGCATTTAATAGAACTTTATCTCCTAGTGAGGTAAAAGCATTGTATGATTCAAAGAACAATAAATTCGATGCTTCTTTTACAGGACTTTCTGCGGGTTATCATAATTACACTGTTTATGCAATAGATGAAGATATGAATAGAGTATCTGTTTATAGAAACTTTTTAGTTAGTGGAACTCCTGTAAGCTCTTGTCAAGATCTTAATACTGCAAATACAATTTATTATCTAAGTAATAATGTTAGTGATGTGGATACTTGTATTTATGTTAATGCAGAAAATATAACTATTGATTGTCAGGGTTATAGAATAACTTATTCTACAAATGGAGGTAATGGTGAGTATGGGATTGCTTCAGATCAGTATGGAACTACAGTTAAAAATTGTCATATTTTGGATGGAAATCCTACAGATGACCAATGGACTCCTGGAATTTTATTTAATGTTGGGGCGAATGGTTCAACTATATTTAATAATTTCATAAATGGAGATTCTATTGGAGTTTGGCTTGCTGGAATCAGGGATGTAAATGTATCAAATAATATTTTATCTGTAACAAGATCACAACCCCTTTATCTAGAGGGGACGTATAATTGTAGTATAATAAATAATAATATAACTCAACCAACGAGTTATTCTCTTCTCCTAGAAGCCCACGATGATTATGGCGCTTCTAGGTATAATACTTTTATAAACAATACAATTTATTCAGGAACGACTTATGCTCTTCTTATGTATGGTTCTCAATATAATATATTCATAAATAATACCATTCGTTCAGCTTCTACTACTACAGCCCAGGCTATTTATCTTTTGGATGATACAGATGGTGCGACTATTTCTTCTACTTACAACAACTTCATAAATAACACAATCAGAGGTTATAGGGGAGTATATTTAAATTCCAATGCAGAGTATAATAATTTTGTAGGAAATAATATAACTGCTACATTAACAGGAATAAATTTCGATGGTTCTTCAAATAATATTTTTAGAGATTGTGTTAGTCTTAGTGGAGGAAGTTATGATTTTTATACTCAGAACGCTGTTACAAATGTAACTTTAATTAATTGTTCTTTTACTCTTTCAAAGGGAGTTGTTAATTCTGGTGGAGCAATTACAAATAAATGGTATTATAGGGCTTATGCTAATTACAGTAATTCCACTCCTGCAGCAGGAGTTAATATTTCTATAAATAGTTCTCTTGGTCCAGTTGGTAGTTCTGGGGGTTGGAGTGATGAATTAGTTAGCAATCCTAGTTTTGAAAGTGGATTGACTGGATGGACAACTTCTAGTGGAAGTGGAGAAACATGGTATTCTAGTACTGGAACTATAGGACATAACACAACTGCTTATGATGGAAGTTATGCTGCTACTTGTACTTATTGTACTTCATCTACTTATATTTATCAAGATGTAGACATATCTGCTTATGCAACACAGATTGATGCGGGAACAGCCAGGGTTAATGCATCTGGATATCTACAATCTGCTGAACTTCCTCCTCAAGATTGGGTAAGATTACAAATTATGTATTTAAATTCTGGTATGTCTGTTATAGAAACCTCTTTGAATACAGGAAATCTAGGGGTTTATCCTTGGACAAGATATGGTATTTATAATGATGTTCCTCCTGTGGGTGCTCGCTATGTTAGGGTGTGGGGAAATACATATGAAACATGTTGTAATTCAGGAACTTTGGATAAATATTCTGTAATGGTGTATACACCTCCTTCCCCTTTAATCACTGATGAAACGGGATGGATAGATAGACAGGAGCTTACAGAATACACAAACAGTGCGGGAACAAGAACTTACTATAATAATTATACAATAAATGCAACTTTAGATTTATCTTCTATTATCCACATATTTAATTTTACAATCCAGCAAAATAAGATTAATGACTTTTTTACATTTAACGTGAGTGGAACTTGTACATATTCTTCAGGAAATTGGTATATAAATTGTTCAGAAGGATGCAATATTACTTCTAATTATGATGTGGGAGGAAATAATATAACTATTGTGGGGTATGGGACAGTTACCGTGTCTTCTAATATTTCAAATTATAATAAGTTACATATAGAAGGATTAAGTTCTTCAAATATCTGTACTGTAAGATGTGTAAATGGAGGTTGCTTTAAGGGTTAGCTAATTAAATTTTTAAACCCAAAGTTATTTGTTAAGGTATGGATAAAAGAGGGAATTCTAAAGGGCTTTCAACTATTGTTGCTACCTTATTAATTATCTTACTAACCCTCGTTGCTGTAGCTATTATATGGATGGTAATAAGAGGAGTAATAAATGAAAATGCTGAGCAGGTTTCATTCGGAAAATTTACTGTTAATTTAGATATTACTAAAGCGGATGTTATTGATGAGACAAGCATAGGTGTAACAGTAAAGAGAAATCCTGGGAAAGGGAATATTTCTGGGGTGGCTTTTGTTGTTTATGATGAATATAATTCAGAAGTTGTTAAATCTTATATAGAATTAAAGGAATTTCAGTTAGAGCCTGTTGAGATTATCCTTGATGAGTTGAATGCTACTAGAGCGCCCTTTGTTAAAGTTTCAATAGCTCCCATATTTAAGTTAGAATCTGGGAAAGAAGAAATTGGAGATATTCAGGATGAATGGTTTTTTAGTGAGGATATTTCTTCTCCCAATATCCCCTCTCCTAATCCTTCTCCTGATGAAGTTCCTGAACATTGGGAACCAGATTTAATTGCAAGCGATAATGGAGGATTTGAATTTGGTAATCTTAATAACTGGTATACTAATGGAGCATATTTTGAGACGACAACAGACTCACAAGCTGGAGATTATGCTGTGATTTATAATGCTGCTAGCAATCAAAATTATTATATTCAATGGGATGTGGATTTAACAGATTATTCGGCTCGTATAGACTCAGGAGATGCTAGAATTAATGCGAGTGGGTGGGGACGTTCATTGGGAGCTAATGATTTAACAAGAATACAATTTATTTTCTTGAATGCAGGGTTATCTCCTATTGAGACAGCATATAATTCGGGTTATATATCAAATCCTAATTGGTGGGAAGGTAGTGTTGAGAATAATTATGAAGTTCCAGAGGGAACACGTTATTTGAGAGTTTGGGCAAATACCTATAATCCTGCAGGTACTCCTTCCGGGAGCATCGATTCATTTTCAGTTTCTATAGGATATTTTGAATAATCTTTTATGTTGTGTAATTAATAAATTTTTAATTCATAACTTTTATTAACATGATTTCTTTAGGGTATATATGAAAAGAGAAGGATTGTTTGTTTTGTTTGCTTTTGTAATTATTTCTCAATTTGTTGCTGGAGATGTTATCTCTGTAAATTCTGGAGGTAGTGATGAGATTGTTATAAATCCTGATGAATATATCGAGGGTTTTTTTTCTGATGGAGGGGTTCAGGTTCTTTCTACATGTGGTAATGGTATTCTAGAAACTCCTTATGAAGAATGTGAAGATGGTAATACCGTTTCTGGAGATGGATGTTCAAGTACTTGTAGAATTGAGGATGGACCAGAAGGACCAGAGGGTCCAGAAGGACCTGATTTGCCTTCCGGAGGGTTATCTATTCGTGTAGATCCTCAAGAAATAAAGAGATCTATGCTTATTAATACAAATGTTGAAGATACAATTGGGATAACAAATTTAAATCTAACATCAAGCACTATTTTAATTAACTCTTCTGATTTTCATCCAGATTTGATAGTTAGTTTTTGGGATGAAGAGGGAGGAGAATGGACAGATTCATTTTATCTAACAATCCCTCCAAGGGGAATTCACGAATTAAGAATACGTTTCTCGGCTCCAGGTGAGGTTGGATTATATAATGGTACTATTTTTATTGGGGGGATAAGAGTCCTTGTTTCAATAAATATCCAGGAAAAATTAATTTTATTTGACTCAAACATAATTGTATTGAATGAAGATTATAGAGTTCCACAAGGAGAAAGACTTAGGACTTCAGTTACATTAATTCCTCTTGGGGATAAAGAAAGGATGGATGTTACTCTCAATTATATTATAAAAGATTATGAGGGTAAAGTATATTTAACCAGAAGTGAGACTGTTCTTGTAGAAGAACAGGTTAACTTTAAGAGAAATTTCGATACAGGAGTTCTTCCATATGGTTCTTACATAGTTTCTCTTGAATTGATTTATCCTAATGGAGTCGCTCCCTCAAGCGCACATTTTGAAGTTGTTGAAGGAACTCAAAGCACTTTGTTCGGGAGAATCGTGTTCTTCTTAATAAATATGATTTTGATAATATTAATATTAATTATATTTTTGGTTTTGTGGAGATTGATAAAACAAATTAAGGAGAGAGGTAAAAAGGGAGAAAAATATTTTAACTTAGTTATTACTGGTGCAGGTAAAAAAGGAGATTTATTGAATAGTTTTTTTGTTTCCTGTAAAGGAAAAGATGATTCAGAACTTTTGGAAGTAGGAAAAGTTGATTCTGGATTAAAAGATAAGCCAGAAGAGGGAGCAGTTAATTTAGAGAGATTAAATGGGCTTCTAAAACCTTTGATTCTCTCAGAAAAAGAAAATGATGTGAAAATAAAACCAAGTTTAGTTGTTGAAGTTAGTTGTAAGGATATCAGTAAGTCTTCTGATTATATTTCTGGATGGGCATTAAAATCTCCAAGAATAACCTGGATTAAAGAAAATAAACATTTGTCAGATATATCTAAATTAAGTGATATTGAAAAAGAGTTCTCAATTAAAAAAGAAGATTCTAATGAAAAAAATATTTTAAAAGAAAAGGAAAATGCTGAGAATAAAGAAAAAACAAAGGGAGAAGACAAAATAAAAGAAGAAGGTAAATCTAAAACTCCGGAAAATCCTAAAAAATAATCTATCCAAACATTTTTAAATGAACTCTTTTTTAATATTTCATCCAATGAACATAGGGGAGGATAATCAATTCTCTTTTGTGTTGTTTTAGCGAGGAAAAAATGGACATTTATCAAATAATAGAAAAAGCAAGAAAAACTGGAAAAATTGAGAAAGGAACAAATGAAGTTACAAAGGCAATAGAAAGAGGAACTGCTAAGCTTGTTGTATATGCAGGAGATGTTCAACCTAAAGAGATAATTCAGCATTTGCCTGTACTATGTAAAGAGAAGAATATTCTTTGCAAGGAAGTTGATAGTAGGCAGAAACTTGGTATTGCTGTTGGAATAAAGGTTCCAACTTCTTCAGTTGCAGTTATAGAAGCGGGCGATTCTCAGAAAGATATTGCTGGATTAAAATGATTCTATAAATCAAGATGGCAAAGGAACAAAAAAAACAAGAAGTAAAGCAGCAAGGTTCTAAAGGTAGTGATAGGATTGTTACAGAAGAGGCTGTTCCTGCCGTTGTTGAGGAAATTCTTGGAAGAACTGGTTTTAGAGGAGAGATTACTCAGGTTAAATGTTTGGTGCAGGCTGGAAGAGATGAAGGAAGGAGTATGAGAAGAAATGTTAAGGGCCCTATAAGGGTAGGAGATGTATTAATGCTTAGAGAGACAGAAATAGAAGCTAGGAGAATTAAATCTAATATTACAAAGGGAAGTTATAGTTAAAATGCCTAAATGTGTTTATTGTGGTAAGAATTATGATGTTCATAAGGGATTGACTTTAGTTATGAAAGATGGTACTATAAACTATCTTTGCTCTTCAAAATGTAGAAAGAATATGCTTATGAAGCGAAGAAAGGTTAGATGGGTTTCTAAGAAGAAAAAAGAGTGAGCGTGCATCGAAGAATATTTAAATAAAGATTTTATTATTATATAAAGAAAGATGGCTGAAAAGGATAAGATTTTTTCAAGTAAAGTTAAGTACGATGGACTTATTGATTTTAAAGAGTTCTACAAATTTTGTTATCAATGGTTAACAGAAGAGACAGGTTTGGATGTTGTTGAATCAAAATATGCTGAGAAAATATCTGGAGATTCAAAAGGGATAAAAGTTGAGTGGGGGGGTTCTAGAAAAGTTACTGATTATTTTAAATTTCAGGTGGATGTTAAATTTGAGGTATTAAATCTTATTAATGTTGAGATTACACAGGATGGTAAAAAAATTAAAATGAATAAGGGAGGGGTTGAGGTTTCTATTAAAGGAACTTTGGTTAAAGATTACGAGGGTAAGTTCGAGAAAACTTCAACACAGAAGTTTATGAGATCTATTTATGAAAAGTGGGTTATTCATTCTAGGGTTAAAGAATATGAAGATAAACTTATGAATGATTGCAACGAATTCTTGGCGCAGGCAAAAGCATTTTTAGATTTAGAAGGAAAATTTTAGTACTTATATTTGAAAAGTTTTATGAAATTAACTTGGATTTATTAATTTTTAGTAAAAAACACAAACCGAAATCCTTAAATATCAAATTCCTTTAATGTTTTTATGAAAAAGAGTACAACCTTGTTATTTATCTTTCTTTCAATTATTTTAGTTGTCCCTTCAGTTATTGCTCTTGATCTTGAGGTTGAAAAATTGAGTGCTAACGAAGTATATATTCTAGGATTGAATGAACCGGTTAGTTTTGATTTGAGGATAACCAATCTTGGTTCTTCCGAAGATATAACTTTTTATAGTTTTTTTGCTCAGGAACTTTATCCTAAAGGATCTATAAGTTTGGAAAGAAAAACAACACAAGACTTAGTTCTTCAGATTTATCCATCTTCAAAATTAAAACCTGGATATTATACTTTTGATTACTATATAAGAAATAATCATGGAGAAGAGATAGCTCAAACTCTTACTATTGATGCTGTTGAATTTAGTGATGCTTTTGAAATTGGTGCAGATGAGTTTGATCCAGAGTCAAAAACGCTTAATGTGTATATACATAACAAGGTTAATTTTAACTTTGAAAATATAAGTGTTTTGTTTGTTTCACCCTTTTTTGAATTTAGAAAAGAGTTTACTTTAGGTCCCAATCAAAGAAATGATTTCACAATAACTCTAGATAAAGAAGACTTCAAAAAGTTGATGGCAGGATATTATACTTTTGAAGCAGAGGTCGAAGCAAAGGGTCTTGAGGGAGTTATTGAAGGGACTTTAAAATTCTCTGAAAAAGATATTCTTACAACTAATAAAAAAACTTACGGATTTATAATTAATACTAATGTGATTGAGAAAACAAACGAGGGTAATGTTATTGCGAATACTGAGACAGTTGTTAAAAAGAATGCCCTTTCTAGATTGTTTACTCATTTTAGTCCTGAACCTAATACTGTTGAGAGAGAAGGGTTTGTGGTATATTATACTTGGTATAGCGAGTTGTCTCCTGGAGAAGTTTTAAAGATAAATGTTAAGACTAACTGGCTTCTTCCTCTTGCTATTGTACTTTTGATTGTGCTTGTTGTTATTCTTGTTAAGAATACCTCCAATAGAAATATAATCTTGAAGAAAAAAGTTTCTTTTGTTAATGCAAGGGGAGGAGAGTTTGCGCTTAAGGTTATGATTCTCGTTGAAGCAAAGAACTTTATTGAGAAAATTAGTGTTATTGATAGATTACCTTATTTGACAAAGGTTCATGAAAGATTTGGAGGGGAACAACCTTCTAGAATTGATGAGAAAAATAAGAGGATGGAGTGGAATTTTGATAGAATGCAACCTGGAGAGAGAAGGGTTTTTTCTTATATTATATATTCAAAGATTGGAGTTTTAGGAAAGTTTGCACTTCCTCCTGTGACTGCAGTTTATGAGAGAGAGGGCAAGGTTAAGGAAGCACAATCAAACCAGGCTTTTTTTATGCTTGAACAAAGAGATAAGAGAGATTTGAGCGAGTGAATTGAAATGGATTTTAAACCAACGACTATGAAGGGTATGGGGAGTTTTATCTTGACAGTTGTTCTTTATATTATAGTTAATACATTTTCTTTTATTCCGGATTTATTTTCTAATATATTTATTCAATGTACAATTAAGACGCTTACGAATAAATGCATATTTACTTTTATGGGTACATGGCTTGGTTTCTATATAATTTTAAGTTTATTTCATAGCAAAAGAAAACCTCTTAAGAGATAGGCAAAGATAATTAATCTTTAGATAGATAATCTTTAAAAACACCTTTACTTATGTTTTATTATCCTTGTAACTAAGGATTTTATACTGCTCTTTACAGAGTGTATAAAAAACAATCCCTCCATAGCTCAGTGGCTAGAGCGCTTGGCTGTAGCTTATAGCTAGCGTGGACATTCCATATTGGATTAGAATGAAACGCGATAAGCCATTCCTTAAGGAATCTGTAAAAAGCAGAACCCGAGAGATCCCAAGTTCGATTCTTGGTGGAGGGATTTTTTTTTAAATATCCCGTCGATAAATTAATCTTTTTATAGCCCTCTTTTGAATATACTCTCTATAAAATAGAAGAATTTAAAAACTAAAAGATACATAAAAAAGCATAAAATGAGGTCGAAAAATACTGACGAATCAGACTTCTTCGAAGAAGGAGATCTAGACGAGGAGATTGACTCTCTTGGTCTTGACGAATAATCATTTTTTTTCTAATTCTTTTATTTTTTTATTTCAAAAGAGACTTTGTTGTTATTTTTATCTAGTTCCTCAAATCCCGTTTCTATAACAAACTCTATTTCCTTAACATCTATTTGTTTTACCCATATGTTTGTAATTGATATTCTTCTTCCATATCCTATTTCAACAGGAGGAATATTTGTTTCTTCAATTTCCTTTCCATCAACAAGTATCTTTACAACAGATTCTCCTGCATCTTCCAGCCCATTGTTTCTAACACTAAACTCGATATCTAGATACTTTCCATGCATTAATGCAGAAGCATCCTCAAATAATAAATCTGGTTTGCTAGGTATTGAATATATTTGATTTATGAAGTCAATTATATCCTCCCCAATTTCCTGATCACATTTGCTTATTTCATACATTATATTTTTTGGGTTGCTTGAGTGGTCAAATCCTAAAACGTGTAAGAGTTCATGTATTGCTACATTTGGCCTACTACAGTCCGAATCTTTCATGAGGAGTATCTTCCCTTTCTCTATAACATTAAAATCTCCAGCGACAGTTATATTTGTTGGTCCCCCTTCACCTGCAATAAACAATCTCCCATCTGTTTTTACTGCTTCTTCACATGTGATAGTTATATCTTCTCCTTTATTTGTTGGATAAAAATCTAAAATTGTTTCCTCCTCTATGATCTCAAATGCCCATTCCATATCATCTTCCCTTTGTAATGTGCAACTTTCAATTTTGTAAGATATGGTTGTATCTTTAAATCTCATATTAGGATAGAATTGAAGATTTTCATATTCGTAGCTATTTAAACTAAAGTTAGAATTTGAATTTGAAGATATATTGAATTCTGTTGTATCTAAAGGTATAAACCAATAAACAGATAGCAAAATTAGAATTATCATCGCTACCAATATCCCATTAAATGCTTTAGTATTCATTTATCAAAATAAACAATTTATTTTATAAACCTGTTGTTAGTTTGTATTAAAAGTGACTATTGTCCAGTTACGTCAAAATAGAAATATTTATAAAGTATGATTTGACTATAATGAGTACTATAAAATGACAAAAAAAGATATAACCAATAAAATTATAGGGGCCGGAGTAGGATTAGCATTAGGTGCTCTTCCACTTGTTTCTAATGCACAGGATTATACTAAAATTCAAAAAGGAGTAAATACCAGAACTGTTGTTGAAGAGAATCCAACGCATGTTGTATTCCATTATAATATGAATAAAGATCTTCAGAAAGCTATAAAGAGTTCTAAAAAACCACATCTTTATCTTACCGGTGATAAAAATAGTTATATGATTGTTGACCCTGATACCTCTGGCTTTAAAATATATTACAACCAAAAAAATTTTGATGAAGGAGGGAATGGTAAGGTTCCATTTGTAGTTAATATAAAAGGAGATGAACATATTAATCCTTGTGATGAGAATGGATTGGGAAGTAAGACAAATTACCTTGTTTCTTTTTATGATATTCCTTCTAGAGGAGTTTCAGAAAAACCCAAAGTTGTTCAAGAGGTTGTTCAAGAAGTTCCAAAAGAACCTTCAAATCAACAAGCTTCTAATTATAACCAGACTATTATAAATAAGGATAGTCATGATATTTACAATTATTTTTATGGAGATACTAGTAAAGTTAAAGAAGCACAACAAAAACTTTCAACGTTAGAGCTTAGGGCTTTGGTTGAAGGAAGTAAAAATATAAATCCATTGTGGAGTCCTTTCTGGGGAGCCACTGGAGCAGTTCAATTAGGAGAAGGTTCTTTGTGGGGAGGAGCATATGTTACAGCTGGATTTGGAGAGAAAAATACAGTTTATTCAATACCTGTTAGCAAGACAACTCTATTGGATCAGGATAGACAATTATTTACTGAGACAGAAGGTCTTAGAACGCAAAGTGAAAAACTAACCTATCCTGTAGAAGTTGGAGGGATAGTTTCATTAAATACTAAAAATAATAGATTTAGATTGGATTTGGGCTATGGTTTCTCAAATAGATTAATTTCCACAGGCAATATTACTGAATCTGGTTGGGATTGGATTACTCAGAATGGTAATGTTATTGGTGAAAGGAAGCCTTACTCTTTTACTTCAGAGGAAGGGAAAAATTATAAGAGTTGGGTTCAAACCCAAAAAATAGGATTGAACGTTCAACCTTTTAAGAAAAACGGTGCTTATCTTGGAATTGGGGCTCAACATAGGGGCAAATTAAATTCTGAAAGAGGAAAAATAAACATAAATGCTAAAGCAGGATATAGATTTGGGGGAGGAAAAGGAGGAAAATGAACAAAACTTACAAATTAGTTGGATTGATTCCTGCATTTTTATTAGTTGTTATATTGCTAAGTGTGATCCCTTCCGTTTCTTCTGGTTCAGAAGTAATTAATACTTTTTTAACTTATGAAGATGCTTCTGCAATTTCAAAAACAGTAACTCAGGGAGATTATGTTAATTTATATTTGATTGCTTATGGACATGGAGAGTCTTTGGAATATGAAAAATTAGAACTTGTTTCTTCAACATTAATATTCAAAGAATATGTTTCTGGGGATAAAATACTTGAGTATACTTGGCTTTATACTAAATCTCCTTATGTACTAAATACAGGAATTCTTACTCCTGGTACTTATACTTTAAGATTTACTGCTAGTACAAAGATAACTCATAGTGTTGAATATTCTGAATTACAATTAACAATATTGCCAAAAGTTGTTCCTCCATATTGTGGAGATGGTACTTGTAATAATGGTGAAACTTGTTCAAGCTG
>CAZTCF010000013.1:0-1346 GCA_964612685.1 Candidatus Woesearchaeota archaeon
TTTTCTATTTTAGTTTTCTTTTACATTGTAGCTTTTCTTTTTCTAAAAGAAAAACCCATTTTCTACCATCGTAGGTTCTTTTCTACTATGGCTTTCTACCATCGTAGGTTCTTTTCTAAAGAACCCCGTTTTCATGTATTTTAAGTGGTGATTATGGTTTATATGTTTTATTCTATACCTCAGAAATCTTAAATTAATCAGTTGAACACCTGAGTTATTTTACTTGAGATAATAACCTTCTACTTTACAATACCAATCTTTATAAACTATAGTTTACATATATAAACTATAATGGATACTAATAAACTAAAGTTCACACAACTTGAAAATGAAATATTTTCTTTGCTTTGTTTAAGGTCAGGAGAAAAATTAAGTCAAAGAGAAATGGCAAAAATCCTAGATGTCTCCCCAACTGCTATTGCAAAAAGCTTAAAAAAATTACTGAACAATGAATTTGCAGTTCTTGAAAAAACAAAGACCATCAATTTTATCTCTCTTAATATTAAGAATAAGCGAGTGATTGAAATAAAAAGAAGTGAAAATATTAAAAATATTTACCTTTCAGGATTATCAGATTATTTAGAGGAGTCTCTTGCAGGGTCAACAATAATCTTGTTTGGAAGCTATTCAAAAGGGGAAGATACAAATAGATCTGATATAGATATTGCAGTGATTGAAAGAAAACAAAAATCCATGGATATAGAAAAATACGAAAAAAGACTTAATAGGAAGATAATAATTAATTTTTATGATTCATGGAAAGAAATTCATAAAAATCTAAAAAACAACATCCTAAATGGGATTGTTTTGCATGGGGGGGTTGATTTATGAAAGATTCAAAAGATTTTCAAAGATTTATAGAAGAAGGAATTGTTAAGAAAATAACCAAAGACAAACAAAGGGCAGAAAATTTATATGAAGAATCCAAAAGGAAGTTTAGATTATTAAAGAAAACAATAGAGAAGATGGGCATTGACGATGATAATTCCAATGATTATATTGAAGATTGCTATAATATACTCATATTTTTGATAAGAGCAAAAATGCTGGAGAGAGGATATTCTAGTTCAGGACAAGGAGCTCATGAGGCTGAAGTCTGTTTCTCAAAAGAACTTGGTTTTAATGATAATGAAGTTCAGATTTTAGATAAGTTAAGGTATTTTAGAAATGGTATTCTTTATTACGGAAAAAGATTTGACAAAGAATATGCTGAGAAGATAATAAATTTCACAAAGAAAAAATTCAATGAATTAGCTTAACAAACAGGATTTTTTCATTTAATTATTTTTCCAGGTATAGAGAAGATATGTTTTTGTTTGTAAGATGTATAATAAATCTAAGTCCCA
>CAZTCF010000013.1:1446-16829 GCA_964612685.1 Candidatus Woesearchaeota archaeon
CCCGAGGGAAGCAAAATTATCTAAGAGAGCTCCAAGCGTTTGTAAATGGCAATCTAGAACATTGTTCAACATCAACCAGACTGTGAAAGATAATTAAACATCCAAATACTATACGACACCATCGTAAAGTAAATGCAGTAACTATACGACACCATCGTAAAGTTTAAAAACAACAAAATTATTGTATATACATGGAAATTGAAGCAGAACTTTTCAAACAAAATCCCTGGTGGGAAAAAGAATACAGGGAAGATAGCTACCCTAGAGATAAATATCTCAATCAAATATTAAAAAATATGAAGTCAAAGGAAATAATTCTACTTACAGGATTAAGAAGAATAGGGAAAACCACTATCTTAAAGCAACTGATAAAATATCTCCTAGAAAATAAAGTCAAACCAGAAGATATATTCTTTGTTAGCCTGGATTCTTTTAATCTTTTAAGTTCGAATATACATAGTTTGATTGAAGAATATAGGAAAATACATAAAAAATCAACTTCTGATTTTTTTTATCTTTTTTTGGATGAAGTTTCTTCAAGAGAGGATTTTGAACATGAATTAAAGAGTATATATGATAACGAGAATATCAAAGTAATCTGCTCTTCTTCAATTGCCACATTGATGAGAGATAAAAAAGCAAACTTAACAGGGAGAATAAAAACTATAGAAATAATGCCTCTTGATTTTCAGGAATTCTTAATTTTCAAAGAAGCTAAGATATCAAAATCCGACAGCGCTAAATTAGAGAGTTATTTTAGAGATTACTTAAAAATTGGAGGTGTCCCATATTATGTTCTTAAAGAGGACAAATCTTACTTAAATGAGTTGGTTGAAAACATAATCTACAAAGATATCATAGCTTACCACAAGATAACAGCAGAAAAGACAATAAAAGAATTATTTATATTATTGTGTCAAAGAGTTGGAAAACCCATGAGTTATAATAAACTATCAGAAATACTAAAAATATCAGTTGATAGTGTAAAAAGATATGTAAGTTATTTTGAGAAAGCCTATTTATTTTATATTGTTGACAGATATTCTAAATCACTTAATGAAAGAATAACCTCCCCTAAGAAGATTTATGTTGGTGATGTAGGTATTAAAAATATAATAACTGGTTTTAAAGATCTTGGAGCAAGTTATGAAAATCTTGTATTCTTAAATATAAAAGATAAAAATCCATCTTATTATCTTAAAGATTCTGTTGAAATTGATTTCATTGCAGAAGATATTTTAATTGAGGCAAAATATAACAGAGAGATAGAAAAAGACCAAAAAGAGCTATTCGATTCACTAAAGATTAAAAATAAGATTCTCGCTCAAGGTTATTCTTTTTTCTTATTATAATAGTTCACCTAAGTCCCACCCACGCTTCGTTACACTTCGCTCCCGCCCTAGGGAAGCAAAAAGTTATCCGAGGGAACTCCAAGCGTTTGTAAATATTAATCAAAAAACATTGAGCAACTTAAAATCAGGACTGTAGAGGATAACAAAACATAAATATCCAATAATCATGTTATTTTAATGAAGAAAAAAGGCTACAAAAGATTGTTTATCATTCTAATTATTCTAGAAGTCTTATTATTAATATTTAGTTTTCTAGTACTAAAATATCAATTTGGTTGGTTTGGAGGATGTATGATTGAACCTTGGATGTGCGGGAATTCTTGGTCAGGCTGTCCTCCTGGATTGGTATGCACAAATTAAACCTTGCTCAACATTATCAGAACCGTAGAAGATAACTTTATTTTATACTTTCAATTTTCTTTCTATATTCCTTAATCTCACTTTCTGACAATCTTGACACAATTTCATCAAATTCAGAAACGAATCTTTTAGCTTCCTGAAGCATGATTCTTACTTTAGGCTCCTGATCAACTCTCATATAATACTGAGCATCAATCCTTTTGTCTTTATGCTCATTTATTGTCTTTGTTTTTTCCTCTCCCAATAAGAGAGCAACTGCTAAAATAGAACAAGCATGATTCTCACACTTTACTCCTATTCTCTGAAGAAATGAATAAAGAGCATAATATTCTGAATAATAAATTGCAACAGTGGACCAAAGTAAGTCTTTTTCATCAAAATCTTTTTGGGCTCTTAGAAGAGAGGACTTTGCCTGTTCAAGATAAGATTTAGATAGCCTTTCATTGGGTTCAACTATCCTAAGTCCATCCTTTAATTTGAAGCACCACTTAATTTTTTTATTCATAATGCCTCCAGAATATATTTACATAGGAAGAATGATTATTTAAGATTATATGATTATTTTCTATTTCTTTTATTAAAGGCTCTTTTTCATTTATGGCTTTTCTGAATGATTCTTCCTTTAGATTCTTCAGATGTATTTTATGTGCAAGTAAATGATAAGGCAATTTTTCTTCTTTATCTGCTATAATAAATAAATCTACATCAGAGTTCTTATCTGCCTTAAATCTTGCAAAGCTTCCAAATACTATCATTATTGAATTTGTATCTATTGCTTTTAAAAATGTCTTAAATTCAGAATATTTTTCTAAAAATAATTCTGTTTTATGTATCTCGGCCTTAGCTAATGCAAATTTAACATTTATATTGTCTAGATTTAAACTAAAATACTTGTTTTTACCTTCTACCTTGCTTTTGAGTATTTTTTCTTTTTCAAGACCAACAAGTACATCTTGACAAGTTTTAAGAGGAATATTTGCCAGCTTTGCTATCTCTCTCAAATAAAATCTCGCATTGTAATCTCCCGTATACAAAGAGATTACATCCATTTCTTTGTTTCTATTTTGATACATATGTATACATTTAGATACATTAATATTTAAATCTTTTGGTCAACGTCTTTAATATTATTATAAGAATAATCCCCTTTCTAATCCAAGCTCATTGAAAAAACCTAGGTGACTACATTTTCGCTTATTTGTAGACACCCAAATAGAATCTTTATATATTGTAATTACTTTATAGTTACATATAATACAAATATTTATAAATAGAAAGCACATTATTTGATTACTTTAAACAATTGAGGTAACCCAAAATGCCCTACTATTATGATAAAGATGGAGAAATAATAATTGAAAGTATGCATGACTTGTACTATAAAGTGGGTTTAATGAGAGAAGACTCTAAAAAAGAGTATGAAATACATAATCATATTGGAGAGGGTAAATCCCAGGAAGAAACCAGTAAATTAAAAAAGATGCTTGAAAATAATAAGGAGAAAGATTAAAAGAACATATTTAATTCTGATTAAATTTTACCCAAATAACAATAATTTTCCTTCAAATCAAGAACCAATAACCATAATATATATTCCCAGAGTAATAAACGCAACCCCTACAACTATTGCCATTGCTCTGCTATACCTTGAAATAACCCTTTCACTGAAAGGAGACTTATAACGATAGGCTTTTCTCAACAGCTTAACCCACTCATAAATCTTTTTGTTGAATAAAACAAAAAATAGACCCCCAAATATAAGGAATAAAGATCCAATCAGACTACCTGTATCCATATTTTTAATAGGTATTCAAGCATTTTAAAGGTTTCTTTAATATAAACCCCCTCCAACATACATAAAATTTAACAAAGATAACTTAACTTTTCATCAATTCCTGAATTCTTTTTCTTGTTCTTTCAACGTCTTTTTCATTTATTTCCGAAAGAATTCTCTTTGAACTATTTACAAACAAAGGAGCTTGTGCAATAATAAAATCCACATCTTTTGTGTTAAGGACTTTATCAACATAATATTGAGCTATTGTTCTTAAATCAAAAGCTTTTGAAAGTGTTTTAATCTCTTCTTTTGTATAAAAATCTTTCAAAAACTCTTCCATAAATTTCAATGTACACGAGTGAATTTCGCACTTAACCCCTAATTTCATTAAAACAGAATACAAAGAATAATACATTGAATAATAACAGGCAGAGATTGAAAATGCAAGATTGTACTTTCTCTCCCTGTTCATTGTCCCAAGTGCATTTTCACTCATTTTAATATAAGATTCAGAAAGGTTCTCACTTGGATCAACAAGCCTAATACCTTCCTTCTGTCTACAACACCATTTTATGCTTACCATGTTAATTCAGTATATTCCTCAATTCCTTTAATTATTATGTGCTTTTGAACTATTTCCTTTACAAAAGGCTCATTTAATTTAAATTTATCTCTTGAAGATCTTACAACATTCAGTTTTAGATTATACATACTTTCCAGTTCTTTAATTCCATTTATTTCTCCAATTACAAACAGGTCAATATCGGAACTCTTTGTTTCTGAAAAATTTGCATAACTTCCAAAAACAACTACTATTCCAGTACTTCTCTTTTCAATCTCTAAAAAAAGACTGTTAATCTTCTTATGTCTCTCTAAAAACTCAATCCTCTTATTTATTTCAATAAGTTTAACAATATCTTTTGCATAAGGATTAAGTCTATTGAGATAATAATACTTGTTCTTTCCTTCCTGGGTGAATTTAAGTATATTCTCTTTTTCAAGACTATTAAGTATATTTGAAACAGTCTTTTGATTCATTTTTAATTTTACAGCCAACTTTCTTCCATAAGTTTTAGCAGAATAATCTCCTACAAATTCTTTCAATACGATTAATTCTTTGTTATTGAGTAACATAATACTTATATGAGTAATATATTATTTAAATCTTTCTATATATGTAAGATAACTATTTTCTCCCAGAATTTAAATAACAGGCTTTTCAACCCCATTATCCTTCAAAGCCTTTTCAATGAGTTTTCTATTCCATCCCTTTATCTTTAAGTCAGTTTTCATCTTAAGATAATCATATCCTGCTATCTTTGCCTGACTTATCCATATTCCAAGAAGAGTAAGTGCTTCTCTTTTCTTTTTCCTTTTTTTATGAACAATAACTATAATTGATATTACACAAATCAAAACTCCTAAAACAATTATTGCAAGTATCACTCCCCCATCCATTTTAATATATCTCTCTTATTATTTATTAATTTTACTTTTTCTTAGCTTTTCTTTTGTTCTTCCTTTCTGCTTTCTTCTTCACTCTTTTTTCCTTTCTAGCCTTCTTTTTCTTCTTCTGTGCTTTTTTCTTTTTAGTTTTCTGTCCCGTGTTTCTTCTTGAAAAAAGCCCAACAAGATTATCATCAAGTTTTTCTGAAGGAACCCCTTTCTTGTTTTTCAAGTTTAAGGTGCTTCTTCTTAAGATATCTTCAATCTGCTCTGGCAATGTAAACAAGTTTTTCTTTGCCCTTTTCTCGAGTGCAGATTTAAGTTCATCATCCAAAAATATTGTTAAAGAATTCTCAAATTTCTCTCTTTGAATAGTTTTATCGCTTGATTCAATTTCCCTTCTTATCTCTTCTATCTCTTCCCCTATATCCTGATAATCACTTATTTCTTTTCTTATAACCTCACCTATATCTTTATGGGATTCAATTTCTTTTTTTATCTTTTCTCCCATATTCTTCTCTTGCTTAGGTTTTACTTTTTTCTTCACAACTTTCTTCCCATTTATTACATCAAACGCTTCATTAATTTCTTCCTGAGGCCAGTTCTTTTCAAGCAAAGAATTTATTATTGCATCATCCTCAAATCCTCTTTTCCTGCACTCTTTTATGTATTCAACGTATTTTTCTATTTCCATTTTTTATTTAATCACTTCTGATTTATTCGCCAATCCCTGAGTTATGAATAATATTGAGATAAATAATAATATTATTGAAGTTGAAAACTTGGTTAGTAGCAAGTCGTATTTTAAACTTAACACACTTGTCCATAAATTAAAACTCATATAAGTTTCTTCATCAGTTTCACCTTTCGAGAAATCAGGATTGTCCATGGATCGCTTTACCTCCTTGAATGTTTCCAAAGACCAGACTAATCCAGCAATTGCTACTAAAACTAAAATTATTCCTATCCATAATTGAATTTTACCTATCGTTTCTTTTTTCATTTCTTTCCAGCCTTCACCCCTCCAACATAAACTTTCTGAACTGCAAAACTCTTGTAAATTCCCTCAAGGATATCGGTTCCTGCATATCCTGCCAATAAAGACAATCTATAATCAAAATTAAATATTATTCCAGTAAATGCCCCAATAACCAATGCAACAAGAACAGTTATAGCATAATATCCCCATAATATTTTTCTTCTTAAAGATAAAGCCTTCAACAACCCAACAACCCCTCGTGTTAAACCACCCAATCCTCCTAAAAGCGCCGGGTATAATACTCCTGCTAGTTGTTCTGATACCATATCACCTCTTTTTGAATCCCCCTTTTATTTGGGTTCAACCTCTATATTTACCAAATATATTAGATTTTATAAATATATTCCTTGGTTTTAAGAATGATATTATTGGTAAGACAGTATCTAAAAAAGACACCCCCTACCCGCCAGATACGAGGTGCGTGCCTGTCCTTAGGACAATTAATCTTTTTTCCTCCCCTCCCCAAACAAAAATATTTTAAACTTTGATTTATGTTTAAAACTGGAGGAAAAACAAAATGTCAAAGTGCAAAGCAATTTTAGACGCTAAGAAGGTTAAGAGCATTAGCTTGCAAAAGAAAGCTAAAGGATCTTCTAAGAATGTTAAAAAATCCAATAAATAAAATTTCTTTTTTAATTTTATTTTTTTAAAATGGTAAAAAAACTACACTATTATAGCGTGCCCCACTTAATCCATATTGAAACAACTTATGGATGCAATCAAAGATGTATCTTTTGTTACAACCCTAATAGAAATTGCTCTATTGATTATGAAAAATTAGATAAAATTGTAGATAGTGTTTGTAAATCAAAAATTCCTCATGTCTATCTTATTGGGGGAGAACCTTCTATTTTGAGCGTAAAAAAATTAAACGAATATATAGACAAACTTTCAAAATATTCTTCTGTTACAATCGTGACTAATGGTTTTAAGTATATGGAAGGGCTTTCGAAAAATCTCGCTTGTCTAGGTGTCCCTATTCATGGAGATAAAAAAACCCATGAATATTTAACTAATAATTCTGGAGGTTACAATAAAATAATTGATAATATAAAAAGATATGTTGAAGAAGGTTTTGATGTAAGAATTATTCCTGTTTTGATGTCTGTTAATCATAATCAGATGTATGATATAATCAAACTTTCTGTTAAATTAGGGGCAGAAAGTATTTTTGTAGATAGATTTGAGCCGGGAGGAATTGGCAGTAAACTAACAAAAGAACTTTTACCCTCAAATGAGCAGTTTAATATAGCTTTAGACCAGATGATAAAAGCAAAAAAAGATTTTGGTATTCCTCTTGGTTTTGGAACAGCAATTCCTTATTGTTTAGATAAAAGATTAATTGATGAAAACATTTATGCAAATTGTGGAGTAGGAGTAACTTTTGGAGCCATAAATCCCGAGGGAGATTTTAGAATTTGCAATCAATCCTTAAAAATTTATGGAAATGTTTTAAAAGAGCCATTAGAAAAAATTTGGAATAAAAAAGAACTAAATGAATTTAGAGATTTAAACTGGGTTGATGAACCCTGTAAAAGTTGCGATTTACTTTATGAATGTGTAGGTGGTTGTAAAGTTGATTCAAATTGTCCGGGAGAATTCTGTATTGATTGTGCTGTAAGAGGCTGTAAAAAACCAATTAATAAAGTTAAGATCAAGATAGAAAAACCAGTATTTGAAATACCAACAAACATGAGGAGATTCAAGAAAAATAAATATTTGAGATTAAATGATTTTCACAAAGAGATTTATATTGTTACAAGATATCAAACAGTAGAGATTGATGAATCTACTAAAAGAATAATAGAATTTATTTTAAAAAATGAAGGTTATATCTTAGAAAAAGAAATTTTAGATAAATTTTCAAATGATTTTGAAAATAAAGATTTAAGAGAACTACTTTCTAAATTCATCTATATTGGAGCAATAGATGAAAGATGAAAACCTTTATTCAAAAATGTGATTGGGAGATAACAACAAATTGTAATCTTAATTGTAAACATTGCTTAATCAATCACAAACCAAAAAGAGAACTTTCTACTAAGGAATGTTTTTTAGTAATAGATTTATTAAAAAAGTTAGGGTGTAACCAAATAAATTTTACTGGTGGAGAGGCTTTAGTCAAAGAAGATTTTTTCAAAATTTTAAAGTATTCTTATGAAATGGGAATAGTAAACAATCTTTTTACAAATGGAACACAGATTAATAGTAAGAATATTATTTTTCTTAAAAAATACGTTAATTCTGTAGGGATGAGTATTGAAGGAACAAAAGAGACAAATGATTTTATTAGAGGAAAAAACTCTTACAACAAGGTAAAAAGAACATTAAGATTATTAAATAAAGAAAAAATTCCTTTTGGAATTTATATGACTTTAAATAAACAGAATATTTTAAGCCTAAAGAAAATCCTTAAAGAAATCACTAAATACAATCCCAAAAATATTAGTTTAAATGAGCTTGTTTTAAGGGGAAGAGCTAAAAAAAATAAGAAAGAAATATATCTAAAAATAAATAGGAAAGAAATTTTGGACATCTTAAAAGAAATTTCTCCTAATGAAAGATTTAGAATTGAAAAGGGTTGTAATATTAACCCAAAGAATATTTTTTTAACTTCCGAAGGAAAGTTTTATTTTTGCACAGAAATAAGGCAATGTAAAAAAACAAAATTTTTAGGGAGTTTTCTTCACCCTAATTTTCATAAATTTACAGAATTCTCAAATAATTTTTCTAAAAAGAACTTGCCTAAAAATTGCCCTTATTTATCTTATGTTTCAAAAAATATAACATTAAATTTTTTAACAGGCGAAAAATGTCCATATCTAAAATAAATATAAAAAATATTTTTCCAGGAATTTCAGAAGTTTGCAAAGATTGTAATACTTGTTGTAGAACTTATGGTTGGATTTTAGACGAGGAGGCAAAGAAATTTGCTAAAAAAGGATATCCAGTAATAAATCTAAATAATTCTATTTTTTGCATAGATTCATTTAGGCGAGATAAAAGAGGAAATTTAATTTTGGATGAAATTCCTCGTTGCAGATTTTACGGAAAGAGAGAATGCTTTATTAACAAGGATAAGCCCCTTGATTGCAAACTTTTTCCTATTAAAGTTAAATTTAAGGGAGATAATTGCTTCTTGGGTTTAAGTCTTGGTTGTAAATATGTTTCTAATTTAAGTGAGAAAGAAAAAAATAAAATTTATAATAGAGTAAAAAATTTTATAGAGTATATGCTAAAAAAAGACTTAGATAAATATCTTAATTTAATGTATAATGTTAATTTAATATCTCAACCTAAAAGATTTTGGATGAAAAAATTAATAACTTTTAAAAAAGAAGGAAATTCTTGGAAATTAATCTCTTTTCATGACTAAATAAGTCGTTCTATTTTTTGGAATATCCGGCCAATCAGTAATTATTTGTCCATGAAAGCCATTTTGCGTAAAAACACTCGCAGTTTCTTTTAATTCTTGTTCACTTTTTGGATAAAATTGAACAACAAGAGGCCCATCTTTGCTTAAAACAGAATAAATACCTTGTGCTACTCTTTCTATTTCTTGTTTGTCTTTAATCCATTGAAGAGCAGAAACAGAAACAACTCCATCAAATTTACGACCTTCAAATAGTTTTTCAATATCTCTCATATCTCCAACATAAGCTTCAAACTCTTTTTCTTTGGCTTTATCTATCATTTTTGGAATCAAATCCATACAAGTCACATTATAACCTTCAGAACGATAAACATCGGCAGTATATCCTGGACCAGAGCCAACATCCAATAAGGATTTTCCAGGCTCTAACTCTAGAAGCTCTAAAACCCTATAAGCTATTTTTTCTTGTGCTCTTCTCATTCCCCCAGAACGAGCATATTGTTCTACTTCTTCATCAGTATAATAAAAATGAGGATTTCCTAAGTACTCCTCAGGTCTATCGTTTTTTACAACCCATCCTTTATCTTTTTTTGAGTTTCCCTTTCTTCTTTGATTTCTGTTAGAGTTTCTTTCCATTTTCTCAAATAGATACTCTTCTAGGTTTTTATTTCTTGCCATAAAAACTTTAATTTATATGATTTTATAAATCTTTGGATATTAACTATTATGAAGTAATTACAAAAACTCTCCCAAAGACGAACACCTCAAATTTAATAGGATGGCTAAAAGTCCACCCAAACTAAGAGGGATTTTATAAATATATTCCTTATCTTTTATCCTCTTATTTTCCAGACTTCTCTAACTTAGGTCCTTCACTTGTATCTAATATAACATACCCTTTTTCAAGGATTTCATCTCTTATCTTGTCTGCCTCTCCCCATTTTTTCAACTTCCTAAACTCTTCTCTTTTCTTCAATAAATCTTTCATATGAGAATCAATCTTAACTTCTTCTTTCTTTATCTTATCCAATTCCAATCCAAGAACATTATCAAAATCCAACAATAAACTATATTTCTCTGAATTATCCAACTTCCCATCTCCTAACATATTCCACATAACAGCAATGCCCTTGGGAGTATTCAAATCATTAAACACACTCTCCCTAAACTCTTTTAAATATTTTTTAGATTCCAGACTTAACTTCTCAACACTTAATTTTTTTGCATCTTCTTTTATCTCAAGTATTTTATTCCTAAGTCTTTGCATTGAATTAGAAGCACTTTTTAGAAGCTCCTCTCCAAAGATAAGTCTTTTTCTATAATGCACTCCTAAACATAAATATCTATACTCTAAAGGTTCAAACCCCCTCTCCCTTATCGTATCTAAATTAATTACATTCCCTAAAGATTTACTCATCTTTTCCTGTTCCCCTAAAACCAAGAAATCAGAATGAACCCAATAATCAACAAATTTCTTTCCTGTAGCACATTCTGATTGTGCAATTTCATTTGTATGATGAATTGGAATATGGTCAATCCCTCCAGTATGTATATCAAAATTCTTTCCAAGATATTTCATGGACATTGCAGAACACTCAATATGCCATCCAGGGAATCCTTTTCCCCAAGGACTCTCCCATTCCATATCTCTTTTCTCCCCCTCTCCTGAAAATTTCCACAAAGTAAAATCTGTTTTATTTCTCTTCTCTCCAACATCTATTCTTTTTCCTGCCTGTAATCCCTCAATATTAAGTTTAGCAAAATCCCCATACTTCTTGAATTTACCCGTATCAAAATATATTCCATCACTTGTTTTGTAGGTATATCCTTTTTTCTCTAAAGACTTAACAAGTTCTATCTGGTCTTTAATATGATCTGTAGCTTTACATATTATATGGGGTTTCTTTATGTTAAGTACCTCTTCATCCTTGAAAAATAAATCAGTGTATTTTTTTGAGATGTCCCATGCACTTAATCTTTCCTCCCTTGCAGATTTTTGCATTTTATCCTCTCCACTATCTGCATCAGAAGTTAAATGTCCAACATCAGTTATATTCATTACATGGGTTACTTTATATCCATAATATTCTAAAGTTCTTCTTAATGTATCTGCAAATATGTATGCCCTCATATTCCCCACATGCGCCCTTCCATAAACAGTAGGTCCACAAGAATACATTCCAATCTCCCCCTTCTTTATTGGTTTAATCTCCTCAACTTTTCTTGTTAAAGTATTAAATATCTTCATTTCATATTTATCTTTTTTAACTGGCTTCTCTGTTTTTTTCTTTTCCACTTTCTTTACTACCATCATATTATATTCTTGAACCTTATTTTTATATTTATTCTTTATTCAATTAAATTTAAATTAACTCATTTCCTTAAATATGTATGAAGAAAAATAAGAATTGGATAATCCTTGTTTCAATATTAATATTGTTATTAGTATTTTTTATAGGATATAAACTAATTTTCAACTTTACTCAACCAGAAGGAGAGCTTTTCATTCCGGAAGAATGCAACCATAACCCTTTAATGGTAAAACGAGTTATAGATGGAGATACCTTTGAATTGTGTTCTGGAGAAATAGTAAGACTTCTTTGTGTGGACACTCCCGAAGAAAACACTCTAGGTTATGAAGAAGCTAAAACTTTTTTAGAATCTTTAATTTTGTATAGAGAAGTAAGACTTGAATCCTCAACCAACGGAGGAAACAACACCGATAAATATAACAGATTGCTAAGATGGGTTTATGTTGAAGATGAAATGTTTAATGCAGGAGAAGAAATATTCGTCAACAAATACCTTCTAGAAGAAGGGTATGGAGATATTTTAATAATCCCTCCAGAAACTTGCAATGAAGTTTCAGATTAAAGGTTAATAGTAATATTTATATACTAATAGGTACATAAATGTATATAATGTTACAAAAATGTAGTATATGGAAAGTTGCAGGAGTATTCTTTATAGAACCCACTAAAGTTCATTATATTAAAGGGATATCCAAAAAAATAAACCTTGCACATACCTCTGTAAAAAATCATATTAATACTCTTTTAGAATTAGGTTTAATTGAAGAAACAAATACAGAAATTTTTAAGGGTTATAAAGCAAGAAGAGACAATCCAGAATTTATCCTATATAAAAAGATAGGAAATCTGCTTTCCCTCAAGTCTTCTAATTTAATTGATCTTATTAAAGAACATTATCCTAAATCAATAATTCTATTTGGAAGTTATGATAAAGGAGAAGATATTGAAAGTTCAGATATAGATTTATTTATAGATTCAAAAAAATTTAAGGTAGATATAAATAAACCAGAGAATTACTTGAAAAGAAGAATACACTTGGTGTTTAAAGACGAAGTAGGAAAAGATCTTATGGAAAGCATAAATCAAGGGAGTATTCTTTTTGGAGAAAGATGAGCGATATATTCAAGATAACAAAAGATGAAAGGCGTGCTAATGCATTGGCAAATATGGCAAAAAATAGGTATCTTACCCTAAAAGAACTAAAAGAACCTTATAGGATACTTGAAGAATACTATGAGATAATAAAAGAATTAATAACTTCTATTATGTACAAATCAGGATTTAAAACATTAAGCCATAAAGCATTAGTTGAATTTGCAAAAGATAACATCAAATTATTAACTTCTTCAGATATAGCTTTGATAGATGAATTAAGGATAAAAAGAAATAATATTGTTTATTATGGAGAGATAATAACAAAGGAATTTTTAAAGTCAAGAGAAGATTCAATAAAAAAGATAATAAATAAGCTTCTTCGCTAAATTCACTTTTTCTTCTTAACTTTTTCTTTTCTCTTATAAGTTGCCCAGTAAAACAATGCAACAACCACCTGTCCAATTAGGTATGCATAAGCAATCCCCATTAATCCCATTCCCTTTACTAAGAATAAATATGATAACCCCAATATTACAACACATCCAATTACACTTCTTACAATTATCTCCTTTATCCTCTTTTTTATCCTGAATATACTTCCGTATATTGAATTAATTGATACAATTATTCCACTAAGAGCCATTAGTCTAAGGAAATTGAATCCCTGTGCAGAATACTCCTCCCCAAACGCTAAAAGTATATGTCCCCCAAACAATATTGTAATTAAAATTGCAGGGATAAGCAATAAAGATATTATCCATATTGATTTTACAACATTTTTCTTCAATCCTTTCTCATTATGGCTTCCCTCTGCAAACAAAGAACTATTTGTTGCATTTGGTATAACAAATAAAAGACTTGCAATCATCATAGCCATATAATAATAAGCAGTTGTCTCTGGATGAAGAAGTGTGGTTATTATTAAAGGTAATAACATCAAAGGTAATCCTCCTATAAATCCTGCCACGTAATTTCCAAAAGAGTATCTTCCCATTTTCATTATAACACTATCATAGAAAACCATCTTTGGATGATAATGGAATTTGAATATTAAAATTAAAAGTACAACCCCAAATCCAATAAGTGCAGCACTCATATAAGCACTGAATATTCCAAAAGCCCCAAATATTCCTAAACCTACAAACAAGAAAGGCATTCCTAATTTAACCACACTAAATATTGTATTCTTTAACAAAACAAATTTTGCTTTTCTTAATGCAACAAATACACTCTCGAGCATAGAATTAAGTGAATTAAGCATCATGAAAAATATAAAAGCAAAACTAAAAATTATGTTCTCTCTTATAAATCCTAATCTTGGAGAAAATTTACCAATCCCAATAAGAAAGATACACGAAACAATTATTGCAACAAGGGCAACCACTGTAAATGAGGTGTTAATTATTTTATTTTTATCTTTTGAATTCGGCATATATCTTATCATTCCAGTGTTTAAACCTAAAACTGAAAAACTTGCTATAAGCCCCATCATCGATATGATTGTTGTAGCAAGTCCAATATCTTCTGCAGCAAACAATCTTGCACATATCAACCAGAAAAAGAATCCAAACACCGCCATTACCCCTGAGCTAATCATTAAATAAATTGAATTTCTATACAAAGAATCTCCCATTACTTTTTCAAGTCCATTCTTAAGTAACCCATTCCCAAGAGACTTTCTCTTATCTTTCTTCATCCTTTATCTAAGAATTCTTACTTTTAAATATTATTTATTTTAAAATTATTATCCCTTAATCATTTACAGTGTTATGCAGGTTAAACACTAACCCAACTGTTACAGCTAATTAAATCCATAGAAATGCCAACTTAAATCCAATAATTAGTTTCCTGTATAAGCCTATCAAATATCAAATGCATTGTTGTTCCAATCAAAAACAATACAAGTGCAAGAATTGAATTTCCAAAATTTTCCTTTGATATCTTCTTGAAACTATACAATAAAAGAGCAATTACCCATATTACAGTAGCCCCAATTATCCAGGTAAAAGGATTATGTGAAAATGCTGCTATTGGTCCAAACCAAGGATGAGTCATTATAACTCCCGGATTCAAAGAGCCCATTTTTAATCCTGTTACCCCAAAACTGATTAAATCAGGAACGAGATGTCCAACAACAAAAGCAACCCCATAATACCATTTCTTTGAAAATATGTAAATTAATACAAATCCCACAAAACAAACAATCAAATGAGTTGTCATTCCTGCCATTAGTATTAATATTTTAGAGTGTTTTTAAATCTTACAAATAATAAAAAAGTTAATTTTTTATACTTGTTTTCACTTAAAAAAATACAACAAAAGAGGGAGAATGATTAACTTTAGGGCTTTGTTTTGTATAGGAGTAGTGTTATTTCTTGGTTTAAGCTTTGCTTCTGCCTGGGCAGACGATGGAAACCCAACCCAAAATGTTGATGGATGTAATTTTCTAAATACTTCAAATGCAGTTTATACCCTAATAGATAACGTTTCTTCACAAGGAACCTGCTTCACAATAGCTCAGCCTAATATTACCATTGATTGTAATAACTTTTGGATAACTTACTCTATAAATGAAACAAATTTACAATATGGAATTTATACAAACCAGTTTAACACAACAATAAAGAAC
>CAZTCF010000014.1:0-1512 GCA_964612685.1 Candidatus Woesearchaeota archaeon
GGGCATCAACTTGTGACCAGGATGGATATTGTGCAGGAGCAGTTAGAACATGTTCCGGGGGAGTTTTGAGTGCTTGTTCAAGACTTCCTATAGCTGAAGTTTGTAATGGAATTGATGATAATTGTGATGGGTTAATAGATAATGGCATAACTTGTTCGTGTATTAATGGAGCAACTCAGCCGTGCGGTACTGACGTTGGAACATGTGAATTTGGAACTCAAACTTGTGTAGGGGGAACATGGGGAAGTTGTGTTGGAGGTGTAACTCCAATTGCAGAAATTTGTGGAGATTCCCTTGATAACGATTGTGATAGCATAGTTGATAATGGTTGTTCAGCTTCGATATGTGGAAATACTACTAGGGAAGGGATTGAAGGATGTGACGATGGAAATTTAATTAATGGAGATGGATGTTCTTCAACTTGTACTGTTGAAAGCGGATATACTTGTAACACTGCTATCCCAAATGTTTGTACTCCTGTATCAGCGTCGATATGTGGAAATACTACGAGGGAAGGGATTGAAGGATGTGACGATGGAAATTTAATTAATGGAGATGGATGTTCTTCAACTTGTACTGTTGAAAGCGGATATACTTGTAACACTGCTATCCCAAATGTTTGTACTCCTGTATCAGCGTCGATATGTGGAAATACTACGAGGGAAGGGATTGAAGGATGTGACGATGGAAATTTAATTAATGGAGATGGATGTTCTTCAACTTGTACTGTTGAAAGCGGATATACTTGTAACACTGCTATCCCAAATGTTTGTACTCTCCTTCCTGCATGCGGAGATGGAAATATAGATTCAGGAGAGGGATGTGACGATAATAACCTTGCAAATGGAGATGGATGTTCTTCAGGTTGTACTGTTGAAAGTGGATATACTTGTACAGGAGAACCAAGCAATTGTGTTATAGAATGTGATTTAACAGATGCATATTGGAATGTTACAACTTCTTTAGAGGGGGTAATAGTTAGATTAAACGTTGAGGGAACAGGATGTGATGGAGAAACAATTTCATTTGAAGTAAGAGAAGATGATTTTGCTTCATATGATTACGTTGCAAATCCTACAAGCATAGAATATAATTCTCCTAGTACATATGGGACGTGGACAGTAATATGGCAAGATGATAGCGGGGGAATTCAAAGCAATCCTCCAGAATATTATTTCATTGCAACAGTAGATTCTACAGGAGAAACAATAACAAGTTCAACTAGTTATTATGATATGCTTAAAGTAGAAGAGATAGAACAATGTTACTTAACACTTTATGGAAGAACTGCTCAATACTGTTTGGATTACACAAGTGAAGAATATTGTAACTCCGATTTATGTTCTGTTGGAGAGAATAGTGTATTAGATACAAATATTGAATGTGGAGAAGAATATAAATGCAGTTGTGTTTGGGATGATTTAACTGAGACATGTAATTCAATTTGGGAAGTAACAAGTGGTACCAGTGGTGATTTGGATGGAGATAGCATTCTTGATATCAATGACGGAG
>CAZTCF010000014.1:1612-15595 GCA_964612685.1 Candidatus Woesearchaeota archaeon
ATATTGATGGAGATGGAATATTAAATGGGAATGACCCTGATTTTGATGGGGATGGCAATATTGATAGCCCATTTGATAATCTAAATCCTAGTGGAGATATTGATGGAGATGGAATATTAAATGGGAATGACCCTGATTTTGATGGGGATGGAAGTTTAGATGGGGATTATACTGGAATAAATCCCAGTGAAGATACAAATGGAGATGGAGAATTGGATATAAATGATGGAGATATTGATGGGGATGGAATATTGAATGATGATGATCCCGACTTTGACGGGGATGGAAGTTTAGATGGGGATTATACTGGAATAAATCCTAGTGAAGACACAAATGGAGATGGAGAATTGGATATAAATGATGGGGATATTGATGGAGACGGGATACTTAATGGAGATGATCCTGATTTTGATAATGATGGGACTTTAGATGGAATATATACAAATATAGACCCGAATGGGGATGCTGATGGAGATAGTATTCTTAATATAAACGATGGAGATATTGATGGGGATGGAATATTAAATGGGGATGATTCTGGATTTATGGATTTTGACGGGGACGGTATTTCAAACATAGATGACCAGGATATTGATGGGGATGGAATATTGAATGATGATGATCCCGACTTTGACGGGGATGGAAGTTTAGATGGGGATTATACTGGAATAAATCCTAGTGAAGACACAAATGGAGATGGAGAATTGGATATAAATGATGGGGATATTGATGGAGACGGGATACTTAATGGAGATGATCCTGATTTTGATAATGATGGGACTTTAGATGGAATATATACAAATATAGACCCGAATGGGGATGCTGATGGAGATAGTATTCTTAATATAAACGATGGAGATATTGATGGGGATGGAATATTAAATGGGGATGATCCTGATTTTGATGGGGATTCAAATATAGAAGATTCATATCTGGGAAGTATAGGAATTTTAGATTATGAAATAGGAAGTTGTACTTATGTTGAAGATAGTGATGATACGTGTGAGGATGATCAGTTAATGACACATTCAATAATTGCATTATGGGAATGGAGCCCATTAAACCCTGCTCATTTAGATCCATTAGAAAAACGAGCAAGTTGCCAACCCGTTAATAGAATCTTGCCGTGTTCCCCTACCGCACAAGTTTCATTCTTTGAAGTTTCTCAATTAGTACTTGTTGTAGCTATTGTTGGAGTTATATATCTTTTTTACCTATCAAAGAAAAATTGTAAAAAAAAGAAAGTTAAATCTCTAAAACACAGATCTAAGAAGTAAAAAATTTGGATGTTTTAATTTAATATATATTAAATTAGAAAAACATTTATAAAACCAGGTTCACTGTATAGGAAATGATGAAAAGAGGTATTAATTCTGTTTCTTTAATTTTATTTCTGATATTAATAATACCCTTTTTCTCAAGTTTTGTAAATGCTTCTTTGTGTAGATCTGATTACGATTATGCTCACTGCTATAACATTCAGGACGAATATGTGTGTGAATCATTTTATGGAGATTATGGATGTGTTTGGGAACCGGGAGCTTCATGGACTGAGTACAACTGTGAACAGTATGGGTATTGTAGTTCGCCAACTGCAGTTTGTGACCAGTGGGGAAGTGAAGGATATGGGTATGGATATTGTTATGAACCGTTTGTTTGTAGAGGAGATTTCCAGTGTTCTGAATTAGATGATACATATGAAAGTATGTGTGAGAATGTAGGGTGTACATGGTATCCGGATGCCTGTATAAATGCGGATGATTGTAATTACGGACAAACATGTGAAAATGCACAATCGCAGTGTACGGGGGTTTGGACAGATACTTCTACAAAGGTTAACTGGGAGGGATTACCAGCTAATGCTCCTGGTTCAAATTGGGTTGAGGGTGCAGTTACTTTAACTTGCATAAGTACAGGTGGAGATAATGAAGTTTGTCAGGTATGTGAGACGTGTAGAGCAGATAGAGATAGCAAAGCACATAAGGTGGTTAATGGGAGATGGTATCAATTGGATTGTAATGGAAATTATTTCTTGGGAGTGTGTACTAGCGTAGAATGGGTAACGTCAACTTATTCAATTCGTTCTGCTTATGCAACCCCAAGTTGCACGGGTTTTACAACCCAAAGTACCTGCCTTACAAATCATCCTGGATGTGTTTGGGATACAACAACTTATGGAACGTGTGTTACTCCTTGTACTCCCACGAGCTATACCCCTGCACTAAATACTTTTTGTGGAGAAAAACTTGTTACAGATAATTGTGGAACTGTAAGTACTAAGACAGGTACATTAAAATGTGTTGATCCCCAACAGTGTAGAGATAATGTTTGTAGAACTGTAGAGACGTGTACAGATGAGGCGGGTTGTACAGGAGTGGGAACATTATGTTATCAAAATTCTCTTATAACATGTACAAGAGGTACAGATGGATGTTTAGATAAAACCTCAACAACTTCTTGTGCAGATACAAATCCGTGTACAAATGATGCTTGTTCACTTGTAGGACTTTCTTATCAATGTACTCATACTGCAATACCTAATTGTTGTACTTCTCCTTCTACATGTCCAACAGGAACTTCTTGTCAAACAAGAACATGTACAAGTAATGTTTGCGGATTAAGTACAATTACTTCATGTATTAATAACGATGGGTGTTGTCCATCAGGATGTACTAACCTTAATGATAATGATTGTTCTTGTACCATTACAAGTTATACTCCTGCACTTAATACTTTTTGTGGAACTAGAAGTGTAACAACCAATTGTGGAACAACTGTAACAATGACTGGTACTTTAACGTGTATTGCTCCAAACACTTGTATAAATAATGCTTGTGGATGTACTTCCACAAAAACAACCTGCTCCGCCTTAGATTGCGGGAATATTCCTAATGGGTGTGGAGGATATTTGAATTGTGGAGGATGCGATGCTGGAGAGGGGACTTGTATTGATTACAGATGTACATGTGAGAGTGAAGCGAGTACGGGATGTTATGATAACGATGTTTATTATTTTGATTCTTGTGGAAAAGTAGAAACAAGCAACAAATTTGATGAGTGTTCTGATGCTAGTTCTTGTACTAACGATTATTGTTCTGGGGGAAGTTGTGTAAATGAGTACATATGTGATTGTACTTCAGATAGTCAGTGTAATGATTTAAATTCTTGTACCACAGATAGATGTTCTGGGGGATATTGTAGTTATACTCAAAAATCTTGTGGAACAGATGGGGATGGGTGTTGTCAACCTGGATGTACTTATCCAAATGATCAGGATTGTCCTCCCCCAACAGAGAGTTGCCCTGATGGAATTATAAATCAGGGTTGGGAAGAGTGCGATTGTGGAACAGATGGGGTTTGTACAAGTACAGAATTGGGTGGAGAATCATGTACTAGTTTAGGATATGCTGGAGGAACTTTAAGTTGTTCAAGCTGTATGATTACCTTTGGTTCATGTACTTCTTCATGTAATTTGCTGGAAGCTTATTGGCAATCTACAACAACTTATCTTGGAAATAGTGTTAATCTTGTCGTAGTAGGAGATTCGAATTGTAATGGAAAGAGCGTTACTTTCCAAATTAAACAAAATAATTTTTTAGGAATACCTGTAAACGTCGCTAATGCTCCAACCAGAACTTTCTCTGGAACAAGCGTTACTTCTACCTGGACACCAACAGAATTATCGAGAGATGGATATTACTTTGTTGCAGAACTTTCAGATGGCTCAGATAAGCTTACCTCAAATAAAATGCAAGTTATTGAAAATACGGGGTGTGGATATGGAGGATGTGATGAAGCTGGAGGAGAAAATTGTAATAACTGCCCACAAGATTGTGGAAATTGTTGCCCCGATGGAAAATGTAATTATGGGGAATTGTGTACAACCTGTCCCCAAGATTGTGGAACCTGTGATATCCCCTGTGGAAATGGAAAATGTGATGACTCGCTTGGAGAGAATTGCTATAATTGTCCAATAGATTGTTTAGTATGCCCTCCTGTAAATTGTGGAGATGGAACTCTTAATGCTGATGAAGGAGAGGAATGTGATGATAATAATCAGGTGAGTGGAGATGGATGTTCTGAATATTGTAAAATAGAGGGAGGAGACCCAGGAGAAAATGGAGAGTGTGAAATAACTGAAACATACTGGGAAAAAACAACTGCATTTGAAGGAGAGAATGTTGCATTGAGAGTTGTGGGTACAACAGAATGTAATGGGAAAGGAATTTCATTTGTAGTTATGGAGAGGGATGCTTTCCCTAATAGTAATGACCCGGTTAATATAGAACCTTCAAGTATAATATTTGACTCATCGATAACTAATTATGGATATTGGATAGCTGAGGGACAAGAGGATGATGATACAGATGGGGGACAAACATACCCTCCAGAATATTATTTTACTGCAATAGTTACCTCAACTGGAGATGATTTAGAAAGCTCAAATATCCTAGAGGTCTTTGATAAATCAGTTACGTGCTCAGGAATAAGTTACTGTTCAGATTATTTAAACCAGGAAGATTGTGAGGGAGACTTGTGTACCGTTGGTGATGAGAGTGTTGTGGGGGTTTCATGTGGTTCTGTTTACAATCCAATAACAAATTGCTGGGATAATGTTAATTGCGGATGTTCCTGGGATATGGATTTAGGAGTGTGTGATGGAAGTTGGGAAGCAGAATCAGTTTGTGGAGGAGAACCAGATGAATCTTGTAAACCTTATGAAGAGGAATGTTGGTTAACTGGAGATTTATGCCAGAATGATTGTACTTGTTTTGGAACGAGCACACCAAATGGATATGGTTCATGTGATTATACAGGATATGATGTTTGTGATGAATATGATGAATGCTGGTTAGCAGGAGATCATTGTAGGGATGATTGTTTATGTGAAGAAGGATACCTTTCAAATTACGACGGAACTTGTGGAGATGATAATCCAAATGTTTGTGTTGAAGATTTCAGTGTGAATGAGTGTTGGCTAGCTGGAGATTTATGTCAGAATGATTGTACTTGTTTTGGAACGAGCACACCAAATGGATATGGTTCATGTGATTATACAGGATATGATGTTTGTGATGAATATGATGAATGCTGGTTAGCAGGAGATCATTGTAGGGATGATTGTTTCTGCGAATATGGATATGAACCAAATGGACAAGGTATTTGCTATGATGAAGGAGGAAGTGGAGGAGGAACGACCATTATTAGAAAAAAAGGAACTTGCTTTTACACTGAAAGTGGAGGAGATAATTGTGATGATGGATATTTAACACGTATATTGGATGCATTTTGGCAATGGGATTTAACAAATAGATATGCTTATGAAGAAATACCTCTTGGACAGGAAAATAGCTACATTCTTGATGAAGTAGAATATGAGGTGTATAGATATGATCCTCAAAGAGAGTCTCAAATGTGTGTAGATTTAGAAGACACATTTGTTTGCCCCGCATCTGTAGAAGTCCCTTTCTTTGGAGTTTACCAAGCAGTAATTGTTATTGCAATTATAGGATTAATTTATTTAATTTATGTATTAAAAAAGAAGAACCATTTAAAGCAATCAAAGAAAAAAACTAGAAAGGGCAAAAAGAATAAGTGAAAATAAATTAAAAAGATTTATAAAAAAGGTTTTACTATTACTGAGATGAGGTGTAAGAATATTTTTGTTTTTGTATTCGGTGTTTTGCTGTTTGGTTTAGTTTCTGCATCTTATCAGTTTAGTTCTGAAGGGAGTGCTATGGAAAATATTTATCAAGCAAATGATTCAATTGTGGTAAATTTAAATATAAGTTTTTCAAATGAACCAATAAACTCTACATTTTCAGATTCTTTTGGTAATTCTATAACTCTAGGGGAGCTTTTGGAACTTGATACAGATTATTACAAGATATTTGATGATTTATCAAACTCAACAGTGAGTTCTGCATATCAAACACTTAAGATAGAAAAGGCGGAATTTAAAGTAAATGATATTGTTGGGAATGTAACCTACAGATTAAATTTCAAAGGAGAAGGGCTTTTTGAAAATCAAATTCAGATAATATCTGATAGAAGTTTGATTGAACAAGCATTAGAGATTAAATACAATCAGATAAATAATCTTAAAGGAGAGGTAGAGAAATACGACTTAACTGTGCAGAATATCTTAAACGGATTTTTAAATATAAGTTCAATTGAAATGGAGATAAATGAACTTGAAAATATATACCAAACTGCAAATACTCCTGAAGAATTATTAGAGATAAAAAACAATATCTCCTTAATTAAAATACCTCGGGCAATAAGCAACCTTATAGACACCGAATCAATAAGCTTTTACCCAAGTCAGGAGAATATAAATCTAGATGTATTATCTGAAATTGGAGGGGGAAGTTATGGAAGTGATGAAGAAGGTTATATCGGAGCAATATATACTTGGAATGACAAAAATCTCAAAACAACTTTAACATATAGAGAAATACTAATTAGTTATGATTCTGTTGAGGAGATTACATTAAAGGTGTTTAAATTCGATTTTGACAAGAGTCAGATGAGCGATCCGGCTTACTTTATTGTAAAAAATATGGAGAATCTAAAATTCGAGGGAAACATAGGTTATCAGATGGAGGAAACAAGTTACGATTACTTATACGTAAATCTTAATCAAGTTCCAAGTACTCTCACATTTTCAACAACCCAGAATGTTGACTTCTTGGGTGTACCTGTGTTTATCTCTCCAGCTATATCTGATTTAACAATTCCTAAAATAGGCTCGTGGGAAGAATGGATAGATAATACTAGAAGTAAATGGATATTATTTATTGTAATTGTTGTGCTTGTTTTATCAATAAGTGCCATTACATATATATTAATACATGCTTGGTATAGGAAGAAATATGAGGCTCATCTTTTCAAAACTAGGAATAATCTTTTCAATATAATGACTTATATCCAAAATGCAAAGAAAAAAGAGATGCCAAGGGAGGAGATAATGAAAAACCTTAAGAAAGCAGGTTGGACAGGTGAACAAATAACTTATGCAATGAGAAAATATGAAGGTAAAAAGATACTTGGATTAATACGTATGCCATTAAATATAACCCCTGAAATGGAAAGGGAAATTGAAGGGGATAAGTTCAAGAATGCAAGACCAACGAATAGCCAGAGTACAAGACCAATAAATAATTCGAACATAAAACCAATGAATAAACCCTTTAACCAGGGTATGAGTACAGAAAGAAAGACAGATCAAAATAAGAACACAAAAGTTTAATAAACCTTTTTCACAAAAAAATAATATGAAAAAAAGAAGTTTCTTAAGTCCTCGCTTCGCTGTGGATATAAAACTAAATATGAACCGTTTTGCATAATGGAAATAAAGATATTCAAAAACTTTTTTAAAAAAATATTTGTTAGCTTATTCAAGAATAGGAGGGAGATAAAATTAGGTTTCTATGGTCCCCCAAATGCTGGCAAAACTAGCTTAGCAAATAGAATATGTAAAGACTTTACTGGGCAAGAAATAGGTACTGTAAGTAAGGTTCCTCATGAAACCAGAAATGTTCAATTTAAAGAAAAAGTTGAAATAAAGTATAAAGGTAAAACTCTTATGTTTAAGATGATAGATACTCCGGGGATAGCTACAAAAATAGATTATGAAGACTTCATAAAATATAATATGAAGAAAAAGGATGCGAAAGAAAGAGCGAAGGAAGCAACGCAGGGAGTTATTGAGAGCATTAAGTGGTTAGATGATATGGATGTTGTTGTAATAGTCCTAGATTCATCAGAGAACCCATATAATCAAGTAAATATAACAATCGTGGGTAATCTCGTTGCAAGAAAAATACCCGTTTTAATCGTTGGAAATAAAATAGATTTAAGAAAGGCCGATTTAAAAAAAATAGAATCTGCTTTCCCTGAATATGATGTTGTTGGGGTGAGTGCAAAGAGCGGTGAAAACTTTGAAGAATTTTATGAATCAATATTTAAACTGGCAAAAAGCATTTAAAAAGTATTTTTACTTATAACAAATAACAAAATGGCAAAAACTGGTGACAAGAACCTAGGAAAAATAAAAGGTTTTTCTATACAATTTATACCTTATTCTGAGATAAGGGATTTAAGCAGCAACGAAAGAATAAGAAAAATTCTTGGAATAGTTCTTGGAAATAATATACTTTTTTTACAAGGACGATTAAGGTCTGAAGAAGAAGCAAGACTTATTGGAGATACAATGGCGATGATAGGACATGTAAAAAATTTTAAGGGGATAGAACTTGCAGTTATTGGAGAGAATGGGGATATGAGCATATTAGACAGGATGAGAAGTAGCATAATAAAAGCCCTGAGTAGAGGGGATTTGGGTGCAGTTACAATAATAGGACCAGCAACAATAGTTAAAGAAATTAAAAGAAATCCAAAGAAAATTGAATTGTTGTTAAGTAAGTGATTTCTTTTATAAATTAAATTATTCGTTAAATCTGTTAGTTTTGTTATAATATTATAAAATATTGTTAACAAGAAACATATAAACAACTCAAAACAGCATTAGTTTTATAAACTTACACTTATTTTACCAATTATGCCAATGGCATCCTTAATTTGTTATTGGCTGATTAAATATACTCAAATAAAAAATGCCACACCAATGTGTTAAGTGTTCAAAAATAATTCCTTTGGGAAGTAAAGAATTATTAGACGGGTGTTCAAACTGTGGGGGAAAATTTTTCTTTTACATAAAACAGGAACAACTTGAACAAATAAGACAAAAAACAATCGAAATACCCGAAAAAGAAAAGGGCACCATAGAAAAAGACATAAGAGAGATGGTTGGAATAGTTGATGAAGATACTCCAGTTATTTTAGATTTGGAATCTGTGAGGGTTTTAGGAGATGGTAAATTCGAAATTGATTTGGTAAATGTTTTTAATAAAGAAAGACCTTTAATATACAAACTTGAAGAAGGAAAATATATAATAGACTTGGCTTCCACCCTTGAAAGGAGTGTTAAAGACCTAAAGGAGATAAAAGATCCGTATGAAAACAAAAAACACAAAAAAAATCCTTAAAGAAATTCTTGAAAAAACAAAACCCTCAGAAGAAGAACTAAGAAATATAAAAAAGTATGTAGATTCGTTTTCTAAAGAGATAAAAGAAAAGATAAGAAAACAAAAAATAGATGCAGAGATATTTGTGGGGGGGAGTTTTGCAAAGGGGACGGTTATAAAAAAGGGGAAATATGATGTTGATGTTTTTATAAGATACGATAAAAAATACGATGATAAAGAAATATCTCAAATTACAAATAAACTTCTTGGACAATCAGATAATATCTCTGTAATTCATGGTTCTAGAGATTACTTTAGAATAAGTTATGGTAAAGAATTTTTCATAGAACTAATTCCGGTTAAAAAAATAAAAAACCCCAAGGAATATGAAAATATAACGGATTTGTCTTATCTCCATGTAAAATATATTAATAAAAAAATAAAACAAAGAAATATCTTAGATGAGATAAAAATTGCAAAAGCATTTTGTTATGCTAATGGATGTTATGGTGCAGAATCTTACATTCATGGGTTTTCTGGATATTCTCTTGAATTGTTAATATATTATTATAAAGGATTTGAGAAATTCATAAAGGAGATGACAAGAGTAGGAAAAGAAAAGTTAATTATAGACATAGAAAAGCAATTTAAAAATAAAAAAGATGTGCTTATGGATTTGAATAGCTCAAAACTAAATTCTCCTATAATTTTGATAGACCCAACATATAAACAAAGAAATGTTCTTGCTGCACTTAGCAAGGAAACGTTCTATAAATTTCAAAAATCATGTAAAGAATTCCTTGAAAACCCCTCTACAAAACAATTTGAAGTAAAAAAAACAGATAATCAAAAGATTAAAGAAGAATGTGCTAAAAAGGGTCTTGATTTTATATCTATAAATACAAAAACAAATAAACCCGAAGGAGATATTGCTGGAAGTAAGCTTCTAAAATTCTATAATTACCTTGGAAAAGAGATAGACAGATTTTTCATAATAAAAGATAAAGGATTTAATTATGAAGAGAGTAAAAATGCTCAGATGTTCTTTGTTGTCGAGACTAGGAAAGAGATAATTTATTCTGGGCCTTATACAGATGATAAAAAGAACTCCCAAAATTTCAGGAAGGAACATAAAGAAGTTTATGAAAAAGAAAATAGATTATATGCAAAGGAAAAAGTTAATTTCAAAATAAAAGAATTCATTGAAAATTGGAAAATTAAGAATAAAAAGATAATACAAGAAATGTATATTGAAGAATTAATGCTATCTCAGTAAAGAATTTCTTTTAAAGTATCTTCTATATACATCTTTATTTTGTTGTAGTTCTCTTTGTGTCCTTCGAATCCGAAGAAATTAACTGAAAGGTTATATTCAGAATCTTCGCAAGTTAAAGTTGTTGTTATCAATCCAAGCCTAGGGAACATATAATATCCGTATGCTTCTGAAGGCGAACCTTCTGAAAGGATATATGCGCTATTAACAACTATTGCCCCTATCTTTTTCATTAACTTTTCAACACTCTCATTTATTTCCTCTATATGGTTTTCGTTTGGATTTCTTCCTTCTGCTGTGTATATTACTCTTGTTTGCATTTTATTTTTTATCTTCACTTAAATCTTTAGAAGTTTTTTCAAGACCATTTTCTTTAATTCTTAAAGAAATTTCTTCAGATTTGTTTGCTTTATTTAAATAATCTATTTTTAACTTTTCTAGAAATACATACAATGATTCTTCTACTTCCTGTAAATTCTCCTTTTCAATATCTATTTTTTTTCCAGCAATTTCTCCCCAACAATGCAATCCCCTTGAGTTTGGGATAGTCATAAGCCAATTTCCTTCACCTAAAGGATATCTTGCTATTTTATCTGTATATTTTGGTTTTTTAGTGTAATTTTTTTCCTGTTCTTCCATTTTAGTTTTTCTCCTTTGATTTTTCGGCCTTTTCTGGTTTTTCTGGTTTTTCTTTACCAAAAGCAAGCTCAAACAATGAAGCAAAATATTCTGAAAAGAAATCAGAGTTAAGCCATATTGCTGACTCTTCCTTGCTATCTGGTCTTGATAAATAGAATAATATCTCGCTTCTGTCAATTATGAAAAACTTAGCATTTATATCTACTTTCTTTACTTTTATTCCAAATTCATTTTCTGCTTTCTTTATCAAATTGTCTTCTCCGGAAAGGCATAACTTTATTTTTATATCTGCTTTCTTAAGAACATCAAATGTTTGCTGGAAAAGTTTAGTTTTTGAAAGAATATCTCTTGCATTTGCACAAATTAATACCTCTTTTGAAGCTTCCCTTATTATCTCTCTTAAATAATTTGAAATATTTGATCTTCCTTTTATTGCTGCAGAAACATCTTCTCTTTTAACGGGGTCAGCTCCTCCCTTATATATTTCTTCAAGCTGAGCGAATTCTTCAGTTTCTTTTATATTAGAGAGGCTTTGTATTCTTTCTTCTGCTTCAGTTCTAACATTATTTCTAAGCTTTTCTAGAATCATTCTTGGCTTAACACCTAAATATTTTACAGGTTTACCCAATTTTACTATTGCAAATCCTTTCTTTTCAAGAGTTTCTAATACATCATAGGTTCTACTTCTTGGAACCCCTGAAATCTCTGCAATCTCCCCTGCAGAAGCTGAGCCTTTTCCAATTAAAGCTAACCAGACTTTTGTTTCATAAACATTCAAATCAAAGTAATCCTTGATTTTGTTAATTAATTCCTGTTTGACTAACATTTTAAAAAATCGCTCCTTTTCCGGTTCCTGTTCCAGATTTAGAACCTTGGGTTTCATTTAAAAGAGATTCCATTTTCTTAGATGCCATTTCTGCATTTAGATTAGGAAAATATTTTGTTAGATTGTACATTACATCCACAAGATAGGTTCTATTTTGATTTACTCTATCTTTATTGATGTATTTTCCTTCCTCATCTTTTTCAAGAAAATAATTTAAAATTGTTTTATATCTCTCTACATCCCCTGTATTCTTGTCTAACTTGTTTCCTTCTCTTGCCTTTGCTATAGCATTTAACTTTATTCTAAGAGAGATTATATCTCCATTATCTTTTAGGATATCATCTACTAGTTTTCCAAGATTATTTGTTTCTTTATCTTTTTCCATTTTAGTTAAGTAACGCTCCTATAAGATGTTTTTTGAATTTAGGCAAGGTTCTTTCCAAATATACATCATGTCCCTTTAACACGGCTAGATTATCCAAAACCAGGGCTTTCTCCTTCATAGCCTTTGGACTATATGCTCTTCCAGCCTCAAGAATCATATCTGCCTCATCCTCTAATCTCCACCTTCCAAGACATACTAAATCTATTAGATGGTCATGATATTCTCTAGAATTGATGCTTTCTTTCCTTATTTTATTGTAAGGTAGATACTCAGATTTTTCCATAAAGTCACTATTCTTTAGGGGTTTATAAATGTTTCTGTATAATGTAATTTAATAGTAGTTACAATACTATATTTTACTAATTTAAAGGAATCAGATAAGCTAATAAAAACAAACTAAAGTGTATATAAATCCTACTAATTAAAAAGTAATCATCTTTAAAAGAAACCCGATTAATATCCCCAATACGATTCCCCCGGTTATGAAAGGCATTGCTGGATAAAACTTCTTTTTCTCTGCAAAGAATAAAAGATAGCTAAGACCTGCTGTTGCGCCTAAGATTACAAGCAATGCTGGCCAGAATCCGAATGTTTTCAACATTACTCCTGCAGTTATTATAGGGAAAACAACGTCTCCTCCCCCTAGAATGGCTACATTTGCCTTTACCTTCTTGTTCTTTAGCTTGGATTTAGGCAATTCTTTAAGCTCCATTCTTACTTTTTTTGAAAGGTAGGGAACAAGGAATCCTGAAAATATCTTTAGTTCGTTCATCTGGTATTTAGCCATCTTTTGCATTATTCCAGATTTCCAGACTGCCCACATATCATATATTGAAATCAATCCCAATATTATTAGTACGGTCCAGAAATTAAGGAGGGGAACAAAAACTGCTGCTATTGAAGGGTATATCATTAACTCTGTAATGTTATGAATTAAAAAGTTTCTTTTGAAAACTTTTATAAGAGCGAGAGGCAAGGCAAAAACTAGGGCTAGGTAAGGGAAATATTTTTCATTGGGAAAGAAGGAGTTAAAAAATATACCAATTGTAATTAGGATTACCACAAAAAACCAGAGTTTAAGGAATACCCCAAAATTAAAACGGGTTATTATTATTAATAATGCAATGGCAAATATGAATGCTATGATTATTGAAGGTAAAAATGAGGTATAAAAATCAGATTCATTCTCAACCTCCGGAGTTTCCATCCCATATGGGAGTTCATTATCTTGAATAGAATAATGGTCAACAACATACAACCCAATAAACTGGGTTACAATAAACATGGCTAAGATAACAAAGGTTATTTTCAAGTTATGTTTCATAATACATTAAGAAATATATTACTTTTAAAATATACTATTTTGCAGGATAAATATATTGAACGAATATTTTTTGTTTAGATAATAAAAATTGAATTATCTGTAATATCAAAAACGTTTATTCAACTTGCAACAACCCCATTCATCATAAAACTCAAAAGAATTAAAGGAATATATTAATTATAACTTGGACTATCTTAATCTAACAGTTTCAAGATTTCTTGGAACACTGGTTTCAACCCTATTAATCTTGTAGAGAGAGGATGCCAAATCTAAAGATTTTGAAACTTCTCCATGATTAATAAGTATTCTTTTTGGCTTTGGATACATATTATTGAAAAAAGAAATAAGCTCGTTTCTTCCGGAGTGAGGAGATAATCCATTCAATAACTCTACCCTAAGATTAACTTTAATTTCTTGCATTCCTCTTTCCCCTTCTATTTGTACTACCTTTTCACCATCTTGCAATTTTCTTCCTAAAGAACCTGGACCCTGATAAGAACTTAAAAT
>CAZTCF010000015.1:0-15279 GCA_964612685.1 Candidatus Woesearchaeota archaeon
AAGTTTCTTCTCAACTTTCTTTGGTTTCTTTCCAATCTTCTCCCACTGCTTTTGTAATCTTGGACCTAAACCTTCGATATAAATATCTACAACTGAGAAGTTTCCAGTCATTAACTTGTCTTTTATTAATTTTAACTCCATCTTTAAATCAAAGATATCGACTTTTTCTTTTTCTAGTTGTTGTACTTGGTTTTCAAAATCATCAATTATATCATTATATTTGTTGTATTTTTCTAGTTCTTCATCTGAAAGTCTTCTTGTATTATGAAGAATTGGTCTGAAGTTTACAAAGTAAGGCTTACCCTTATTATATTCTGCATTTTGAAACATTGCAACACCTACTTCCGCTCTAACTAAAGATTTTAAAAATTCCTCCCCATACTTTGTTTTAATTCTCTCTAAATCTGATTCTTCAATGGTTCTTGTTTGTATTTCTGTGTTAATATTTGCTTTTACCTCTCCTACAAAATCGCTTAATACCTGTGAAATTAAAACAACCCCCATACCCCATTTTCTGAATTCTCTACAAGCCCTTTCAATTTGTAAAAATCCTTCTCCACTTCCACCAAATTTTGAAAGAAGTCTATGGACTTCATCAAAAACCAACAAAACCTTAAGTTCTTGAGCTTCTTTTGGATCTGACTTGAAAATTTGCCTTATTACACTTGCAATAAAGGTATCAATATCTTTTGGATCTAATTTATTCAAGGCAAAAATTTGTATCTGTCCTGGATGAATATATTTTTCTATTTCTACTATTTCTCTTGCGTGTGAAATTTGCTTTATATTTCCAGGGAAACCTCTTGCATCTCCTGGTTTTAAACCAAACTTTGGATAAAAGGATATCATCTTTTTATCCTCACACTTTCTTAACAATCCAGACCATTGTGCAGTTGGATCAAAAACAATAACAGAAACATTTTTCATCAAGGCCTCTTCAACGAGCACCTGGGCAGAAATACTTTTACCCATACCCGTAGCTCCTGCAACAATTGCATGTGTTTTTAATTTTTCGGGTTCAAGATAAACAAAGTTTTTGGATTCTGCAATAAGTCCCAACTTAAAGAATTTTTTGTCTGCTTTTGGAAGTGTTGACAAATCTAAAGAGATATCATACCTCTTTCTCTTATCCTTGTATCTTTTATACAAAAATAGATTTAAAAAAACAAAACTTGCAAAAGATAACACTGCAAAGAAAATCCAAAGAGGCACTCCTAGAAATGAATATAAATAAATTGGTTTACGTATAGAAAAAGGAGTCGTTACGCTTGAGGAAAATCCAAGATACTGTGCATTTACAACAAATAAATAATCCCCCTCAGAGAAATTTGAAGGAATCTTTATTTGGTCAACAATTGAAAGAGATTTCTTTATTTCTACTTCTTGTGTATCTCTATAATAAATTTCTGAATCTTCTGCTCCAACGATTAATTTCTCTAAAGATACCTTATATTCTTGATCTACTAAAAGATTTTGAAGGGTAAGTTTATAGTTCAAAGCATCTCCAGGATTAACCACCTCCTTAAATAAGTCTATTGCAATTAAAAGAGTTTCAATCGGAACTCTTTTTTCAACTATTTTTACAGTTATAGGTATTTCTCTCTCTATATCTCCTGTTATTTTTAACGAACCTTCATACGTTCCTAAGGGTTTTGTCCCATAAAATGTAAGGACGATTTCCTCTCCCTTTCCAGGTTCTATTATTAATGCATCTCTACTCAACTTAACAAAATCCCCTAACTCTGGTGAGATAGATAATAACAAGTTCATGCTTGCTAGTTGAAAATTATAAATTCCAACTGTGTCTTCAACAAATGTATTTTGTCTTATCTCTTTGAAGATCTCTTTTGTACTTACCCAATAATCTTCTCCAGTCCTTTCAACCTCAACTTGTATTTGAACGTCTTCTCCTGGTTCTTCATCATAGGGTCCTGTAAGATAAGGATTATTTGTAGTTCCAAGATTTAGCGAAGTTAAAGTTATATTATGATTTAAGGAAGTCGTATTCAAAGAAAAATTTAAGATGGAATAATAATTATTGTAACTGGGGCTTGTAGCAATAATCGGGTGCTGCTGAGGAGTTATTTCCGAAAGAATAGAATAAAATCCATTTATATCTGTAGTTGTGGTCTCTCCTCCAAGATACACTGTTGCAGAATCAATTGAGGTTCCCAGAGAGTTTGTAACATAACCCCATACAATAGGGTAGATTGTTGTACTTATACTTGAAGAATAGGGATCAAGAGTAATATTTTGATAAAATGTGTAATTTGTAAAATTAATGGTGAATACTTGAAAATACTCTTCATAACCATCTCCATAAGCAAATAAGTTGTGATCTCCTTTAAGAACATCTACAGTTATATTGTAAAACCCGTCTGAGTCGGTTGTATAATTAGCTCCTGCTATAACCACTGTAATATTTTCAGTGGGAGAACCGCTTAAATTAAATACATAACCATAAATATTTGTTGAAATAATTTCACCCATACCTCCCTCTGGGCAAAGGTCATAGGGGTCTGTAAAAAAATAATATCTTTCAGTTGAAGAAGGTGGAACGGGCAATAACATTTGAAAGTTTACTGTTGTATTTTCACTGTACCCTTTTTGCAATTCCTGAACATGTGTTACATAAACAATATTTTCAGAATCTGTTAATACGCCTATATCAAATATTCCTTCTTCTCCGTCCCATCTATAAGTATATGTGGATGGAATATTTGTAATATTTGTTGATCCCACCATTATAGACATTGTATTAGTAAAGGTATTTGAAGCACAATCTACCCTGCCATTACAACCTGTCCAGGAATCCACTTGGGAGAGTATTGCTGGAGACAAAGAAGCAAAGTTAATTATGGGAGATGTAGATGCATAGACTTCTCTTCCTCCGATTGCATCTTGTTGCATGCAATCAAAAAATAATCCAGTACTAGAAATCTCTCCCGAGCTCAAATCTTCAAATAAAGATTCGGTATATCCTGGGACTCTAATAGCCAACCCATACAGCCCATGCCAATATGAAGTTTGAAAAAGCAATGAAACATTCAGCTCAGAGATATATCCGGCTTCTGCAGGAACATAAGTTGAAAAACCAGTTGAAATTAAATTTGCAGTAAACAATATTAAAACAATAGATGTTGAAATCAAAGAAAAAAATAATAATGCAAACTCTAAAACTCCCTCATTTCTCTTTATTTTTAATTCTTGTTTAGCAATAGTTATTGCTCTCTCAGAAACGTTTTCCCTTCTCCCCTTCATCCAATAATCGCGTAAAGAAAATTAATAAAGTTTCCTATACAAAAATAAGAGGAAAATTACCAAAAAGTATTTAAAGAATTTTCGCCCTTTCATTGGATAAAAGGGATAAAAAATGGCTTTATTTAAAAAAACAAATGCTCCTGACGAACTTCCTGATCTGGCTATAGATGAATTAAAAAAAGGTCTTTCTAAAGATTATTCTCAAAAAGAAGAAACTCCTAAACCCGAAGAAGTTCCAAAAGTAGTTGAAGAAAAAAAAGAAGAAACTCCTAAACCCGAAGAAATTCAGGCTCCAGAGGAAAAAGAAACGAAAGAAGAGTCTAAAGAAGAGATGGTTCCTTCTACTCAAAACCAAGAGGAAACGAACGTAGAAGAGTCTGTTGTAGAAAGAAATAATGAAGAATCTAACAAATCCTCCGAAAAGATTAATGAAGAAGATGTTAATCTTGAAAGGAGTTTCTTTAATCCACTTTTAGAGGAACTAAAAAAAGAAAATTTCGATCCTTCAAAGATAAATCTCTGGTATCAGAAAAAATTTTCTGAAAAAGGAGCAATTGAAGAGATGAAGGAATATTGGGAAAAACAAAAAGACACATTCATAACTGAGGCTGTTGAAAAAGAGTTTAAGGAAAGGATAAGTACAAATATGAAGCGTTTACAAAAATTAGAATCCGAGTGGCAGGAAATTTATATAAAACTTGTTAAAAAAGAAGAAGAGATGAAGAAAGAAGAAAAAAACATAAAGAAAATAATAAAAGATTTCTCCCAGGTATTCGGTAAAAAGAGAAATGTTAAAAAAGAACATAAGAGTAGATAGTTGATGAGAAAGAAAAAGAATTTTAAAAGAAATTTAATTGTGTTGTATATTCTCTTTGCCGTATTGATATTGCTTGTATTGATAAATTTAAGGGTGTGGGAGTATCTTGGAGAAAAAGAGATTAAAGTAATTACCCTTGAGGATAGATGTTCTGTTTTATTTAATAACATTTTACACACGATTAAGGATGAGTCTGGATGTGAAAATTACTGTAGGGCAGAATGTTCTACAAGAGATATGGATTTCTATAAATCAGAATTTTCTCTTAATTTAGAAGGATGCAATAGTTGTAAATGTTATTGTAGATAAAATGAATGATTTAGAAGAGAAATATACAGAAGGTGTTGAAAGAGAGGGGGAGATTTTTCTAGAAGGATTACAAAATAAAAAAGATTTAGGACAGCTTGAAAAGGAATACTCAAAAAAAGTGAAGGAAATAAGAAAAGTTTATGAGAAATCTATGAAAAAAGAGTTACAAAAAGAGAGGGAATCCTGGGAGATAAAAAGTAAAGTAAATTTTCATGGAAAGGAGGAAAAAGAATTTAGGGTCCATAACTTAAATCTTGAAAAAAATTGGGGAGAAAAAAAGCAGATTGAGGTTATTTCTTCTAGCTATAGATTGAAAAGAAAAATAAAGAACCTAATTTATAGAATAACTCCGAATAAATTGATATATATTTATTATAAAATAAAAAGAATATCAAAAGATACATCTAAGGATATAAATGGGTTCTTAAAGAGACATAAGGACAAGACCCAAGAAAAACTTATCAGAGCATCATTGTATATAAAAGAAGGATTCTTAGCGGTTGTTGCTGGATTTAAAATAGTTTTAAATATCTTCAAAAGAAAAAACAAAAAAGGGGCAAATGGAAAAACTAAAGAAGATGGAAAAAGAGATACAGAAAAACAAGAGAAGTGAAGAGGGACACTTAGATAAAATAAAAGATCCAAACTTAAAAGAAATATTTCTTATTCTAACATCAAATAAGATGCTTAAACCTAGTAGAATAAAATTAGACGGAGAGATTGAATCCAATTTAAAACAAGAAGTAAAAGAAATATTTAAAGATAAAATTCAAGAAATAAATGAGAAATTTTCAGAACTCAGAAAAGGGGGAAAAGATTTAGGAGTCCTTAATTTTAAACTAATGATGTTGCCTCTTAAATTTAAGGTATTTTTGTCGTCTTATGAAAAAAAGGACTTGGAAAATATTCTAAAAAGAATACAAGAGATTGAAGGAGATATCAGTAAATTAAACAAATAATTTTTATCTAATCGTCTTCTTTTTCTCTTCTCCTAGCTATTAATAATAAGATTATAAATACAAGTATTACCAATATAAGTATAAATATTACATATGTAAGAATATTAAATCTCTGATAATCTAATTCAAATCTTCTTTCTAATACGTTAACTAGCGAATCTCTTCTCTCCCCATAGTAAGAAACTACTTTTACAAAATTATTTTCATCAAAATCAGATTCTGTTAAAATTTGATAAATAAACACTTTCTTGGACTTCCCTGCAGGAATTCTTTCTGAAGATTCACTTCCGATTGTTTGTTCCAGCCTATTTATTGTGATATCCTTTAATTCAACACTGGCCCAACATTCAAAATCTCCTAAATTCTTAAGTTTTATAATAAACGCTTTTTCTTGCTCATTATACTTTAAACTTTTTATGTCTAATTCGCATCTATCTAAAACACTAACAATTTGCACATCATATGTTCCCTGAAGAACCCTGTCTAAAGAAGAAGGGGTTTCTCCATATAAAACAAAAACCTCTGCAGACAAATCTTCATCCGATATATCTACTCCCTCATAGACAATCGTCTTAAAATCTTCTGGAGCAATAAATATCTCCTCCAAATCTCCAACCCGGATATTTCCCGAAGATGTAATCAAAGTTATCGTTCCTTTGAAATATGCCGGCATATTTGAATTACTTTGGTAGGTTATTTCTAATCTTGAAGTTGCTTTGTTATATTTAATTGAGTATACAGACAAATTCAAATTTGGAACGGGAATGTAAAACAAATCTAAACCTTCAACTGCTGAAACTCCTGATGTTCTTTCACGTGCACTTCTTGCAAATTTTACCATAACATTGATTCCTGTAGACTGGCGGATGTTTGTAGCTGCACCAATTAATTCATTTCCAATTAAAACCCCAATCTCGATATCTGAAGATTTTATATAATCTGCAATTTTGTCTGGAACATTTTCTCTTCCAGTAAATAAAAGAGTATTCTTACCTTGCATAATTTCCTTTTCTATAAACTCGCCATTGCTTAGAATTATTTGAGATAAAGAACCTACATTTGAATACATCTTAACAATTTCTATATTATCTTCGAATCTATCTCCAGTGTTAATAATTTTTGGATTGTATTTAGATAAAACCTCTGTTACCTCGGAATCCATATACCCATATAAAATCAGATTATCTACGGTTCTTATGTCTAAAATTGAATCAATATCATCAACATTTCCACGGTTTGCTAAGAAAACCCAAGAATTGGTGGACAAAGCGTAAGCAACAACTGCCATGGAGTTATAACCATAGGAATCTCCTACAACAATGAAATTTCTTATACTTGGAAGTTCATCTATCAAATCTAAATTTGCTGAAGAAACTTCTATTTCTTCAACAGAATCAAATCCATAGGACTTTGCAATTGAAGGATAATTAAACATAAGGGGGTTATTTTTTGAAGAAACTATAAGTAATTCATAATCTTTACTTATCCCATTTAGCAAGATTGGACCATGGGAAGTGCTAACCAAAAAATCAGATTCCATTTCATTTAGATTTGCGTATAAAATTGAAGAGTAAACGTCTTTCCAATCTTCTGAATTGGAAATGACATAGTTTGGAGCAGAAAACACAAATGGAATTAAAAATAAACAAAAAACAAAAACGAAGATTAACCTATTTTTCATATTAGTATTTTTATAAGAAGATATTTAAAACTTTCTAGGTTTGAGTATAATAACAATTTTCTGTCACTGAAACTTCGTATCCTTTTTCTGGTTCAAGAATGAAATTATATCCAATTGCAGGTATCCAAGGTACTGGAGAAGGAATATATCCTTTAGAAGTTTGATTAAACTCATCCCAATCTGTAAGAGTACTTGCACAAGGTATAGAAGAAAATAATTCTTGGGCATTTGTTAATGAAGAATTGTAGTACAGAGATATCCAATTTTTAGAAAAAGATGTATAATTCTTAACTAATTGTAATGTGGCACTTGGTTCAATAACCCCTATTGTGCTCCAATTTGTAAATACGGGCGAAGACAGATTGAGATTAACTTCATAACCCGTTCCTGGAACTAAATCAAAATTACAATTGGTATCTGTACAGCTTGGAAATTCTGGACATGAGAAAGTGTTACATGTTACTCTTTTCTGAATAGTACTATTCCACATATTAAATGAAGTAATATTATTGATTTCGCTTAAAGCATCATCTGCTTGTGTTAAATTATTCTCAAAATAAACTCCAATCCAATTTCGAGTATTTATATTTTCCTTCCTTTTTAAATAATAAACAGTTTTACCGATTATTTCCTCGCTAATATTTTCAGATATAGGGTTCCATGAAGATATCTTGTAAAACTTTTTTCTAGTTTGGTTCGCTTCAAAGTCTGTATAATTTAATTCGGATGTTTCCCCTAAAAATGTGAATGGAGATAAAAGATTATCTGTAGAGTATATTTTATATTTATCAGCATGAATTGAACTATTCCAAGATAAGAATACATCTCCGGTACCGTCATTAGCAGTCAAATAGGTTGTAAATTCAGAGGTATTTAACCCTTCTACAGGTAAAAAAGAAGAAAAAGTGTGATTCGTAGAATTGAATGCAAAATTTCCGGATTCATCAAAACATAAAACATTCCAATTATAATATCCATCTCCTATTGTATGTAAAGAGGAGAAATTACTATTTAAATTTTTTTGAGGAAAAAAGACAGTTTGATTTTTCAACCAAGTTCCATTAAAATCTCCATAAAGAGAACAGTTTGCAATTTCATTTAAATCATTTACAGAATAATTAAAATAATCGATTAAATACCCCGAAAAGTTAGAAACATTTTCAGGATAAATTAAATTAACAACGGGTGGAGTTGTATCTATTAAAAAGGATTTATTAAAAGCTGCAAAATCGCAATTTCCTGCAAAATCGCATGCATAACAATTCCATTCAAAAAATCCTTGTTCGGACATTGTTTTACTAAAAGTATAATTAACTTGATTTACTCCAGAAGAATTTGTTTCATTCAAATGCCAATTGCCTCCTGTCCAGTTTCCATACAAAGAAACATTTGCAATCTTATAATCCTCCTGTATATAACAGCTAAAATCAGCTAAAAGCTTGTTTGTTTTTAGATTATCTGGATAATTTAACGTTACTGTAGGGGGGATTATATCTGAATGAACTTCTAATTGAATGTAATCTGTTTCGATATATACCCACGCTGAGGCAGGAGGACTTCCTGGACGAGTTCTCTGACTTCTTACTCTAAATTGAAGATAACCACTCGAGTTAATGTAATCCGTAAAATTTACGGCAGTATAAGCAAAAGATTCGGTTCTGTCTGCATTTGTTGTGTGTGATGCTATTTGAATCCAGCTTCCAGAAGTGTGATTATAAATATACAAAATATACCCATCGGTTCCACTTCCAACATCTCCTCTTCCTTTCCAGGTGAGATTTATATAAGTTATTTCGTTGGTGGTTTCATCGATTTTAAATTCAAATCTTTGATTGGCATATGTTCCTGTGGTGGGTGCAGAATAACGTAAATAAACTCCGTTGGGAGATTCGACAAGATATTCATTGGAATCTTCTGTTGTTGGATAATCTTCTGTTCCCACATAAATTTTATGATTATTTGGAAAAAAATAATTATAAACCTTTGAGGCATAACCAATTCCTAAAACAACACTTTTCTCGTTATTCTCGGATGAAGAATAATATTTGGAAGCGTCTTCAGAAATATTACATGTTATCTCTTTTGAACCAACTTCATTATTTTCAGAAATTAAAAATTGGGCATAACCCTCTGAATCTGTTAAATTACTTCCTAGATACTCTCCTCCCTCATAAAATGAAACATTGTATCCAGATATTTTTTGTTGTGTATAGTTGTTTAATACACTACAATAAAATGTTGAGTTATACCCTACTTTTACGCCCTTTGGGATAAAAAATGCATCGCCTATTTCAGAATATCCCCAAATTCTAAAAGAAATTTCATTTGTAAAATTTTCCCATCCTACAGAATCATTTGCATATATTTTCCAAGAAATAATATTTCCTACCTCCAGTGAATTGTTCTGCCATATAAAACTGCTTAAATCTTTTGCTCCGGATAATTCTTGAGGAGAATTGTAGGTAGTTTTATTTTCCCATATTCCAGTCTCATTTGTTGACAGCCATGCATTTTCCAATAAAAATTCGTCCTCCCACTTTGTAGATAAGTTCAAATAATCTTCTGCATAAAATCTATCTGTATAAACATTGTTTCTTGTTTGATTTTGTTCTGTCCAGGATGGAGGGGTTAAATCCACAATAAATTCTATGCTCTCCTTATTTAAGTTACCTAGGGTATCGTTTGAATAAAGATTTATTTTATTGTCCCCTTCCAATGCATTAAAGGTGGTATTTTGTCCACAACCAATTGAATTATTTATTCCATCGTTTAAATTCCACCAGCATTCATAAAGAGTGCCTATTCCTTCGTCATAAACAGTGTAATTTAAAGGTAAACTGATGCTGTAATTATAAATTATATTTTCTGGCAGGGTTATATTTATTACAGGTCCATTTGTATCCAGCCTAATTTTTCTTGTTTCTGTATAATTTAACTTATTAACAGAATCATAAACTGAAACATTATAATAATAAACTCCATCTGATAATCCTGTCCAGTTTATTGTCCTGACTGGATTTGTATAAGTTGTAGCATTTATAGGATTCCCAAGAGAATTAAACAAGCTAAAGGTCATATTTGCCTCATTAATTTCATCAACACTAACATTGACAAAAATCCAATTTCTTGAAAAATTGCTGTTATTCTGGGGGGTTCCAGTAATTCCACCTATATCATTTACGAATTCAATTTTTGGGAAGGTTGTGTCAATTGTAAATGAAAAGTTTGCAATTGCGAATGAATAGCTTCCAATAGAGTTATTACACCAGACATTCCAAAGATAATCTCCATCTCCATAAGAACTTAAATCAATATTATTAAAGTAATTTAAAGACACATTTTCAACTTCATAGTCAAAAATCTTTTCTTCCCATCCTCCCCAGTTTCCATACAAGATACAAGCATCTATTCCCCTTTTATCTTCGGGAGTATAACTAAAATCAATTAAGTTATAATCTAAAAAATCGTCATCTTCTGGGGAATTTAGCTCGATTGAAGGAACATTTGTGTCTACAAAAAAATCTACTTTTGAATACGAGGGGTTTCCTAAAGTATCGTTTGAAAAGAACCATATTGTGTTTTCTCCTTCTTCATCAATATTAAAGGTTGTGTTTTGTCCACAGGTAATTGAATTATTTGCTCCATTGTTTAGATTCCACCAACAATGAGACAGGGTTCCTACTCCTGAATCATATATATTGTAATTGAGAGGCAAACTTGTATTTATGTTATAAAGAATTGGTTTTGGATCAACAATATTTATTACTGGCCCGGTTGTGTCTAACTGAATATTTCTTGTTTCAGTTGAATTAACATTTACAACAACGTCTGAAACAGAAACATTGTAATGATAAACTCCGTCTGATAATCCTGTCCAATTTATTGTTCTTCTTAAATCTGTGTACGTTGAGGAGTTTATTGAAAGATAGTTTGAATCATATAAATTAAAAGTTATATTTGCCTCGTTAATTTCATCAACACTAACATTGACAAAAATCCAATTTCTTGAAAAATTAGCATTATTTAAGGGGGTTCCAGTAATTCCACCTATATCATTTACGAATTCAATTTTTGGGAAGGTTGTGTCAACCTCAAAATCAACTTCCATAGAATCATTTAAGTTACCATATTCATCCCAGACATAAAATTTAACTGTCTTTTCTCCATCACTTAAGCTTCTTGAACCTGAAAATCCGGTATTAGTACCATTTGGGGTTAAAGTGTAATTTGTTGAACCTCCATCAAGGGTATAGTTTGCTACTGCCAAAATATTTGTTGTGATATTAAACCAAATTAAAGAATCCCCATAATATTTATCTTGTTCAGGACTTACAACATTCACTTTTGGAGGAGTTAAATCCACTGAAAAAGATATTGAATTATTTACCCCCCATTTTCCTCTACTATCGTTTCCATAAACAATCAGATTGTAACTTCCATTAGCCAGCTGCAAAGAGGTGTTTATATTTGGAAGAGTTATATTTGTTCCATTATAATTTATTATCCATGTGTGGATGTTATCATTTGCAGTCGCATTAAACCAAATTGTTGAACTTCTGTAGGTGTTATTTAAAGGTGAAGTAACATTAATTACTATCGGTATAAACTCATCATAAGAAATTCTAACATAACCTGGAGCTGAACTACCTCCCGCAACAGAAGTTGCTCCTCCTTTTTTTCTTGCACCCCCTCCTCCTCCTCCATAAATAGAACCTATATTTCCATTACCTGTTCCAACTAAAGCATTAGCTCCATCTCCTCCAAGTTCGGATGTTCCTGTTCCCGCAGTTGAACCGCTTGCGCTCCCACCAGTACCAGTGCTTCCTGCGCCCCCTCCTCCTGCTCCTCCGTAAGAGGCAGCAACGCCTGCTGAACCTGCTCCACCAGCATATCTAACATCTCCAATTGACCCTGCAACAGTTCCTCCTGCTCCTCCTGCTCCACTCCCTCCTCTTGAACCTCCACTACCTCCTGCTGCCTGAACATAAGTTGCAGTTGCGTTTGAAAGTCTTGAGATTTCTCCAGAATTTCCATTTGCATTACTTACCCCTGTAGCTGCCGGAGCAACGGTTATTGTAAATTGCTGTCCGGGGGAAACAGTTATATTTCTTCTTGCATAAGCTCCTCCACCACCTCCACCACCAGCTGCACTTCCTCCACCACCAGCACCTCCACCAGCTCCTCCTGCTCCCCAAGCTTCAACGGTTATTTCTGTTATTCCAGAAGGAACAGTCCAGGTAGTACTGGAACCAAAGCCTTCAGATATCCTTTGATATGGATCGACAATATAATCAAACTGAACGCTACCTCCGATAATTTTCAAGTCAAAGGTGTCTTGACTTTCTGAAATCAAATTTGTTAAATAAATTTTATTGTATTCGTTTGAAGTCAATGGATTGAATTCTGCAATTTTTGTATTTGAATTAAATTCATAAACTTCAACAATTGGATTTCCGGATACAATGCGTGGAAAAATGGTGATGTCTTTTTTATTATCTAAAGGAACTTCAAAAACAACTCGCACATAATTTTCATCTTGGATTTCTTCAGACCAGACATCATCTAATTCTTTAACATCTTCATAAATATCTGAAATAAATATTCTTTCTGAATTCAGATGTTCTGCTTTAGTTATTAAAATTATTTCAAATGTTTGATTAGATAAGTGGGGAATGATCCATTCAATTCTGTCAATTAAGTTATTTCCATTTGTATCGTAAGCCTGAAAATTTAAATACGCATCATTTTCTTTCCAGTAAATTTTAATTAAATTTTCTTGCCCAACAGATAATTTTTCAGATATTGTGGTGTATGCTAAAACTTCTTGATAATGTATTTCTTCTGGGGAAGAAACAACAATTTCCTTTTTATTTTTGGATATTTGATTTTCAGTGATTTTTGGGGGTTCTGTAAGATATTCTAATTGAATATTTTCATAGGAGTTTTCAATAAAATCCTCGTTAAGTTGGATATAAGTCTTATTTCCTATGGTTGTTAAATCATAATCTAAAACTTGCTCTCCGTTTTCTTTTGTTAAAGATAAATTAATTACGGGAGGGATCTCTATCCAACTTTCATTTAATATTTTTTTCCAGGTAACAGGTTTGTTTATTTCTGCCTTCTCCTGAATTAATTTCCCCTTAATTATTGGTTTGGATGGTTCATCTGAAATTTCTGTTTTGGATATAACATCAAAGGTATAGGATTTTTTTGAATTTCCTCTCTTAAAATTAATGATGTATTTTCCCTCTTCAGTTAAATCCAATGAAAATCTATCGTTCGAACCCTTCCTTGATATTCTTTCTTCAGAAGGTTTTAGGATTATCAATTCGTAATTTCCCTTTCCAGACAAATCAAATTTTAAAATGGTACCAAGAGAATAGGTGTTTTCGGTTTTAAAATTGAAGAATTCGGAGACTTCTCCAGAGTTCATTTTTTGCTCATTAGAATAAGCAGAAGAAAAAAGAGAAAGTGTAATTATTCCTATAAAGAATAAAATAAAAATCCCTATTAAACTTGCCTTAACTAACCCCTTCTTCATTTTATTAATTGAAATTCTTTATTTTTATATATTGTTGTAACATATTTCATCGTCTAAAGCGTTCTTCAGAGCATATTAAATTTAAACAGCAAAGTTTAAATACTTTTAAAAGGATATATCTAGTATTAAAAGAGGTTAATAAAGAACTATATATAGCCTTTTAAAAGTACATGGTTGAAATAACGTTTAAAGATAATAAGATACAAAAAGGATACAGAATAAAAATACCGAAGGCAATTGTAGATACACTGAACCTAAAAGAGGGTACAAAAATAGTTCTGAAATTTGATCCTATAAATAAAAAGATAATTGTGGAGGAAGAAAAATGAACCGGTATTTGTTGGTATTTTTTTCGATTTTTTTGATTTGTTTGTTGGGAATAAGCGGAATAATTATAGCAGAGGAATTTAAAGATACAATAAAAATTAATGAAGGTAAGGAATTAGTCAACTTTAGTTCTGAATTCAGCCCAATTTATGTAAAAGATCTTATCTTATTAAATCCAAACATAACAACCGTAACATACAATAATGGAACCCATGATTTAGGGTATGTTGATGTATTTGGAGGAATTGGAGAAAATTTTGTTGTTTCTCCAAACAAAATATACGAAATAACTTCTAAGGGGGAGGTAACTTTAAACTTAAAATGAAAAAAATATTTACAATAAACTTAGTTGCTCTCTTTTTGGTATTGCCGATGTGTTCTGCAGCCCATTATATTGTAGGATATGTTGAAGATGCAAAAGACGGCACATATGCTAATGATCATACAATCATTTTATGGAATCCTTTAATTGGAATCCAGGATAATCTTACAGATATTGTGGGTCCAAATGGAAATTCCCATGCAAATAATGTTTATATGATAGATTGTGAACTACTTCAGGCAGGATGCGATATAGATAACAACTTAACATTGAAGATAATAAATAATGGAGACAATTATATATCTGGAGAAACGAATGTAAATGTAACTGGAGCCGGATATGATATAGTTAGTAATATTACTATCAATTCTCCGCCCAATATTAGCTTTGTAAGTGTGGATGATTTCCTTACATCTCCTCCAGATTATATAGATTTAATCCCCGCAGATACAAAAGAGGTAACTTGTAGCGCAATAATTAATGAGTATGATGGGGAAGAATCAATAACAAATGTTACTGGAAGGTTTTTTGATAACATTGCCTCCGGATATTACGAATTAGAAGACAACAATAATCATTATAGAAATAATAGTTGTTATATAAACTACACTTATGGAAGCTTAAATGAAGTAGAGGTCACTTGTAACTTTTATGTCTGGTATTATGCAAATTCTCAAGAATGGAATTGCACTATCGAAGCTCAGGACAATTTTTCAATAAACTCTAGCGGAAGTGATACTTCTTTCGTTAATCCTTTACTAGCACTTGGGGTAGATTCTCCTATTCAGTTTGTACTCTTTGAAGACCAAAGAATCTCAAATGAATCAATTTTGGATGTGACAAACTACGGAAATGTAAAAATAAATTTATCACTAAGCGGATATGGATTTACGCCCGAAGATGGAAATGCAATGAATTGTACATTAGGTTCAATAAAAAATATCTCAATTGAATATGAAAAATATAATTTAACAAAAAGCAATCCTGGAATTTTAGATTTAACCCAGTTTATAACTGATTATACAAATTTAAGTTCTGTTCCTAAAGTAAACTCATTCAATC
>CAZTCF010000016.1:0-13997 GCA_964612685.1 Candidatus Woesearchaeota archaeon
TACTTCAGGAACAACAACCCCTCCAACGAATCCAAATGGAAATATTTATTATGTTTCTCCTTCCGGAAGCGACACAACCGGAGATGGTTCAATAAGCAAACCCTGGTTTACATTAAACAAAGCTTGGGAATACGTTGGTCCTGGAGACACGATATATATGAGAGGAGGAACTTACAGATACTCCAAACAAACGCTTGGAGGTAAGAGTGGTACATCTGGAAATTATATAAATGTGTGGGCATATCCTTATGACAGTATAAAACCCTCCATAACAAAAAGCAGTTCTTATGTTGCTCAATGGCCTAATGGTTTGATATACGTACCCAATGGAGACTATCTTTATTTTAAGGGAATTGAAATTTACGGGTTTGAACAAGCCAATGAAGGAATCTGGTCTGGATTATGGGTTTTCAATTCTCAGAATAGTATTTTTGAGCAATTAAATATACATCATTGCGGACATGGGGCAATGTTTGAAAATATTAATAACTGTTTAATTCTTAATTCAGATTTTCATAATAATATTGATCCTTTAACCTCCTCTGATCCCTATGGAGATGCAGACGGAGTAGGCATTATGGGAGATTCTACTTCCTCAGTAAATACTTTTAAAGGATGTAGATTTTGGTGGAATACTGACGATGGAATAGATTTATGGCATTATGAAGGAAATATAATAATTGATAATTGTTGGGCATGGTATAATGGTTTTATTCCAGATACTTTTGAAGAAGCGGGTAATGGAAATGGGTTTAAGTTAGGAGATACAATTAATAATCTTCCTAATAATGTTTTGAGAACAATAACAAATTCTTTGGGAGTTTATAATAAAAATTGGGGATTTTTAGATAATGGGGCAAGATGCAATATTAAATTATATAATAATCTTGCATACAATAATTGTTATCGGGGATATGCCGAAGGTTGGTGCGGAGGGTATCATTTCAACTTAATTCAGGGAATTCCATATTATATAAAAAACAATATAGCATACAACAATGGAGATGTAGATGCAAGAATTGCCCTTCTTACTAACGTTAATCATAATTCGTGGGATACCTCTGGAATTAGTGTTAGTGGCGCAGACTTTGTAAGTTTAGATGTAAATCAGTTAGATAATACAAGAAAATCTGATGGAAGCTTACCAGATATAACTTTTGGGCATCTTGTAAGTGGAAGCGATTTGATTGATAAAGGAGTAAATGTTGGATTGTCTTACTCAGGTAATTATCCTGATTTAGGTGCATTTGAATATTCTTCTTCAGTTTCAACTTCTCCAACAACCAATCCCACCGGAAATACTTATTATGTTTCAACAACTGGAAGCGACAGTAGTACGAGAAATGGTTCTCCAGGACAAGAATGGGCTTCATTATCTTATGCGTGCTCAAGAGTTAAAACGCGCGGAGATACAATTCATGTAAATCCTGGAAATTACGTTGATAACAATAAATGTGATCTAGCATTGGGAGTAAGTATAGAAGGAGATATGAATTCTCCCCCAAAAATAACTACAAGTTATACTTATGGGGTTTCAAAGATTTATGGATATATAGAACTTAATTCTCCTTCAGGAAATGCTGTAAGTGGAGACCAAAGCATTAGTTATATCAATTTCAATGGAAATTCCAAGGCTTCGTACAGGGCTATAGCAGTTAATTATCGTAGCAACGTTAAAATTCATCATTGTAATTTTTCTTATTTCAGATTATCTGGAGTTACATTTCATGGAACAACTTCAAGTTGGAATGTTGAGCCTCAAAACATCCTTTCTACTGGAAATGAAGTTCATGATTGCGTTTTTGTAAGCTGTTCTAACTTACATTATAAAATAGACACTAACCTTTATGAACCAGGACATATAAGACCAGAAGGTCAGAGTGGGATGAAAATATACAACAATGTTTTCTATCAAAGAGACCAGGCAGAAGGGTATAATGCAGATATTATCACAGGATATCAGAATGATGGATTGAAACTTTATAATAATGTTTTCTATAAAAATGATATTGAAGGAGAAGAATGGAATTTCTTCTATGAAATGCATTATCATAGAGGAGGAATAGAAATATACAACAACAAGTTTTATGGAGCATCAACAATTGATTTTTCCGGAACAATAAAGGGCAAATATGATTTTGGAGGAAGGATATACAACAATAGTTTCATAGCAAATTCAATACCTCCTACAAATGATAAGCATCAAGCGTATATTGATGTTGAATCTTTCACTTATGTAAATGATTTGTATATATATAATAATTATTTCAAAAATGCAAGAACGGGAATTCACATAAACAATGCCCAGATAAGTATGAATAATATCTGGGTTTACAATAATATAATTGAGGGAGTAGGCAATTCAGATAATACTTATAGCAATGGGATAACCATAGAATCTAATTGGGGTACAAATACTCCCACTCCTATATCCAATCTTTACATTTACAACAATGTAATTACAGCAGCAAAAAATGATTATTCTGGTATTTATGTTTCTGCTGGAGGAGAGATAACTAATCTCAATATAAGAAATAATATTATTCAAGGTAGTTTTAGTAATCCTATAAGAATAAATGATAGGGATTTAAATACAAGAATAAATGGCTTGAATATAAACAACAATTTGTTTTATGGGACTTCAAGTTCAAGTATATCCTATTCAAGCGATTTAACTTATCTTAATCGTAATGATAACAATAATCTTGCCAATGTTAATCCTTTATTTGTTGGGGGTTCTCCATATAATTTCCGCTTAACTTCTTCATCCCCTGCAAGAGGCAAGGGAATTTATGTAGGATTGGATAGAGATTACTCCGGACAAACATGGAATAATCCTCCTTCAATAGGTGCTTATGAGTACAAATAATATTTCTATAATGATTTTCACCCCGGGAAACATTTATTAATGATTTTTTCTATCTTAAAGTAACTAAATTTTACAAAATTTATCAAATAATTAAAGATAATTAAAATAAAAAATGACAGAAATACATTATCCAAACGTTCCAACTTATAAAAAAGATAGTAGAATGCCAATAACTGAAGTTTACAAGAGACTTTCAAGATTGAAAGACTCCCGTTGGATAGATGAAGTTATTTGTTCTCAAAGAATAGATATGAAAGAACATAAAAAGAAATTTCTTCCAATTCTTGGATTTAGAACAAGATTAAAAGGAGATGCTCTTTGGATTATATCCGGGATACATGGAGAAGAGCCAGCAGGAGTTAACGCGATTGCAAAAAATATTAAATTTCTAAACAAATTGGCTAAAAAAATACCAATAGTTCTTATTCCATTAGCTAATCCTTCAGGATATAGAAGAGATTGGAGATATCCAACATTAAAAAGAAAACCAAAATCAGATAAAATACCCGTTCCAAGCGTGGGAGCATCCGAGCATGTTCTGATAGACAAAAAAACAGGAAACCCACAGGCAAAAAACCCCATAAACAAGGAATCAGCAGAACTATCAAAATATGTTATTGAAAATTTTGAAAATTACCCTCCCTTGGTTGTTTTGGATTTTCACGAGGATGAAAGTGCAAAGAAGCAATACATCTATTCTCAGGGAAAACTTAAGGTTTATGATCCCATTGCAAGAAAAGTAATAAATGTACTTAAGAAACACGGATTTAAATTTGTTGAAAGGGGAAGAACTTCTTTTAACGAAAAAATATTTAGGGGAATTGTCTCAAATATAAACGATGGTTCAATAGACGAATTGCTTTCTGCTGAAGAAATAATCATAAAAGGTAAAAAAATAAAAGGTCCGGACGCCAAGAGCGTAGTAGTTATAGAGACCAAAACGATAGGTGTTCCTCTTAAAAAACGTGTAAAAGCTCATTCTTATATCCTTAAATCTGCTAAGAGCATTTACACCCTAGCTAAGGATATATTTGATGAGGGGTTAATTTAATTATCTTTAATTCTGATTAATATGGTTCTACTTACTATAACCTATATTTATAATAAAGACAATCAACCGAAATTTAACTATAGATAACTTAACTTACTTTTTCTTCTGAAATAAACTCCAAACAACATAAACACATAAACCAATTATTAAACTTATAATAACAATTCTAGGTTCGAAAACAAAATCTTTCCATAATGTGGGAGGACAAGATGCTCCTGGATAAAGTACACAATCTATACTATTTGCCTGAAAAAAATCACTTATTAAAACTACAACTAATGAAACTATACTCTTCCACAATGTAGGTTTAAAATTCATTTTTACCCCAAAATTATATTAGCACCTGCAGATATAGTGAATGAGATAAGCATCAATGCAAAAGAATGCTTTACTCCAGCTTTAACTGAACCCTCTCCAAGTTTACCAATAGTCAATCCTGTAAAAAAACCCTGGATTAACATAAGATACAAGAAAGAATCTGATAATTGCTTTTGGTCCATATCTGTACTAGATACTCCCACCTCAGAAAAGCTTCCCCCCACCGAACCCAAATCTGCAATACCCGACACCATAGGAAGTATTTGGAACTGCATTATTAAAATTATAACTATGAAAACCATAAAAATAATATATCCCTGTACAACAAGAGTTGATATTGCAGCCTTTCTTTCCTTCTTCAATTTGTCAGATATACTTACAGCCTCAGCAACTGCCTCCAAGATTTCTCCAATGTCCCCTCCCGCTCTCTCAGCCTGTCCTATTAAAATAATTGTTCTTGATACAGTTATATTATTAACATCTTTGGCAAACACCTGTAAAGCATAACTTAAGGGTACCCCAATAGAAATTTGATTCGAGAGTTTCTTTATGTGTTTTCCAAGAACCCCATACCCTTTATCCTTTAAGTTCATTATACTTTTACTTATAGGAGTTCCTGTCTTTACACTCTCAACTAAATTTCTTGTAAATTCTAAAAACATCTCTTCTTTTTCAACATCCTCTTTAGACTCGTTTATTAAAGAGATTACAAAAGGAAGAACTCCTGAAAGAACCCCCACTCCCACCATTAAAAAGAACAATTTAGTATCTTTAAACAAGAATGATATTGCAATTATAATTATTGCTGCCCCGATTCCAATCCAGTGTATTTTGTGTACTTCCATTTTTACTTTTTATTCTAGTTATTTCTTTAGTTGTAGGAACGCTAAAAACATCAAGTTTATCATCGTTACGGCTACAACCATTATTATTGTTATCATTTGTGTGCTCATAGATATTCCTAATCCACTTATTTTCATCATCATAAGCAATATCATTAAAATCATAGGTGCTGCAATAACCAAACTTATGTATATATCCATAAATGTCTCTGCACCCTTGTTTTTCTTTTCCTGTTCCAATCTATTCTCAAATAAAAGAGTTTGGGACCTTTTATCAAAGAATTCAGGAAGATATCCTCCAGAATTAATTGTTGTTGCAAGTCCATTCAACAATTCTGAAAGTTTTCTGCTTGGAGTATTATATGCACTATTTCTTAAAGCACTTACCAGATCATACCCATAAAGATTTATTTCATTTATTATTTTCTTGAATTCCTTTTCCAATAAAGGATATTCATGAGTTGTTATGATTATATCAAATATCTTACTAGGGTCAATCATTGAACCAGATATAGCAGACATATGTATCGTAGCAAAAGGCAACTCTTCATCTATTCTATTTCCTGCTGAACTTTTTTCAGTGCTAGGATACATATACATTATAACAAATGTTAAAACAGGAACTAAAAGAACTATAAGTACTGAAACTAAAAGCCTTGTGCTTATCGCTCCGGTATTCATAACTATAAAAGGAATGTTTGAGGTTATATTGAAAAAGAAAAAGAATATTGCAATAACAATACCAATTAAGAAAGCAATGCACGTAGTCAACATCGTAAATGAAAGATAACTTCTTGGAGTAAATTGAAGATTAGCTTTTATAAGGTCTCTTTCCAGTTGATCCATCACCTTTTCATTCAACATTTTCCCCGCAGTTTTAGAAAAAACTTTGTTCGCAAATTTAAGATACTCACTTGGTTTTCTTTCTTTAACCACCTCAACTTTCTTGTCTCTTTTCTTCATTCTCTTAAGAGTTATTTTTTCTATTCCAACTGGTTTCAATTCCTTTAAAGTATATGTTTTTACAGGTTCTCCCGATAAGGTATTTATCTTAACAGGTTCGGGGAGGGCTTTTGCGGGAGTCTTTAGTCTTAAGTCCGGATTAACTATTGTGGGAGGTTGTGCAACTGTTGTTTTTGCACCAACGAGCGCTCTTTCATCTCTTCCGGGTACATTAAGAATCGGTCTCTGGTTGGACATTATCCTATCCAAGATTCCCGGGATTTCTTCATTAGCTTTTTTAAGAGTCTGTTCCATAATATCTATCTGAGAATCGATTATTCTTTGTTCCCCAACATCTGCATTTTTCATATAATTTCCAAGAGAAGTAATCTCTGCAACCAGTTTCTTCTCTCTTATAATTATAGACCTAAGCTTTTCAAAATCATCAGTGTCAGTTTTCATTTGGCCTCCTGAGCTATCTGTTTTTGTAATTTCAACATATAATCTCTAAGAAGATTCATCTGGACAGTGTCATCCTTTTTACACGCTTCTTCGAATTTTAATTCCGTCTCCTCAAGTGCAGTTATTAATTGATTAAGAAGAGGAAAACTTCCGTATAGATCACCTGCTTTTTGTTCTTGATTAGCCATAGGGGATAAACACAATTTGTGTTATTAAATATTTTGATTATTCAACTTGAAATTTTTTTAGAATTTCCTGAGGCTTTTTGTAATATTCATTTACTATTTCCTGTACTTCTTCGAATTTGAATATTCCTTTTTGGTATATCTTGTATAAAAGTTGGACTCTTTTTCTGAATTCGACTTCTAACTCCTCGACCCTTATACCATATCTTTTTCTTATTTTTTCGAATATCTTGCTATTTTTCTTGGAGTAAAATTCATTTTCAAGTGCATTCCAGACAAATGGAGTGTTTGTAAGAGCAATTCCATCCAATGTAACATTTATTATTTCAACAACTTCTTTCAACTTTCTTGTTTCTTCCCTGTTTACAATAGCGTGAGTCATAATACAAACACAGTCAAGAACATTCAAAAGTGTTGGAGATAATTCTATTGGGGGGGTTTCCAGTCTTTTTATTAAAGTATCCACAGAATCCGCGTGTATTGTACTTATTGATGAATGTCCCGAAGCCATTCCCTGGAATAGTACTGATGCTTCTGCACCTCTAACTTCACCTACTATTACATAATCTGGGTTCTGTCTGAACGAACTTCTAAGTAAATCAAACAAACTTATTTCTCCTGTTGTTCCTATACCCGTTGCATTTCTAGCAACGCTAGGAAGCCAGTTATCTCTTGGAAGATTTAATTCCCTCGTATCTTCAATTGAAACAACCCTTGATTCCGGAGGGATAAAGAAGGCTATAGCATTAAGTAAAGTGGTTTTACCTGCAGAAGTTCCACCCGTTATTAGTATATTCATCTTATATTGTACCAATAACCACAAGTATGCTAATATCTCAGGACTTAAGGTTCCGAATGCAATTAACTGAGTAGGAGTCCAAGGAGTTTTTGTGAACTTTCTTATTGTGAATGTAGGACCTTTACTTGTTATATCTTTTGTATATGTTGCATTTACTCTCGAACCATCAGGTAAACTTCCATCAAGTATTGGTTTTGCGTATGAAATATATTTTCCACACCTTTGTGCAAGCTTTTCAACAAAGCTTTGAAGCCTATCAAGATCTCTATAAACAAGATTTGTTTTCATATTTCTGTATACTCTATGAACAACATAAACAGAAGAGTTTGCCCCATTACATTCTATATCTTCTACAAAATAATCTCTAAGAAGAGGTTCCACCTCATTGAATCCCATAAAATCTCTACAAAGATAATAAAATATTTTCTTGTAGCTTTCATAAGATAAATCTATTCCAAGTTCTATTGCTAGCAATTTAAATCTTCTATCAATATATTCAAGAAGTTTGGTTTTTTCCTTTTCAACAACCGTCTCAAAATCAATAAGGTTGTTCATAGCTTTTATTATCTCTGCTCTCTTCAACTCTTCTTCATCAGTAAGCATAGGTTCCTCAATGTCATAAACAACTTCATATATTTCAGGATCCCAGTGAATATGCACAAAAGTATATGGAGCGATTAAACAGTATCTTACATCAACTTTAGTCTTATCCTTTATCTTTTTTAATGGAGGTATAACTGGGCTAAAGTTTATTTTAGGTCTAGGATAATCCTTTATGTATGTGGGGGGTTTGCTTTCTGACATTTTATTCTAATCCAAAATTTATAAGTACTTTATTTGATGATTCTCCTCTGTTATTTATGAATAATCTGTAAGGATTTGAGGCTTTAGTTAATGTTTTAACCATTTGTTGATTATCATAAGTTATATCATACCCCTCGCTGAAATCTCTTGTTAGGGTTACTTTGCTGTTATCTCCATTCTCTTCAGTTATTGCCTGGATGTTTCCTATCATTATTATCTGTCCAGGTTGACCATATTCGTAGGTACTATCTATTTCAAATTTAACGATATCATTTTCAGAGTCAATTATTATCGAACCCTTTCTTATCTCTACATTAATCAACCTTTGATTCCCAGGACTTCCTATAGTTGTTATAGTACTATCTATCTCTTTCAATATTCCTAATGATTGTTCTATTATTGTTCTGTCTCTCATCTCTTCTATTTTTGGTTTTATGAAAGAAAGTACTAAACCAATCATGACAAACGCAATGAGCAGATATATTACCGTCTCTACCCACACCTGTCCTTTTTGGTTTCTTGAAAATTTCTTTTCTTTCAATTTTCCTTTAAGATTTTTCTTTTGGAAAATTCTTACTTCATCCTCCTTTTTTTTCATACCCCTTTAAATAAAATTTAGTTTATAATGCTATCTTTTCAATATGCGTAAGCCATACAGTCTGTAACCTGATACATCTGACCTGTAGCCCCGCATTGCTTTTCTCCAATTACAGGAGATATTATTATTGAATCTATTTTTTCTCCATCAAATCCTCTTGCAGAGTAAGTTAATCCTGAATTCTTTCCAGGCAGAACCACACTGTCTGTAAACGTTCCTCTGTCTGGTCTTAAATTTTCAACAACTGTTGGAGTATTTGTAAGAGTAAAACTTCTTGAATTTCCTTCCATTGCTATTAATACAACCAAAGAATCTATTTCTACATCTCCTAAACTTATAGAGAATCTTACTTCATCAAAAGTGGAATTAAAACATGTATAATATCCATTCAATTCTACCTTTTCAGAAGTTTCAAGGTCCATACAATTTTGAGTCTCCTCATTCAAATTTTTTTCTATTATATTGCTTACAAATGTCCAAACTATTGTAACAGAAACAACCACTAATAATATAATTAAAACAGTGGCAATAACTGTAGATAAACCTTTCTTGTTTTTAAACGCTGATTCTATATCCATATTGATTTTCGTCACAAACATAAGTTTTTCTTCCACTATCTGATTCTCCCATAAGAACAGGGACAAGGATTATTTCATTTGCACTTCCTACGTTATCACTAAACTCCGAATCAGAAAATACTCCTCCCTGATTTAATCCAACTTCAGGCCATTCAGTTGTTACAGATTGATTTCTCAAATCTAAAGTTTTGTGTTCTCCTGCTCCCACGACCTTAACTTTCATCCCAAATATCGGAACGCTATTTGGATTTCTTATATACAATCCGGTCATTGGAGTGTAGGTTGCTTCAAAAGAAACTTTTCCACAAACTAACTGTATGTTTTCATTATCAAATTTAGTTATTGCTTCCTGGGTCATTCCTCTTACCCAAAGAAATACTATGAGCGCAATTATAACAACAATTACTATAAGAAGAACCGTAGCAATGACGGGAGACAAACCTTTTGTTTTTTTGTTTTCACCCAGTTTCATCCCTTTTTTCATTTTAATAATTATATTTCTATGTTTTTAAATTCTTTGATTACCCGTTAATCAGTCGCACTCTACCTCTTTTTTTATTGAAGCTTTATCACAACTTACTAATTTCATTTTTCTGTTTTCAGTTTCCCACATAAAGGGAATTATATCCACAGAATATACTCTTCCTATCTCGGTAAGTTCGTAGGTTTCAGTCTCCCATTCGTTGGGTTTCAAATCGTTTTGGTCCCCGTAATAAAAACTTCCAAACTTAACCCCTACACTTCCCCCAGGAAATCTTGAATCTTCATATGAATTTGCTTGGGTTAAATCTATTGTCGCAAGCTCCTTATCTTCTGAATCCGAACCATAAATGAAATACCCCCCAACGTCAAATCTTCCATTATTAGTAAAGTTAAGAACAAGCGTATTTGTATCACAATCATAAGTATAATCTTTTATTAGAAGAGAAGTCCCATCCGGACAGGCGATTTGGTCCTTTGGAAGATAAGTTACCAAGAGTCTGTAAACAATTATTCCAAGAACAACCGAGAATGTAATTAAAAGAACATACCCGATTATTGCACTTAGAGCTTTTTTTGATTTTTTCTTGTATTTTTTTACCATTATTTTTTTTTTGAATTGTATTAATTAAACTCACGGTACACAACAGCAAAAGTTATTAGGACTAACAATACAGAAAGCATCTCCAATGCCTTCATAGACTTCTCCAAATTGGACACATCTATTTGCATTATTTCTACAATTTCCTGCCATAGGAACACCTTCGTAACCCAATGATGCACAATAAGATGCACAGGTAGGAGAACTTCCACCTATCCAACATCCCCCGACCGTATTAGGTACAAATCCACTTTCACAAACACACGATTCAGTACAATAAGCCCCTCCATCACAGACAATTCCGGAAGATTCAGGAGGATTCCAAACCCCATCACAAGTTGTTTCTCCACCCGAGGTTGCACAAATACCTGAAATACATTCCTCGGTTCCACAATCGTCCCCACAAGAAGCACAATCGGTGGGGGTTCCCAAAGGAGTCTCACATCCGTTTGTAGGATTACTATCACAATTTCCCCATCCAGCATCGCAAACTCCAAGTATACATACTCCTCCAACATCACACAAGGATTCTGCATGATCTAACACAGGGCAGTCTTTGTTACAATCCGTTCCACATGCCCATCCGCACTGAACATCATCACAAGTTTCTGTACAAGCGATTTGTTCAACACACTCTCCTAATATATTACATACATAATCTTCTCCGTAAGAAGTACAATCTCCACAATCTACCTGAGTTCCACAATTATTTGTTTTCAATCCACATTCCAATCCATCACAGGTTTCTTCTTCTGGTTCATCAATACAAGGAGTAAAACAACCTATGGTTTCTTCTATCTTTGCATTATCACAACTTATCAAAGACACCTTTCTGTTTTTAGTTTGCCATCTAAATGGTATTATTTCTATTGAATATATTCTTCCTACATCTGAAAGGTCATATATTTCAACTTCACTCTCTCCTGGCTTTAAATCGTTTTGGTCCCCATAATAAAAGCTTCCAAACTTTACCCCTATTGCCCCTCCGGGGAATCTCGAATTAACATAAGTATTTGCTTGGGTTAAATCTATAGTGGCCATTTGCATGTTCGGATCCGTGGAACCATAAATAAAATATCCTCCCATATCAAAATTTCCATTATTAATTATCTTCATTGTAAGAGTACTCGATGTGCAATCATAATTCACACTTTCAATAAAAATAGAACTCTCGCTTGGACAGGAAGGGTCTTCCTGAGGGACATATGTTTTCATCCATCTATATACAATAACTCCGATTATAACTGCAAATGTTATAAGCAAAACATACCCAATGATAATGCTCACCCCTCTTTTTGATTTTCTCTTTTTAATTGGCAACGACATATCTGTCTCCTCCAGTTTCATAAACAATTATGTAATAAAAACTTTTCCCTTCTTCCAGTTTGAAGTTATAATTTCTACTATCATATCTAAAAACTATTTCCTCTCCAACTACCAAGTCTGATTCCAAAGATACTTTTTGTCCATTTGTGTAAATATATGCATCCTGAAATCCAGTACTTTTGTCTACAACTATAAAATAAATGTCTTTATCTTCTCCCACATAAGCAGAATAATCTCTGGAGAATTGGTCTACGAATACATTTGTTCCGGTATTTTCCTCATAGTCAAGTACATTCTCCCCCTCTATTCTAAGTTCAACTGCTATATCTTCAGCAATATTTGTACTCTCCCTTGAAGAATTATTAAGTGTTGCTGCAAGTGCAATCACAACTGCAACTATTATTATTGATGCAACTAAATAAAATTGTCCCCTCTTATCACCTTTTTTCATGTTTATATTAATAATTTTATTCTTTTATATTTATACTTTAAGCATATACTGAGGAATAAGCTTTTTTGCATTTTTTCTTCTTTTCTGATGTTCCTCTAAAAATTTGTTTATTTTTTCAATTGTGTATTTTTTTAATTCCCCTGTGGATAATTTTCCTAACTTGTAATCTTTTTCAATCTCGCCAAGTTTTTTATCATCTTCTTCAAAAAGATATTTTAAATATTGGAAAGAAACATCCACTTCAGTATTGCCCCCCAATTTTCTGTGCTCTTCAATAGTATCTCTCCCTCCTGAAAACGCATATTTATTTATTTTATTTTTAACTTCCCCTGGAGTATCCGTAGATAAAATACCTTTAACTTCTTCTGAACTGCTCATTTTACCCTCTGAACCTGTCAATGGAGGTAAGAAAGAACATTGGATGCTCGCTGGTTTGAGATGTCCTAATTTTGGAAGTATATCTCTTGTTATTCTAAAATGAGGATCCTGATCAACGGCATGGGGAATTAAACAAGGTATTTTTTTATTTTTCAGAACAGAAGGCAAGAATGCAGGAACCGCTTGCATTGCAGTATAAAAAATACTTCCAACATTATTACTTTCATTAAAACCAAAACTAGCCTTTATAGTTGAGAAAGTTAATTTTTTCGCAACTTTTATTGCTTCAGGATACATAATTCCTGCGTGCCTTGTATCAACTATAAAATGTGTTTTTTTGGGGTTAAATCCGACCGCAATCACATCTAACATATTCTCTTCCGTCCATTTTTGTATTTCTTCATAGCTTAAATCTTTATACAAAAATTTTTCATCATCTGTAAACTGAAAATACAATTCACAATCAAATTTTTCCTGCAACCATTTTGTAAAGTACCATGTCATTAAATGTCCAATATGAATTGGTCCAGAAGGTCCGCATCCAGTATATATGAAAAATTTGTTTCCCTTTTCATATTCGTTAAGCAACCAGCTTAAATCTCTTCCAGCAAAGAAAATTCCTCTTCTTAACATAAAATGAAGTTCTTCTTTTCCTAGATGCTTTTTTATTTTTTTAAGAATTTCTTCATTTATCTTTTCCAACCCAAATTCTTTAACTAATCTATCATAATTAACTTTACCTTCAACTTCATAAGGATTAACAATCATCTTATTATCTTTCTCACCCATGATTATACAGAACAAGAACTAATTTATTAATGTTTTCTTTAGGGGAAGATTCAGTTATCATGTAAAATCCTCTAAGGTTGTTACCAGTAATAAGATTAAGTAGTAGGTGAACAAGGTTTGATAAATATATTTATAATTATTCCATTTTTCTCTCAAGATTAAGTGCTCTTTTTACTTCTTCAAATTTTTCTTTTGGACCAAATTCCTGATAATAACAATATTTGACAGCTAATGATGGTGCTGGTTTTTGACAATGAAATAACAAATCTAGAATAAACCTATAATTGTCATGATTATTCAAATCCAGAAGTTCTGTTTGATAATATACTTCATCTCCCATTAAATCATAAGAAGTTTATTATTTATAATAATTATTGTTTTTGATAATTAAATAATCCTTAGCTAACCCCAAAATTCAGTGTAGACAAGTGTGTTTGCTATATGCGAAATTTATTGAGTATACAATACAAACCCCAAAATTCAGTGTAGACAAGTGTGTTTGCTATATGCGAAATTTATTGAGT
>CAZTCF010000017.1:0-8842 GCA_964612685.1 Candidatus Woesearchaeota archaeon
ACAAAAGCAGTGGGAGAAGATTGGAAAGAAACCAAAGAAAGTTGAGAAGAAACTTTTAGAAGCATCAGAAATACAAAAATCTGTAGAGGAAGCAAAGAAAGCAAGAGAGATTTACGAGAAAGAAGAACAGAAAAAGAAAAAGGAAGAAGAAAGCAAGAATTCCCCAAGTTCAGAAAACAAGTAAGAAAAATAAATCCGAATACGGCGAAGTTTGAGTATATAAAGCAAAAGAGATAAAAACTAATTTCCCCTGTTTATTCTTATGAAAGAGCTTGTGAACATAAAAAAGTTATCTAAATTATTTATCAGTAAGGAGAAACATAAAAAAATAAATAAAATCAAAAATAAAGAAGAAAGATTAAGTTTAATTCACCATATGTTGGTATCTGAGTTAAGATTAAAGTATTTGCATCTTGAGATTAAATTAAAGAAGATACAAGATAAAAAGAAAAGACACTTATTTTTGTTAAAATCTAATTTAATACCCCCAAAACTTAATTTATTACAAACTGGCTTCAATGAGAAAGATTTTAAAAAAATAGATTCTTTGATAAATAAATTAGAAGAGGAGATAACAAATGTTTAATTTTTTAAAATCCAAGAAAAAAGAAGGAGAGGATTTAGAAGAGAATCCAGAGAACGAAAATGGAGGGGAAGAAAATAAACCCGAAGACAAACCCTCAGAAGCTCCGATTGTAAGTACTAGTTCTTCCTCAGATGCTTCAAATATCTTAAAGCTTTCAACAGAAGTTGATAGGTTAAAGGCGGGGCAAGAAGGATTTCAAGAAGTTAGAAAATCGTTTTCAGAAAGATTTACCCGTTTAAGCGAGCAAATAGGAGAATTAAGATCTATGATTCTAGATAGAGACAGAACAATTCAAACTCTTGAATTAAAATCCGTAAAAGCAATAGATTTAGTGGAGTCGATTAAACCAGACAAGTTCATGATGGATTTAGAAAGACAAAATGTTAAGATAGAGGCATTAAAAGCAAATCTTGAAGGAAACGAAGCTATTTTAGATCAGGTAATGGAAGAATTAAAGGATATAAGGCGTAAGATGAGCTTCTTTAGAGGGGTAGAAGAAATAATTAAACTAAGTGAAGAAATAAAAAAAGAACTTATTGGAATAAAAAAGATAGAGGGAACTATTAATATACAAACAGATAAGGTACAAAATATATACAGCGAGATGAGAAAAAAGATACAAGATTTAGACAATTTCACTTCTCAGCTGCAAGAGTCTAAAGCGAATATAGAACAAAACTCAAAAGATGTCGATTATTTGAAAACCAAGATAATTAATTTTGCTGAAAAAGAGGAATTAGATAAAATATTGGATAAGGTTCAAAAATATGCCGAGTCTTTAAAAGAAATACAAAAAAAGACTCCTTTATCTAGAGACATAGAGAAACTTAAGACTCTTTTAGGAGAAATAAATTAATGAAAAAGAAAGAATTATAAAGCTATTTTTCTTTATTTTATCGAGGAAGAAGAGGATGAGAACAAAGTATTTATCTATCGCTGTTTTTGTATTTTTCATATTAAATATTTCTCTAGTTTTAGCTGTTGAACCCTTTGGTGCAAGCGTAGTTAATTTATCAAGTTCAAGACAAAATGCAACCCCTGCAACCGGGATTCCAGCAATAGCAGGAAACGTTACAGAACTTAGTATAACAGGTATTTCTATAACCCAGTCTTGGCAGGGTTACTTTGGAAATGTTTCGGGTACAATACAATTGGCAGACAGCTCTGATAATATTATGTACAACTGGTCTTTGGCTTCTCCAGAGGGTGAAATCTATGCATCCACAAACGATTCGATTATGTGGAATTATATTCAGTGTCTTAATTTTGATGCAGACGGAACTTACGATGTAGAGTCAGATAAACTTAATGCAGGAGGGACAAGTGCACACGGTACAAATTTGTCTATTCTTGAATCGATGTTTGGAATTGAGTGGGATGATGTTGATGGAGTCAATGAGACATTTACCCTATTAGGTTCAGGACATAACACTTTTTATACAAACAATTTGGAGTTTGGAGAGGGAGAGTGTAGGAATACTCAAGTATTTAGCGATGCAGGTCAGGGAGAAGACAATAAATTTGAAGAAGTTTTGTTATATGAACCTACAACATATAGCGTTGTTTTTGCCTCTCTTCTAAATGAAGATGTTTTTGGTTTTGATAACAACCCTCACGATTTCGAGATGCTTGTATTAGAAAATGGACATTTAACAGATACTTCTACCACCACTTATTACTTCTGGGTAGAGTTAGAGTAAATAGCTTATTTTTTGTTTTGAATTTTCCGATTTTCCTCCTTTTTTTCTTATACTGCTTAACTAAATACTTTAATTAGTTAAAAAAGTTTTTAAATTTAAAATCTTTATAAGTTAAAGAACAAACTTAATTAATTAAACAAAACATTTAAATAGACACTTAGATATTTATAAACAAATGGAACTCGATTCGTTTCTAGCCTCACCTAGATGGGAAATTCTAAAAATAATTTCAGAAAGGCCTTCTTCTCCAATAGAAATTGCTGAAAAAACGAAAACAACAGTTTCTTTTATCAGTCAACAGTTAAAACTGCTTGAAGCTGCGCAGATTGTTTCTAAAGAAAAAACAGGGGCATTTGAAAAAGGAAAACCAAGGAATCTATTTTCAATCTCAAAAGACATTTCATATTCTGTAATGTTGTCAAATGGTTTTGGGGAGAAGAAATCTCTGAACCTAGACGATTATCAAAAGTCTATGTTGAGAACATGGTTTTTAGAAAATAAACATCTCCAGAATATATTAGAAAATTTGTTATACAGAGTTAAAGATGTTTTTAAGGATATCAATGCAATTTTTGTTGACCCAAAAAAGTCAAACCATTCTATAATTATATTTCTAGAAGATAAAAAGACTCAGCAAGCCATAGAAGCTCTTTCAAAAAAGCATGAAGATAAAGTAAATTTTGAGTTCCATTCCCTTGAAGAAATAACTAATCTGAATCTCTCCTCTCTTTTCATAGTACATAGATGTCCTATTTTTTTAAAAAAAAGTATAGAGCTGAAAGGAGGTAAAAAAGATGAAGAAAATCATTAATTTTATTTGGGTATTCTTTTTGATATTGTTGTTGCCCATGGTAGTTTCCGCTCTTCCTACTGGTGCCGATGTAACTAATTTTACTAGTACAAGAATGAACACTAGTGATGCAGGGAATACTTCTGCTTATGCAGGAAATGTTACAGAACTTGAAATCACTGCAACATCCGTAACTCAATCTTGGCAGGGTTATTTTGGTAATGTTTCAGGTTCAATACAATTAGCAGATATTTCGGATAATGTCTTGTATAACTGGTCTCTTGCTTCTCCAGAGGGTGAAATCTATGCATCAAACGCTTCAGGTGTTGTTTGGGACGGGATTCAATGTTATGATGAAACAAATAACATGACATACTTTGAGAACATGTTCGGAATTGAATGGGACGATGCTGATGGTATAAACGAAACATTTGGTCTTAATAATCATCCCGAGTTTTTTTCCAATAGCAAACAATTCACAACTGGAATGTGTGATAATACGTTGTTATTTAACAGTGCAGGAGTAGGAACTTTCAACGAGGTTTTATTAACAGATGGCGAAAGTCTAATATTTGCATCATTGTTGTTAGAAGATGCAAACGGATTTGATAACAACCCTCACGATTTCGAGATGATAGTATTGGAAGACGGCCATGGATCAGATATTGCAACAACTACCTATTACTTTTGGGTAGAATTAGAATAAGGGCAAATTTTTATTTTTTTATGCCCTTCTATCTATTTTTCTGAAAAAACATTTAAATAATCATTTAAGTAGATTTTTATATGAAATATTCCTATTTTGTATTTGTTAGGAGAACAAAAATATTGGAATCAACATGATAAAACTTTTGCTTATATTAAATCTTATAATCTCTCTAGGAATATCTATTTTCCTTATCTTTAAATTTGTTAAATATTACAGTGACCAGCATACTAAAAAGATATTCTTTTTGTTTTTTTTATTGGGGGGGGTATTTATCTTGCTTTCTTTAGTTTTATTTTCTTGGATTTTCAATCTGGAAAAATATAATTCCTTAGATTTACTATTCATTCATTCTATTGTATTATTTATTGAATCAATTTTATTGCTGGCGATAATTTACTCAATAAGAAAAAGCAAAAAGATTTTTTATCTTCTTTCAATTCACGGGGTATTTATCTTGTCTGTCCTTATAGGAATAGATTTCTCTAACTTTCTCGTAATCTCTTCATTATTCCTTATAATGGTTCTTTTCATATTAATGATACCTTCTCCTAATTTTGGGAGGTCCTCTAAATTTGCTATACTTTACTCTTCGATGTCGCTATTTTTACAAGTACTTATTTTCTTCCAGAAAGAATTTTCTCCAATTGTTAGTTTAATATCCAATACATTCTTCATAATTTTTCTTTTCTTCTTTTTCTTAGATTTGAAAAAACTACCAAAGTATTTTTTTGAGAGAAGAACTTTAAAGTTTAAGCATAATAATTATTTCTTTGATTTTTTACGTTATTTTGTTTTTATAATAATATTAACCAACTTTATTTTTATAGGAGTTCTAACAATCCATGAAGGAGGACATTTTTTGATTTCCAAAACAAATCCGAATTGCGATTTGGAAAGAATTGTATATGAAGGGGGCCTACCTCATACAGAAATTATCTGCAACAATAGTGTGGGCTCTTTAAATATGATTATATTTGGGGGGATATTTCTTCCTCTTTTAATCGCATTGCTGTTCTTTTTTGGAGGAGGGACTTTTATGAAAGAAATATCTTTATTAATAATTGGATTTAATATTTTAATTTCATATGAAGATTTTCTGGACTTAGGATTTTCTACAAATATTTCTGGTTTCTTTTCCATTTTTGGGGGGGCAATAGTTCTTTTTGCAATAGCTATTCTTGCAAAATCTAGGACCACAGAGGAGGAATTTATCCATCTTGCAGATAGTTAGAAAATCTTTTATACTTCATTATTTTACTACACTTATGAATAAATATTGTTTTATTTTTGTATTTTTTGCAGGTGTGCTTTTTAGTTTATCTTTTATTTCATCCAATTTTGCTTGTGGCATAGTTTCCGATTCAGAAGAGTTTTCTTCTTCTTGGGGAAACGTTTTAATTTATGAAGATGAAAAACCCCTAAAGACCGCTAGTTGTAAAATTAACCCAGAGAACAAATTTTGCTGTGATATTGAAGAACTAGGAAATTTTACATTCGGGGATGAAATTTATGCAGAGGTTTTTGACGAAGAATTAGGGATTATATCTGAGTCTGTTAGCTTGGTAATAACCGGGGAGGGATACGAAATATTTCCACAGTTAAATCCTCAAAAAGCAATCTACATACATTCTCCCTCTGGGAGAATCTTTGTAAACCAATCCAATATTTACTTAAATCTCTCTCTCGCAAGCAATTATAACAGTTTAAATTACTCTCTTAAAAGTTCAAATAAACAAATATATCAACATTTTTGTGAGAACTGCAACGAAGTTTTAATTCCAATAGAATTGGAAAAGGGAGAAAATGAGTTAACTCTTATTTCTTATGGTAAAAGAGAAATATCTGAAAAATTAGTTTTTTATAACTTAGATTATTTTAATATTAAAAATAATGTCATTTGTGATAAATGTTATTTTAGAGGAGAGTTTTTTTATATTCCTTCCAATGAAGACATTATATTTACCTCTGCTTTTAGCTCTTCGCATCCTGTATCCGGGGATTTTTTGCTTTATTTTTCATCAGAATGGGACTCTTTAGATAATCTTTTCTCTGGAGACTTTAGTGAAACACACAATATATTAAAAGAAAGTATAGATAATCAAAAAGAGTTTTCAATCAATTATAGTTTCATAAGTCCAGAAGTCCTTTTAAAAACAGATTATCAATTTTATCAATCTATGTATAACCAAAATAAATCAACTAAATTAAGAGTGTTTAGAACTAAGTTGATCCCTTTTCATAAAGCTAAAGATATAAAGGAAGGTTATTTCAATAAAGTGGTTGCACAAAGAGCCTCTCCAGATGAACCCATAGTTTTTAACTACAGCGAAGGGTATCTAAACATTGTTGCTATATTTCCCAATAAAAATATATCAAAATCCCATTCCAATGTCAAGTTTGAAGAGAATACGAGAGGCAGGAACAATAAAAGATCATTTACAATACTTTCCAGTATGCCCCAAAACGATATTGAAGATATCTTTTTAATATTCAAAGTAGAAAAGAATAAAACCCTGCAGCTTTTTTATAAAAATAAACCTTTTTTTCTTGATTTTTATAATGAAGATAACAAATATATTTATTATTCCACATATGTTTCAAATAAGGGGAAATTCGCTGTAGAGATTTATTGATTTTTTATATTTTTAAATCCAAAGGTATTTAAATTAAAAAATATTGCGTTATATAGTATGGTTGAAAGGATGATTAATCGTACGATTAATCGCAAAAAAGAGGATTTACTTGAAGGGGAGATTGTTAAATGTCTTTCAAATTCTATGAATCCTAAATCAACGCAAGAGATAGCGGATGAGATAAGTAAACCCTGGCATTCTATTCAAACTCGTTGTTTAAGGCTTCAATTAAGCAACAAATTGAACGGATTTAGGGTAGGAAGGATAAATCTTTGGGAGGTTAAGAAATAAAATGAACAAAAAAGGAGTTATAAAGATAAGTGCAATTGTTTTAATCTTTGTTTTATTACTTATCCTTATATTTTCTTCTTTATTTAGTTCAGCTTCTACAACCGAGTCGTACTATCTGGGAGAAGAAGTGAAGATTGATTTAACTAAATATAATCAATGTTCTTTGAAGATTAAGACTCCATCCGATATATTGATTCAAGAAATATGTGATAATAAACTCTCCTTAATGTTTAGAGAACCTGGAGAATATATTATAGAAATTAAATCAGAGTCTTCATTAGAAAGATTAAAATTTCAAGTTAATTCAAATAGAGAGGAATATATTTTGTTTGATTTCAAAACAGATAATTCTTATTTTATTTGGAACACTTTAAAATTTGATTTTAACGGACTTGGAAATTATGAATTATTGATTTTATCTCCTTCTGGTAAGCGAACCTCTAGAGTCTCTTCAAATGATATCTTCTTTTTTGATTTGTTAGAGGAAGGAACTTATTCAGTACGTTTTGAAAGAGGGAATGCTATTAAATACTATCAATTTTCAGTTAATTCTCCTTCTTTTGAAGGCACAATACAAGGGAATGCGGAGATAGGAAAGCCCGTAAAGTGGAACAAGATTCTAACTTCCCCAGACATTGCTACATTAATTGAGATCCCCCCCACGTTGCATCTGGAGATAAAGAAAGAAAGCGGAGAATCCTTCTTTAATTATGACATTGTTGAGATTGAGGGAAAGAAATTTATAAACCTTGGAGAAACTCCCTCCGAGGATCTTAGCTTAGAATATTTTACGGAGCCCCCAAAGATAGAGGAGAAGAATATCTCTGAAAATAAAAAAGAGGTTATTGTTTATTCTCAAGAGGACGTACATTATGAGAATGTTTTATCTTACACTTCAATACCTGAGAGAGTTTCTACTGGGCAGGAGGATTTCATAAAGATTTATTGGAAAGAGGAAGGAATTTATCTTAATTTTGAGGCAAAAGACACAAACAATAACGGACTAATTGATTATGTTGAATGGATTGTACCCCATTTATCCGAACAAACATTTGAGATAATTATTATAACTAAGGCAGACCATCTCTCTTCAAGTAAGGAATTTATCTCAGATATTTACAATGAAGTTAAGGAATTAGATAATATCTGGTCTGAAGAAATCTCAGATGGAGATTATGTGAGAGTAACTTTTGAAGTTCCTTTAGACAATAAAAGAGATATAACTATTTTTCCGAGAATTATAAGTGGAAATCCAGTAGTTGAAGTCTATGAATTTAATTCAGATATAAAAATTGCAGAATTCACTCCCTTAGTTTCAGATGAGTACAATAAAATTTATTTAACAAATTTAATCTCAGATATTCAAGATACTTTCGATTTAAGAGTTGTTGGAGGAGGTGTTGAATTTGACCATATTCTTGATCCTTATACTTACTATTTAGAGAACTTTACTTCAAGTACAACCTGGATGGTTCCAGCAGGAGTTTATGAAATTACTGTTGAAGCCTGGGGAGGAGGAGGAGCAGGAGGAGGAAGGCCCGCAGGAGGTGGAGGAATTGCAGGAGGTGGAGGAGGAGGAGCTTATGCTAAAAAAACCTTCTCAGTTACTCCTTATCAAAATTATACCCTTGTTGTAGGAACAAGCGTTGCAGGAACTTCTGGAAATGGAGCCTCGGGAAATCCTACTTACTTTGGAGATGGTTCAGAGTTATATGCTGCCGGAGGAAGTGGAGGGTTAAGTGCAGGAACAGGAGGAGAAGGAGGAAGTGTTACAAATTCAATAGGAGATTTGATTTATATGGGTGGAGAAGGGGGAACTGCTAATTCTACATTCTCTGGTGCAGGAGGTGGAGGAGCAGGTTCAACAGGAATTGGAGGAAATGCAAGTGTGGGTACAGCAGGAACAGGAACCCCCGAATTAGGAGGAGATGGGGGTGCAGGAAGAACAACAACTGGCTCAGGAAATCCAGGTAATACTTATGGTGGAGGAGGTGGAGGAGGAAGAAAAGGTTCAGGAGGATCAGTTAGTGGAGGAGCAGGAGCAGCAGGATATATGCGGATAAGTTATAGTACTTATGAAACAGGAGCATTTGAAGTTCTTTTAAGAACCCCCATAACCACAGATATTCTTTA
>CAZTCF010000018.1:0-6703 GCA_964612685.1 Candidatus Woesearchaeota archaeon
GGAAAGAAACCAAAGAAAGTTGAGAAGAAACTTGTTGATATTTCGGAAATACAAAAATCTGTTGAAGAAGCAAAGAAAGCTAAAGAGGTTTATGAAAAAGCAGAGCAAAAAAAGAAGAAGGTAGAAGAGAAAAAAGTAGAAGTAGAAAATATCGGGACAAAGATACTGAAACCCTTGACATTTGACAATGGAATAATGATATCTACATTAAAAGAATTAAAAGATACTCTTCCAGCATTAGATGGAGAGATATTTTTGATACATGTTAATCCTAAAAGGAATGATATTGCCAAATGGGCAGAACAAGTTTCACCAGATTTATCTAAAAAGATTTCTGCAGAAACAAACAAATCAAAGATAGTTTTGATATTAGAAGATTTTTTGAAAGAAACCCCTCCAAAGAAAACTTAATTTTTAATTTAAATCATAATACAAGTAAACTTCTTCAGAATCTACATCGTAATATTCTCTTAGTCTTGAAGGAATTTTTATTTCATAATCATAGAAGCCATACGTACCTTCTGTATCTTTTTTTATAGGGGTCACAAATACTATATCTTCTTTATCTCCCGTATCAAATTCTCCTCCAATCTTATCATCAGAAGAGTCCCACAATATTCCTGTAACAAATTCTGAACTTTCTGTAGAGCTAATCACTGGAATATTTGATATCTCTTTTTGGTATATGATTATGCTTCGAACTCCCTTTGGATTTTGATTTTCGGAGAAAGTATTCGAAACAGAATCTTCAAAATTACCCATGCCCAACAATTCATCTATTTCCAGAAAATCATTAGAGCTTTCTTCCCCATTTTTTGCTCTACCTATTGCCTGAAGAGATAACCAATTCACAGTACATTCAGAGTCTGTTATAAATATATTTCCCTCTAGATAACTTTCATTAAACCACTTTTTAATATTGACTGTCTCCCCCCCAATTATTTTATTCACACTTGTATTTCCATAGATATCTTGCCAAGCTTTTATTGAAATTGTTTTATTTTCTTTATTATTCTCCTCATTTTCTTCAGTTATTTTATCGTCATAATCTGCAAATATATAAATATTATTTGGTCCAATTTTAGTATTCCAAGATATATTTGTTAATGTAGAAGAGATTTGACTTATGTTTATTGTTTTATTTCCTATATTAATTCCAGATTCCAAGGGGTCTCCTTCAAAGAAACTTATTAAAACATTTTCTGCCTTTTCACACCCAATATTTTTTATGTCCACATTTATTTCTACAAGTTGGTTTTCAATAGGGTTATCTTCGCTCAGATTGATGCTTGAAGCATTTATTGCTAAATCTGGTAAATTGGAGTAAACAAAAAAATCTTCTGAAGTTAAGTTATTTACATTTCCTGCACTATCATTTACAATGCAATTAAACTTCCATGTACCTAACTCATTTAGAAGTATCTCTGCATAATAAGTATTCCCCTCTAAAATAGAACCACTGTAATTGGTTATTCCTCCTGGAGAGATGGATTGGATTATTACCTTATCAACATTCAATAATTCATCATATGCCGTACAATTTATTTTTATATTATTTGTATTCCCACAAGAGTAAGAGATATTCCCCAAAACAGATTCTATAATCGGAGGGGTTAAGTCAATTGTAAAACTATTGTTCTGGGTAGAGAACGAAGATATAGAGAGGGTATCCACAACTTTGCAATTGTAATTATAAAACCCCTGTAAAATATTTTTAGTAAATATAATAAATTTTTCCCCGATTCCTATTTCTTTTGTTTCATTTAAACTCCATTCTCCAGTCCAATTTCCGTACAAACTTACTTCTTTTAAATTATCATCATAATCAAAAACAGAACAATTAAATTCTATTTGCAATTCCGAAATTTTATCTTGGTTTGATGGGTAGTTTAGGACTGTCGAAGGGGGGGAATTAAGGGTAATGTTATTTACTACATCATATCCTGCTCCTGTAATAGTTACATTTGTTTCTCCAGATATATAATTGTCTCCATTATTTATTATTTTTAAGGTTAAGTTGTTATTTATATTGCATCCAGACTGAAGTAGTTCACAATCTATCATATAAACATTGCTTACATGGGAATTCCCATTTGGACCTATAATATCTGTAAGGTTTTCTTGTATTCCCACTGAAGGATTCCATAACAAAATTGTATGCTCGTTGGCAGATGTTCCGTCTTTTGCATCTTCAACATATCCTACAATATAATGGGCTGCAGAACAAACAGACAATAAAATTAATATCTGAAGAATAATAGTTAGAATAATCATTTTTATTTTTTTCATTTTGAAAACTCCCCCCCCATTTCTTTTATGCCTTCTACAACTATCCTTTTCTCTTTATCAGAGAGATTTTTGTATTCTTCTTTAACCTTATTATAAACTTCTTTCGCTTCCCCTTCTTTCCCCTCTTTCATAAGCTCTTTAACTTGCTTTAAATCTTGCATTGTTAATAGCAGAGGCTTTATTGAGGAATCATTTTTTATCTTAAGAAAATATACCCCTAAAATTAAAGCAAATATGACTAATGCAACTATCCCGAAAGAACCCCTAGAAGTGTAATCCAGTATAGAGTTTCCAGTTATTTTTGATTTTTCTATTTCTAAGGAGGGGATTCTTATTGGAGAAACTAATATTTCTTCAAGAGATTCTAAATTTTTCTCTTTATTCATATAATAAACAATCTTATCTGTATCTTTTTTAAATAGAATTACTGGATCTTCTTTAATAATTTGATATTCTAAATTTATTATTTTTAATTCAGATGCACTTTCAGCAATTTCTTTTGGAACAAACATAATTATAGATATATCTCCTTCATATTCTTTCAAATTAATTATCTCCTCTTCAATCAGGGTTATGCCTTTTTTAGTTCCATCTAAATACATAATTTCTATTCCGTAAAATTTGCTCTTAATCTGCACATTGCCCTCTTTTATTATCTTATTGGTCTCACTAATTTCCTTTTTGTAGTCATATTCGTTGTTTGATGAATATTCTAAAAAGATTCTTTGTGTATTTTCTTCACTTAACTCTCTTTCAAATTCTTTTTCGTCGAGTATTATGATGTCTTCCGGAACTTTTTTCTTTGTTATACTTAATTTAAGAGAAGCCGAAGATATCTTTTTATCTAATTCTTCTTCACTTAAATCTTGAAGCTTATAACTTTCAACGTCTCTTTTTAAAGCACTTAGCTCAGAAAGAGCCACTTCAAGATCTTTATCTAATTTTAAGCTAATGAATATATTTCTCTCTTTTTCTTCTTTTAAATTAACCTTAGACTCTATTTCATTTATATTTTCCATAATAGAATTTACTTCGGTTATGAAGTTGTCCACCTTTCCAATTAACTTCGGGTTAAGTCCAGATTCTTTAGAATAATTATTTATTAGGGCAGTTGCATAAACCTCTTTTGACAAATCTCCAATATTTCCAGCCTCGTCAACCCCCGCAACTTTGTAATAATACGTTTTTCCTTTTTCAACATCATTATCATAGAAATAATTTTTGCTAGACGTTTCATAGATATTTGTATAATCCACCCCAGGATTTTCTGAACGATACACATTAAACTCTAAATTCTCTTCTTCAAAGAACCAATCTGTCTTAATTTGTCCAACATACCCAATTGCATTTATTATTTCAATTGTAGGTGGTTCAGAAGTATCCACTACAAACAAATTATCTCCCATTATCTTCGTCCCCTCTACTCCAGCCAGATCTTTAGCTTTAAACCTAAACGAACAAATAGTTTCTCCAACTGATTTTGGTATTATCAGGTTACCTTCCCAATTTGTACCTGAACCTTTTAATGAAATTGGTTTGTAAACAATTTCATCAAAACTATATTCTAAAATTGGAGTCCCAAGACTTGTTTTAGATGTAACTAAATCTATTTTATATTTCCCTTCCTTCAGAGGAGGATTTTCAGATACCTTTATTGTAGCATATATCGGAATGCTTGTAGCAAAATTCACTTCCATTATTGGGCCATCCCCACACTTTACATAGTATTTGTGGAGCCCCTCCCCCATGTTTTCTAAATAAATTTCGTGAGTTAACCCATACTCTCCATCGAAAGGAATAAATTGATAATTATTTTGTGAATATATACAATTTGTTTCTACAGAAGTCATTATCCTTAAGACTACATTTTCCGTCTTGTATACAATTCCATCAATAAAATATGTTTTGGAAAAATCATAATTAGTCGTTATTATGGAAGATCCCGCCCCAACAACAAATGGAGCAACAATTATTATTAGCATTAATATAGTAAATAGAATTATCTTCTTGTCTTTCATCTTATCATATTCCTCCTTTTTTTGTTCTTTTTTTGTTCTTTTTTTATCCGGTATGCAAGGTAAGCTATAAGAACAATTAAGAACAGATAAATAAAAATTGTTTTTAAATTATCTACCCCAAATCCATTTCTCTCAACATTTATCACTGTACTTTTTTCAAATGTTCTTTTTCCATCATAAAATACTATTCCGGTAATAATATACCTTCCTTCTTTCTTAGGAGTAAAATAAAATTTGAAAGCTTCTAAATCTCCTATTCCAACAGTACTAATTTCGCTTTCTAAAATTTGAATTATCTCATTACCTAAAGTAATTTCTCCTCTAAAACGCGCGTTTACACTTTTTTCTCCAACATTTTCAAATAACGCTTCAATAAGAGTTGTATCTCCAATTTTTATCCAAGGAGGAGATTTAACGCTCAAGAGATTCCCTTGAGCCCTCAAAGCACCCTCTTCTAATATATCAAACGTCAATGTTTCAGAGGCATAACATTCTACAGACGTAATTTCTGCCCAATATTGTCCAATTTCTAAATCCCCTGAATCAACATTAATACTCAATTCTTTTTCTGTTGTGGGAATTACAATTTCTTCTGAGAATTCAATTTGTTTTACAACCTCTGTCCTTTCCTGATTCCATATATCAATTTTAATAGTTGGAGAGAGTCTTACATTTCCTTCATTGTATATTTTTACTTTAAATGGGACATCATCCCCCTCTTCAACAGATTGCACATTAAAATTCCAAGCTCTACAAGAAGAATATTCTATATCTGTTATGCTCACTTCTGTATAAAGATCTAGTGCAGCATTTACTATTCCTGTCGCCTGCCCCTCAACCCCGCTTCCTTTACTTGAAGTAGTTACCCTTAAAAAACCAGAATAGTTTCCATTTGGAATATCCATAGGAGGTTGATTAATTATTTTAAGATAATATGGATTATCTTTTGATACCTCAAACTCTGTTTCTTCAAAAGAAACCCATTCTAAGATCTCCCCTCTAGGTGTGATTGTTACTTGCGTGGGTTCAATAGAATCGACTGTTATTGTAACAACCTTTTCAGCATATCCTCCTCTTAGGACATCTTTAAAGTAAATACTCGCCGGACTAACACCAATATTTGCAGAAGAGACGAAAGTCAAGACTAGTATAAAGCTTATTGCAAAAACAACCATTTTATAATTTGATATCTTATTGATTTTCATTTAATCCTCCGGTGCTTGAACAGCACCAAATACAATATTCCCCATACACTCTCCAGAGACCCCTGCAGGAATATAAATTCTCCAGTAAGTTGAATTTATTGCCTCGTTGTAAGTGTCGTTTTGTCTATAATCTAAATTAAATTCTTTAACTTTAGGAAATGAAGTTAAGTTAGTATAATTTGCTATAAATTGAGATAAATCAAGAATTCCTTCATTACTATCAGTTAAATTATATTTTTCATGTTCAATTGAAATATTTTTTATTGAACCCAAAGTACAATTCATTGCGTTACCATCCTCGGGTTTAAACCCATATCCACTCAAGGACAAATTAATTTTTACATTTCCATAGTTTGTTACATTCGTAATATTTTCAAGTGAAACCTCTGTCAGGTTAACTTCCCCATAATTTATAGAATCTGGAAGCCCAAGAGCCAATAAACTGGAGATGATAATTGTGTCATCTCCGCTTCCTTCCCTGCCTTTTGTGTCGTTTGCAAAAAGAGTACAATTCCAGGTTCCATAATTTGCATAATACCAAACATCAAAACTACAATTAATCCAAGCACTATACATACTTTCTTCATCAATAGTACATGAAGAATTTGTGTAATGAATATTGTTATCATCTTCCTCACCATATAAAGAATTTGAATTATCAAAAAATTCTCCCCATCCATATGAGATGTCATTCCATCCGTTGTAGTCTGTTGCAAGACCGGAACAATAAATTTTCTTTGTTGAATTAGGAATCAAGGCAACATTGGAGGAATTATCTTCTATAGTTAGGTTTGTAAATTCAGGAAAAACATTTCCCACTGTCAAGTTTGTAATTACAGTAACATTATTCTCCCCTGCTCCTGCAAATATGCTTTCTGGAAAAAAAGAAAATAATATTACACATAAAACAACCTCTAAGAATATCCATATTCCCAACCTACTTCTTTGTACTTTTAAATTTGATTTAATTTTTTTGTTTATTTTTTTATATTTTTTTACCATTTATTCCTCCGGAGCCTGTGTGGCACCAAATACAATATTTCCTTGACAATCTCCTGAGATTTCCTCGGGGACATATACTCTCCAATAGGTTGAATTTACAGCTTCATTGAATGAATCTTCTTGCCTGTAATTAAGATTGAATGAGTTTACTTTAGGAACAGAACTTAAATTTGTATAATCAGTTATAAA
>CAZTCF010000019.1:0-6241 GCA_964612685.1 Candidatus Woesearchaeota archaeon
TTATCTCAGAATTATCTGAAGAAGAGAAAAAAGTAATTGATATTTTAATCCATCTTAATGAGGGGCATGATGAAAAGAAAGGTTTCCAATGGGAGGTATTAGAGCCTTTAAGAAATTTAATGTTTCATTATTTACCCAATGAAGCTATACCATGGATAGATAAAGTAAAGGGTATGGAAAGTGAACCAAAACCTTCTTATCAAACAGTTAATATTGAAAATTGCGATTTTGGCCCTGGAAAAGAATATGATAAAGAGATTTATTCAAAATATCTATTCTGGGGAATTGATGGTTTTAAGTCCTTTATGAAAGCCCAACAACAATTATGGGAAATTCAACTAAATTTTTTAAAATCTACAAGTATACTTGTTGAAGCTATTTTTAAGAAAGAAAAAATTTCAAAAAGAAAGTATGGTTGGTTTATGGATTCTTTGAAACAATAAACTTTAAATTATATAATATTATTAATAATTGAACTAAAAAGCCTGTGTAAAACGGCTATCTGAAAAAGTAACATTTATGATACATTTGTTTACACCGAGAAGGCGGAGGTCCGATTCCTCCACGGACCATTTTTGTGAAAAGGAGGTAAAAAATGAAAAGAAAGATGAATTGTTCTGGAGATAATGGAACTGCAAGTGCATTTTACGGATTGGGTTTTATTGGGGCATTGGTTTATTATATAGCTACTGCAACAACTTTTTGGATGGGACTTTTAGGAGTTCTGAAGGCAATTGTATGGCCCGCGTTTTTAGTATTTGAGTTGCTTAAATATCTTGGGATGTGATTGATAATTTTATTTTTTTATTTTTCATTTTGTTTTTATTTAGATACTTTTTTAAGTTAATTAGTTTTTAAGGGTAGATGGATTTAGAGATCATTCTTTTATTGGTGATAGGAGGGGTTTTTATTTTTTTAATTGTACTTTTTATTTTAAAGAAAATTAAGGGTTCTATCAAGATAATCCCTGAAAAATATAATTACACTTCTGGAGAGGATATTAAAGGAAAGGTAATCTTAAAATTGAGAAAACCTGTAAGTTCTGAAAAGTTAATTGTCGGTTTGAGGTGTGAAAAACACGAGAGAACTTATTCTTCAAAGGAAAGAGCTTCTCATAGACAGGATTATGTAATTTTTGACTTTAAATATCCTATAGGGGGCAAGAAAGAATACTCTCCTGGAGATTATTCTTATGATTTTTTAATAAAAGGTCCAAATAATCTTTCAAAAGAAGTTGGGGGAATTGCAGGGACTCTTGTAAAATCAGTACAGGTACTTTCTGGTGTAGATTACTCTCTTAAATGGATCTTATATGCGGAGTTAAAATGTGAGGGAGTTAATCTTTCTAAAACAATACAGATTTATGTGAGTTAGATAATATTTTTTTAAATGCGCTCCCCGGGAGTCGGACCCGGCCCACCTCGTTGGCAACGAGATATTCTACCGATAAACTAGGAACGCAGCATTATAATTCATATTAATAAGAAGCATATTTAAAATTTTATATTCCTGTATTTAACCAAAGATTTAAAAGTAAATAATGCATTTTTTTACTATGGCTCAAAGTAACACGGATACAAATATTCCTGAGATGAATTTAGATAAAAATTATACTTCTAAAAAGCCAGGTGTTCCTGAAGTTGGAGCTCCAACATCTGAAAAGGACAAGAATGGAGATAAGATAAAGAAGGAACTTGATAAACTTAAAGGGTATATTGTCAAGAAATATCCATTTGTTCAATCAATAAGTATTTTGCCCCCCCAATCAATAAAAGATTTTATAGAAGAAGAAACCGAGAACCTTAATAAAGAGCAGATTGAAAAGCTTAACAAGAAGGTTCATATAAATTTGATAATCCCTGATGATAAAGATAAAAAGATACCAGATATGAAGAAGGATATTGTTGAACAGATTAATAAGTCAAAACAGGAAGTTTGGATTTATATAAGGACTCCTTCTGAAATTTGGGAAATTTGTACTGATCAGAAGTTTGAATTATATTCTGCAATGGCAATGTCTTATCCTCTTTATGACAAGGGTATCTTGGGGGCAATGAGAGTAACAGAGATACATAAATCTCTTGTACTACAGAAATTTGAGAAGTATGTTGTTTCTTATGTTTTAGGTGGAAGTTTAGTGAGAGGAGAGGCTTCAAAAGATTCTGATGTTGATGTTTTTGTTATAATAAATGATACAGATGTTAAAAGGATGCCAAGATTGGAACTTAAAGAAAGATTAAGAGGAATAATTTATCAGTATGTAGGGGAGGCTTCCGCACTTGCTGGAGTTAATAACAAATTAGAACCTCAGATATACCTTCTTACTGATTTTTGGGAGGCCGTTAAAGATGCTCATCCTGTAATGTTTACATTCATAAGAGATGGGGTTCCAATTTATGATAGGGGAACTTTCATGCCTTGGAAAGCTTTACTTAAAATGGGAAAGTTAAAGCCTTCTCCGGAAGCTATAGATATGTTTATGAGCATGGGAGATGGGGTAATTCCTAGGAGTAAAAGGACTTTACTTTCTGATATATTTACAAATATCTTCTGGGGAATTACAACTCCTGCACAGGCTTTGTTGATGTTAAATGGATGTCCTCCACCCAATGCAAAGAAAGAGTTGGTTAGAGATTTCAAAAAAGAATTTTTGGACACGAAGATGATTGAGAAGAAGTATGTGGATTTCATGGAAAAAGTGATAAATATTTGGAGAGATTATGAACATGAAAAAATAAAAGAGATTTCTGGAACTGAAATTGATAAGCTTTTGAAAGAAACTGAAGAATTTTTGAAAAGATTAAAAGAACTTAGAGTTCAGATTGATAAAAAGGCACAGGAAACTACAATTGAGAAGATTTATTCTGATGTTATTAATTTATTAAGTGCAATGTTTGGTAAAAAGTCTCAGGCATTATTAATTGAAGACTTTGAGAAGAATCTTGTTAAGAAGGGTAAGATGACTCAACAGCATTTGAGAATATTAAGGAATATAATAAGTGCAAGAGCAGAATTTAAGAAAGGAAAATTAAATGCTCATAAAGTTGATGATGCTAGAAAAGAAGCATCTACTTTGATTAATGATTTAATTGAATTCTCTCAGAGATGCGATTTGGTTTCTCTTGAAAAGGGAAGAATGAAATTAAATTTCAAACAAGGTTCTGGAGAGTTATTAATTTCTGGAAATAAAACTTTTTTATTTAAGGACAACAAGGTTTTCAACATAACCAATAAACTTGAGAACTCAAATATGGATGAAGTTTCTTCAGCAGTTGAAGCACAGAAAAATAAAAAAGAAGTTGAATTTAATCCTAAAGTTCTTGAAGTATTGAAGAAAGAATTTGGGGACTTTGAAATTATCTTGTGAAATTTATCTCTTATAAAAATAATAAAAATGAAAAAGAAACATGTATTAAGTCAATTAGAAAGTGATGTTTATTGTCAATTAAAGCCATCAGAGATTGGAGGGGTAGGGGTTTTTGCATTAAGGGATATTCCTAAGGGAATAAATCCGTTTAAAGAAAAAGATACTAAATATTTTCCCGTAAGGGAAGAATATATAGAGGGCTTGGATTCTAATGTAAGAGATTATGTTAAAAAACTATTTGTTTATTCTGATGGCAAGTATTGGTTACCAAAGCATGGAGTGCAAACTCTGTGTATTACTCATTATTTAAACCATTCAAAGAATCCCAACCTTACCACAAATAGTAATTGTGATGTCTTTTTTACAATTAAAGATGTCAAAAGAGGGGAAGAATTAACAATCAATTACAATCTTTTTGATGATGCAAAAGAAGAATTTAGAAGATAGTTTATTTTGTGATTGCATACTTTTCATCTTCTCTAAAGAAAATCTCAGAATATGATTTTATCCAGCTTAAAGGAAGGTTCTGTTTTAACCACTCTTGTTTTGTTTTTTCTAGTTCTTCTGAAGAACAATTTTTTATTTTTGTACAGATACTTTCAAGTTTGAAGGTTATATCCTTATCATAATGAATCATATATGGATAAGTTGTGCATTCAAATGGTCTATCTGAGTAGGTTTTGCAGAGATTATTTTTTCTATCATAAAAAATACAATTGCCTTCTTCGTCTTGTTTTAATATATTCAATTCTCCATGTCGGGTTTTAAATTTTTCATAGAAACCTTCAAATTTATTTACTTCTTTTGGGGTTAATACAACAAATAATTTACCTTTCCTTGAAGTGCAACATACTCCATCACAATCTTCACAGTCCATATTGAGCATATTTTTTTATAGACTTTTAGTATAAAAACATTTATTTACTGGTGATTTATGGATTTTTATGAAATACTTGTTTATATTGGGTAGAAATCCAGAATTGTCACGATTAGAGATTAAAAGTTATTTGAAAAGAACAGGCAACAACGTATTTGATGAAAGTTTTCGTAAAAATGGGTTACTACTTGAGTTAGAAAAACCTCTTGAGGCCGGGGCTGTAGATATTCTTGGAGGGACAATGGAAATAGGAATTGTTTTGTGCAATTTAAAGGATATAAATAGAAAAGAAATTTATTACGGTTCTGAAAATAAATTTAATTATGTTCTTTGGGATTTTTCAGAAGAAACTGAAAATGTATCAGAATATCTTAAAAAAAGATTTCACTCTGAAAGACTTAAAACTACAGAGAAAAAATTTACAGGATTTGTAAGAGGACAGGATAAAGATTTTAGAAAACCTTCTTCTAATTTAATTACTGAGGGATATTTTGTGTTTGATAATCTTTTTGGGAGAATTATTCAAAGATGCGATTATAAAGAGATAGAAAGAAGAGATATGCAAAAGCCAGTTAGGAGAGAAGATTTAAGCATTTCTCCGAGATTAGCAAAAATAATGATAAATCTTTCTGAAGTAAATGAAAATGGGACTTTATTGGATGCATTTTGTGGGGTAGGAGTTATTTTAATTGAAGCCTTGGAAATGGGGATAAAGTCAATCGGGATAGATAAGGACAAAGAGGCAATTGAAGGAGCTAAGAAAAATATGGAGTGGTTTAAATTTCCTAATGGAAGTTATAGACTAATGAATAATGATTCAACTAGGGCAGTTGTAGGTTCAATGGATGTTTTAGTGAGTGAACCTGATTTTGGACAGACTCTTAAAAAAACGCCTGAAAAAAGGGAAGCTGAGAAGATGATAAGGAACTTCGAAAATCTTATGATTGATGTATTGAAGAACATGAAAAAAAGTGTTAATAGTAGGTTTGTTTTTACTTGTCCACTTATCAGTGTTGGAAGAGATAGAATTGGTTGCGATGTTCTTAGAATTTCTGATAAGGCCGGATTAAAAGTTGAAGAGGGGTTTCCAGTTAAGGAATTCAGAGAGGGACAGATTGTTGGTAGAGAGATTGTTGTTATGAAAAGATGATTTTCCTGAGAGGGGGATTTTGATATCTGTTATCTGGATTTAATACTGATTTACTATTATCAATTATAGGTTAATTGGTGCAAGGTTATTGAAATTTACTGTTAACAATTAAGTTATTGTAAGAGTATATTATTTAAAACGTCCTAGGAAACCTTTTTAAACTAATTTTATGAATAATAAACATGACAACTGGAAAAGTTATACAATTTAGAAGGGGAAGAAAAACAATTACTGAAAGGCATTTTTTAATTGAGATTGAAAATGTTTCAACTAAAGAAGATGCTGCTAAGTTCGTGGGAAAAGGGGTTGTCTGGAAAAGTCCTGCCGGAAAAGAGATTAATGGTAAGATTGCTGCTACTCATGGAAGTAAAGGAGTTGTAAGGGCTATATTTGAAATAGGTTTACCTGGACAGGCAATTACAACAAAAGTGGAGATAAAATAAATGGCATCATTAACTAAAATTAAAATTTTGTTTGAATGCTTCCATTCAAACGCGGAGGCAGAATGGCATCATTAAGAAAAGCAAACGCATATTCAAAGAGGAGTGTTACTCCTTATACACGTGTTAGTAAAAGAAAAAATAGATCTTATATTAAGGTAGTTCCTCCCCAGAAGATTGTTAAATTTAGTATGGGAGATGGCAATACCTTTGAGTTAGGTAAATTTCCCCATAGATTAACTCTTGTAACAACAGAAGCTGTTCAGATAAGACATAATGCTCTTGAAGCTTGTAGACAGTACGTAAACAAAATTTTAGATAAGGGGTTTGTTGGACAGTATTTTTTTAGAGTTGTTCCTTTTCCACATCATATTCAAAGAGAAAATAAAATGCTTACTGGTGCAGGA
>CAZTCF010000020.1:0-6232 GCA_964612685.1 Candidatus Woesearchaeota archaeon
AAGAGAAATAGAAGATGTTAGAGGAAGTAAAAGAGATTATATCATGGAAAGAGCTAAGAAGCTTATGTCTGAGATAAAAGGTTCTACTGATCCAAGAGAAATCTCAAATGAGATAAAGGATTCTGCAAAGACTTCGAATATACAAGAGTATGGTGAAGAAAAGTTACCATGTGGAAATATCTCTGGTAAGGAGATAATTGTAGTTGAGGGGAGAGCAGATGTAGTGAATCTTTTGAGAGCAGGGGTTACAAACGTTATTGCAATGAATGGTACAAAAATGCCTAATGCAATAAGGGAGCTTGGGAAGGAGAAAGAGATAACTCTTTTTGTGGATGGAGATAGAGGAGGAAAACTTATTGTCCAAAATGTGTCTGACAATGCTGATGTAGATTATGTAGTTGTTGCACCTGATGGAAAAGAAGTTGAAGAATTAGCAGGAAAAGAAATCCTTATGAATCTAAGAAGAAAAACTCCATTAAACGAATTCCTTAGGAGAGAGGGAATGCAAAGAAGAGAAGGAAATGGTTTTCAAAACACCTCAAAAAAGAAAGAGATAACTAATGAAGAAAAAGAAAAGCTTAAACAAATTCTGAAAGAAACAGAAGATTCTGGAAAAGCAATTCTTTTAAATGAATCTCTTAACAAGATAAAAGAAATATCTTCAAGAGGTTTTGGTGGAAGCCTTAGAAGAATTAATGAAAGACCTTATGCAATTGTTTTAGATGGAACGGTAACAAGCTCTGTAATAGATTCAGCGGAAGACGTAGGGTGTCAAGTTCTTGTTGCAAAAAGTTTTGCAGCAACAAGTAACAATATTCAGTTATTAAGTTTTTAATTTTATAATAATACGAGGAAGAAGAGATTCTTCCTTGTGTTTTCTCTTTTTTTAGGTAACATATAGTTACATTATTTTATTTATTTTTTAGTAATAATAGAAATATGTCATTTGTTGTCCGGACATAAAGTAACGGTGGTGTAACTATTGAATTACTACAAACGTAAGCTTTATAAAGTAGGTAAATTCTAATAATAATGTAGAAAAAAACTTTCTACGTAATTAAATAAAATGAGAGCAAAAATGAATACAAAGAAAATTTTGGTTTCTCTTTGTACAATCGCAATCGCTTTGTTCGTACTTGCTACAGTAAGTGCTAGTGTCTGTGAATGTGATACATCAACTGATGTTGATTGTTCATGTTGCGGAACACTTATGACTAGCTCGCCTGAACCTCCAATTGCAGGATGCGTAACAATTGAATTAGATGGGATGAATATCCTAAACAATCCAAGTGTTATAGCTGGTGAAGATGTTACTATAAAAGTAACATTTACTGCAGAAGATTTCGGTGAAGCTCAGTCAGGAGTTAGAATAAGAGCAGAACTTGAAGGTGACAAAGATAGCGTATATGCTGTTTCTAGTCCATTCGATGTGGAAGCTAGACATACATACACAAAAACTTTGAAACTTGAAGTTCCTTATGAACTTAAGGATGACTTATCTGAGGACGTAACTCTATCCGTTAGAATATGGAATGGAGATTATGAATCAGAATACCAAGACATCTTAGTAAGAGTTCAAAGACCTTCATACAACCCTGTTGTTAAGTCAATAAGTGTTGCTCAATCAGTTGATGCTGGTGAAACATTCCCAGTTGATATCTTGTTGAAAAATGCTGGTTACAATGACTTAGAAGACCTTTACGTAACTGTAAAAATACCAAGTTTAGGAGTTCAAAAGACTGCTTACTTTGGTGATTTAGTTGCACAAGAAGATTGCACAAGTGACTGTGACGAGGAAGATACAGTAAGTGGAAGAATCTACTTAGAAATACCTTACGGTGTTCAAGCTGGTATCTACACTCTTGAAGTTTCTGTTGAAAATGATGACGTTGTAGCGAATTTCGCTAGACAAATTGCTGTAGAAAACAATTTGCCTGAAAACGTTATTGTTACAAGCACATCAAAAACAGTTGCAATTGGTGAAAACGCTGAATACACTTTGTTACTTGTAAACCCTACAAACAGTTTAGTTGTATACAAAGTTATAGCAGAATCAAGTGGAGATGTCTCTTCAAGCGTTGATGGTGCTGTTGTTGCTGTTCCAGCTGGATCAAGCAAGACAGTTACTGTAACTGCTAAGGCAAAATCAGAAGGAGAATACAACTTTGATGTTAATGTTTTCTCTAATGATAAGCTAGTTGAGAAAGTTACTCTTAGCTTGAAAGCTGAAGGAAGCGCTGTAAATCCAATTGTTGTTTTAACAGTTGTTCTAGCAATAATCTTTTTGGTATTGCTGGTTGTTTTGATTGTACTGATCGGAAGAAAACCACAAAAAACAGAAGAATTCGGAGAAAGTTACTACTAAATTCCTTTTTTCCTTTTTTATTTTTTATTTAGTCTTTCTCCTTTTCTTTTTTTATTTAAGAATAACCTCATTAAATTTTTCTTTAAACATTAAAAATGAAAAACACACACAAGATTATTTTCCTATTAATTGTGTTAATTTTATTGATATTTGCTTTTGTGTTTAGCACATCTGGATTAATATCTGGAAATTCTTCATTAGATTATACTAATTCATGGACAAAGGCAATATGCAATGAGACTCACTGCCAGGATTATATTATTTATTGTGAGGGAGATGAATTAGTAAGACAAAGTCCAATAAGTGGGGCAATTATATCAATACCTCCAGAATGGGAAGATCCAAGAGATGAAGAGATGAGGGAAAGGGTGTGTGAAATTATTTAAACTATAATAGTATTAATATTATTAAAGATGGTGAAGAAAAAGAGAGAAAAGGTGAGTAAGTTTGTGTATTGGACTCCTAGAATACTATCTATGGCTTTTATAGTGTTTTTATCCTTATTTTCTTTGGATATTCTTGGGAATGGTTATAATTTTTGGCAAACTATTGGAGGATTATTTATGCATAATATTCCTTCACTTATCCTTATTTGTGTTTTAATAATCTCCTGGAGGTATGAAATTGTTGGGGGAATAGTGTTTATCTTTGTAGGGGCTTTTTATTTTTTCCTTATATTGATTCACATTCTTAGAAGTTCTCCAAATGAATTGTATCAGTTGTTTTGGACCCTTTTAATATCTGGGCCAGCAATTCTTATAGGGGTTTTGTTTTTGATTAATTGGCTCAAAAGAAAGAATTAATCCACAAAGTGAACAAATATGAAACCAGGTATTTCTTTTTCAACTGTAAACTTACCTTCTCTTTTCCTTATTGATGTAAGGGTTTGCATAAAATTTGAACCAATAGGGGCTACAATTATCCCATTTTCTGATAATTGGTCTAGGATTTCGTGAGGAATCTCTGTTAGGGCTGCGCTGATAAGTATTCTGTTGAAGGGGGCTTCATCTAGTTTTTCTTTTCCATTTTTATTGTAGATTGTTATGTTCGAATATTCTTTGAGGTTGTTAATTGAGTCATCTGCAAGCTCTTTTACAATTTCAATCCCATATGCTTTCCCCTTTTCCCCTATAATTTCTGATATTAAAGCTAGTGTATATCCACATCCAGAACCTATCTCTAGAACTTTTTGATTCTCTTTTATTTTGAGGATGGAAAGAGCAAGGGCGATAGTTGAGGGTTGGGAGATTGTTTGATCATTGCTTAAGGGAAGGGCAATATCCTCATAAGCCATTCTTCTGAATTTTTCGTGAACAAAGTTCTCTCTTTTTACATGCTGAAAAGCAGTTATTATCTTATCATTGAAGCCTTTATTCTTTAAACTCTTGATAAGCTCTTCCTTTTCCATTAATTATTAAGGAGATACTTTTATTTAATTGTTTTGAAAATCAAGGTTAATTACAATAATACTTTTAAATTGAAATAGTGGTTAAGAATTATGGAAAGTAGTATTGCTCAGAAAGATTGGATATCTAAATTGTCTAAGCAGCAACAAGAAATTGTAATGTATTCACTTAAAGGACCTCCAACCACAGTACCTACAAGCATGAAAATAACAACAAAATGGTTGAATGATATTGTCTTGGATTCCCCTAAGCAAAATATGGAAGATTTTTATCATCCTCTTATAGAAAAATTTGAAAATGATTTAAGATATTGTACGGTACATTATTATTCCCATCTAATGCAAGCTATGGAGATAATAGGATACAATCATCCAAAAGAAGATATAAGAGATGTTGCATTGGGATATTACGCAGCAATGGTTGAATTTTTACATCTTAATCCTGAAACGAAAGAAGAATTAAATTCTAGATTAGAAGATAAAGTTTGAGAATAATTAAAAAGATATAATTCTAACAACATTTATGGAAATAGGTGAAACTCTTTATGTTAAAGATAGGAAGAAATGGAGGGAGTGGTTAGCTAAGAATTATAATAAGAAAAAAGAAATCTGGTTGGTGTATTATAATAAGTCATCTGGGAAACAAAGAATACCTTACAATGATGCTGTTGAGGAGGCCCTTTGTTATGGGTGGATTGATGGGATTGTTAAAAGAATGGATGAAGAAAAATTTGCACAAAGATTTAGCCCTAGAAGAAAAACCAGTGTTTTGTCTGAGATGAATAAGGAAAGAATAAGGATGATGATAAAACAAAAGAAAATGACTGACTTTGGATTGAAAGCTGTTAAGCATGCTTTTGACGAAGAGATGGATAAAAAAGAAAAGTTTGTTATCCCTTCAGAAATATTATCTGAAATAAAGAAAAACAAGAAAGCTTGGGAAAATTTCCAGAAGTTTCCTGAGCATTACAAAAGGATTAGAATTGCATATATTGGACACCAGGGGGAAAGGAGTAAAGAAGAATTTAGGAAGAAATTGGATTATTTTATAAAGATGAGTGAGAAGAACAAAAGATACGGTATGATGAGATAATTATAATATGATTAAAATTTTATTATCTAAGTAAAATCTAACCTGGATAGACTATTACATATAACAACTTTATGAGATAATGAGATGGATAACTGTTTAGATAACTTAATTGTTTTGAAAATTTATTATACCTTCAAACTTACAACTTTAGAAACACCTTCATGCATTGAAAGCCCGTAAAGATTTGTTGCATTGGTGATTATTTCATCATTGTGAGAGATAACAATGTATTGTCCCTTCTGCATATATTTTCTTAATAGTCCTCCTAGACGTTCTGAATTTCTTTTATCAAGGGCTGCATCTATCTCATCAAGGATATAGAAGCAATAAGGGTTTAATTCTTGTATTGCAAATATTAATGAAAGGGCAACCATTGTCTGTTCTCCTCCTGAAAGAGAAGTAACGTCAAAGTATTTTCCATGTCCGGTCTTTACAACTATACCTACTCCTCCCTCAAATGGTTCTTTTGGATTTTCCAATTCAAGGGAAACCTGCCCCTTAAGACTTATCTGAGCAAAGTTTCTTGAAAATATTTCATTTAATTCATTTAAAGTTTTAAGGAATACTTTTTTCTTTTTGATATCTATCTCGTGAATTATTCTTAGTATGCTTTCTTTTTCTTTGGTTATGCTGTTTGCTTTTTCATTTATCATATCATATTCTTTTTTTATTTCATCGTAAACTTCAACAGAACGTAAATTAACAGGACCAATCTGAGAAAATGCCTCTTGTATTTTTGACAATCTTTCAGAAAGAGATTCTCTTGAACCTTTTATTATTTCAATATCCGGGAAATTCAACATTTCCATCTCAAGATTTTCAATCTCTGCATCAACCTTTGCTTTGTCAATTTTAACATTATTTATTTCCTGTTCTATATTATAGATAAAATTCTTCTTTATCAGAGAATCCTGCTCATCTTTCCTTACTTTTGCTTGAAGAGTATCTCTTTCCTTTATAAAAGTCTGGAACTTTAGAACAAGTTCTTCTTCTTGTTTCTTTTTCTTCTCAAGTACCTTTTCTCTTTCTTCAAACTTCTTTTTGAAAACAGAAAGCTCTTCTTTTGCATCCTCTTCTTCTCTTGAGAATTGTTTAAGAGCTATCTTTAAACGTTCATACTCTCTTTGCTTGAATGATATTTCTGAACTCACATTTTCTTTTGTTCTTAAAGATATTTCCTGGAGTTCTACTCTTAGGGTTTCGTACTTTTGTTCAACATTCATATTTTCTTCTAATTCTTTTTCAAGATTAATTTTCAATTTTTCTATTTCAGAAAGTTCTTTCCTTGAAATTATTATTTTATCGTTAAGCGATTTGATTGCATTTTTCTTTTCGTTTATATTGTATATCTTTACTATATCTGTCTCCC
>CAZTCF010000021.1:0-3681 GCA_964612685.1 Candidatus Woesearchaeota archaeon
TCCTAGCTGCTATAATATAAATATAAAAGATTGTGAAATTCTGGAAGGTACTGAAAGATTTATTGCAGAGATGTTAGTTAAAATTCATTCGGATATATACGACGAATAGTTAAAAGATTAGTTTATTCTTTTTATAGTAAAATTATTTAATATAATTTTAAGATTGATTTAACGTCCGAATAAAAGGGTATCTCTTTTATGTTAAACTTCTTAACCTCTAAGAACCAAATTCCCACAACAAGTATAATACTCCCAAGATACCAGGAGAGTTTATGAGTTATATCAAACATATCTGGTTTAAGTACGAATATTGCAGATAATATTACGATTCTAAGGATATTAATTATCAAAAAGGATCCAAATGCAAATGAAATCATCTTAAGCCTTTTTGAAAAATCTATATTGGGGATTGAAAGATTAAAAATAAGAAGAAGGTAGTACGCAGAACCAGCAACACAAGCATCAACTATCTCAATAGGAGAGACAATGTTAGCGAAGAATATCACATTGGAGGATAAGATAACATCAAAAAATATGTTAAGAAGAATGTAAACTGGATAAACTGTAAGAGGGGTAAATAAAAAATAGAATATCCAAAAGTTAGGTAGAGCCACTAAAACAAGGATAATATATCTTATGAAAATAGAATATATGAATGATTTTTTATTTTCTTTTTTATTTATCTTTTTCTTACCAATTTTCCTCTTTTTGCTCATACTAATCAAAGTTAAATAGCGTTTAAATATCTTAAGTTTACAACAAGTGAATTAATTATTTAGAAAATAATTCTTAAGTTGATAAATGTTGAACAATATTAATGTATATTGTTTATGATAACCTGATTTAACTGGATATTATTAACGATGAAACAATCCCGATGATATAAGAAGTCAATAAAAAATACTAAATAAAAAGAATAATTATTTTCTAGCAATTCTTACTGCTATAACTATTATAAGCACTATAAGGATTAAGTTAAGCAATCCTATTCCCCAGATGTACTTGTTGTCTCCTGAGATTAAATTTCCAGTTATACCCCAAGTTTTTTTAGTTATCTCAACCTGAACAGGCTGATTAACAATTAGTTCATTTCCTGAAAGAACTTCTAAATAGAATATATTAGTTCCTAAAGCTTCTTTTTTAACATCAAAGTTTAATAGTACTTCTGCTGAATCTCCTGCGTTAAGAGTTAATGCGTTCTTATCAAGTGTAGCTGATGAAGCCCATCCGGTGTATCCTGCAACATTTAAAGAGTAGTATGCTACTTTATTTCCTGTGTTCGTTATTGTTGCTTTAACTACCATTAATTTTCCAGCCTGTCCTCCAGATTCTAAGACTGCATTCACTGAAGCCTTAGCAACAGCACATCCACCCTTAACATTTAATGTAACAGTAGAAACTGATTTATCATCATTTCCATTCTCATAAACATCATCATCTTCGTCGTAAACTGTTAAAGTAAGGTAATATCTTTTTTCTTCAACATCTTCTGGCAATGACAAACTAAATTCAAAGTCAGAACTGTCAAAGGAATCAATATCTCCAACAACAACATCTTCATCGATTCCTAACTCTTTACTGTATATATTAACATAAACATCATCTTGATCGCTCGAACCAATATTCCAGGCATCTCCTAATATCTGAACTTCAGAATTACATTGAGCAACCTCTGGAACCTTTATATTACTAAGAACAACAAAGTTCTTTTCAGTTATTAACTTTCCAGTTTCAGAATCGCTTGAACAAGTATTTTCTCCTTCATCATCTCCATCTGCTATTTCTCCAGTTATTCTTACATATATAATATAATCTCCTTTTTTCAAATCTTCCAAATCTTCATCCAAAGAATCATCCAAAGTGAATGTGAATGTGAGAGTTTCTTTATCTCCTTCATCCAAATCGAATTCATCTTCTTCATCAATTTCAATTGTCCATTCTCCGGATTGAGTATTGTATAATCCCCATTCAAGAACAATATCTTCAACATCTTCATTTCCTTTGTTTTGAACTTGCACTTCAACTTCAACACTATCAAATAAGAACCATTCTTTATCTTCTCCAAATCCTCCTTCAAGAACTTGCACATCCTTTATAGATATTAAAAGTTCTCCAGAATTTCCATATTCACAGAAATCAGAACCTTCAAAGTTAATTCCTTTTGATAAAGGATTAGAAACACTTCCTGTTGCTTCTATAACTGCAGTGTATGTTTCAATGAAATCAAATTCAAATTGATCGTCAACAGAATAAGTTACATTAATAACGTGTGAATCTCCTTCTACAACTTCTATTGATTCAGGGAATCCGCTAAATATAATACTGTTTCCAGAACCATCTGAAATAGAATCTATAGCTAAAGTTATTGTTTCATTTTCAGTACTTAAAAGAGTGAATGTAAAATCTCCATTATTTTGTGAAAGGTCACCTGTTGGAGGAATTAGTGTAATTGTTGAACTAGCAAATCCTATTAAGAATATCATCGCAAAAACACCTGCAAACAAAAGGTTTAATGTTTTCGTTTTCATTTTGTAATCATTCTGGAGTTACTATGGTTTATAAATATTTCTGTTTTCAAGAATATATCTATTTTTTGAAGAAATTTAAGATAAACGAGTAGTCAAACATAATTTTTTCCGTCTATAAAACTAAATTCAAAAAGTTTATATATTTTAAAGGACATCTTAATTTGTAAAAAGGAAAATTAAAATGGTTTTAAAATCTCATGAAAATTTTGTGGCGGCTTGGCTCTTTTTAATAGGAGTAATTTTAGCTGTGCTTATTGGTATTGCAGCTACTTTCTTTATCCCCCTATCTAAAATAGCTACATATAGCTCCCCAATATATGCAATATTGGTTTTAATTGGTCTGATAACCGGGTTTAAGATAAATGTCTCTGAAAAAGATTCTCAAAATTTTCTTGTAGCAAGTGCGGTTCTTGTAATTGTGAGTAGATTTGGGATGGAAAGTGTAAGTGGTTCCTTAATAGGTATAGGGGTGGGAGATTTGGTTTCTTCAATATTTGCAGCATTATTGGTTCTTTTTGTCCCTACAACAATTGTTGTGGCATTGAAAAATCTATTTTCAATGGTTAAGGTATAAGCCTTATATATAATAGGTAAATTGGTCTAATTGGAATAATTATATTAAAAAATATATGTATAAATAATAATTAACTCTCATTTACAATTGAAAGCCCTCTGCCTACAGAATTTCAACCTTTTCTTTTAAAAAAGAAAAACAAATTAGTAATCGTCAAACTTGTCCTTTGGCTCTGGTTTTGGCTTGTCAACCTTCTGTATTCTTGCGAAAGAAGGTGTTGCTATAACAAGGTTCTCTCCAAATCCAGCAATTGTCCCCTCAAGAGCATCTGTTGTCTTTTTAAGCTTAGATATAGCTCTTTTTAATTCAATGGGGTCTTTTTGCTTTAGGGTTTTGATATCAACTATAGTAATTGTATAACCTTCTCTTAAAGCATTAAGAACATCATTAATATCCTCGTATTGCTTTAAGGTGAAAAGTTTAACCATCACTTTGTGATCCTTTTCTTCTTTGGTTAAATCGATTTCAATATATTCATCTCCATCTCCTCCACCAGACATCGAAAAAGCTTTTTTTATTTTTTCAAACACCATGATAAATTTATAATTGAGATATTTATAAAGATTTCGGATTTTTTTT
>CAZTCF010000022.1:0-1997 GCA_964612685.1 Candidatus Woesearchaeota archaeon
AGCAGCTAGGACCGTATTGTTCTATACTGGTTTCCTCTCCCGGTTGAACAACAATATACATATATCTTCCAAGTTCATCACAACTAGCATTATTGTCCGCAATTATATCTTTTCCAAGGGCATTGTAAAGATTAACTATATTTGCAATCGCAATTACCTGATCCCCCTCACAATCAAACTCTTTTGTAATATTAATCACGGTATCTTTTATTGAGCTAATTTCCCCTTCAAAAGGAACCTTTTTGTCTAATTCCTTAGGATTATTTCTTAAATACATATTATAATCTGCTATCTTCCCCTGGTGAATTACTGGAAAGGAGGTTTGGTAGAAAGTTAGTTCTCCCTCTTGTATTACATTGAATGTCAATCCCTTATAATCCGGATTATTTTGTTGTCTTATAACAAAAAAAGAAACAATCAGCACTAAAAAGAAAACCCCTATGAACAACAAAACAAACTTCAGAACCTTATCTTCTTCTGATTTTATCCTTTTCTTTTCTTCAGCATTCTCTTTTTCTGTTCTCTTCTTTTTTTCCATCTTCTTTTATTTAATCCCTCCCTTTTTATATTTATATCTTTAACCTTCTATTCCGGTTATCAAGAATAAAAATTCATCTGTTATTTGAGTTAGATTTTCTTTAGGTCCTTCTATAAATGCACAATTCTGTTCCTGATATATCTTGCTCTCATTTGATTCTTTTATTATAACAAAATTGTTTGAACAATCTCTTATTGGCCAGTTCTCAGGACACCCTTCTTCCTCAAGACAAGCCCCCTGGAATCTTTGAACAACCTCTCCAAGGTTCCTGTTTATCTCAATAAATGCCGGCTCATCTTCGTAAAACACATAAAGAGGAGTTCCAGAGTAACTACTTATGTATCTCATCTCTGCATTAATCTTTTCCACTTGGGTTGGATTATATCTAAATAAGAACCTATAACTCCCAATGCTTGTTGCCCAGAAACCATTTTCATTAACGAATTCATACCCGTTATATTCTACTTTTTCAATCTCATTTCTACTGCTGCTTAAAGAATCAACTATAACAGCAAAAGTACTCCCAAGCATTATAAATATTAAAATCGCCCCTATTATTATCTGATTTTTCTTTCTTTTCTTCTCTTCCTGTCTTTTTGATTCTATACTTCTCATTATATTTTTACTTTCAATATATTTATTATATTAATAAAAAAAGAGGTTATTTAAAGTTTCTCAAAGCTACCGCCAAGAGGTTAAAAAAAAGAAAAAATAAAAGAAAAAATAAAAAAAATTTGGTTTAATCCATTACAACCGCAGTTTCAGTAGATGTTGTTCCTCTGTAAGCCTTACTTGTATCTACAACTTTGTTTGTCAGATAAGTAGTAGCCTTAACAGTATCTTCAGCATCATATCCTGCAACTAGCAATGCAAGCTCACTTGTTATAGATGAATCAGCATAACCCTTGATCAAGAATTGTCCTGATCCTATTCCTGTTGCCTCAGTCCAAGCAGCACCACATTTAGTACCACCAACCAATGCAGCAGCAGCAGAGTTAATACAGCTTCCACCAACAACAATTAAGTTCTTTGTAGCAACACTACTTACTTCAGTGTCTTTTACCAAGACATTTCCTAAAGTATTAGTTCCACCTGTTACAGTAGACGAGCCACCTACAACCATCACCTGAGCAGTAACTTCTTCACCGAAGTAATCGATTTCGAATTCATACTCATCAGCTGTTTGGTCGTGAGTAACTTTTGATGCTACATCTGAAACCACATGTCCCCAGAATACATCATCATCTCCTTCCAATGTTGTTACATTAGTAGTTGAAGCGTGTAGTTTTTCATTAGTTGTTGATTTAACGACTGCATTGAAGAATGATCCTTCTCCAACATCTTCGTCCTTATCAGCTTCAGTGAAAACAAGAGTTACTCCTAGGCCTACGTCTTCAGTATCATCGAAGTCGTTTGCAGGTAAAGTAACAAGCATTCCATTCTCTGAAACTACTCTATT
>CAZTCF010000023.1:0-1656 GCA_964612685.1 Candidatus Woesearchaeota archaeon
CCCATCTTTAATTGCTGAAAGAATTCCAGAGAAATATTCATGTTGAATACCAGATTGCGTTTTATCCTCAAATAATACACCAATACTATATGAATGATTCGTTTTTAGTACACGAGCAGAAGCATTAGGAATGTAACCCATTTCTTTTGCAACGCTTTGTACATGTTCAATTGTCTTTGGATTAATATCAGTTGCTTTACCACTAAGTGCTTTACTAACTGATGCTATAGATAATCCACATTTCAGTGCTATGTCCTTTATGGTAACCATCGATTTTCTCCTACTTCTATTATTATAAAATACTATGAACTAAAATTCAAGATTCTTCTCAGTTTCTTTATTAAACAAATGAACAACATTTCCATTAAATCCAAATTTTAATGTCTTACCTACATAGTTTATGTAGGTACCATTATTTTGTATAATAGCAATGATGTCCTTTTGAACTTCATCTTTACTAGAACTATACTTATCCCCTATGATTTCAGCGTGAATATGACTTGATGCACCCATTAATTCAGATACATGTACTTTACATTCAATGCCTTCTTCTCCTATAGAAATATGTTCAGGTCTTACACCTAAAGTAATCCTTTGTGCTTCAACACTATGATTACGTAATCTTTCTTGTTTTTCTTCACATGGAATTATAGAATACCCATTTTCTAAAACAACCTTGTACTTTCCATCTTCGAACAACAAATCCGCATCAAAATAATTCATTCTAGGACTTCCAATGAATCCAGAAACAAATAAGTTGCTTGGGTGTTCATAAACATCCTGAGGAGTATCGATTTGGTGGATAATACCATCCTTCATTATGACTATTCTATCCCCTAAAGTCATGGCTTCTATTTGATCATGAGTTACATAAATAAATGTTGTCTTAATCTTTTCACGTAAATTAATAATTTCTGCTCTCATTTGATTACGCAATTTAGCATCTAAATTTGATAATGGTTCATCCATTAATAAAACCTTGGGATTTCTTACAATAGCTCTACCAATTGCAACTCTTTGACGTTGTCCTCCAGATAGATTTTTTGGTTTTCTATCTAATAAGTCTTCAATATCTAATAGTTTAGTAGCAGCAAGTACTCTTTCTTCAATTTCTTTTGGTTTTAAATGGCGAACATTATCAGGTTTATCAGGTAACGGATCTTTGTATTTTACAAATTTTAACGGATATGCAATATTATCATAAACAGTCATATGAGGATATAAAGCATAGCTTTGGAAAACCATTGCAATATCTCTATCCTTTGGTTCGACAGCATTACATAACTTTCCATCAATAAATAGTTCACCAGCCGTTATTTCTTCTAATCCAGCAATCATTCTTAAGGTTGTTGATTTACCACAGCCAGAAGGACCGACAAGAACGATGAACTCACCATCTTTAATCTCAATATTAAAATCTTGAACTGCTAAAACACCATTTTCAGTTATTTGAAGATTAGTCTTCTTAACTGTTTCTTCGGCTTTATTATTCAAAGATTTTTTATATCTTTTGCTCTTCTTTTCTACATAAGGATATGTTTTTTCAACATGTTTTAAAACTACATCTGCCATAATTTTCCTTTCTTAACCCTTAACGGATCCGGCTGTAACACCTTTAATAATAAATTTAGATAAGAATAAATATATAATAACAAC
>CAZTCF010000024.1:0-1564 GCA_964612685.1 Candidatus Woesearchaeota archaeon
ATAATAAGCCAACAGTAATCTCAGGAGAGGTAACTTCTGAAGATTTAGATTTGGATGAAACAGAAAGTTACAGTTTGGGAAGTAAATTATCCTTCATGATTATAATCTTTATAATTGGGGTGTTAATACTTTTAATTTTAATATTTATAATTAGACTTAGTAGAAGATAATTTGTTTGTATTTACAGAATATATTTATTTTTAAATATTAGAATATATTAATAATTATGATAATAAAATCATTTGGAGATGCTTACAACCTTTTCAGGGAGATAGCATATTTTAAGAAAGAGTTTCCTAAGATAAAAGCTTTATTTGAGGATTTTGATAATTCTGAAAACCCAAAAGAGTCTTTAGAAAAAATTATCGTTTCTGCAAAGATGAATCCTCTTACAGATGACTTTTTAAAGATAAGCAAGACATATGATATGGTTTTAAGGGCAGAAGAGAATGCTGTTAAAAATGGATGGCCTTCTGCTTGTCTTGAAGCTGTTAAAGAAATGGGTGTTAAGGTTAAAGTAATTTCTAAAGAAAATATTCCCTTAGATAATTCATCTTTGTATGTTACAAATCATCCTTACGGGCTTTTGGATAGTGCAGTTCTTTTGGGTAATCTTGGCTCTACTTTGGATAAAAATAAGAAAGAAATAAAATTTATAGCAATGAATCAGCTAAGATTCATAAAAGGTATAGAAGAGATATTGCATTTTGTGAACACAACAACTTCTAGTTCCAATTTAAAAAGTTTAAGAGATTCTATAAAATATCTGGATGGGGGAGGAAATTTGGCTATTTGCCCCTCCGGAACAATGTCTGGTCCTGGACTTAGAGAATATCCTTGGAAAAACGAAATTGTTCCATTTATTTCTCATTCAGAGTATGTTGTTCCCGTTTGGATTTCTGGTCCCAATCATGAAGGATTATATAACCTTCTTGCAAGGTTTGAGAAAACTGAGAAGTTACGTAGAGTTTTGTCATTTAGAGAAGCTTGGAATAAGGAGGGTAAAAATATTTATCTTCGTGTTGGTAAGCCTATTCCCTCAAAATGGATTATGAGTGAGATAAAAGACGGTAAGAGTAGGATTGAATTTCTCAAGAAGTGTGCTGAATCATTGAAGGTTAATGTATAAGTTTAATTAAATAATTTTAATCAAAAGTTATATATACTCAAAATAAATAAAACTTTTATGGGAAACAGCAGAAGATTACATCAACATAAACAAAGAGGAATGACTAAGAGAAGTAGGACTGGAAAAAAGCCTATGAGTCCAGAGCAGAAAGAAGCTAGAAAAAAGATGGCATCAGCTCAGAGAGAAGCAGCATTAGCAGCTAATTTAGCTAAGAAAAAGGTTTCTAAAAAAGAGTAATTTTTGAATAGGGTTTTAATTAAATTTGCAAGTAGTAAGCTTTAAAAATTAAAGTAGGTATGATTTCTTATGCCTCGGTAGATTTAGGCCTCACTTAACGTTCGACCTAAACTCCCGAAAACACTGATGCCTCGGTAGTTTAATGGCTAAAACACTTGCCTGTCGCGCAGGAGTCCCGGGTTCGATTCCCGGTCGGGG